>JAFSSE010000036.1 GCA_017445755.1 Bacteroidales bacterium | reverse complement strand
TCTGTGAGCATAACAAGGAAGAAAAGCAGAATCCCATCCGAGAGCCCGACCTACTCATCGTACTCACCGGTGGCAAGATGGCATATACCCGCCAGGACAGCGTCAAGGTTATACCGCTCGGTTGCTTGAAATGGTAATTGATTGTATGATCCGTGGTACAGCGGTGGTACAGAAATAAAGAAAAACCCCATCTGACGTGTGTCAAACGGGGTTTTGAAGTGACTCCTACAGTAAGCTAACTTTCAAATGATTGCATACTAACCATTTAGCACATTGCATTTAATTGCCGCGCATTATTGGAAAAGCGGGCAAAAGATCCTTTAAATATTATGGAAAAGCGTATATTTTCGCATTGTAATTCCATGGAAAAGCGTATATTTGCACCAAATAAAGACTGTAGATATGCTTAGAAGAAAGATTCGTCCCGTTATTTACAACCATCTTGCAAGCCGGGATACCAAAATTATGGTAATAGATGGTGCCCGCCAGATTGGCAAATCTTTTATTATCCGTGATGTGGCGCAGGAACTGTTCCCCAACTACATAGAGATTGACTTTGTAGAGGACAAGGCCGGCGATAAACTCTTTGAGAATGCGACAACCACCGAAGAGTTTTATTTCCGTCTCAGCACTATTGCCGGAGATAAGATGAAAGGAAACAAGGAGGACACCATTGTCTTCCTTGATGAGATTCAGGCATATCCTCACCTTCTGACACTTCTGAGGTTTCTGAGGAAAGAAGGGCGATTCACCTATATCGCCAGCGGTTCCCTCCTGGGTGTTACTCTCAGGAACACTCCCTCCGTCCCAGCAGGAGATATTCTCATCAATCACATGTTTCCGCTGGACTTTGAGGAATTCCTTTGGGCAAACGGGTTTTCCGATGCGGCAATCGGCATACTGGAGAAGAGGTTCTTCGCACGGGAGAGTCTTGATGACGCGATGCATGCAAAGATGCTTGATCTGTTCAAAAAGTATTTGCTGGTAGGTGGCCTTCCCGATGCCGTGAATGAATTTCTGAACACCAGGAATATGGTTGCAGTGAGGGCTATACACGATTCCATCCATGCTTTATATGGAGTGGATGCCGCCCAATATGATGAAGATCATAAATTACAGATAACTAGAATATACAATATGGTTCCCTCCCTGATGGCTAACAAGAAGAAACGCATTGTATACAAGGATATCGCGGAAAAGGGAGACAAACGCAGCAATGACTACCGGGATGAATTCGATTATATCATTGGCGCAGGGATTTGCCTTGATGTTAAGGCCATTTCATCACCGACATTCCCGTTGAAGGAATCGGAGAGCAAGAACCTTCTCAAACTGTATATGAATGATGTCGGACTGCTCACCAATGAACTGTACAAGTATAACATTGATGCAGTGATGAATGACCGGCTCAGCGTCAATCTCGGAAGCGTATATGAGACCGTGGTCGCATCTGAGTTGAAGGCCCATGGCATCAAGCAATTGTTCTACTATGACAACAAAGCACACGGCGAAGTTGAATTCATTCTGGATGACTACGACAATGCCGCCATAATGCCCATAGAAGTAAAGTCCGGAAAAGATTACACCATTCATCGGGCGCTGAATACCTTTATGTCAAATCCCGATTACAGGGTAAAACAGGCGTATGTCATGTCCAATGCAAAAGATATCAAGCAGGATGGTTACTTGACCTACCTTCCCATCTACTTCACTATGTTCATCGGGGAGAATCCGCCGGCGGAGGTGATATTATAAAGGACTGTGGTTAAGTCGTGGTTAAGTTTTAAAGAAAAACCCCATCTGACGTGTGTCAGACGGGGTTTTAAAGTGACTCCTACAGCGTCAGAGGAGCTTTGATGAAGTTTGCCTGGAGGTAGCCGTTGACGGCTGCCGCGACAAAGAGGATAATGATGATCGTGCTGACTACTACGCTGATTACCTTCAGGCGCTTGAGCCAGATCTTGTTGTTCCAGCCGATGGACTGGAACATGCTCCAGAAGCCATGGTTGAGGTGGAGCCAGATGGCGACGAACCAGACTATGTAAATAAGGAGTACCCAGATGTTTCCGAAAGTCTGGTTGAGAAGGGCATAAGGGTTGTTTGCCGCTTCGGCACCCATGAATTCCTGGAGCTGCATCTTTGCCCAGAAGTGGGAGAGATGGAAGAAGAGGAGACCGAGGATTACGAGACCGAGGACGAACATGTTCTTTGCGGACCATGAGTCTGCTTTGGCTTTGCTTGCCACCTCGTAACGCTTGACGCCGCCGCGCTTGCGGTAGTTCTCGACGGAGAGCCAGATTCCGAATCCGATATGGATGAGGATACCGAGTGCGAGAATCGGAACCATGATATCTATAACCGGAGTGGACATGAAGTCACAACCCAGTTTGAAGAGACCGTCTCCGGGAGTGAAGAGTTTCTCGTCCGGAAGAGCGATTCCGTATTTGCCGGTAAAGGTATCAATCACAGAGAAAAAGTTGATCGTTCCGTGCAGGAGCAGGAAAAGGATAAGGAAGGCGCCGCTGATGCTCTGGACGAACTTCTTTCCAATCGAGGAGGTAAGGAATTTAGCCATATTTGGTATTTGTTGTTTTCGTAAATAATCATACAAAGATAATTTCTTTCAGTGAAGTTTCATAATTTTCCGTGAGAAATCATTAAATTTGTAAATCTGCAAGTTTATCTGCAAAAAACAGGTTTATGTATAAGAGAGTATTATTGAAGCTCAGCGGCGAGAGTCTGGGCGGAAATGCAGGCAAGGGGCTGGATACCGCAAGTCTCGATGCCTATGCGAAAGAAATAGCGGCTGCGGCCAAAGCCGGCCTCCAGATTGCAATCGTGAACGGCGGAGGAAACATCTTCCGCGGGCTCCAGGGCGTCGGGAAGGGCTTCGACCGTGTCGATGGAGACAAGATGGGTATGCTTGCGACGGTTATCAACTCCCTCGCCCTTTCGATGTTTATCAAGGACCATGGCGTTGATGCCCAGGTATTTACGGCAACTCCCATGGAGCCGGTCGCAAAGTACTATATGAGGGACGATGCGGTAAAGGTGCTCGAAAGAGGCGGCGTAGCCCTTATTTCCGGAGGTACCGGAAACCCCTTCTTCACGACCGATTCCGGAGCGGCCCTGAGGGCCCTCGAAATCGGGGCGGATGCCCTCCTGAAGGGAACCAGGGTCGACGGGGTCTATACCGCCGATCCGGAAAAGGATCCGACTGCGGTTAAATATGAAGACCTGACCTTTGACGAGGCGATTTCCAAACACCTTAAGGTCATGGACCAGACCGCCTTCGCCCTCTGCTCCGAAGGGAACATGCCGATAATCGTCTTTGACATGAACTGCCCCGGCAATCTTACCCGCCTTCTCGAGGGAGAAAAGGTTGGGACCCTTGTCCATGTTTAGGCAAGATTCATTATATTTGCACCGATAACTAAACGAAAAAAAGATATGTTACCACGCGCGAAAGAAATAGTCGACAGCATTTCCGCCAAGATGCAGGATTCAGTCGATTTCCTCGAGGAAGACCTCAAGACCTACCGGGTCGGAAAAGCCAACCCGTCCATCTTCAACGGCGTTTCCGTCGATTATTACGGAACCCAGACCCCGCTGAACCAGGTTGCGTCCATTACTACCCCGGATGCCAAGACCATCGTTATTCAGCCCTGGGAGCGCACCCTTATCGGAAAGGTTGAAAAGGCGATTCTCGACGCCAATGTTGGACTGACCCCGTCGAACAACGGTGAGGTAATCCGCTGCGTCGTTCCCGCCCTTACCGAGGAGCGTCGCCGTGAACTCATCAAGAAGGCGAAGGCCGCCGGCGAGACTTCCAAGGTTTCTGTCCGCAACGCCCGCCGTGACGGCATCGACCTCCTGAAAAAGGCCCAGAAGAATGAAGGACTGACCGAGGATGGCGAAAAGGAAGGCGAGGAAGAGCTCCAGAAAGTGACCGACAAGTGGGTCAAGAAGATTGACGAAATCATCGCTGCCAAGGAAAAAGAGATCCTTACGGTGTGAAACGCGTTGCGATACAGGGTTACAAAGGGTGTTTCCACGAGCAGGCGGCCCGGCAGTTCTATGCCCAGTCCGGCTTTGTCCCTGACATAGTCGAGTGCGATACCTTCGAAGACCTTTACCGGGCCCTTTCGGAGGGCCGGGCGGATGCGGCAGTCATGGCCATCGAAAATACAGTTTCAGGCGGTCTGATCCATAATTTCGAGCTCCTTAGAAAGTACGACCGGAAGGTAAAGGGAGAGGTGTATCTCCGTATCGAGCAGAACCTCATGGCCCTTCCCGGCCAGTCCCTCAGGGACATCGTCGAGGTGAGGACCCATTACATGGCCATCAACCAGACCCGGGATTTTTTCGAGAAGGAGTGTCCATGGATAAAGCTTGTCGAGTCGGAGGATACCGCAAAAAGTGCCGCTGAGATAGCTGAGGATGGGATTCGCGGCGTTGGGGCCGTGGCGTCTTCCCTTGCGGCGGAGCTTTATGGACTTGAAATCCTCCGACGGAGTATCGAGACGTACAAACAGAATTTCACCCGCTTTCTAATCTTTGACGATGCGGTGGAGCTTCCGGAAGCGGCCGTGGATAAGGCCTCCCTCTGTTTCACCCTGCCGCATAAACCCGGGTCCCTGGCCCATATACTGACAATCCTCTCCTTCTATGACATGAATCTGACGAGAATTCAGTCCCTTCCGATTCCCGGGCGCGAGTGGCAGTATTTCTTCTATGCCGACATCAAGTTCGAAGACCCCCTCCGCTATCACCAGGCCCTCTCGGCCGTCCGTCCCCTCATCGAGGATCTGGCCGTCCTGGGAGAGTACAAGGCGGCAATATAGTGAAAATCAGTATATTATGATAATAGAACCCGCTCTAAGGACCGGCTCCGTAAAGGAGTATTATTTTTCTGTCAAGAACCGCGAGCTTGCAAAGATCAATGCGGAACGCTCGTCCCGCGGAGAAGCCCCCGTCATAAATCTCGGAATCGGGGCTCCTGACGGCATGCCTCCGAAGAGTGCAATTGAAGCCCTCACTGCGGCAGCTCCGAAGAAGGGATTTCATAAGTACCAGAGCTATACCGGTATACCGGAGCTCAGGGAGGGGTTTGCCAAATGGTATGAGCGGTATTATCATGTTACTCTGAATCCCGAGACCGAGATTCGTCCCCTGGTCGGATCAAAGGAGGGTATTCTCCTGATTTCCATGACCTTCCTCAATCCTGGCGACAAGGTTCTCGTCCCGGATCCGGGTTATCCGACCTATACTTCCGCCTCGCTCCTTACGGGAGCGAAGATGGTCCGGTACGACCTCCTCGAGGAGAAGGGCTGGCAGCCGGATTTTGAGGCGCTTGAGAAGATGGACCTCAGCGGGGTCAAGATAATGTGGACGAACTATCCGAACATGCCGACCGGAGGGAAGGCGACCCGCGCCCTGTATCAGCGTATAGTGGATTTTGGCCGGGACCATGGGATTCTCATCGTGAATGACAACCCGTACAGCTTCATCCTGACCGATGAGCCGCTTTCGATTTTCGGGGCGGAAGGGGCCAGGGAATGCTGTCTGGAGCTGAATTCTCTCAGCAAGGCCCACAATATGAGCGGCTGGCGTATCGGCATGGTCGCCGGGGACGCCGACCTCCTTTCAGAAATCCTGAAGGTAAAGACCCAGATGGACAGCGGCATGTTCCGTCCGCTCCAGGAGGCCGCGGTCGCAGCCCTTGGAGAGGGTCCGGAGTGGTACCGTTCGCTCAATGAAGAATATAGGCGCCGCCGGGTTGAGGCAGGAAAAATCTTCGACCTGCTCGGAGTTAAGTACAACGCGGACAGCAGCGGGCTTTTCCTCTGGGGAAAGGTTCCCGAGGGGGTTTCCGACCCTTCCAGGACGCCTGGCGAGGTAATTTCCGACGAGGTACTCTACAAGGCAGGAGTTTTCATTACCCCGGGATTCATCTTCGGGAAGAACGGAGAACATTTTATCCGCGTTTCGCTGTGCGCTCCGGTGGAGACGCTCCGTGAGGCGCAGCAAAGAATAAAGGATCATATATGCAGGTAGGAATCATAGGACTGGGCCTCATCGGGGGCTCGATGGCGATAGACCTCCGTCGTAGGGGTTTCGCCGACCGGGTTATAGGCGTGGAGTCGGACCCGGTCAATGCCTCCGCCGCAGAGAAAATAGGGCTGGTCGACGAGGTCGTTTCATATGAACGATGCGTAGAAGAAGCTGATATTGTGGTAGTTGCCGTTCCTGTCGGAGATGCGGTGAAGATGGTCTGCGATATTCTGGACCGTTTCGAAAGGAGTGGTTCTAAGGACAGGATTGTGATTGACACCTGCTCTGTCAAGGAGCAGATCTGCCTTGCTACGCGCTACCACAGCTGCCGGCCCCAGTTCGTCTCGACCCACCCCATGGCCGGAACGGAATATTCCGGCCCCTGGGCGGCCATGCCCAACCTTTTCGACGGCAGGGCCTGTATTTTCGCGGACGTGGAAGAATCGTCCCCGAAGCATCTGAAGACCATAGAGACCCTCTATGAGACCCTCAACATGCGCCCGATTTACATGAACTCCGCCAACCACGATGTCCATACGGCGTATGTCTCCCATATTTCCCATGTCACTTCGTTCGCGCTTGCGCTGACCGTCCTCGACAAGGAGAAGGATGAGAAGCATATTTTCGACCTGGCTTCCGGCGGTTTTTCCTCCACGGTACGCCTCGCCAAGTCCAATGCAGACATGTGGGTGCCGATCCTGACCCAGAACCGGGACAACGTCCTCCGTGTAATCGACACATATATTGACAAGATGAGCAGTTTCCGGGACGCCATCGCCGATTTTGACGAGGGCCGTATCCGGGAGCTCATCGAGGAAGCAAACCGGATCAGAAAGATTATCAGATAATGGCAAAGACACTCGATATTGTCCCCGTTTCTGAATGGGGTTTTTTCACTCTCCCCAGGCCCATGGTCATTGCAGGGCCCTGCAGCGCTGAAAGCCAGGAGCAGGTCCTTGAGACCGCAGCGGGCCTTGCCGCCTTCGGCATCCATGTATTCCGCGCCGGCATTTGGAAGCCCCGGACCCACCCGGGCTCCTTCGAAGGGGTCGGTACCCCCGGCCTGAAATGGCTCCAGCAGGTAAAGCGCGATTACGGGATGAAGGTCGCAACGGAGGTTGCCGGCGACAAACATGTCTTCGAGTGCATCAAGTACGGGGTGGACATGGTCTGGCTGGGTGCGAGGACGACGGCGAATCCCTTCCTTGTCCAGGAAATCGCGGACGCCCTCTCCGATACCGATATTCCGGTCCTTGTCAAGAATCCGGTCAACCCCGACCTGGACCTCTGGATAGGCGCCCTGGAGCGGCTGAACCGGGCCGGTGTGAAGAAGCTCGGCGTCATCCACCGCGGTTTCTCCTCCTCCGAGAAGATGGCCTACCGCAATGACCCGCTCTGGAAAATCGCCATTGAACTCCGCACCCGCTACCCTGAGCTCCCGTTTTTCGCCGATCCGAGCCATATGGGCGGCAGCCGCGATTACCTCCAGGAAATATCCCAGAGGGCCATGGACCTCGGCCTGGACGGGCTCATGATCGAGTCCCACTGCAACCCTTCCGCGGCCCTCAGCGATGCCTCGCAGCAGCTCACCCCGAAGGCCCTGCAGCATATGCTGGAGTCGATTGTCGTCCGGGACAATGATTCCGACAGCCGCGAATACCGCGAGGGCATCGATCAGCTCCGTGCCCAGATTGACATTATCGATGAGAACCTTCTCTACGCCTTCAATACCCGAATGGGGATCAGCCGGAAGATCGGGCAGTACAAGAAGGACCACAATATCGCGATTCTACAGACATCCCGCTGGGATTCCATCCTGGAGAAGATGAAAGAAAAAGCCCGGCAGAGCGGGCTTTCAGAGGAGTTCATCGAGACGGTTTTCACGGCCATCCATGAAGAATCCGTCCGGATTCAGAATGATGTGCTGGAAAGGTAGCTTACCGGTTTCTCCTTTCCCTTACGAGCCGAAGAAGCGTTTCCTCGAAGATCTCTTTTTCCTGTTCCGAGAGGAACGAGACTTCTATAGGGACCTGGAAAAGGCGTTCCCGAAGTGTTTCGGGGACGTTTTTCGTATCCACGACCCTCTGGGCGTCCTTCTCCGTCGTGGCTACGACCGCGGTCGGGTTCTCCTCGACGGCATGAAGGATTGAGCGGATGTCGGCGGAAGTGTACCTGTGATGGTCCGGAAAATTGAATTTACGGACGATGCGGTACTTGTCGGAAAGGTAGTTCCGAATCTGGGTGTCACGGGCTATTCCGCTGAAGAGGATGAGCCGTTTGGCGTAGATGAACCTTCCGTCGGCGTCCTCATATACAGGATTCATGTCCCTGTAGCCGATATGGGAGAAGAGGAGGGTCTGCTCCTTGCCTTCACAGCTGAAGCCCTTGCATGTTGCCGTGCTGAAACCTTCCACGTTGAGGTACTGGGCCCATTTTCCCTTCTCCCACTGGTCGAGGTAAGGGGGGCATTTCGTCACCACGATGATATCGGCTTCGCGGATTCTCCTCGGGAGGTCGCGAAGACGCCCGAGCGGCAGGAGCATGTCCTTGTGAATCGGCCGGTTATAATCTACGAGTACGACGTTCACATCGGCGCGGAGTTTCCGATACTGGAAACCGTCGTCCAGGATAATGATATCGGATGAGGGCAGCGTCTTTTCGATGCAGCGCCTGGCTTTTTTGCTGTCCGCAAGTTCTTCCGGGTGACAAAGGAAGCGGCACCCTTCAACGCGGTTACGGTCAACGGCGACAGTTACCGAGGGGAATTTTTTAGCAATCTGGAGCGGCTCGTCCCCATAGAGGGAGGCGACGCCGTCGCGGGTAACTTTCTGGAATCCCTTCGATTTGCGCTTATAGCCCCGGGAGAGGACGGCTATGTTGCGGAAACCCCATTCGTCGCTTCTCAGAAGGGTTTTTATGATCATCTCCGCATGAGGAGTCTTGCCGGTTCCACCAACGGAGATATTGCCGACACAGATTGTCGGCACCTCCGCTTTCTGACTCTTGACAAGCCCTTTCCGGAAAACGTAATCCCTAAGGGCGAGCGTCAGGGTGTATGGAAACAACAGGATTCTGTCTATCATTTGGAGGATGATTTAAAAATCCCGCAAATGTAGTGAAATTTCTTTCAATTTGGAAGGGGACAGTCGTGTTTTTAAGTGTATTTGCCTAATTTTTAAGAGCATACTTTACCGTGCTGACTACGCGGATCTTCTTTACATCCGGACGCTCGTCGGATTCGGTGATGGAGAACTGTCCCTGATCGGCAGTAATGATGCGGCCGATGCGGCTCCCGGAATTCTTCGCAAACTGTTCGGCGCTTTCGCGGGCATTGGCGATTGCCTCCTCGAGCATCTTCGGTTTCATCTCCTGGAAGCCGGTGTACTCATAACTGATTGGATTATAGCCGCCGAGAGCGATACCCTGGCGAATCAGTTCTCCCTGCCGGTCGATGATGGAGCGGACCAGAGAAACGTTCTTCGAGCGAACGCTGATCCGGGTCGTAAGCTTGTAGTTGAAGGGGATATATTCATTGGAGTACCGGTTGGAGATACGGTCGTCAACATCGGGCGGGGTGATGGAAATCTCTTCCTGCTCAATGCCGTTGTTTTTCAGGAAGGCGGTGACCTTCCCGTTCGTCGCAATCATCTTGTCGTACAGGGCCGGGAGGTCGTTTCCGGTTTCATATACGCTCAGTGTCCATGTGACCAGGTCTGCCGGAACTTCCTGCTCCGAGAGTCCCTTGACGGTTACAACCCGGTTCTTGTCCGTGAAGTGGTCCATTCCGCTTTTGAGAAGGCAGCCGAAAACAATGATGCTGGCGCCTATAATACATGCCGATAGAATGTTTTTCATGATGATGGTTGTTTTTTCGTGTTCCGGGCCCTCTTCCCGCAAAAACTTTGCCGTAGCCCCTTTTGCAAAGCCGCTAAAAATATCTATCTTTGCATCCGCTCCCGCCCTGATGGCGGAATTGGTAGACGCGCTGGACTCAAAATCCAGTGGCCTTTAAAGCCGTGCGGGTTCGATTCCCGCTTGGGGCACAAGAGAAAGACCGCTTCCCGCGGTCTTTTTTCTTTTCGCCCTCCCCCCTCCCAACATCCACCTCCCTCCCTTTCTTCTTCCGCGAGAGCTGAGAAACCGCCTTTTGAAGCGGTGAAGCGTTTTCAAATCATACAATAAATGATTCAAAACAACAAACGGCTTGATTATTTGCACCTGAGTGTATATTTTTAATGAAACAAATAGACCAAGAAGTCCCTTATGAAAACAAAGTATTATGTATACGCTTTATTTATAGCGGTTTTTTGTCTGGCAGCTTGTAATGGCGATGCTCCTGATACAGAAGTTGTTGAAATCAACGAGACAACCCTTAAGGGTACCTGGGAAGGGAGCGTTGAGCATGATATGGCGCAGGGATATACCCAGAAGTACAGGATTGCTTTTGACGGCAATACTTATACGGTCTGGCATATGTACCAGGAGATTGTCCGGGTGAGCGGGGAATATAAGCTGGAGAATGTTGGGAACAAGGAGTCCGGAACATGGGAATATGCCGACGGCGTCCTCACCATGACTCCAAAGAAAAAGTTCGCGTCTCATTTCATTTCCAGCATGTCCCCCCTGGAGTACACAATTTATGATTATGACGTTGATACCATGGAATCAAATCCGTGGTATGAAACGCCCGAGTACTTTGTGGAAACAGCGGAAAAAACGACCTGGACCGTTGTCCTTCGGGGAGATACCCTTGAGGCAAAAATCAACAGGGACACATTCCAGCTGAAAAAGAAGTAGTTGCTATACGGTAATTTCGCATAAAGTATTTGTATAAGCTATTCTTCGCGGCGGGGGTCAAAAAACGAATTGAAGGCGTTCGCGGCTAGTCGATTGTTGTTTTGTTAATCAAAATTATCCGATTTGGTATGCCGGGAACGGCAGTGCTTGCGTAATTTTGGCTCAAACAAAATAGGAAAAAAATGAAAAGACTATTTTTTATTGCATTGGCGTTGTCTGCCGCTTTCGCTGTTTCCTGCAGCAAACCTGAACCGGACAGCTTTTCCGGAGACGACAGTATCTTGGGCACGTGGCTCATGAGAGCCGATGAGTATCATTACTTTGATGTTACGTTCAACAAGGACGGTTCCTATTCCTGGACCTGGGACGGAGCCAGCGGAAAGCTGAGAGATACCGGTACTTACAAATACGAAAACAACGTTGTTACGACTACCGCGACAAAATTCTTTGAAGAGGATTATGAGACGCACGTGATGAAGGAAGCGGATTTTTTCAACACTGAGTGGAATAAGGTCCGGACCATTACGTTCGTAAAAAATGAAGGAGCTGTTGCCTGGTGTACATGGGAAAATGATTATTTTGTCGAGAACTCTGAGAATTTCCGTGAAAACAACGGTCCGATACTGTTTTTCAAGGAAGGAGCTGATGTCAAATTCGGAGCGTCCGATCTCAAGGGTACGTGGGAGTTGACAGCAGACTCGTCAATCGACCGTATCATCTTCGAGAACAACAGCTTTACATGGTACTCTGCATGGCCGAATAATGAAGCGGAAGGAGGATACTCGGTACGCAAGGACACAGGCACCTGGTCCCTGAATAAAAATGTGCTTACGTTTGAATACAAGAAGGCCTACAGCTCATACAAGACCCTTGGCTGGAATCAAGCGACCCAGCAGAATGAGTATGTTTATTACAAGGTCGACCCTGTTACGCTTGAAGCCGAGCAGTGGGAGTCGTATGATTCTGGCTGGAGCCAGGTTTTTTACATCTACATAAGTGACGGTAAACTTATCATGCCCAGCGGGACGTATACAAAAAAATAATCCCTATCTTTGGGCGTGGACAAACGCTTGACAGTCATATTTGCGACCCTCGTCATTGCCTGCTCTCCCAACAGCGACGGAGAGCAGGCAGTGTCGGAGTTGCAGGGAGTGCCTGTCAAAAAGATTGAACTTGAGCGGCTTCCGGACATGAAGACTCCCCGCGCCGCGGGCATCGTTTTCTGCGATGGGGATGAAATTCATGTGCTGGGTGGTCATACGACAGGTTTTCTGCCGACAAATACCGCGGAATATTATAAAAACGGTGCCTGGTATGACTCCTCCCCGTCTTTTTATCCCCATGACGGCGGTTTTACTGCCTTTATGCCGGACGGCTCCCTGCTTGTCGGAGGCGGCTCTTCCGAACCCTTTGGGATAGGACAGACATGGGGCGTCGAGAACTACATTACAAAGCACCGCAAATTCATCCCGGTATCCATACTTGGACATAAGCGTGCCTACAGTTCTGCGGTTGTCCTTCCGGACGGGAGGGTCGTTGTGAGCGGCAACTGGTACGCCGAGGACTGCACTGAAATCTATTCTCCGGAATCGGGGGCAGTCAAAGAGACGGGTGTTTCGGTCCAGAGGTCGAGTCCGTATATCTTTCCATGCAGCGAAGGCGACGTTCTGATATTTGGGGCACAGGGCATTCGCGGTGAACCGGTCGAACCCATTGTGGACCGCCTTTGCGGAGAGCCCTTCTTTCCGGAGGTTTTCCGGGAGTGGAGCCCTTCTGTCAGGACATTCCGTTTTTTCGAGCGGGAATACTCAATCGGGAAATTCGATCACCTTATTCCAGTTGTCTCCAGGGCAGATTCTCTCCTTCGCTACGGCTTTGTAAGGGTGAATGGGGACAGGTTTTCGCTTCTTGAAACCACGGCGGAGATTCCATGTTCCGGCATCGACGGGGAGAAGATAAGGTGGGGACTCTTTTTCCATACGGACCGCTCCCGTCGCTATGCCTATCTGGGCGGGGTGTCGGAAACGGGAAGGTGCTATTTTCTAAGGGTAAATTATAATCCGGAATTCGACGGTGAGAAGGCGGAACTTGTATTGTATTATACCCGGAGGGAAGACGATTCCGCCAGCGATTATTCGTGTGCAGTGCTTCCGAACGGAGGTGTCGTTCTCATCGGAGGGATCGGGAAGGATAATTATACACCATTTTCTTCCTGCTTCATTTTCCGCCCGGAGCCCGGGAAAAGCAGGAATGTTCCCCTGGGATGGATTGTTCTTGCCTCCCTTCTGTTTATTCTCTGTGTCTTCCTTTTTGTCCTTTACGTAAAGAAAGCTCCAGCCGCTCCTGAGAGGGAAGTGTCGGCGCCCGTCGCCGGAAAAGACCTCCTTACCAGAATCATCGAACTGATGGAGAAAGACAGGATTTTCCTCAGGAAGGGGCTGACAAAAGCGGATGTTGCAAAGGCCCTCGGGACCAATGTATCATATGTGTCGGCATGCATCAATGCCCAGTACGGCACCACCTTCCCCGATTTTATTGCGGATTACCGCATCAGATACGCCAAAGACCAGATGCTTTCCCATCCTGAAAAGGTACTTGCAGAAGTCGCCGAGGATTCGGGTTTTGCAAATGAACAATCCTTCTTCCGAACCTTCAAGGCCCGCACTGGCATGACCCCTCAGGAGTGGAAGAAGCAGGAAGCCGGAGCCGGGGGAGTCTAAAGAGCGAATACTATCAGAAGCTGCGCCGCCAGTACCCTGAGGAACATGCTTAAGGGGTACACGGTGGCGTAATTTACGCTTGTATAGTCAGTTCCGTACATGTTCTGGCAGAAGGCGAGGACTGCCGGGTCGGTCGTTCCTCCGGAAATCAGGCCGCAGATTTCGTAGAAATTGCGTTTGAAAACCAGCCGCGAGACGAGAATAATGGTCAGAACGGGGATAAGGGTAATCAGCGCGCCATAGAGAATCCACCAGTAACCGCCGGAAGTAATTGACAAAACGAAGGTTTTACCCGCATCGATACCCACGGCTGCCATAAAGAAGGATATGCCGATTTCCCGAATCATCATGTTCGCCGATGAGGTCGTGTAGGTCGTGATTCTAAGCTTAGGGCCGAAGTGTCCGAGAAGGATTGCGACGATGAGCGGCCCTCCGGCGAGTCCCAGTTTTATCGGCTGGGGGATACCGGGAATAGCAATCGGAATGCTGCCGAAGATTACACCGACGGCTATACCGAAGAAAATCGGAATGAGGTTCGGGTGGGAGAGACTTTCGGGCTTGTTTCCGACGATTTTAGCGATGTCGTCAATGTCTCTTTCCGCTCCGACGACCTGGATATCGTCGCCCATCTGGAGAATCAGCTGGGGAGAGGCGACCAGTTCGACGCCCGCCCGGATGACCCTCGTGACCGAAACGTTGTGGTCCCTCCGTAAGCTGAGTTCAGCGAGGCGTTTCCCGGTAAGGGAGCGCTTGGTTATGGAGAGCCGGCGGGTGACCATGTGTTCATCCATCTTCAGCCAGTCATTCTGGTGCATGGGAACCTCCTCTCCGAAAATAATCCGGATGGTATCCACGTTATTCTCGCTTGTGACAATCAGGACCTTATCGCCTTCATGGAACACTGTGTCGGGGCCCGGGACGGTCTGTTCCCCGTCGTGGAGAACCCGCGAGATAACGAAATTCTCGCCCATGTCGGACACGACCTCCCTGACGGTCTTCCCGAAGATTGCCGGGTTACTGACCTGGCAGTGCATCCTCCTTGCTCCGTCGCCCGCGTTCTGCTCCTTTTCCAGCTCCTCCCTTTCGCGTTTGTCATCAATCTTGAAGATGGAGTGGCTGAGGATAATCATGGCAATGACACCGAGAACACCGATAGGATAGGCGACGGCATAGGCGGAGGCAAGGCGGGTTGAATCTACCGGGGCAGTCGCTGCGGAAGAGAGCGTCTGCTGGGCGGCGCCGAGACCGGGCGTATTGGTAACGGCTCCGGACATGACACCGGTCATCGTAAAGATGCTTTCTCCGGAGATGAAATGAATCGCGACCGTCACCAGAACGGCCATCGCGACAAGTCCCGTAGCGAGCAGGTTGAGCTGGATTCCGCCTTTCCGGAAAGAAGAAAAGAAACCCGGTCCAACCTGGAGACCGATGGAAAATACGAAGAGAATGAGTCCGAAATCCTTCATGAAGGAAAGGATGGTCGGATTGCATCTAAGTCCGAAATGGCTGAGGAGAATGCCCACGAACAGAATCCATGTGGATCCGATGGAAACTCCCTTTATCTTGAAGCGGCCAAGGTACAGCCCCAGCCCTATCACTACCGCGAAAAGAAGGATTGAATGGGCGATCCCGTTGCCGAAAAACAGCTGCTCCATATTCTGAAATGCTAATAATACAGCGCAAAGTTAGCGATATATTTTCTATTCCCGAAATATCCTGGCCGTTTTAGCGAAGGAGAAAAATTACCTGTATCACTTTCCCTGCCGTCGCCCTTCGGGCGACCCCTCCCTTTTATACGAGGGAATAAAATTCCCCCGAACCCCCTGCGGCCTATTGTCCTTTCCGACTTTTGCCAGATGGCAAAAGTCCCGGACCCGGCCGGTCGGCTGATGCCGACTTTCTTTGGGCCCCTCCCTCTTATGATGCCGAGGGTGGCACAGGCGATGAAAGTGATACAGGTAATTTTTCCCAGCCCCTACAGCCCGTAAACGCCGGCGGGATTATCGAGCGGAGTGTCACCCCAGCGCTCGGCGATATAGTCCAGAATCTGTATTAGGACCTCCGGGTCCTTTTCGGTTACGAGCCGGATCCGGGTGTCCTTGAAATCCGGGAGCCCCTTGAAATAGCAGCTCAGATGGCGCCGCATCTCATAGACCCCGGTGACCGGGCCTTTCAGGTCCAGAGATAGCCCGAGATGGCGTTTTGCCAGGGAGACCCTTTCGCGGACTCCGAGCGGAGGGAGCAGCTCCCCGGTATCGAGGTAGTGGCGGATTTCGGAGAAGATCCACGGGTGGCCGAAAGAGGCGCGTCCGATCATTATGCCGTCAACGCCGTAGCGGTCGAAACTCTCCTTCGCCTTTTCCGGGGTATTGACGTCGCCGTTCCCGATTATGGGGATGTGCATGCGGGGGTTGTTTTTTACCTCCCCGATGAGCGTCCAGTCGGCTTCGCCCTTGTACATCTGGGAGCGGGTGCGGCCATGGATGGTCAGGGCGCTGATTCCCGCATCCTGGAGCCGCTCAGCGAGTTCGACTATGATTTTCGAGTTGTCGTCCCATCCGAGCCGGGTCTTTACCGTCACCGGTTTCCCGACGCTCTCGACGACCGCCTTCGTAATGGCAACCATCTTGTCGGGATCCTTCATCATGCCGCTGCCGGCCCCCCTGCCGGCGATTTTCGAAACGGGACAGCCGAAATTGATGTCCACGAGGTCGGCCCCATGGCCCCCGGCGATTTCCGCCGCGCGGTCGGCCATCCTGGCGGCATCGACCATGGCGTCCGGGAGGTTTCCGTAAATCTGGATGCCGATGGGGGCTTCGCTGTCGGAAGTTTTCATCTTCGCGATGGCTTTGGCGGCGTCCCTGATCAGCCCGTCAGAAGATATGAACTCGGTATATACCATATCGGCGCCCTGCTCGCGGCAGAGCACCCGGAACGACGCGTCCGTGACGTCCTCCATCGGCGCCAGGAATAGCGGCCTTTCTCCAAGTTCGATGTTCCCGATTTTCATAACAGCGGCGAAGTTAACGAAAATCCGGAAAAATTTAGTAAATTGCAGCGATAAACCCACGGTTACCATGAAGACATCGAAGACCCTTCTCTTAACAGGATTTGCAGCCGGCGGGGCCCTTGTAGCTCCGAATGCCGCCAACGCCCAGTACAGTCCCACAGTCCCCTTTACCGGTCATGTAGGCAAGACCGTCGCCGAGACCCGGACTGCTTATCCGGAGCACAACCCGAAGGCCCGCCCGGGCGCACCCAATGTCGTCTGGATCATCCTCGACGATACCGGATTCGGCGTAAGTTCAGCATTCGGTGGTCTTGTGGAAACCCCGACGCTCGATTATCTTGCCGAGAACGGCCTGAGGTTCAATAATTTCCATACCGCCGCCATCAGTGCGGCGACCCGCTCCTGCCTTATAACCGGTCGAAATCACCACAACAACCACACCGGCCGCTTCAACGACGACAGGTACGGTGCCCCCGGCTATGACACCTATATGCCCATGGAGAACGGAACCATGGCAGAGGTTCTCCGGGAGAACGGCTACGCGACAATCAGTATCGGAAAATATAACGGGGCCCCGTATGTTGACGGCACCTTTGCCGGGCCTTACAACCGCTGGCCGCTCGGCCGCGGTTTCGACCACCACTACGGTTTTAACGGGGTTTCCGGAGGTGAGGACCAGTGGCATCCCATGATGTACCGGGACAACCACCGTGAGCCCGACGACACCCTTATCTGCATCCGCCGCCTGGCCAATGAGGCGATCAACTATATCGCAGACCGGAAATCTGCCGACCCCGAGCAGCCCTTCTTTCTTTACTTCTGTCCCGGGACCTCCCATACGCCATTCCATGTAAATGCTTCATGGAGAGATAAATACAAGGGCCGCTTTGACGAGGGCTGGGATGTCTATTCCGAGAGGGTTCTGGAGAACCAGATCCGGATGGGCATCGTTCCGAAGGGAACCAGGATGCCTATTGTAAACAACGACGTCCAGAGGTGGGATTCCCTCAGTGACTATGAGAGGAAGATATTCGCCCGCCAGATGGAGGCCTTCGCGGGATTCATGTCCGAGGCGGACTATGAAATCGGCCGCGTGGTGGACTTCATCCGGAGGATAGGCGAGCTTGACAACACCCTGATTATCATCGCCCTGGGCGATAACGGCGCCTCCGGCGAAGGTGGTAGGGTTGGCCTTAAGGTAACCAATCCAAGCGAAGAGAGAACGCGTGCTTTCCTCGAATCGGAGATGGCCAATTATGACAATTACGGGGATGACAGGACATGGCCCTTCTATCCGACCGGCTGGGCCCAGGCCTGCAACACCCCCTTCCGCTACTATAAGAAATGGGCCGACTACGAAGGCGGAACCCATGACGGCCTTATAGTGTACTATCCGGCCGGAATCAAGGAAAAGGGCGGAATCAGGACGCAGTACACCCATGTCACCGACATCTTCCCGACGACGGTGGAACTTACCCGGTCGAAGGTTCCGGAGGTAATAAACGGCTATCCCCAGAACCCGGTCGAAGGGATCAGCTTCGCCTATGCGGTAACCTCGGAAAACAATGATGTAAAGACCCGTAAGAAACTCCAGTATTACGAGCTGAACTCTTCTTACGCCCTCTATAAGGACGGTTGGAAGGTCCAGTTCCCGAACGGGGCGGTCAACGGGCTCCGGAAGGGAATCTATCCCGACAAGGAGGTTCACCTCTACAACCTCGAGAAGGACTTCAACGAGAGCAATGACCTCGCCTTGAAGTATCCGAAGAAGGTGAAAGAGATGCTGAAAGAATTCGACGAGATCGCCTCGAGGAACAATATCTATCCGCTCAAGAATGGAAAACTGGCCGACGAAGAGAATTATCCCGACCTTATCCGTCCCCATTATGACGTATATACCGGGACCCGCGGATATGGCGAGTTCTCCTACTTCGAAGGCAATGGAGGGAAGCCATATACCCTGACAGTCTATATTGACGAGGCGGGCCGTAAGCCGAATGGAATCCTGGTCTCCCAGAAGGGGTTTGCCCTTTATGCACTGGACGGAGCCCTTGTTTATGCGACCTCTACGGGAGACAGGGTGGTTGCTTCCCGTCCTCTCCCCGAGGGCGCTTCGGTGGTTAAGGCGGATGTGGAATTCAAGGGCAAAAAGACTCTTCTCCGGCTCTATATCGACGATGAAAAGGTAGCCGAGGAGACGCTTCCATCGAAGATCAACCTCGGCACGAAGTCGAATTATATCGAGGTTGGGCGTCAGTGGGGCCGTCCCCAGAACGAAGACTATGCCTCGCCGTTCCTCTTCTCCGGCAAGATTTTCAAGTGCTCGATCGATATCCATAAGTAAGGGTTCATGCAGATTGACGTAGTAAACGGAGGAAAGACAGTTTCCAAAGTCATAGGCGGGCCGGTTTCCGGCCTTCCGGACCTTCTTCTGGCATATCCGGAGGTCTTCCTCATATATGACGAGGCCGTTTCTTCCGCCATTCCGGAACTCCCTTCCCTGAAGGGTTCGGTTGCCGTGGATGTGTCCGAAGAAGCAAAGTCAATGGACACGGTCCTGCTGCTTTGCCGGTCGATGATGGAAGCCGGACTAAGCCGCGAGGCCATCGTGCTCGCCGTCGGAGGCGGAATAACTACGGACATGGCGGGCTTTGCCGCCTCAATCTTCAAGCGTGGAATCCGTTACGCCACCGTGCCGACCACCCTCCTTGCGATGGTCGATGCTGCCATCGGAGGAAAGACCGGGGTCAACTTCGACAGTTATAAGAACATGCTCGGAGCCATCCGTCAGCCGGAGTTCACCTACATTTCTTCGGAATTCCTCCGGACCCTTCCGGAGAGGGATTTCCGCTCCGGAGCGGCCGAGCTGCTGAAGACCTTCCTTATTGACAACACCTCCTCAAACTACGAAAAGGCGGTCGAAGTGCTTACCAATCCATCTCCGGAGACCCTCCAGGACCTTGTTTTTGCCGCAGCGGCGGTAAAGGCGTCGATAGTCGGGAGGGATCCATATGAAAAGGGGGAGAGGGTGAAGCTGAACCTCGGCCATACCTTCGCCCATGCCATCGAGCATGAGGCCCGGCTTCGGGGGGATGACATCACTCACGGGGAAGCTGTCGCTATGGGAATCATCCTTTCGGCCCGCCTGTCCAACCCCGCCCTTGCCTCCCGCCTGGAGGAAGATTTCCGCCGCGCCGGCCTCAGGACCGATTGCCCTTATCCGCTCGATGCCCTCCGCCCTGCCATGTTCTTCGACAAGAAGGCGGAAGGCGGAAAGGTCCGTTTTGTTCTCCTCCGTGATATCGGAGACGTTGTGACAGAGTTTCTTAGCCCCGATGAGATATGATTTGTACCTCAATCCAGAACAGATCTTTTGAAGAAATCTTCACCCTTCTCGAGGACGGGGCCCTTGAGATGGCCGAAATACGGCTGGACAGATGTCCCCTGAGTGACGAGGAAATTGCAACCCTCTTTTCTTATTCGGACGTGCCCCTTGTGGCTACCTGCCGGATAAGCGAGGTCGCGTCCGGTTCCCTGGACGGCCTTCCGCGTTCCAGAAGGGACGCCGAGTCCCTCTGCGAAGCCCGGCTATCCCTGGCCGTCGAGGCGGGTGCAAAGTATGTGGACCTCGAAATCGAGGCCTCTGCGCCTGTCGGCAAGCGCCTTCGCCGCGCCTGTCAGCAGTACGGAACGGTAATGATCAGGTCTTACCATGATTTCACCGGAACGCCCCCTGCCGAAACCCTCCGATCGGCTTACGACAAGTGCCGGATGTTCGGCGCGGGGCTCGTCAAAATCGTAACTACGGCCCATAGTCCATCCGATGCGCTCCGAGCCCTGGAATTGTATGAATATGCCGCCGGAGACCCTCTCGTCGCCTTTGCGATGGGAGAAGAGGGCCATGACTCCCGTCTCCGCTGCCTTTCCCTCGGCGCCCCCTTTACTTATGCCGCTCTGACTGATGGCGAACTCACCGCTCCCGGCCAGTGGGCCCAAAAGGATATTTCCATGGCCCTTTACGGAAAGGAGGGGTCCGGAAAGAGGTTCGACGGAAGGAACCTTGTGATGCCCGCCTCCAAGAGTTTTGCCCAGAGGACCATACTCGCAGCAGCCCTTTCGGAAGGGACATCCCGCCTCAGCGGCTATTCTCCCTGCGACGACAGCGAAGCCGCGATTTCGGCCGCAGAGGAGCTTGGAGCTATTGTTCGGAGGGAAGAAGGCCCGGAAGGGCAGTGTACCCTTGAAATTACCGGAACGGGGGCTTCTTACGGCAGCAGCTCAATACGTGAAATCCATACCGGAGAATCCGGCCTTCTGACCCGGATGTTGATACCCGTCCTTTCAGCCGTTTCGGACGGACCGGTCCGGGTAAGGGGTGAAAAAACCCTTCTGAAACGGCCCCTTGCGGGAGCCCATGACATCATGGCTTCATTCGGCGTACGCCTCATACCGGAGGCGGAACCTTCCCAAGGAATGCGCCCTACAGACTGCATGGTTCCCCTGACTGTCGCCGGCCCTCTTATTCCCGGAAGGGCGGAAATCAGCGGCCGGGACGGTTCCCAGCTGGTTTCCGGCCTGCTCTCGGCCCTCCCGCTTTGCGCTGGGGATTCCGATGTCTATGTCACCGATCCGAGAAGCATCCCCTATATGTTCATAACCGTCGATGTCCTTAAGAAATTCGGGGTGGAAATAACCAGCGAAGTCGAGGGCGACGACGAGTTCCTGACGACCGGGGACTGGAACCTCGCAACCGGGGTAACCTTCCATATAAAAGGGCGTCAGAGTTATCAGGCGGCCGATTTCCATATTGAAGGAGACTGGTCCGGAGCTGCGGCCTTCCTGGTTGCGGGAGCGGTTTTCGGGGGAGTCGAAATTGACGGGCTGGACACTTCCTCGCTCCAGGCCGACCTTTCGGTCATGGATGTACTGATGGATGCCGGAGCCGCCATGTCCCAGGAGGAGGGTCCGGACGGAAAGGGCTCGACCGGTACGGTCCGCCTCCGCCGCGCTCCTCTGAACTGCTTCGATACCGATCTCAACAACTGCCCTGACCTCTTTCCGGTGGTTGCCGTTCTCGCGTGCTTCTGTCCCGGAAAGAGCCATATCGCGGGGGTCGGCCGTCTCCGTCACAAGGAGACCGACCGCTCTGCGGCGATTGTCGGAATGCTCACGAAAATGGGCGTCGAAGTTAGCGTGGACGACGATGTGATGACTATAACGGGGATGTCCCTTAGCCGGAGGATTGCGACGGGGAACCTTCTGAAGGGGGGCGATTTCGCTTCCTTCGGGGACCATCGCATGGTCATGGCCCTCAAGGTGGCCTCCCTCGGAGCGGACAGTCCGGTCCGCATTGACGATGAGACCTGCGTCTCAAAATCCTTCCCCGGATTCATTGAACTGTTTGAAAGGCATATTGTATGAATACCTTTGGCAATAAATTCAGAATCAGTATTTTCGGAGAATCCCACGGGTCTCTTGTCGGAGTGACCCTCGACGGGGTGCTGCCCGGGATTCCCCTTTCCGAAGAAGATTTTGTCCCTGACATTTCCCGTCGAAAGAGCGGCGGAAAAGGAACCACACCCCGCGTGGAACCGGATGATACGGAAATTGTCAGCGGCGTCTATGAGGGGTTTACCAGCGGAGCTCCCCTGACCCTGCTTTTTAAGAATACCAATACGCATAGCGCCGATTACAGTTCCTTCTCGAGCGTACCGCGTCCGGGCCATGCGGACCTTACCGCGGCAGTCCGCTTTGACGGCTTCAACGATCCCCGCGGCGGTGGCGCCTTTTCTGGACGGCTGACCCTTCCCGTGGTGGCCGGGGGAACGGTGGCGAAAAAACAGATTGAGGAAATTCTCGGAACCCCTGTGTCGTTCAACGCATCCATTGTCGCCCTCGGTGGCGTTTCCCGTGAGGATGCGGAAAGGCGGGGCGGAAAGAAGCCGGACAGCGAGCTCTGGGAAAGCGAGCTTTCAGCCGCCGCAAAAGAGGGGGATTCCCTCGGCGCGGTAGTTGAATGCCGGATTGAAGGCCTTCCCATGGGACTTGGAAACCCCTTCTGGGATTCCGTCGAGTCCCTACTTTCCCATGCCGTCTTTTCCATCCCCGGAGTCCGTGGAATAGAGTTCGGCGACGGCTTCGCTTCAGCAGCCATGAAGGGCAGCCGGCACAATGACCCGATAGTGCTCGCGGACGGAGTTCCGGTCCTTTCCAAAAACGGGGCGGGAGGAATAAACGGAGGCATCACAAACGGAGCTCCCGTAGTTTTCCGAGTCGCCTTCAAACCTACTTCCAGCATAGCCAAAGCCCAGAAAACCCTCGATTTCGAGGCGTGCAAGGAGGTTTCTTTCAGCGTTCCCGGACGCCATGACACCTGTTTTGCCCTTCGCACCCCGGTAATCGTCGAAGCGATGAGCGCCCTTGTATTTGCAGATTTATTAACACAATAATAGCCATGAAAAAGTTCCTGATTACTATTATTTCACTTTGTCTTACAGCGGGAATTGCCCCGGCTCAGAAAATCACCCAGCACCATAAGGACCGTGCGGAGGAGTATGTCCGTAAGATGACCCTTGACGAGAAGATAGATTTTATCTCCGGAAAGATCGACGGCTTCCACACCATGGCCATTGAGCGGCTTGGAATTCCCTCCATCCGCATGGCCGACGGCCCCCAGGGCGTCAGAAACAATACCATTTCGACCCTCTATCCCTGCGGAGTCGCCGCGGCCGCGTCTTTCGACCGTGAAGGTGCCTACGACATGGGTAAGGGAATTGGCCAGGATGCCCGCGCACGTGGAGTCGGAATCATGCTCGGCCCCGGTGTCAACATCTACCGCAGCGCCTTGAACGGCCGAAACTTCGAGTATTTCGGAGAGGATCCGTACCTCGCCTCCGAGACGGCTGTGAGCTATATTAAGGGGCTCCAGAGCGAGGGTGTCATGGCGACAATCAAGCACTACGCGCTCAATAACTCCGAGTATGACCGCCATGGAATCAGCAGCGTCATCGATGAGCGCACTGCCCATGAAATCTACTTCGAGACCTTCCGCAAGGCGGTCCAGGAAGCCAAGGTCGGCGCGGTCATGACAAGCTATAACATGGTCAACGGCGTCCATGCCCCTGAGAATCCCTGGCTGATCCGGACGGTCCTCCGCGGGCAGTGGGGCTTCGAGGGACTCGTGATGTCCGACTGGTCCTCGACCTACAGCACCCAGGGCTGCATCCAGGGCGGCCTTGACCTCGAAATGCCCCGGAACTATGTGTACCGTCCCCAGGAAATCAAGGCCCTGCTGGAGAGCGGCGTAATCAGCGAAAAGGACATTGACGAGAAGGTCCGGAACATTCTCCAGACCCTCCTCGCCTTCGATCTGATTGACAGGAATGCGGTTGATTCTTCGATTCCTGAGAACAACCCCTTCTCCAACGAGGTTGCCAGGAAACTCTCCTATGAGGCCCCTGTCCTTCTGAAAAACAATGGCGTCCTGCCGCTGAAACCCGGCAAGAAGAACACCATCGCCCTGATCGGTCCCATGGCCGACAATATGCCCTGCGGCGGTGGCAGCGGCGAGGTGAACCCCTTCCCGGAGAACTCCGTAACCATCGAGGCGGGCATGTCCCTCCTCGGGAAGAATTACCCTTGCGTGTACTACGCTGACCCCAAGGCCCATGTTGCGGAAATCGAGAAGGCCAAGACGGTCGTTGTCGCGGTCGGCTTCGGAAAGAAGCCCGAAGGCGAGGGCCATGACCGCACCTATGGCCTTCCGGATGGCCAGGATGCCCTTATTGACTTCGCCCTGAAGCACAACAGCAACGTGGTTGTCGTCGTGGTCTCCGGCGGCGAGATCGACATTACCCGCTGGGCTGACGGTGCCGCGGCCATACTCATGGCCTGGTACGACGGCCAGAATCTCGGTGACGCGGTCGCATCCATCCTTTCGGGAAAGGTCAACCCCTCCGGCCGTCTCCCCTTCACTTTCTGGGGCTCAGAGGAGAAGAATCCGACCTATAAGAATTACCATCCGACGATGACGGCCCTCGGCAACGCCACCGCCAAGTCCCACAAGCAGCGCTTCGGCCGTTACCAGTACGCCGAGTACAAGGAAGGCGTCTTCCTCGGCTACCGCGGAATTGAGAAATTTGGCAAGAAGCCGTTATATCCCTTCGGGTTCGGTCTCAGTTATACGGACTTTGCCTACAGCGACATGGCTGTAGTCCCTTCCGGAGACGGTTTTGACGTGAGCTTCAAGGTGACGAACGTCGGCAAGGTTGCCGGTGCAGACGTGCCGCAGGTCTACCTCGCCCCTGTCAATCCCTCCCTGCCCCGTCCCGTACGCGAGCTGAAGGGCTATGACAAGGTCCGCCTCGGAAAGGGCGAGTCCAAGACCGTGACCATCCACCTCGACCACCATGCCTTCTCCCACTACAGCGTCGAAGACATGGACTGGAAGGCGGACGGCGGAACATATAAGGTTCAGCTCTGCACCGATGCCATGACCCCCGTCATAGAAATCCCGGTGGAGATCTGATCTGTATTTTTATTATCTTTGCAGTCCAAAAAACCGGACATGGATATTCAGCAGGAGAATAAAATCATCGAAGAGGTAACTTCGGGCGAGTATAAGGAAGGGTTTGTAACCGACGTGGAGCAGGAGTTCGTTCCGAAGGGACTCAATGAAGATATAGTGCGGACCATTTCGGCTCTCAAAGGGGAGCCGGAATGGCTGCTTGAATTCCGTCTGGACGCTTTCAGGAAATGGCAGAAGATGGAAATGCCTTCCTGGGCTCATTTGGATATGCCGCCAATTGATTTTCAGGATATTATCTACTACGCCGCTCCGAAGAAGGATTCCGAGAGGCCGAAGGAAATCGACCCGAAACTGGCCGAAACCTTCGAAAAACTCGGAATTCCGCTTCACGAGCGGGAGGTCCTTGCCGGGGTCGTCGCGGTAGATGCCGTTTTCGACTCGGTGTCCGTGAAGACGACTTTCCGGAAAACTCTTGCCGAGAAGGGAATTATTTTCTGCTCCTTCTCCGAAGCCGTAAAAGAGCATCCGGACCTTGTCAGGAAGTATCTTGCGACGGTCGTTCCGGTCGGGGACAACTATTTTGCGGCCCTCAATTCGGCCGTTTTCTCCGACGGCTCCTTCTGCTATATTCCGAAGGGGGTGCGCTGTCCCATGGACCTCTCCAGCTATTTCCGGATCAACGCCCGCGGCACCGGCCAGTTTGAAAGGACCCTGATCGTCGCGGACGAGGGCTCATATGTGAGCTACATGGAGGGGTGCACGGCGCCCATGCGGGACGAGCAGCAGCTCCATGCCGCCGTCGTGGAAATAGTGGTGGAGAAGGATGCGGACGTGAAGTACTCGACTGTCCAGAACTGGTATCCAGGCGATGCCGAAGGGAAGGGAGGAATCCTCAACCTCGTGACCAAGAGGGGCATTTGCAAGGGTTCCGGGAGCCATCTAAGCTGGACCCAGGTAGAAACCGGCTCGGCGATAACATGGAAATACCCCTCGACTATCCTGAAAGGCGACCACTCCTCCTCGGAGTTCTATTCCGTCGCCGTGACGAACAATTTCCAGCAGGCGGATACGGGGACGAAGATGATCCATCTCGGCCGCGATACCCGCAGCCGGATTATCTCCAAGGGTATTTCCGCGGGGAAGAGCCAGAACAGCTACAGGGGACTTGTCCGTATCGGCCCCTCTGCTGCCGGGGCGAGGAACCACTCCCAGTGCGATTCCCTTCTCATCGGTCCTCTCTGCGGGGCCCATACCTTCCCGGATATCCGGACCTATAATCCGGATTCCATAGTGGAACATGAGGCGACAACCTCGAAGATATCCGAGGACCAGCTTTTCTATTGCAACCAGCGGGGTATCGAGCCGGAAGATGCGGTAGGTCTGATAGTTAACGGTTATGCCCGGGAGGTGCTCTCCCGGCTTCCGATGGAATTTGCCGTTGAGGCGCAAAAACTCCTCCAGGTTTCCCTTGAGGGCTCAGTAGGATAGAGAATATGAGCGGGATGGTGATAGACATAGTGACTTCGGCCCTCGGGCTGACCTGCGTATTTCTCGCGGGCCGGAACTCGAAGTACAACTTCTGGGTCGGCTATCTCTATACGGCCGCCCTCTTCGTAATGTTCCTGACAAAGAATCTTTATGCAAACCTCCTCCTCCAGCCGATATCCCTCTCCATCAATATCATGGGCCATTATCGCTGGACCCACCCGAAGGAGAACGAACGCAGCTCTGAGAATGAAAAAAATCTGAAGGTCAGTTCGCTTAGTTGGACCGAGCGGGGCTTTGCCCTGGCCGTTACAGCCCTTGTCGCCTTCTGCTGGGGCTGGATTCTCGACAGGATGTTCCCGTCCGACCCCCATCCCTATCTCGACTGCGTCGTTACGGCCCTGATTCTTCTGGCCCAGCTGCTCTCGGCTATGAAAAAGTGGGACTGCTGGATTGTCTGGATGCTGGTCAACATAACCCAGATCTTCCTCCACCTCTCTGTTGGCAATATCTTCATGCCGATTGTCTGCGGCCTGTACCTGATTAACGGAATCTGGTCGCTGTTCACCTGGCGAAAACTGTATAAGAAAAATGGATAATCTTCTCGAAATCAATAATCTCCACGCATCAATCGGGGACCGTGAGATTCTCCGCGGCATTGACATGACAATCCGCCGCGGCGAAATCCATGCGGTCATGGGCCCGAACGGGGCGGGAAAAAGTACCCTCAGCTCCGTCCTGACCGGGAAACCGGACTACACAGTGACGGAAGGAAGCGTTTCTTTCAACGGGCGGGACCTCCTTTCCATGGCTCCGGAAGAGCGCAGCTGGGCAGGCCTTTTCATGTCCTTCCAGTACCCGGTGGAGATTCCCGGCGTGACCATCACCTCCTTTATGAAAACAGCCGTTGCGGCCCATCGCAAGGCGCGTGGGGAGGAGCCCCTGAAGACCGCGGACTTCCTTAAGATGATGAAGGAGAAGATGGCCTTTGTCGGCATGAATCCCTCTTTTTCAAAGCGTGAGGTGAACGTCGGCTTCTCCGGCGGAGAGAAAAAGCGGAATGAGATTTTCCAGATGGCGATGCTCTCACCGACCCTTTCCATCCTCGACGAGACCGACAGCGGGCTGGATGTGGACGCCCTGAAAATCGTCGCCGACGGGGTCAATTCCCTCCACACTCCGGAGACCTCGGCCATAATCATCACCCATTACCGGAAGCTCCTCGATTATGTCCATCCCGATGTGGTCCATGTCCTCAAGGCGGGACGCATCGTCGCGACCGGCGGGCCCGACCTTGCGGATGAGATTGAAAAGAATGGATTTGACAGGTTCTGATCATGGGACACGGCAGATACATACCTTCCGAGCCGGTTTTTGAAGGAGCCGTCCTGGTAGACCGTCCCCTCCGGGAAGTCTGCTTTGCCGGGGTGAAGCGCCGCTATATGGTTACCTCCGGCGGAGACCTCCACCTTACCTGCCTTGCCCTTCCGGGAAGCGATGCCCTTTTCGATATCAGCGTCGATCTGCTGGACGAAGGAGCCCTCGCGAGGTTGGACGGGCTGTACCTTTCCCTTTCCGACGAAGATATCCGCCTAAGGACGACTATCCATCACCGCTCCGGCGGGGCCATTTCCCGCCAGCTCTTCAAAGGCATAGCCGGAGGCACTTCAAAGGCGGTTTTTGACGGGACAATCATAGTTGCCCCCGATGCTGAAAAGACCGAAGCGTACCAGGAAAACCACAATCTCCTCCTTTCCGAAGCGGCCCGGGTTGAGACGAGGCCGCAGCTCGAGATATATGCGGATGACGTAAAATGCTCCCATGGGGCGACCGTAGGCCGGCTGGATTCGGAGGCGCAGTTCTACATGCGAACCCGCGGCATTCCGGAAACCGAAGCCCGCATCCTCCAGATGCTATCCTTCCTTTCCCCGGTGCTTGAAACCCTTCCGGAGGACAAAAGAAGCGAGGTTACATCCTCGGTAGAGGCCTCTCTCCGCTCTATTTAAGCCAGTTTTCAGGATTCTGGGGGGTGCGTCCCTTCCAGAGCTGGAAGTGGAGCTGGTTTTCTCCGCCTATGGGGGCGACATAGCCGAGAATCTGTCCTGTTTTAACCTTGTCGCCGCTCTTGACCGCGGCTTCTCCCAGTTTGCAGTAGAATGTAAAGTATTCCCCGTGACGGACGAGGACGCACTGGTTGTATCCCGGCATCACTATGATCTGGGCGACAACCCCGTCAAAGACAGCCCTGACCGGTGCGTTGTTATCGACGGCAAGGGTGACTCCGTTATTGAAGGGCAGCTTAACATTCTTATAGACAGGATGATAGTGCTGCCCGTAAGTGTCGATAACCGTTCCCTCCGCCGGCCATGGGAGGCGGCCCTTGTTGGAGGCGAATTTCCCGCTCAGCCTGGTGTCAACCTCAGTCATCCCTTTGGTGGATTTCCCGGTGGAGGGTTTATTCTGCTTTTCGGTTGCCTTCCGGATGATTTCGGCTATTTCCCGGTTCAGGGCGTCCACCTCCTGGCTTTTTTTCCGGAGGTCGTTCTGGTAGCGGTTCCTGTCCGCCTGGAGTTGTCCTATCAGGGTTTTTGCCTGCTGCTCTTCCCCCTGGAGAAGGGAGACGTCTTTCGCCCTCTCGGAGCGGAGGAGCTCCGCCGAGCGGCGTATCATCATCAGTGTATCCTTCTGTCTGTCAAGTTCTTCCCGGGAAGAGACAAGCTCGGCGGCCTGGCGGTTCATTTCCGCGGAAAGCCCGCGCAGGTAGGCGGTCCGGCGGAAGGCCTGGCCGAGGTTCTCGGAGGCGAGGATATACATGTACCATGTCCGGCTGTCCCTGCTCCGGTACGCCCCTCTTATGAGCCGGTAATAGTACTGCTCCAGCGTATCCTTACGGGCGCTCAGGCGGCGGATCTGCTCTTCGCGGAGTTGGATGGAATCGGTCAGCTGTTTTATTTCCATGTCGCTTTCCGACAGGAGCGTCTTTCGGGTTTCTATTTTCCTCTGGACGAGGGTCAGGTTGGAAAGGGCCTTGGTGCTGCTTTTCGCGTTCTCCTTCAGCTGGCGGTTGATAATTTCGATCTCCTTCTGGAGCTCGTTTCGGCGGCGCTCAGCCCGGGAGGTGTTCTGGCCATGGACCGGAAGGACCATGGCTGCGGTCAGCACTATGAGGATGAAGCGTTTCATCGCCCGACGGCCTCCAGCTTTGCCTTGACCTTCTCTTCGAGGTTCAGTACCTCGCCGTTGTTTCTCTTGATGGCCATGTCCCAATAGACCTTGGCGAGGTCGTATTCCCCGAGTTTATAGAGCACCTCCGCATAGTGGCACAGCATCACGGTGCTCTCCTTGCCCCCGTACAGCATCCCGTGTTTGAAGAAGGGTTTGGCTTCGAGGTCCTTTCCCTGGAGGTGGAGAATCCAGCCGAAGGTATCGAGATAGGTGGCGTTGTCGGGTTCCAGCTCAATGGTTTTCCGGCTCATCTGCTCGGCTTTTTTCAGCTTTTTCCCGCTCTTGCAGAGGTACCAGGCGTAGTTATTCAGGACCGGGGTGTAATTCTTATTGATTTTCAGGGCCTTGTCATAGGATTTGAAGGCGGCCTTTTCGTTTCCGAGAAGGTATTCCATGTCCCCGATTGTGGACCATGCCCTGAGTACCACCGCGGTATCTTTCGGGAAGCGGTCGAGGAGGGTTTTTTCAAGCCGGATCACCCCTTCGTAGTCTTTCAGGTTATAGAGGGCCATGGTATTGTATTCGAGGAAGGCCCCTTCATTCGGGAAGAGCTCCGTCTCCTTCGCAGCCCTGTTTTTCAGCCCCTCCCAGTCCTCCATGCGGTAGAGAAGGTCGGAGGCAATGGCTGCGGCGGAAATGCTCTCCGGATAGGTGTCGGCGTTCTTTTCAAGACAGGCCTTCGCCTCCTGCTTCCTGTCGGTGCGGAAGTAATAGACCCCTGAGGCCGTCAGAACCGTACTGTCCAAAGGATGGAGGGCAAGGGTGCTGGAAATCAGGGAATCGTAGTCGTCCCTGTGGGCACTGATGAATTTAGGGTCGAGGGATCGGGTCACGTTGTCTATGTACATGGCCTTCGAAGAAGCCGGAATATCCTTATCTCCTACAAAGGTATGGAGGGTCTCGAAATAATCCGGATAGCGCCGGGTTATCCTGAAAACCTCGCTACGGCCGAGAAGGGCCGGGACATAGTCGCTTTTCAGCGAAAGGGCCTCGTCATAGGCGGCGAGGGCGAGGGAATCATGGTACTGGGCGAGGTGGTAATCCCCGATTGTGGAGAGGATTACCGGGGAGGAAAAGTTCGCATTGTAGTCTTCCAGGGCCTTCAGGGCCTCTTCGTCCCGGCCGAGGGACTGGAGAATGTCGTAACGCGTTCCGGAAATCTGCTCGTTCTGCCCCTCGTTCTCTTCGATTGCATCGAGGGTTGACAGGGCATTCTCATACTGCTTCTCCCGGATATAGATGTCGAGCAGTTTGAAATGAAGGTCCGTTCGCTCCGGATGGCTCTTCAGTATTGCCTCGTACATCTGGGCCACAAGGTCGAGCTCCCCTTTCATCCCGTAGATTGAAGCGAGGGCTTCCCGGTAGGAAATGTTGCCGGGGTCTATCGCAAGGGCCTTGTTGAGAAGGGGCAGGGCCGAGTCCGTATCACCGAGTCCCGCCTGGGTCAGAGCGAGGTAGTAGCAGACGGCGTCATCATTCGGATAATTGTTATAGAGGGCTGTCAGAAGTGTTTTCGCTTCTTTGAAGTGGCCGTTCCCGTAGAGGGTGACGGCATCTACCAGGGCTGACGGAACCTCCTGGGAACGGGCCTGAAAACCTGTCGCCAAGAGCGTCAGAGCCAATATGAGTGGAGTTAAATGCTTCATTGTCCAAAACCTTTTCCCTAGCATTTACAAAAATAGTACATTTCAGAGAAAAAATTGCGAAATTTGTAGGGTAAGAAAATAAATTTCGGTGTCAAATGAAACGTTTGATGGGGAATTTGCATCTTATAACCTGGAGCACAGAAGATGTGCAGACAGGACCGAAGACGGAGGAAGAAAAATTGCTGGAGCCGTGCAGAAAAGGCAATAGAAAGGCCCAAAAGCAGCTTTTCGACCGACTTTCGCCAAAAATGTTCGCCCTTTGTTTGCGTTACATGGGCGACCGTGACGAGGCGCAAGACGTTCTTCAGGAGGGTTTTATAACCCTTTTTTCCCGTCTGGACACCTACTCGGGGGCCGGTGCCTTCGAGGGCTGGGCCCGCAAGATCTTTGTCAACACTGCACTCATGCATCTGCGGAAGACTGATGCGCTGAAACTCAGCGATGATATTGACGCGGCCCGAGGGCTTACCAGCGAAGCTGCAACCCCCGTCCAAAACCTCGGATACAAGGAGCTTATGAAGCTGGTATCGCAGCTTCCTCCTGGACTGAGGACCGTTTTCAACATGTACGTCGTGGAAGGGTATTCCCATAAGGAGATCGCCCAGGCGCTTGAAGTGGAGGAGGCGACATCGAGGTCCAAGCTGCAGAGGGCCCGCATGAGACTGCAGGAATTGATAAGGAAATTGTATTAAAGATGCAAGATTTTGACAAGCAAATAAGAGCTTTGCTCGAAGACGCGGAGGAAAAGGTTCCTTCGGGCGTCTGGAATGCTGTGTCAAGAGGTCTTGACAGAGCAGAAGCGAAGAGAATCGTCCCCGTCATGTGGTGGCGTCGCGCCGCCGTGGCCGTCGCGGTCGCGGCAGCGGCAGTTGCCGGGGTCTTCCTCTTCCGTGGAGAAGACAATTCTACCTTCCAACCATATAACCAATTTAACACAATCGTCCATGCCGGCGACGGTATCAACGTTTCACTTGTACAGCCGGGAGAACTCAAACCACAGAGAAACCTTCTCGCCTATGTTCCTGAGGAGCAGGTAGTTCCTGCGGAGCAGCCAAAGCGTGAAACCCTTGATGAAACCGTCCCGCAGCAGCATGAGCCCTCGTCCGAAAGGAAGTCCGTTCCGGAGGAAGAGAATTATTCTGACGGAGAGGCGGACCGCCTTCTTCGGGAGCTGGCGTTTGAGGAATCGAAGGAAGAGGGCCGTGCACCCGCTTCCTTCGTCCTCGGAGGCAATGTCCTTTCCAACGGCAATCCTGCCGCGAAGACTCCCGGACCTCTCCGCGTTATCGCCTCGGCGCCGACGAAGACCGGCGTATCCGAAAGCCAGGGCGAATCCGTCTATGGAATTCCGATGTCTGTCGGTATAGGCCTGAGAATACCCCTGTCCGGACGCTTCTCGCTCGGAACGGGTCTTGAATATACCTTCCTCAGCCGCACCTTTACCGGAACATATACCGAGATAAATAACGGTGTTGCCGTGAATACCATTACCGGAGACATCGATAACTACCAGCACTATCTCGGCATCCCGATCAATATTATTTACAATGTTCTGGATAACAACAGCACCCGTTTCTATGTCTATGGCGGCGGTACTGTCGAAAAGAGCATTTCAAACCACTACCTGATTTACAGTTCCACCGGCAATATCAACTGGAATAATCCCGCAGCGGGTCTTCAGTTCTCGGTCGGGCTTGGGCTCGGGGTGGAATTCCTCCTCTCGGATGTCATCGGTATCTACGTTGATCCGGGGCTCAGGTACTATTTTGACTGCGGACAGCCGCGGTCTATCCGTACCGCCCAGCCGCTGATGATGAATTTCGAGGTTGGAATGCGATTAGGACTTTAATACCTTTTTTCACCATGTAAAACCAAATCTCCATTATGAAAAACTTCCTCGCAGCTGCGGCCCTCACGGCCGCCGTCCTGTCGTCCTGTACCCCGTCGGGGCTGGAACGATCCCTTTCTACATCTTCCCGAAGAAACCATCAGAGCGCCTCTTCCGGTCGCTCGGAAGAAAAAGATTCGCCGGCGGTTCCGGGAATCTACCTGAGCGGAGTCGAGTACCCCCGGGATTACGACTGGCAGCGGGATTCCGCCTGTGGTTCAGTTACTTTCAATGTTGTCCTCTTCAGGGGCAAGGAGCGTATCATTACGGTTCCGGGCGGGCCGGAGCATGAAATCAGTCCCGATCCGGACATGATGCGAATCCGCGAAGGCCACCTCTATACCGATTATTCGACTCCTTCGGAAACCGTAATCAGGCGGGACGGGAAGGAACTCTTCCGCTACAGCGGCAGGGAGCGCATCCGGGGCTTTCTCCTTAAAGGTTCTTCTGTCCACACCCTCGGGGAGAACCGGGACGGGGAGGGTTTTACCTACCGAATTGACGGGAAGATAGTTTTTGAGCGGAAGAGCGGGACCATTCTCGGCGGAGAGGCCATTCCTTTTTACGAGGATGGCGCCCTGAACCTCGACGGAGGGAAGGTCTGGTTTTCATATAAGACGGCGAAGAATGTCTATCTTGTAGGAGACGGGGTTGAGGAGGCGGTTCCAGCCGAAGGGGAGGTGCTGGACCAGCGGCGCTTCGAAGGGCAGATCTATCGGATTGAGAACCGGGAAGGGTATGGGGCGGAGAACCCGCTGCTTGTAAGGGGAGAGGAGTATTATGTCCAGTACGGAGGGATTTCGAAGCGCTCCGCTGTCTCGGCCCGGCTCGTGGAATGCGGCGAGAGGATAATGGCCATGGGTACTTTCTACTGGATTGGTTTCGGCTTCCAGTATGCCGTATGGAATACTCATGATACCCAGAAGGTGATTTCGACCCAGCTTTCCCGTACATACTGCAGGGGAGGGATTATTTACTCGCTTTTAGTCGAGAAAAGCCGTGCCGTAATCTCCTGCGGTAATGAGAAGAACGTTATCCAGGGCAAGTTCAGCCATGTTTACCAGTGTGCCGGCTTCATGGACGGGGAGTTCGCCGTGGCCCTTTCCGGGGCATCTCCCCTTCTGTGGTGCGACGGCGAGGTGACTCCGATAGAGCTGAACGGCCCTCTAACGGGGCTCCATGTCGAATAAAATACTTATATTTGTCTCATGATCACCTATCCGCATGTCAAGGTCAACCTCGGGCTGAACGTACTCAGAAAGCGTCCGGACGGGTATCATGACCTCGAAACCCTCTTTCTTCCCTGCAGGGAAATATCCGATACCCTAGAAATCATAAGCGGGGACGACTGGTCGAGGACCTCCGCCTCTCTCTTTGCCCGGTATGACAGCTGCGCCCAGGCGGTATCTCCTGACGGGCGGCTCATGATTACGATTGCAAGGAAAGAGGGGGTCGGCTGGGAGCCCCTGGAGGACCTTACGGCTAAGGCGTACGCCCTTCTTTCGGAGGATCATGACCTTCCTCCGGTAAAGATTTTCCTCGAGAAAAAATCGCCCGTCGGGGCCGGGCTGGGGGGAGGTTCCTCGGACGGGGCTGCGGCGCTTTCCATGATAAGCGAGCTGTTTTCCCTGGGCCTTTCCCGCGAGGAGCTCGCCTCCTATGCCGCCAGGCTTGGGAGTGACTGCGCCTTCTTCGTGTATGACCGTCCGATGTTCGGCGAGGGCAGGGGAGACGTTCTCAGCCCCTACGAAATCAATCTCGACGAATTTCGCATGGAAGTAATTGTCCCTGAAGGAATTTCCGTTTCTACTGCGGAGGCGTACAGGGGTGTGGTTCCCTCAGTTCCAGCCCTACGGCTGAAAGAAGCCCTCTCGGGGACGCCTGAAAGCTGGAAGGAATCTGTTTTCAATGATTTCGAAAAGACGGTCTTTGCCGCCCATCCCTCCCTTGCCTCCCTTAAGGAAGACCTATACCGCAGGGGAGCCGTCTATGCCTCGATGTCAGGCAGCGGCTCAGCCCTTTTCGGCCTTTTCAGAAGATAATTCTCCTAACGGTGAACGATGCGGATGGTACCGGGTGCGGTATCGTCCTCAGGAGTGCCGTGGAGGTAGATAATCCGCTGGTTCGGACTGCCGCGGAAAAGAAGGGTCGTATCCCTCTGTTCGAGGATGAAGGGGCCATCGACAAGGACGTCCAGATAAGGGAGAATCTTTGCGAGATGGGGGTCAGCGAGTATTTCCTCATAGGTGAATCCCGTCCAGCACCAGATCGTCTTCTCCGTTTCCTCCTTTATCCTTTTTGCGAGTTCCGTAAATGCGTCCACCTGGTAGAATGGGTCGCCGCCGGAGAAGGTCACATTTGACATGGAATCGCTTTTTACGATATCCAGAAGCTCATCGACACTCATCGCGTCGCCTCCGTCCATGGCCCACGAATGGGGGTTATGGCAACCCTTGCAGTGGTGGAGGCAGCCGGCACAGTAGATGGCCGTCCGGAACCCAGGTCCGTCGGCCATCGTCTGGTGCAGTATGTTCAACACCCGGATCTCCACGCGAGTGGACTTATTTGTGAACGACGCGGTCTTTCAGCTCTGCGAGTTTGCCGGAATTCCAACGGTTAGTGGTACCTACCAGGTAGCCGGTGATGCGCTGGAGGGTGTCGAGATGGTGGCCGTGGCAGTGGGGACACTCGGTGAGGTTCTCCTCAGCGCTCTCATAGCCGCAGTCAAGGCAGAGGTTGCGGTTGTGGTTGACGCTGCCGTAGCCGATGTCGTACTTGTCCATGAGGTCCACAATCTGCATGATTGCCTCCGGATTGTGGGTCGCATCGCTGTCGATTTCGACATAGAAGATATGGCCGGCGTTCTCGTACTTGTGGTACGGACCCTCGATCTTCGCCTTGTGCTCGGGAGTACAGTGGTAGTAAACCGGAACATGGCTGGAGTTCGTATAATAGTCCTTGTCGGTAATTCCGGGAAGGATGCCGAAGGTCTTCTTGTCGCGCTTGGTGAACTTTCCGGAGAGTCCCTCGGCGGGGGTGGCCAGGAAGGTGAAGTTGTGCTGGAAGGTCTCGGCGTAGCCGTTGATGCGCTCTGCCATATGGGAAACAATCCGAAGGCCGAGTTCCTGGGCTTCGCTGCTTTCGCCATGGTGCTTTCCGATAAGGGCGATAAGTGCCTCGGCGAGTCCGATGAAGCCGATGGAGAGGGTGCCCTGGTTGATGACTTTCTCGATCGAATCCTCGTCATCGAGTTTTTCGCTCCCGAGCCACAGGCCGCTCATCAGGAGCGGGAACTGCTTTTTCAGGGCGGTCTTCTGGAAGTCGTAGCGCTCGTTCAGCTGCTTGGCGCTGATGTCAAGGGCCCAGTCGAGCTTCTCGAAGAACCTTCTGATACGCTCATCCTTGTCCTGCGCCTCGTTCATCGCCTCGATAGCGAGTTTGACGATATTGATAGTGGTGAAACTGAGGTTGCCGCGGCCGATGGAAGTCTTCGGCCCGAAACGGTTCCCGTAGACACGGGTACGGCAGCCCATGGTCGCAACTTCGTGGACGTAACGCTTCGGATCGTCCGCCTTCCATGCCTCGTCCTGATTGAAGGTGGCGTCGAGGTTGAGGAAGTTCGGGAAGAAGCGGCGGGCGGTTACCTTGCAGGCGTAGCGGTAGAGGTCGTAGTTCGGATCGCCGGGGAGGTAGGAGACTCCTTTCTTCTTTTTCCATATCTGGATGGGGAAGATGGCTGTGGATCCGTTTCCGACGCCCTCATAGGTCGTGTTGAGGATTTCGCGGATGATGCAGCGCCCTTCAGCGGAGGTGTCGGTTCCGTAGTTGATGGAGGAGAAGACCACCTGGTTGCCACCACGGGAATGGATGGTGTTCATGTTGTGGACGAAGGCCTCCATCGCCTGGTGGACGCGGCCGACGGTCTGGTTGATGGCGTGCTGGCAGGCGCGCTCGGCTCCCTGGAGTCCGATCAGGTCGCGCTTGATATAGTCGTCGATCTTCGCCGATTTCAGCTCGCTGTAGTCTTTGTTCTCCATTTCGGAAATCTGGTCGATTTCCTCCTCGAAGGTCTTCCTGACATAGGGAGCGAGATAGAAGTCGAAGGCGGGGATTGCCTGGCCGCCATGCATCTCGTTCTGGACTGTCTCCATGGAAATGCAGGCGAGGACGCTCGCCGTTTCAATCCGCTTCGCAGGGCGGGACTCGCCGTGGCCCGCCTTGAGTCCATGCTCGAGAATCAGGTCGAGAGGGTGCTGGATACAGGTCAGGGACTTCGTCGGATAGTAGTCCTTGTCATGGATATGGATGTAATTGTTCTTCACCGCCTCGCGGACATCTTCGGAGAGGAGGCATTCATCCACATAGGCCTTGGTCGCCTCGGAGGCGAATTTCATCATCATGCCGGCCGGGGTGTCGGCGTTCATGTTGGCATTCTCCCTGGTGATGTCGTTGACCTGGGCATTGATGATGTCCTCGAAAATCTCGGTGGATTTCGCTTTGCGGGCGAGGTTGCGCTTGTTGCGGTAGGCGATGTATTTCTTCGCAACTTCTTTGCGGGGGCTCTTCATGAGCTCCATCTCGACGCAGTCCTGGATATCCTCGACGCTCATTTCCTCCTTGTCTATCTCGGAAATGGTCTTGGCGATCTGGGCTGCAAGGACGATGTCCTCCCCATTTTCGGTAACGGCCATGGCCTTGAGGATCGCGGCCACGATTTTCTGGTTGTTGAAGTCGACGTGTCTTCCGTCACGTTTCAGTACGCGCTTTACCATAGCTGGCAGTGTGTTGGCGGCATAGCCGGCATTTACGCCGGTTGCCCTAAGGGTTTATGTCTTTTGAATAAATCGGTTTTCGTTTCGGGTCCGGGTTCACACCCGTTCCGTAGGCAAAGATAGTTTTTTCCGTTTTCCGTTGTTCTCTTTTATGCAAGAAAAGTTTTCAACAAACACTAAAAATGCCTGTTAATTGTTTAATTAACAGGCAATTAAATCAATATTTAAATTATAAATATTCTAAATTAAAACAAATCTGTTTCGATTTGGCGAAGTTTTCAACAATTCCCTATCCGACGACCCAGACGAGTACGTGGCGCTCGAATGTAATATATTCAAGTTCAAATTCTTCCTCTTCTTCATCCTTGTTGATGAAGACCGCTTCCAGCTCTCCTTCACCCTTCGGACGGAAGCGTTCAATCTCAATCTGCTCGGCAAAGTCGAGGTTATAGACGGAGAGCAGTTTGAAGATAGCTTCCTTGGCGCACCAGTAGATGGCGAGCTGTTCGTTGCGCTTTTCGTCTTCGAGATCCTCGATTTCATCTTCGGAGAGGGCCTTCTTCTCCACGGCGGAGAAATCCCTGTCGAGGGATTCGATGTCGATGCCCACATCCTCGTCTTCATGGAGGATTACCGCCACGAAGTTTTCCGTATGGGTAATGCTGATGCTTATCGGGTTGTTCTCGATATACGGTTTACCATTGTCATGGTGGCTGAGATAGACCTTTTCATCGAACATTGTATTGAGCAGGGCACGTACTGCCAGCCGCTGCTTCCGGAGCGATTCGCTGCGGATAAAGGAGATTTCCTCCATCTCGTCGGAAGGTGTGGAGCTGAGTTCTTTCAGCTCGGCTTCCGTCTCGGTGATTTTCCAAACGCCGATTTCGGCTTCGTTTTCAAGTCTCTTTTTTAGATATAGTCCCATAAATGTGTTATTCGAACGACGCAGGAATCCGCCCGGTCCCCCTTGCGGGGCCGGGTGACAGACGATATGCACTTAGAGGGCAACGGGTCGTCAGAGCCGACGACCGCAACTTGCTGTTGACCAGTTATGTCAGAACTGGGAGGTTCCATACTATTCGTTACAATATCAGTTGCAAATATAGTGTATTTTTTTGAAACTTGACAACGATTCTTTATTCAAACGATAGATAATGGCTTTGTCCTATTTCTCCAGCTCTTCCAAGAACTTCTCAATAGAAGGTTTTAATTCGGGAATGTCGATATCAATAGTATTCCAAAGTTGATGTGGCTTGATATGATAATATCCGTGGACCAAAACGTGACGCATACCTTCAATGGAGACCCAGTCCATCTCAGGGTGCGCTGTCTTGAACTCAGGGGAAAGCATATACATGGCTTCCCCGATTATCTCAACATGTTTGACAAAGCCGAAATAAACAATAGGGTCCTTCTCTGCCTCCTTCGTAGGATGGATTCTACGGCTGGACTCAATTGTTTCAATGGCCTCAAGGATGTGCCGAAGCCGCTCTATATCTCTAACTGGATCTCTCATAAATCAAGATTTTATCCCGTTCCGCCGATTGCTGGGCAAATGGCAAAAGACAACCGTCTTCTACCAAATCCACTTTTTTGCCTATGGCATCAGACAATCGTGTCATGATTCTGGAAATGGTAAGCAACGTAATGCAGGCATTCTCGTCATACTGAACAAGGATATCCACATCACTCTGTGGTGTTTCCTCCCCACGTGAGTATGAGCCGAAAAGCCATGCCTTTACCACGGGCTGCTGAGCAAGAACGGCCTGAATCTTTGGAAGCATCGAATGAACTGAACTACTTACCATACTATGCAAATTTATATAATCTTTTCGAGATGGGAAATAAAAACTTGATCCTGGACGCAAAATTTCCTTAAATTCTTTCCCTGATGTATTTTCTTGAACTTATTTTGTTCTTTGACAATATTGTTGTTAGGTACACCAAACAGTTCTTTTTGGATAGAAGACAGAGATTTCGCCCACTCAATCAAGAAAATCGGCTCACCCGCAAAGTTCCGTGTCTGAGATTCAATTCACTTGTTGAGTAATAGTTGTTTTGTGAGGGGGTCAATATGGCCCTCTCATGGCCTTCATGGGTGGGGACAAATTGTCCACCCCCTTCGAAGTACGCACGTCGGGAGGTTCCCAGAACATCGTCAATATTGAGTGAGAGTTCCGCCAAACTTTCAAAATTTGAGCAACTTTGGCGGAACTTTCAGATAAATGAAGTATCTTTGCGAAAAACATAGTGGCTATCTTCCCAGCGTATGTGCCAGTTATTTTGCGAGGGAGATGGCGCCGAATACGCCGAGCGAGCCGATAAGCATGATGGCGCCGGCGAGGATTACGCCGAGCATCACGTAGAGGACACTTTTCTTGAAGTCCATGTTCAGGAAGCTCGCGGCGAGGGTTCCGGTCCATGCGCCGGTCCCCGGGAGGGGAATCCCGACAAAGAGCAGAAGGGCGATGTAAAGCCCCCTTCCGGCCTTCGATTCAAGTTTGCGTCCGCCCTTCTCGCCTTTCTCCAGACACCAGCGGAAGAACTTGCCGGTCAAGGGTTTATCCTTCCCCCATTCCAGGACCTTCCGGGCGAAAAGAAAGATGAAGGGGACCGGGAGCATGTTCCCGACGACGGCTATAAGGAGAGAAGGAAGGAGCGGCAGATTGAATCCGACTGCGTACGGTACGGCCCCCCTGAGTTCTATGAGCGGGACCATCGAAATGAGAAAAACAATGATGTATTTCTTCAGCATATTCAGCAAAGATAACCCTTACGCTCGAAATAACCAAAAAAGTAGCTTTTGCATGGGATACATTTTTTTCTTATTTTTACAAATTGAAACACTATTACGACATGAACCCTAAAGTCCTTTCATTTTCCATTTCCGCACTGCTCTCGTTCGTGCTTTCTTTCAACGCGTTTGCCGACAGGGATTACGCTGGAGTCAATACCCATTGCTATGAGTTCGGCCCCGAGACCGACACCCCTGCCCCGAGCGGATACAAGCCGGTTTATATCAGCCACTACGGCCGCCACGGGGCGAGGACCGGAATGCATGTGAACGGGGCGTATGACAAGGTCATAGGAGTCCTTCAGGAAGCTGCCGGGAAGCGGCTCCTTACCCCCGCCGGAGATTCCCTCCTTACCGAAGCGCTCCTTGTACGCGCCTGTTACGACGGCATGGAAGGCCGGCTGACAAGGGTCGGAGAAGAAGAACAGCACCTTCTCGCGCAGCGGATGTACGAGCGTTACAAGCCCGTTTTTACTGCTGGAAGCAAGTACGTCCGGGTAGAGACCAGCACCGTTCCCCGCAGCATTCTCAGCGGGACCTGCTTTACCCAGACGCTTTCCTCCCTTCAGAAGGACCTTAGGTTCACATATGATACGGGGGAGAAATACTTCGCCTATATCAATAACGAATCTTCCAAGCCGCACAGCAGGGAGGTATATGCGACCCTTGACTCGCTGAATGCCCTCTTTATGTCGGACGGGAAGGAGTTCTTCAGCCGGATTTTCAGGGATCCCGCCGCCGGGGCCGCCCTTGTCCAGGATCCGGATGATTTCCAGCATCTTGTCTGGGAGACCGCCCGTGAGGGCAAGGCCTCGGGTCTGGAGGTGGACATGTTCCGCCACCTTCCGGAAAATGTCGTCAGAAAGTGGTGGGCGAATGAGGTTACATCTATCTATATGCGCCATGGAAACTCCCTGGAATACGGGGAGGAGAGGATGATAAGGACTGAGCCGATAGTCGGAGTCATGCTCTCCCAGGCGCTGCAGGCCCTTTCCTGCCGGAATGTGGCGGCTGACCTGAAATTCGGCCATGACTATCCCCTTGTGGCGATGGCCGGCTATTTCGGACTCGAGGGCGTCGGGGACCGGCTGGGGTGGAAGGACATGCCGGACGGCTGGGCCGCACCGGATAACACCCCCTTCTCCTCGAATATGCAGATGGTCTTCTACAGGGGAAAGAAGGGAGATGTCCTCGTAAAATTCGTCTATAACGGCCGTGAGCGTGCCCTGAGGGACCTCGAGCCGGTCAGCGGTCCATATTACAAGTGGGAGGATGTGCTCCGGCGTTTCCTCCCGGAAGGTGACCTCAGGACCTTTGTCCTCGCCGACTGGAACTGGAGGGAGATTGGGAACGGCGCCGAGGTCGGATATGCCCAGCTTCCCATTTTCGACTCTATGCAGAGCATATCGGTTCTCCGCTATCCTATGGACAAGTTCCGGACGGGGATCGCCAATGACAACGGGGAGAAGGCGGACAGCACCTCCGCCCTTGCCCTCCGGAACGGAGCCGTCGCGGCGATTAATGCCTCCTACTTCAACATGAGGACCCTCTATCCGGTAACCTATGTAAAGGACGACGGGAAGCAGGAGGGATGGACTACCCCTGCCGAAGCCAGGAGCCGGGTTGACGGAGTCGTGGCCGTCAGGAAAGGCCGGGAGGTCGTGGTTTTCCCTTCGGATACACTCTCCTACAATGATCTTTCAAAGGGATACAGCGAGGCAATCGCCTCCGGTCCGGTCCTCCTTAAGGACGGGAAGGAGGCGCGGGTGGCATGGCCCCATACGAGTTTCTACTATAAGCGGCATCCGAGGACGGCGGTCGGCACCACCGGCGACGGCTGGGCCTATCTGATTGTAATCGACGGCCGTTTCCCGGGGGAAGGTATCGGAACTACCATCCATGAAACCGCCGAGGTCTGCCGCATGTTCGGACTTAAGGATGCCCTGAACCTCGACGGAGGCGGATCCAGCGTCCTGTGGACAGAAAAGTACGGTACCATCTCCAACCCTTACGACAACCACCGTTTCGACCACTTCGGCCAGAGGGTCGTCCCTAACATTATCTATATCAAGTAGAGCCCCAAGACCACAGAAAGCCCCTCCGCTACATAACCGCAACCTGGATTGCGCGATTGATGAATTCGTTAAGACTAAAATTCCCCGAAGTACCGGCGGTCGAGGAAGCGGAATGAAGCTGCTTCGGCGATATGGGCTGGGAGGATATCCTTTTCGCCGGACAGGTCTGCAATCGTCCTTGCAATCTTGATGATACGGGTATAAGCCCTTGCGGAGAGTCCCAGCCGTTCGATGATTTTCTCGAGGGCGGCCTTGCAATCGTCCCCAAGGGGACAGAAGTGCTCTATTTCCCGGTTTGTCATTTCAGCATTTGTAAAGATGCCGCTCTCCCTGAACCTTTCCAGCTGGATTTGCCGGGCCTTTGAGACCCTTCCGGCAATCACTTCGGACGGCTCGGCCTTTTCCCTGCAGACAAGGCGCGAAGCATCTACGGGATGGACCCAGACCTGAAGGTCTATCCTGTCCATGACAGGACCTGAAAGCCGGGAGAGATAACCCATTCTCTGGCCGACGCTGCAGGTGCACCGCCCCTCCTCCCCATAATATCCGCAGGGACAGGGATTCGCTGCCGCGACAAGCATGAAGGATGAGGGGAAATCGACCTTCGCCCTCAGCCGGGATATCGAGACCTTTCGGTCTTCAAGCGGCCCCCGGAGCGCTTCCAGTATGGTTTTTGGCATTTCTGCGAATTCGTCAAGGAAGAGTATCCCGTTGTTTGCGAGGGATACTTCACCGGGGACTATATTGTCTTTGTTGCCTCCCCCGAGAAAGGCCGCCAGCGAGGAGGAGTGGTGGGGAGAGCGGAAGGGACGCTCCCGGAGAAGTCCCCGCCCGCGAAGGGTTTTTCCCGCCACCGAATAAACCTTGCTGGTGACAAAGGACTCCTCGAGGGTCATAGGCGGAAGAATGCCCGAAAGGGCCTTTGCAATGGAACTTTTCCCGGACCCCGGGGCTCCTATCATTATCAGGTTGTGGCCTCCTGCAGCGGCGATTTCAGCGGCCCGCTTCGCCGCCTCCTGGCCGATAATTTCAGAGAAATCCGGGCAGGTTCTTCTCCGCCTTCCAAAAAGGTCCCCTTCCTGCATTTTCCGGAACATCTCCGAGTTCCAGACAAGGAGGTCCGAGGGGTCCTCTTTTTCTTCGAGAATTCTCAGGACGTCCCCGAGGGTCCGTACTCCGAAAACGGAGGTTTCCCTGAATTCAACGGCCTCCATGGCGGATTCCTCCGGAAGGATGCAGCCGGAAAAACCGCTCCGCTGCGCCAGTTCCGCAGTCGGGAGGGCTCCGGGAATATTCCGGATACTTCCGTCCAGACCCAACTCTCCCAGAATAAGGTATTTCCCGAGTCCCGGAAGGGACAGCTGCTCCGAGGCGGCGATAATCCCGACAGCAATCGGAAGGTCGTACCCGCTTCCGTTTTTATGCATGTCGGCGGGGGCCAGATTGATGACGATTTTCTTTCCAGGAATACGGAACCCGTAGGCCTGGAGGGCCGTTACGGTCCTGAGTAAGCTCTCTTTCACCGCCGCGTCGGCAAGGCCGCAGAGGTGGATTCCGATACCGGAGGTGATGTCCACCTCCACAGTTACGGGGACAGCTTCGATTCCGATGCACTTAGCCCCGTGGACATAAATCAACATAGTCTGAAAAGGGCCGTTTATGGCCGGGTGCAAGTTACATAAACCGCAGCTGCGAAATCTCCGGAAACGTAAATAGTTTTTCCGGAAACCCAAAAATTGTTTCCGGAAAAACTATTTTTGCTACCTTTGCCCCGTTATGCATCATGAGATAGAAATCCCGACGCTGTCCGCCCTTGACATGGCGGCGGAGCGGTTCCTGAAAGAAATCGGGGACAACCGGCTGATTGCCCTCTACGGGTCGATGGGCGCCGGAAAGACAACCTTCACGACGGCGCTCTGCCGCCGCCTCGGCGTTGTCGAAGACGCCGTCAGCTCTCCGACCTTTGCTATAGTGAATGAATACCGGACCGCCTCGGGGGAGCCGATGTATCACTTTGATTTCTACCGTATTGAGCGGCTTTCAGAAGCGCTCGACATAGGTTTTTACGACTATGTCGACAGCGGCTGCCTCTGCATTATGGAGTGGCCGGAGAACATAGAAGATCTCCTGCCGGAGGAAACCCTCCGTGTCAGTATTTCCGTTCTTCCGGACGGATCCAGGAAGCTGAGCTGGGAAAGCTGAATTACTTCCTGACGAGCTCTTGAAGCGGATTTACGTTGGATTCAGTAATGTCCCAGGCCCCGGTGTAGTCGAGCAGCAGGGCGTTGTTCTCCGCGACATAGATGGAGGTGAAACCTTCGATATTGACCTTCAGGCGATAGCCCTCCAGGTCGGATGCCTCGAATTTATAGGTGAAGGTGTCAACCTTGTCCGCTTCCTCCGGGGTGGCGGCGGGAGTAATCCTGGCAATCCCGTCCTCGGCGATGATAAGCTTGTAGGAAACCGCTCCGCCGGGGAGGTTCTGTCCTGTGACAGCCCATTCGCCGTAGGCCCATGAGAAGTCTTCCATCAGGGTAAAGCCGAGAAGGGCCCCGTCCGGAACCGCTCCGCTCTGGAAGTTCTTCAGGATATTCATGCTGAGGGTCTGGCGCCTGCCGCCGAAGAGGACCTGGGCGGAACCGCGGCTTATATCATTGGCTTCGTCGAAGACCGGCTGGGTAAAGAAGCCGGAGGTCAGTCCGATGTAGCCGTAGCGGCTTCCAACCTGGTAAACGGCGATTCCGTCCTCGCCGGGAGCGGAGACTGTGATGCCGAGAAGGGCCATGTCATCTTCGTTCGAGACCTCGTACCAGCGGTTCTCAGAGGGATTTTCTTCCGAGAAATTGTTGTAGGCGACGAAGGCCATGGGGATGCCCTCCCAGGTGCAGAAAGCGTATTTCAGAATCGGGACGTCGTTCAGGACATCTACGATTTCCGCTCCGAGGAAGTCGGAGGAGTGGGCCTCCTCAAGGTAGAACATGCGGGTCGGGGGAAGACCGTCAGTCCCTGCAAGGACGAAGTAGGCGGCATGGGGATAAATACCCTTCACTCCTTCCAGGGAAGGAATCCCGAGGTAGCAGGGAAGTCCGGCCACGCTGATGGCGGGAACGTCTTTGATAAGGACCGGCTGGACGGCCTGGCGCATGTAATTGAGATCTCCGGTCAGGGTCTTTTTCACGAGGGACTAGTCCGGAGCCGGGGTGAAGGAGTGGTCCGCGAACCAGAGGTTCTTCGCCTCAACGGGGCTTAAGGTCTCGTAGAGGTGTTTTTTCAGGAAATGGGGAAGCAGGGAATCGGCGCTGTAGACGGCCGGATTGGCGGCAAAGATCTGCTCGTCGTACTCCCGGGCGGTCAGGAGGGTGCCGTCGCGGCGGAGGATAGCCGGCTTTCCGTCGAGGAGCATTCCCTCGTATTCACGGGCGATGAAATCCGGCCGTTTCGGAAGGATGCAGTCATAGATAATCTTGCCTTCCTCGTTGATGACGCCGTATTTTCCGTCCTTCTCGGTATAGATGTAAGGACTTTCCAGGGTTACCTTGTCATAGTTGCAGGGGATAACCTCGTTTCCTTCGGTGTCCATGATTCCGGTCTTGCCGTCCTTCTCATAGATTGCGACATGGTCCAGAAGCTGGATCGAGGAGGCGGTAGGAGGGATTATATAGGCACGCTTTTTAACGTCATAGAGGCCCTCGTTCGACCGCTCGCGGATTTTGTAGAGGGTCCATGAATTCTTCATCTTCTCATAGGCGGAGAGACTGTTGAGCAGGAGGTCTCCGTCCGAGGATATCATTCCATAGCCGACACCGAGTTTCACGAAGGCGGTCCCGTAGGTCGTGAAATCGTCGATTGCGTCAAACTGGGGAGGGAAGAGATAGAGGGCGTTTCTTTTCAGGACACCCCACTTCTCGCCGCTCCTTACTTTGGCGAGGAATACGGTTCCTTCCTTCTTGGAGGAGACTACGACGAAGTTTTCCGCCTCGTCGAATTTCGGCTTGATTACGAATTTCTCCTTTGCATTGGCAAAGCCGTAGAGTCCCTTTTTGTCCTGCTGGACGGAAAGGATGCCCTCGAGGTCCTTGTCTTTAAGTTCCTTGTAAACCGGATAAGTGGGTTTCTGGGCTCCGGCGAGGAGCGAAAGAAACAGGGCGGCGCAGAAGATAAGTCTTTTCATATGACGTGGTTACTGATTATTCATGGATGTCGGAATGGCCGACCCGCAAATATAACAAAAAAAACCGGAAGTCTTTCGGGATTATTTGTTATCTTTGCGACGCCCAAATGGAAGCAACAGTTTTTTTAATACAGATATTATGAAATTTCTTACTGATGAAAAGCTCCTGATTGTCGGTGCGGCCGGCATGATAGGTTCAAACATGGCCCAGACAGCCGCCTGCCTTGGCCTTTCTTCAAACATCTGTCTTTACGACATCTTTGAGCCCGGTCTCAAGGGCGTTCTGGCCGAAATGGACCACTGCGCTTTCGAGGGTGTGAATTTCACCGCCACCATAGATCCCGCCGTTGCCTTCAAGGATGCAAAGTATATTATTTCTTCCGGCGGAGCACCCCGTAAGGAGGGAATGACCCGCGAGGACCTTCTCAAGGGCAACTGCCAGATTGCCGCCGAATTCGGTGACAACATCAAGAAATACTGCCCTGACGCCAAGTTCGTGGTCGTTATCTTCAACCCGGCCGACGTCACCGCCCTCACCGCCCTCATCCACTCCGGTCTCAAGCCCTCGCAGCTCACCTCCCTCGCCGCCCTCGACAGCACCCGTCTGCAGGAGGCCCTCGCGCAGGAATTCGGTGTCGCTCAGTACAAGGTGACCGGCGCCCATACTTACGGTGGTCACGGAGAGGCCATGGCGGTATTCGCCTCCAAGGTCAAGATCGACGGCAAGCCCCTTGCCGAGTGCGGTCTTTCCGCAGAGAGGTTCGAGGAAATCAAGCACAACACCATCCAGGGTGGCAGCAATATCATCAAGCTTCGCGGACGCAGCTCCTTCCAGAGCCCTGCCTACAATGCCGTGAAGATGATCGAGGCCGCTATCGGCGGTGAGAAGTTCACCTGGCCTGCCGGGACCTATGTCAGCAACGCCAAGTACCAGAACGTCATGATGGCCATGCCGACCGTCGTTGACGCCGAGGGTGTCCACTACTGCGAACCGGAGGGAACTGCCGAAGAAATTGCAGCCCTCGATGCTTCCTACGCCCACCTCTGCAAGATGCGTGACGAGATTATCGGTCTCGGCATCATCCCCGCTGTCGAGGACTGGAAGAAAGCCAACCCGAATCTTTAAGGATTTTCCTTATCGGCGGATATAGTGCGTCATTATGGCGCTGATAATGTAAAGACCGGAGAGGACCCAGGCGATGCCGCCGTATCCGACCGGTTTTTCCAATACCCTGACGAGCAGGGGCCCGACGAAAGCCGCGGCTCCTGCTCCAAGGTTAAGGACCGATACGGCAGCCCCCTTGTCGGTATCCACGAGGGAGGGGACTATCGCCGAGAGCGGAACATAACCGGCTAGCATGATGCACCATAGCATTCCGCAGAGGAGGATGAACCAGTACTGGTTGAGAATCTGCGGGGAATAGTAGAAGAGGAGTACGGTTACGGCGCAGCCGACCCCGCCGAACCAGACGACTGTCTTGTTCCAGCCGATCTTGTCTCCCACGATTCCGAAAACGAGGTTGAAAAGGATGTTGAGGATGAAAATTGAGCCCCAGATGGTTGCCCACTGGCCGTCAGTGACTCCGTACCGGGCCATGTAGAGGGGCATGAAAACGACGAAGGCGAACTGGGAGGTGGTGTTGATTACCCTGACGATGCCGCCGAGGAGCACCTTCGGTTCACGTTTGAGGATTGCGAGTCCGCTGAGGAGCTGTTTGAAGCGGGACCCCTCCTGGGGAGTTCCATCGGCAAAGAGGTTGGTTTCCTCACATTTATTGATCCAAAGGGCGAAAACCGCACCGATGGCGGAGAAGAGGATGGCGGTCCATAGGGTCGGAATCACCCCGATCCGCTCCACCGCGAATACCCCGTAGTAGGCGCCGAGTACGTTCAGACCTCCCGTGAATACGAACCAGAACCATCCCTGGGCTGAGCTCAGGGAATCCTTTTCCACCCGGTAGGTAATCCAGACCATGAAGGTATAGGCGAAGAGCGGGTAACCCAGGCCTTTTATCGCATAAGTTATCAGCAGCACGGGCCAGTTCATGTTGGCGATGCCGATTCCGGCAAAGCCGGCGACCCCGAGGGCATAGAGGAGGAAGCCCGCAAGCATGGTTTTACGAATGCCGAAGGTCTCGGCAATGACCCCTGAGAACCATGCGGAAACCGCAACGGTGATGCCATAGACGGTAAAGAGGTCGGCGGAGTTGAATCCCTGCTCGGTAATGTAGCGGCTGAGCCAGGTCTGCTCGATGCCGTCACCCATCATGAAAATAAGGACGCCGAGGAAGGCCCATGAAAGCGTCTTCGGAAGTCCGGTCCTGGAAAAGAAATCTGCCATATTATATGCGGTTTTGTGCAAAGTTAAGGAATTTTCATCCATTTTTTCTACCTTTGAGGAAATAGAAGAAAGGTATTTATGCATAAAGAGAAACTGCCCTTGGCCCTGGGCCTCCTGTCGGTGCTTTCCGGCTGTGGGGAGAAACAGGCGGAACGTCCGAATATAATCTTTTTCCTTGTGGACGACTATGGCTGGGTTGACAGCGGCGTCCAGTACGGGGATGAGTTGTATCCGCGCCAGCGGATGTTCCATACCCCCGCGATGGAACGGCTCTCCGAGAGGGCCTGCATCATGTCAAACGGCTACGCATGCTCCCTTTCGACCCCTACCCGGACCTCCCTTATGACGGGCATGAACTCGGCCCATACCCGGATAACGACATATACGGCTCCCGTCAAGGATACTCCGACCGACGCCGCCGGAGGCACAATCGGCTTTGTGAATGACAACGAGGGCGACATTTTCGCCCGGAGCGATTGGAACTGGAACGGTATAGCGACCGAAGAGGGAACGGAGCACAGCGTCGTGATTACTCCGATGGTCCGGCTCCTCAGGGATGCGGGCTATTATACCATCCATGTCGGGAAGGCCCACTGGGGCCCCTCCGGGACGACCGGTTGCAACCCGTACAACATGGGTTTCCTCGTCAATGTCGCGGGGAGCTGCAATGGTTTTCCGAAGAGCTACTACGGCGAAGAAAACTATGCCAACAATGCCGAACAGTGGACCCACAATGCCGTCCAGGGCCTGGCTCAGTACTATGGGACGGATACCTTCCTGACGGAGGCCCTGACCCTCGAAGCGAAAAAGGCCCTGGAGCAGCCGATAAAAACCGGCCAGCCCTTCTATCTTTATATGAGCCATTACGGCGTCCATACCCCGATATCTGCGGATAAACGCTTCTACCAGAAGTATATAGATGAGGGTTGTGACGAGGGAGAGGCCCGCTATGCCTCGATGGTCGAGGGGGTTGACAAGTCCCTTGGCGACCTGATGGATTTCCTTGAGGAAAAGGGCGTTGCCGACAATACTGTAATAATCTTCATGTCCGACAACGGCGGCCACAGCATTGACGCCCGGAAAGGCGGCGTCCCCCACACCCAGAACGCCCCGCTTCGGGAGGGGAAGGCCTCCGTATATGAGGGCGGCATCCGCGTCCCGTGGATGTTCTACTGGCCGGGAAAGACCCTGAAAGGCCGCTGCGACGTTCCGGCCATGCCGGAGGACATGTTCCCGACGATTCTGGATATAGCCGGGGTTAAGGACTACAAGACCATCCAATCCATTGACGGAGAGGACCTTGTGCCGGTTATTACCGGGAAGGCGGGGCCCGGGGACTCCGTCGGTGGAACGACCTGGGCGGAGCGGGAGCTCGTATTCCATATGCCCCACCAGTGGAGGATTGAGGACCGGGAGGATGTCGATTTCATGACGGCTATCCGCCGTGGCCCCTGGAAGCTTGTATATAGGATGCATACCGGGGAGCTGGAACTTTACAACCTCGAAGAGGACCTTTCCGAGAGGAACGACGTTGCCGCGGAGCATCCCGAACTGGTCCGTGACCTGTGCTCTGCCCTCTCTTCAAAAATGCGCGAATGGGACGCCGTCATGCCGATTGACCGCCGCACCTCCCTCCCTTGTCCGCTGCCGGATGAGTTGAAAATGAACTAATTCTGTTTTCCTATGAAAATATCTGACAGAGTATCTTCAATGCAGAGTTCGCCGATACGGAAACTCGTCCCCTTCGCAGATGAAGCGAAGCGAAACGGGGTCAAGGTTTACCACCTCAACATCGGCCAGCCGGACATTCCGACCCCGCAGGTCGGCCTCGACGCCTTGAAGACTATCGGGAGGAAGACCCTCGAGTACAGCCCCTCGCAGGGGTTTTCATCCCTTCGGGCCGGGCTCTCCCGCTATTATGGAAAATTCGGCATCTCGGTTTCTCCCGAGGAGATCATGGTGACTACGGGCGGCTCGGAGGCCATCCTGATGTCCTTTCTCGCCCTCTTCGACCCCGGGGACGAGCTGATAGTAACTGAACCCTCATATGCCAATTACATATCCTTCGCCGCCGCCTGCGGAATCCGGGTCATAGGGGTCAGGACATCAATAGAGGAGGGTTTCCGCCTCCCTTCCGTGGAAGCGATTGAGGAAAGAATCACCTCCAGGACCCGCGCCATCCTCCTCTGCAACCCCAACAATCCGACCGGTTACCTTTATACCAGGGATGAACTTCTCCGGCTAAGGGATATTGTCCTTAAACATGGGCTCTACCTCATTTCCGACGAGGTTTACAGGGAATTCGTGTACTCTGACGAGCCCTTCCTTTCAGCCCTCGCGCTGGAAGGAGTTGAGGATAATGTGGTTCTAGTGGACTCGGTTTCGAAGAGGTACTCCGAATGCGGCATCCGCATCGGGGCCCTGGTGACCCGCAACCGCAAGGTCCTGGAGGCGGTCATGAAGATTGCCCAGGCGCGGCTCAGCCCCCCGCTTTTGGGACAGATTGTGGCGGAGTGCTCCCTGGATGCTCCGAAGGAGTATCTTGAGGGCGTTTTCGAGGAATACAGGGACCGGAGGGATTTCCTTATCGGGGCGCTGAATCGGATTCCGGGGGTTTATACCCCCATGCCCGAGGGAGCTTTCTATACCATGGTGCGGCTTCCGGTTGACGATGCCGAAAAGTTCTGCAAGTGGTGTCTTACGGATTTCAAATTGGTTTCAGAGAAATATCCCAAAGGAGAAACCGTAATGATGGCGCCGGGAGCGGGATTTTATGCGGATCCAGAGCCCGGAAGGCAGCAGGTCAGGATGGCCTATGTCCTATGTGAAGAGGATCTGGAGAGGGCGGTTTACGTCCTCTCAAAGGCCCTTGCCGCATATAACGGGCTTTAGCCTGATTTATTCATAGTAATTCCCTCTGACGTCACCGTCCGCGGCTTTATCATCGACTCCAAAACCGGCGAACTTACCGAAGTGGCAGCCCTCTAAAGGCGGCGGACGCTGTCGGGATACACATTCACTGCCAGGAGATTAACAGTAACCCTCATCCCTTTTGAATTGGCATCCGGATGTTATCGTTTTCCGTTTACAAGAGGCTCCTTGAGATAGCCTCCCTGGTTGAAGTTCTGGTTGTCGGGGAGGACGATGTCCGTCCGTGCCGAACCTTTTTCCATGAGTGAACGGAGCTCGGGCAGATACAGCCGATAAACGTCCCTCGGCAGGACATCGTGTCTGTTGCATATAAGTGCCGCCATCCCAACCACCTCGCCCATCATTGCGGCAGTCCTCATGAGCCTGGTGGAACCGAGTGCTACATGGGTGACGCTGATGTCGCGTCCCGCCATGAACAGGTTGTTGACGTTACGGCTGTACAGGCACCTGTACGGGACAGCATACGGATAGATCAGATTGCTTTTTGTCTCGGCCTTGAATTCTTCCCCCGGGAAGAATGACGAGTTTCTGGGATCCGGGAAATGAAGGTCGAAATGCCAGGTAGTGGTAAACGTGCGGTCCTCATGGAAAACATTCTTGTCCACATCCTCCTGGGAGAGGATATAATCGCCCATAAGCCGGCGCGATTCCCTCTTCCCGGCCACGTAGGCCACCCAGTCAAGGCACAGGTTTTCATATTCCTTCCTGACGGAACTGTGGTTTTTGAGGAAGGACCAGTTGGAATAGATTACAAGCAGGCCATAGTCCCTAATCCTTTCAAAATCAGTTATCTGATTACGGTTCATTCCGGTTTCCCAGGTCCACTCACCCATTTTCACCTTCTCGCAGCTTTCCTCCGTGAAGGTCACCCCGTAGTTGAATTCCGGGAACATGGATTTACTTCCGGTATCCTTTGAATACCACTGGACGGAACTGCCCATGGTCAGGGCGTCGGCTTTTTCCGGGGCGAGCGACTCTCCGAATTCGTCACGGCCCTCTCGGCCCATCCTCCAGTCGGCGCCGGAAAGGAAGCCGACGGTACCGTCGCCTGTGCAGTCGCAGAAAACGGGAGCCTCGAGTGTCTGCTCCTCACCGGTTTCTATATTTCGGACAATAAGTCCCTTTATCAAGCCGGGAGCGGCCATCACAACGTCAGTGACCCTGGTGGAAGAAAACAAGGTTACATTCTTTTCTCCTGCAATGAAAGCGGCCTTCTTTTCATCCTCGTAGTTCCCGGCCTTCTGGGCATTGCCTTTTTTACTATGCCCGAATTCACGGAGCATCCGCCCCAGGGCGGGATATGGCCCCATCTCTATCCGGCCTCCGAGGTGTACCCTGATTTCTGAGCTGTTGTTGCCTCCGAGTACCGGCCGGTCATTGATCAGGGCTACTTTCAAGCCCCCGCGGGCAGCAGAAACGGCGGCACACATGCCGGCGATTCCTCCTCCGGCTACCACGAAGTCAAACGATCTTCCCTCCCCTGCGGTGATGGTCCCGGAGATCCTCCTGAACGCCTCAAGTTCCTTTCCCCCCGAGTGCGGAAGAGCCCCCTCACTGGTTGTTAGATACACTGCATCGCAGCGTCCGTCAAAACCGGTCAAATCCTTGAGAGACAAGGTAGTAATACCCTTTTTAAGTTTGACACTGCCGGCGCTCTGCCACATCCATCCGTCCCCCGACGATCCAAGCACAGGTTTCAGGACCTTGCCCCCGACAGAAATCTTGAACCAGCCCGGTCCGGGCTCCGACGTCCATGGAGAAACCCAGTTGAACGTCCTCACGTATATGTGATAAAGCCCGTCGGAAGGAATTTCGACGGCGGTTGAGGCATCGGCAACAGGCCGTCCCATCCCATGGGCTATCAGATAAGGCGACCCCATAATATCCATGAACTGCTGGTCAAGGGACCACCCGCCCTTGTCGGAAAAGCTTTCCGCCTCAACCAGAATCCGCTCAGGTTGCCGGCATAGTTCAAATATTCGCTGCTCCGAGGCGGTTTTCTGGTTTTCATCCTGCTCGGCATAGTACCTGTTGCCGGATGGGTCGGCATTAAACAACGTCACGGCATCGTCCCTTAACTCAATCTTTCCGGATGGCGAGGTCGACAGATACTGCTCCGAAGGCTCAATGGCGAAGAGCACGGCCGAAGGGCCGTACAGACAGCGTTCCGTAGGCATGGAGGTAGTTGGAAGATACTCCTCGAAGGCCACGGTAACCGGATGATTATCACCGAAATACTCATGCACCAGACGAAACGGAATCCTCATTTTCCAGCCGACCTCGTAGTCGCTGAAAAGAATGGGAGTGGGCCAGTCGGATAATATGGCGCGGGCCGCCGGGACGTCAGACTTCACATTATACTCCGGCTTTTCCTTGTGGAAATTCCCGGCCATCATGACCAGTTTCTCCACATTGTTGCGGATAAGGTCCATCCCGGATAAAGGGGAGATGTCGTCAGGCCCGGACTGAATCAGCCGGAAAAGGTTTGTGGAGAACCCTACCGCGATCATGGTTATATCCTTCACTCCGCCATTTTCAGAAAGAAGCCGCCTCATAAGCCGGAATCCGTCCGGGACAGGCGGCGCATCGCAGTACATCCCGGCATACTTTCCGCCTGAGAGGATCCTGTAAGCAAAATCGCCGTTCCAGAAACGGTAATTCTCCTCCGGATAGGTTCGGGTAATGCCAAGGGGAATATCAGGATGGCAGGCATAGTTTCCAAGAAGATCAATCAGCTGCACACTCTGCTGCTCCCTTTTGCTGGAAACGATTCCGAGCAGGGTAATATCTCCCTGATCCTGATACCGGTAAAGCATTTCCAGGGCAATGCAGTCATCCACATCGTTCCCCATGTCGGTATCGAAAATCACTTTCCTGGGAGAGGCCAAGGCCGAGGCTCCGGACAGGATAAGCGCAAGAATATAGATCAACTTTTTGTGCATCACTCCAATACTATTAATTTCCAATCAAAGATAATTATAATTTCAGATACTGTAAATGAATTAGATAAGGATGTACATCACCACATCCTGGTACTGCGGTCCGTCGCCGACTGGAAGATTTGCGTTTTCACCAGGGCCATGCCCCGCAACGACCCGGACAGCCGGGCAGGCTGCGGAGGCAGGATTCCAGAGAAAGCGGTTTCCCCCTTATGAAAGGGGCGGAGGCCATCAGGCGGAGGCCAGGCTGGTCCGGATGTCCGCCAGGGCCAAGCTGATCTGCGTCTCCACGGTGCGGATGCTGATGTTCAGCCGGCTGGCGATTTCGGAATTGGACAGGCCCTTGAACCGGCTGAGGGAGAACACCTCCTGCCGGCGCTTCGGCATCGAGGCCACAGTCTTGAGGATGATCATGTACATCTCGTCCACGGAGACCTGCTCATCCACGTTCCGGGAGGACTCCGGCGCGGTCGTGGCGATGTGCCGGATGAAGGAGCGCATGGTTTTTCTGCGCTCCAGGTAGTTCAGGACGGCATTTTTGGTCATCATGAAGACATACCCCTTGAAGGATTCGGCCCGGGAGACCTTCTCCCTTTTCTGCCAGATCCGGATGAAGATGTCGTGGGTAATGTCCTCGGACGCGGGCTCGTCCCGCAGCAGCAGGTTCACGAACTCCAGGCACCCGGGCGCATAGGTGTCATACAGGGTTGCGAACGCCTCCCTGTCTCCTTCGCCCAGTCGCCGGAGCAGTTCTTTTTCGTCCTGAATCATGTGGCCCGTGCATTGGTTGACTACAAATTTATAAAACAAAAGGGATTATTTCAAGCGCCCCGGAAAGAAAAAGTTCCCGTTGCCGGGAACCTTTTCTCAGTCCTTGACACAGCGGACGGAGTGTCCGGAGACCTTGGTGTTGGGGCCGCGGCCCGAGCCGTCCTGGTTGTGCTGGAGCATGCGGCGCATGGCCTTGTCTTCGTTGGTCGGGAAGGTGGTCGTCGTCCACAGGCAGGAGATCATGGTGGAAGCGGAATAATCCTTGCCCAGCGACGAGCCGTAGGTCCCGGCAGGCATGGCGTTGAAGACGGAGTCGTCGTCGCCGCCGAAGGCATAGCTGGAGCTCTTCATCTTGCAGCCCAGTTTCTCCGCGGCCCCCCGGAAGGCGTTCACATTGTAGTCGGCGACGGTTTTCTGGTCAAAGGCCGGATCGCCCAGCAGGGCCCGTTCCAGGGTCACATATTCTTCGTCCGAAGGCGCATGATACCCGGCCGGGCAGGGATTCTTCCCTTCCGTGCCAATCGTATACCAGTTGTAGAGATAGCCGAACACCGGAGCGAGCTCGCCGTGGGGATTGACGTATGCCGGTCCGGATTTCATGGCGGCGAAAGCGGCCCCTTCCAGCTGCGGGATGGGCGTTCCGTCCTGGAAATGCGTTGTCCGGAGGTTCTCCCGCATCCAGGTCTGGGTTCCGATGACGACGACCTCGTAGGAGTTGCCGTCATAGTCCTTGACATAGGCCTTGTCGCTACCACCAGTTCCGGCGATCGTCACGTTCACCATGGAAGAGAGGGAGTCGTTGTAGCGCGAAGCATCCCCCGTGCAGTAGACGCTGACCGGATAGGTCTTGTCGTCCGCCTGGGCATCCCTGTAGGTCGCGATGTCGATGGAGGTGGCGCTGCCCCTCCAGACCTCCTCCCCTTCGATGGACACCACATAAGCGGTCGCACCGGACACCGCCTGCCAGGAGACGACGCTGCCTTCCACGGAGAGGACGGGGGCCTGGAGGCTTTCTTTGGCCACATAGTCCGGATTGTCCTTTATGCACCGCAGGCTCTGTCCCTTGGTCTTCGCGTCCGTGCCGCGGCCGGCGCCCGCATAACCCTTCTGCAGGAGCCGTCTGACGGCCCGGGCGGCGTTGTCCGGGGCTTCGTCGGTCGTCCACATGACCAGGGTGGCGTTGTCGGCATTGGCGTCCTTGGTGAAGGACGTGGCATAGACGCCGCCGGGGACCATGTGAAGGCCGAAATCGTCCGTCCCGTCGAAGAGCGGCGCCGCCGCCTTCATCTTGGTGGCCAACCCTTCCGCCACGCCGCGCCAGACGTTGGTGTACGATATGCCGTCGAGCGACTGCTCGATGTCGCCGCTGCGGGGAGAGATGAACCGTTCCGTCTTGCGGACCTCCTCATCCGAAGGGATGCGGTACCCTTCAGGACAGGGATTGCCGCTTTTGGCGGCGAACCAGTTGTACAGGAGGCCGTACTTGTCCACATCGTCCGCCTGGGCATAGGGATTCACGCAGGCGGGACCTTCCATGGAGGCGAACGCCGAGCCTTCACGGATTGGGATTTCCGTCCCGTCCTGGAAATGCGTGGTGCGGAGATTCTCCGTGATCCAGATATACGGTCCCACGGCCGCGGTCGGGTACAGGTTCATGTCGTAATCGGCCACCATCCCTTCGGGAATCTCGATGGCGCCCGAACCTAGGGTCATGCTCATCTTGAGATTGACGGCATACTCCTTGACGACATCCGTCGGGGCAGCATTCCCTTCCTCGACATCCGGGACGGAAACGTTGTACCACTGGACGAGGTCTCCCGCGGAGACGACCTTATCGGCATCCACATCCGCCCAGCCGAGCACATACAGGTGGGCCAGGTTATCTTCCAGCTTTTCGAAACTGACGCGGAGCCCGATCTTGGCTTCTTCGGCATTCAGCGTCACCTCTTTTTTGCGGTAACTGCTCAGGGACGAGAGGGGCTTGCCCGTGACGTCGTCGGTGAAAAGGAACAGGGTCAGGACCGTTCCTTCCGTCGGCTTGACCCGCACATGGGAGAAGCTGACATTGACATCTAGGAACTTATCCGCGTTTTCCTGCTCTTGCTCCCGGTTGCAGGAAACGGCGAAAAGGGCCGGCAGGGCCGCGATAAGGAATAATCTGTAGGTTTTCATGATTGGGTATACTCGTTTAGTTGAACTTTATGACGGCATTGACCGGACAGTGGTCCGACGGGACCGGGGTATTGATCCGGGTGGTGGAGCCGGGGATGAAATCGATGACCGTCTGGTAGGATTCGACTGCGGCCCCTTTGGATGACCAGACAAAGATATAGTCCAGGCGGCTGTCCTTTGAAGACCAGGTGGAGACGACTCCCTCGTCCACATCCGTGACGTAGGTCTTGTACTGGAAATTCTTGCGGGTGGCGGCCGCGGATGCTGCATCCGCATATCCGCCTGCCAGGCAGGCGGCGGGGGCGGATATGCAGCCCTCCTCCACCGTCTGGAGGTAGTTGTTGAAGTCCCCGACGATGAGGACCGGGATGTCGCCGGCGTGCTTGGACCGGAAGGCGGCGGCTTCAAGGAGCCCCTGGATGCAGTCATACCGGAGTTTCTGGTACGACACGCTGGAAGAATTGGTCTTGACGTGGATGTTGTACAAGAGGAATTCCCGGCCACCGGCTTTCTCTTTCAGGCGGACCCAATGGGCCAGGTTGCTTTTCTTCGTCGCCGCCGTGTACTCAAGATTGGTCTGCAGCATATCCGTAATGCCCCCTTCTACCAGCGTGTATTTGTCTTTCTTCCAGGCGATTAGCGCGGGGTCGCAGTTCGAATCCGCGCTGACATGGAAGGTATAGGCATTCGCCAGGAGGGTCGGCATCGAGGACTTGATGGGGTTCGTGCTGCACTCCTGGAAGCCGATGACATCCGGATCGTGGTCCGTCCGGGTGATGATGGCCTTGACGGCCTCCTGGCGCGGCTCCCAGGCGAGCTTGGAATAGACGCCGAGGAGGTTGAAACTCGACACCGAGACCGTGAACGGCTCTGTCGCGGCAACGGGAATGCTTCCCCCTTCTTCCGGTTTTTCCGGGGTTTCCTGCCCGCTGCGCTCACAGGAGAACAGGAACGGCAAGGCCAGGAAAAAACAGTATAAAAAATTCATTTTCATGGCATTAATCAATATCAACAGGCGCTTCCACAAGCAGCGGGTTCTTATCGATTTCGTCCTGCGGAATCGGCCACAGATAGTTCTTGGCTGGATCGAACGTCATCATCCTGAGGGTCGTGAAAATGCTTTCGTCGGGATAGACGACCCGGCCGTATTCATCGAAGGAGGGCACCACGGCGTCGGTCCAATGGCCTTTCACGCGCTTGCCAATCAGGTTTCCGGTCAGGAGGTGCTCCGCGGTTTTCCATCGCCGGATGTCGAACAGCCGCATGCCTTCCATCGCGAACTCGACGCTGCGCTCATAGCGGACCGTCTCCTTCAGCGACGCCAGTCCGTCGGACAGGGAAACGGCAGGCATCCCCTTGCTGCGGCAGCGGACCAGGTTGATCGCATCCACCACGCTCTGGTCGGCTTCCCCCAGTTCCAGCCGGGCCTCGGCGTAGGTCAGGAGGATTTCCGGATACCGCATCATAATGAAGGGCAGTTCGCTCTTGGAAATGTATTCCGGCAGGTCCGCTTCATCGAAATACTTCCGGCCCACGTAGCCGGTAAACGTCCCGTAGGCATTCGTCACTTCCGTGTTGCCGACCCGGGTCAGTTTCCCGTCGATGATGGCCGACGTCTTCAGGGAGTCGGGATTGATTTCGAACTTGTAGTTGTTGTGCCAGTCCCCCGGCACGATGATGGTCTGCCGCAGGCGGGGATCCCGGTTCTCGTAAGGCTTGCGGGGGTCATAAAGGGGCGACCGGTCAATCCGCAGGCCGTCCCGGCACTGGTACGTGTCCACCAGGCTCTGGGTCGGAACGATGATCGAATAACCGTTGGAGAGCCGGGTTCCGATGTATTTGGCGTTGGCATTGACCTGCACGTTGGTCAGGTACTGGACGCTGAGGATGATCTCGTCGCTCAGCTTGCCCTTGTGCGTAAACAGTTCCCCGTAGTCCGGATGGATCGAATAGGTCTTGGCGTCGATGACCTTCCAGGCGGCCTCAGCGGCGACCGCATAGTCGCCGTTGTACAGGGCGATCCGCGCCTTCAGCCCGAGTGCGAATCCGCTCGTGACCCGGCCCTTATTGGCCGTGTCCCAGGTTGCGGGCAGATGGGCGGCCGCCCAGTCGAGATCCTCGTACAGATGCACGATGATGTCCTCTTTCCGGTTCCTGTTGACATTCGGCGCATCCCAGGAGAGGAAATGGTCGATGTAGGGGACGTCGCCGAACAGGAACACCAGGTAGCTGTAGTTGTAGGCGCGGAGGGTCAGGACCTGTGCGCGGATCTGGTCATAGAATTCCTGGGACACCGACTCCTTCGCCCGGTACATATTGTCCAGGAGGTTGTTGGCCCGGGCGATCCGGGTATAGAAATGAGACCAGACGGTCCCGAAGACCCCGGTCTGGCTGTTGGCCTGTCCGGCCTGGATGACGTCCATGCTGGCATAGGTGCCGCGGATGTAGACCTGGTCCGTGGCGCCGTCCAGGTAGAGCTGGTACTGGACATCATGGTTCGACATCCAGTAGAAGGAGTTGTAGACGGCGTTGGCCGCAATGGTCAGCTCGGCCTCGTTGGAGTAGAAGTTGCTGCTTGAAGGACCGCTCTTGGGATACTGGTCCAGCAGGGAGACACAGGCACCGAGGGACAGGAGCGGGAGCAGGGACAGGATATGGAACAACTTGTTTTTCATGACATCCGGCATTTTAGAAGGAGATTTGGATTCCGCCCAGGAAGGTTTTGATCAGCGGGTAGATATCGGCGCCGCCGGATCCCATCTCGGGATCCCAGCCTTTCGGCAGGCCGGAAAGGGTCAGCGGATTGTCCGCCGTCAGGTAGAAGCGCAGCGACTCGATCTTGACGGACCGGGTCAGCTTCGCCGGGACGGTATAGCCCAGCTGGACGGTCTTGAGCCGCAGGAACGCCGCATTGTACACCCAGAAACTGGAATACTGGAAGTTGTTGTGGGACGATGCGGCGATCAGCCGGGGATAGGACGCGTCCGGGTTGTCCGGGGTCCAGTTGTCGGCCATCCAGGTCTGCATCTTGCCGCCGTTGTACAGGGCCCAGACGCAGTCGCCGGTGAGGATGATGTCCCGCTTCCCGGTTCCCTGCAGGAACAAGGAGGCGTCAAATCCATTCCAGGAGGCAGAGATGTTCATGCCGTAATTGAGCCGCGGGATCTGGTTGCCCAGGATCGTCCGGTCGAAGGCGTTGATGACGTTGGTCGTCCCATCTTCGTCCGACATGTTGACATAGCGGATGTCGCCCTTGCCATAGGTGCCGAAGTAGGTCTGGTCGGGGCCGCTGAACAGGTCCTCGTCGCTGCGGTAGAGCCCGTCCGCCTTGTAACCATAGAGCGAATTGATCGGAGACCCGACCGTCTTGATGGTGTAGCCGCTGCGAATCGGATCCATGCCCTTGAGGTCGAGGATCCTGTTGTAGACATCGGACAGGTTGAAAGAGACGTCATAGCGGAAATCCCGGATGCCGCCCTTGTAGCCGATCTCGAAATCCCAGCCGTTGTTCTGGACGACGCCTGCATTCTGGTAGGGCGCCTTGAGTCCGGAGATATCCTGGATCGGAAGCTGGAGCAGGATATCGTAGGTCTTTTTGTGATAGAAATCAAAGGAGCCGCTGAGCCGGTTGGAGAAGAAGGCGAAATCCACGCCCGCATTCCAGTTCTCCGTCGTCTCCCAGGTGATTCCCTCGTTGGCGAAGGCGCTCTGGTAGCCGCCGTCCGCCGGGACGGAGTTGAAGGCGTAGACGGAATTCAGCGTGATCGTCTCATAGGCGGGATACGTGCCGATGGACTGATTGCCGAGGCGGCCCCAGGAGGCCCTCAGCTTGAGGTTGCTGACCACCTTCTTTGCGGGGAAGAACGGCTCTTCGGAGATTCTCCAGCCCAGGGAGAAAGAAGGGAAGTAGCCCCATTTGTGGCCCTGGGAAAAGCGTGAAGACCCGTCCGCACGGAAGTTGACTTCGGCGAGATACCGGTCCGCATAGGAATAGTTCACGCGCCCGAAGAACGAGACCAGCGCCCATTCGCTGGCCGTCCCTTCATTGTTCATTTTCAGGGTCGAACCGGCGTTGATGACCTGGTACTGGGGCAGGGTGAACCCTTCCCGGGACAGGCCGATGCTCTGGGTCTCGTAATGGAACTGCTCATAACCGCCGAGCGCCGAGAATTCATGTTTCTCCCCGAAGCGCTTCCGGAAGTTCACCAGGGCCTGGAGCGTGGTCTGGGTCGTCTTCGAGTCGCTCTGGGAGAGCGAGGACGTCGCCGGGGCCGAGGCGATGGGGGTAACCTGGTCCGGGCTGTAGAAATCGACGGTGATCTTGGACACCTTCTTGTAGGTGTTGCTCAGGGAGGGGGTGAACTTCAGGTCGAAGCGGAGGGATTTCAGGGGATGGAAGGAGGCCGTGACGGTCCCCCGGAACGCATCCGTCGTGGAGCCGGTGTTGCCGCCCAGCCGCGAAAGGGCCAGCGGGTTGCGGTTGTTGTACCCCGCACCGTAGCGGCCGTCCGAAAGGACCAGCGTGTACAGGCCGGGAATCCGGTTGATATAGCCGAGGATGAAGGATTCGCCGTAGGTGGGCGCGTTCGTCTCGGACCGGCGCCCGTCCAGCAGGAGCGAGAAGTCCAGGTAGCCGGTCACCTTGGCGGTCACGTTGGCGCGGGTGGAGATCCGGTTGCTGTCATACCCGCTGAAGATTCCCGCCTGGGACTGGTATGCGACGGAGGCGAAGGCGCTGAACCGGCTGCTGCCGCCGCGGACGGACAGGTAATGGTTCTGGGTGAATCCGGAACCGTCGAGGAAGGCGTCCTGCCAGTCCAGGTCCGGATAATGGTCCGGATCCACTTTCCGGTAGCGGAGCCAGTCGTTCAGGTAGGACTCCGAATAGAGCGGCGTCATCCCGACGTTCGCATAGGCCTGGTTCATTCCGAGCATGTAGTCGTAGTTGGACGTGAACTCGGGAAGGGCCACGGCACGCTGGACGCCCATGTACCCGTTGTAGGTCGTCGTGATCCGGTCGGACGTCCCGCCCTTGGTCGTCACGAGAATGACACCGTTGGCGGCCCGGGACCCGTAGATGGCCGAAGAGGCCGCGTCCTTGAGGATGGAAATGCTCTCGATGTCGTTCGGATTGACGGCGTCAAGGCTCCCGGAGACGCCGTCGATCAGCACGAGCGGATCGGAATCATTCAGGGTGCCGATGCCATGGATCCGGATGGTCGATCCGTCGGAACCGGGCTGTCCGCTTGTCTGGGTCACCGTGACGCCCGCCGCGAGGCCCTGGAGGGCCGTCGTCGCCCGCATGACGGGGCGCTTGACCAGGTCTTCGTCCTTGACGGAGGAAACGGAACCGGTCAGGTCGACCTTGCGCTGGATGCCATAGCCCACGACGACCGACTCCGAGAGGACGTCGTTGTCCTCCTGCAGGACGACCTGGAAGACCGGGCCGGCGCTGACCGGAAGCGTCTTTTCGACGAATCCCATGAAACTGAAGGTGATCAGGTCCCCGGGCTTGGCCGCCGCCGGGAGTTTCAGCTCGAAACCGCCGTCCAGGTCCGCAGTGACCCCGTATTTCCGGCCCGATGCGGTCAGGACGACCGAAGCTCCGGCGAGGGGCTGCCCCCCGGCATCCCGGACGGTGCCGCGCAGCACGGTCTCTTTCGGGGATGCGGCGGACGGATCCTGCCCGCTCTTGCGCGTCAGGACAATCCGCCCTCCTTCCACCGAACAGTCGACGCCGGGCAGGACCCGGGCGATGGCCTCCCGGATCGTGATGTTGTCCGCATTCAGCGAAACGACGGCCTGCGTGTTGATCTCATTGCTGTTGTAGAAGAACGGGTAGCTGGTCTGCGCCTCGATGGCGGAAAAGACTTCATGAAGCGGCACCTGCTGGAGGTGGACCGTCACTCGGGACTGGGCCGAGAGGGTGAGTACACTCAGAAGCGTGACCAGAAGAAAAGCCGACAAATGCCTATGCATCGGTAATCAGGATTAGTTATTTCAGAATATAATGGACGGTCCCGTCGGCGGGACGGCTGTAGCGCGCATGGGAAAGCGTGGCCACGAGCGGAAGGATGTCGTCGGGAGAATCGCCCGGCTTGACGGTCATGGACAGCAGGATATCCTCCGCTTCTTCCGCATCCGAAAACGTGATGCGGAGGCCGAACCAGTGCTCCAGGGCCAGGGCGATATCGGAAAGGGGCATATCCCGGAAAACCAGGCGGCTGTCGATCCAGCACGTGTGGTCCCAGGCGTTGACCCGCTCGATGCTGTCCAGCCCCCCGTCTTCCGTCAGCACGAGCATCTGGCCCGGGCTGAGCATTACCTGGCCCTCCCCGGGGAGGTCTGCACACACGCTGCCCTCCTCCAGGCACACGCTCTCCGCCCTGTCCGGGTAGGAGGTCACGGTGAACCGGGTCCCGAACACCTTGACCGACAGATTCTTCGCCTGGACGACAAACGGACGGGAAGGGTCCTTCGCCACATCGAAATAGCCCTCTCCTTCCAAGAGGACGGTTCTGCTCCGGTCGCCGAATTCCCCGTCGAAAGTGAGGCGGCTGTTGCGGTTGAGCCACACCGTGCTGCCGTCCGGCAGCCGGAAGGATCCCTTGCTGTCGGCGGAAGAAAGGAGAACCGTCCTTGAGAGCGCATCCTCCAGGCGCTGCTGCCGCAGGAAAAAGACGCCCAGACACAGCGCAAGCGTCAGGGCGGAAGAAAGGAGGGAGACCCCGAGGGCCTTTTTCCGGTGGCGCGCCGTGTCCTTCGTCTCCGCAATCGCAATGATCTCGTACGGATCTTTCAGGGACATTGTCTATCTTTTTTCCATAAAGACAGTTTCCCTGCCCGGAACACGTATGCCCCCTGGCTTTTTTTTGCGGAAAAAAGTTCAAGGCCCCGCCCCTTCTCGCCCGGCGCAGAGCTTCAGCATCCCGTTCGTATTCCCGTATGCCGCCAGGCCGCCGAAAGCGGACAGTTTGTGGGCACTGAAGTTCAGTTGCACTTTCTTGTTTCCGACAGGTTCGAGTTCAAAAAGAGAAGAAGATGTTTGCTTTACAAATATAACACTTATTTCTCTGATTACCAAATGGTTGCAGAGAACCCTTTACCTTTTTTATGAATAATTTAGGTTAGCTTTTGCCGTTCCGGGGAAAATGTTTACCTTTGTATCCCCGGAGAAAAACCGGCGTATCGGGGTGTGGCGCAGTTGGCTAGCGCATCTGGTTTGGGACCAGAGGGTCGTAGGTTCGAGTCCTATTACCCCGACGAGTACAGATAATTTATGGCACTGCTGCTTTTGTTTCTCTTCGGCGCGATGGCGATCTCGTTCATGTGTTCGCTGCTCGAGTCCGTGCTTATGACAACCCCGATTTCCTTTATCTCCGCGAAGGTAGAGGAAGGGAACCGGAATGCGGTGCTTTTCGAGAAAATGAAGGATGACATGGACCGCCCCATTGCGGCGATCCTGTCGCTGAATACCATCGCCAATACAATCGGAGCCGCGGGCGTAGGCCGGCAGGCGACCCTCGTTTTCGGAAGCGAGTGGTTTGGCGTGGTTTCAGCCCTGATGACAATCCTCATCCTCGTCTTTTCCGAGATTCTTCCGAAGACCATCGGAACGACCCACTGGAAACAGTTCCTCTGGCTTTCCCGCGTGATGCAGGCCCTCATAGTGGTGATGTATCCCCTCGTAATCCTTATCCGCTACGTCTCCAAGCTGGTTTCGAAGGATGAAGCCGACGAGACAGTCAGCCGGGAGGAGGTCGCCGCCATGGCGAATATCGGGGAGGAGGAAGGTGTCATAGACAAGAGCGAGAACAAGGTTATCCAGAATATTATCAAGCTGGACGATATCAAGGCCTATGACGTCATGACCCCGAGGGTGGTCGCAGCGATAGCCCCCGAGTCGATGACCCTCCGCGAGTTCTACAAGGATAAATCCCTCTCCCACAACTCCAGGATTCCGGTTTATTCCGAGTCCCCGGAGTTCATAACCGGCTATGTCCTCCGCTACACCGTCCTCGAGAAACTGACCGAGGACAAGTTCGACATAACCCTTTCCGAGGTCAAGCGCAATATAGCCGTGTTCAACGAAGAAACCTCCGTCGGCGACATCTGGGAATCCCTGCTTAAGACGAAAGACCAGATTGCCCTGATTATCGACGAATACGGCTGCTTCCAGGGGCTCATTACCCTGGAGGACATTATTGAGACGATTCTCGGGATGGAAATCATCGACGAGAGCGACACCATCGCCGATATGCAGCAGTATGCCCGCGAGCGGTGGGAGAAACGGCAGAAGAAATACAATATCAATTTACCCGATTAATTATCATGGATTACAGAATCGAATCCGACCTCATCGGCGAACTTCAGGTACCCGCTGAGGCGTATTATGGCGTACAGACCCAGCGCGCCCTCAACAATTATAAGATTTCCAACACCCGGATGTGCGACTATCCGGAGTATGTCATCTCAATCGCCTATGTCAAAATGGCTGCTGCAGAGGCGAATGCCGAGCTCGGTGTCCTTGACCGCAAGATAGCCGACGCTATCGTCGAGGCCTGCCGGGAAATCGTAGGGGGGAAGTTCCATGACCAGTTCCCCGTCGATATGATGCAGGGCGGAGCCGGCACCTCGGTCAACATGAATGCGAATGAGGTTATTGCGAACCGCGCCCTCGAGCTCATGGGACATAAGAAAGGGGAGTACCAGTTCTGTTCCCCGAACGACCATGTAAACTGCGCCCAGTCGACAAACGACGCCTATCCGACGGCTTTCCGTTATACCTTCGTCAGGATGAACAAAATCCTTGTCAAAGCCCTCGAGGATCTTATCGCCTCGTTCCACGCGAAGGGTGAAGAGTTCAAGGACATTATCAAAATGGGCCGTACCCAGCTCCAGGACGCCGTTCCCATGACCTCCGGCCAGGAATTCATGGCCTTCGCCCACAACCTTGAGGAGGAAATCGCGAACCTCAACCGGAACGCGGTCCTCCTTCGGGAAATCAATATGGGCGGAACCGCCATCGGAACCGGCCTCAATGCCGTTCCCGGCTTTGCGGAGCTCTGTACCCAGAAGATGTCGGAGTTTACCGGCGATGAGCTTGTAAAGGCCTCCGACCTCGTTGAGGCGACCCCCGATACCGGCGCATATGTCAGCTATTCAGCAGCCCTGAAGCGGCTCGCCGTGAAGCTGTCGAAAATATGCAACGACCTCCGTCTGATGGCCTCCGGGCCCCGCTGCGGTCTCCATGAAATCAATCTCCCGGCGATGGCCCCCGGTTCTTCCATCATGCCCGGAAAGGTCAATCCCGTAATCCCGGAAGTAACCAACCAGGTGTGTTTCAAGGTCATCGGCAACGACACGACCGTCGCCTTCGCCGCCGAGGCCGGACAGCTCCAGCTAAATGTCATGGAACCGGTAATCGCAGAGTCCATCCTCGAAAGCATCACGTGGCTCATCAACGCCCTTAATACGCTCCGTACCAAATGTATTGACGGCATCACCGTCAACCGCGAGCACTGCTACGAAATGGTGAAGAATTCCATCGGCATCGTGACGGCCCTCAATCCCTACATCGGCTACAAGGCCAGTACGAAGGTCGCCAAGGAGGCCCTTGCAACCGGCGGTTCCGTCTACGACATTGTCCTCGAGCAGGGGCTCATGACCCGGGAAAAACTAGACGAAGCCCTCGATCCGAAGGCCATGCTGGAGAGTCACAAGTTTTTGAAGTAATTAACCTCTAGTACAAGGCGGTCAAATGGAAGAGAAGGATGCCAAAAAACGAGCTGTCTGACTCCATCATCGAGTTCACTACGTTCAAGAGCCACAACGATTATCCGGCACAGCTTCGACGCGTTGAGTACTACGACGAGGAACAGGACAGAACCTTCGTTTTCTTGAATAAAGCAATGGATATCACCGATTTATAAGTCGCGCTCCTTTACAAGAACCGTTGGTCCGTGGAGCTGTTCTTTTATGACAAGCATATCATTATGCAAAGTTGGCGTCAAAGCCATGTTGATAATCAATGCGTTACCCATGTTACTTCTCGTTTCAACTTTGCATAACAATGTCAGCGATTAAGTCCTTTCAACCACTCCCGCAGGTTCTTGTCGCGCTCCCAGGCACGGTCGGACTTGACTTCAGGATTGAGATCCACGTAGGCCTTTTCCAAAGCTTTACGCTTTGCTTTCGAGTCTGCTCTTGCATAGATGTCGGTTGTTTGTATAGATACATGTCCAAGTATATCCCTGATGTAAACGAGGTTCACCCCGGACTGAAACAGGTGCATGGCCTTGCTGTGCCGCAGGATGTGGCAGCTCAGACGCTCCGGGATAAGCGAAGGGGCGATCTTCCTGGCCATGTCAGCGTAGGTTTTGAGCACATACGCCACTCCCTCGCGCGTCAGCTTCTTGTGCCTGTTGTTGAAGAATAGCGGAGTTCCGTACATGTTGCTGTTGTCGAGATGATTTTCTTCCATATAAAGCCTGAGATGCTCCACCTGCTCTCTGACCATGGGCACCACACGGGCCTTGCGTCCCTTGCCATATAGTCTGATAGTGTAAGGATCGCTGTCGATTCTGACGGACTCGACCGTCAAGTCGGCCAGTTCCTGCACTCTCGCACCTGTGTCATACATGAGGGAGAGCATAGCTAGATGTCTTCTTCCTTGCCGGGTAGTAACATCGGGCTGTTGGAGGAAAAGTCGTATTCCCTCGAGAGTAAGGTAGTTCAATGCCTTTTTCTCTGTTCGCATGGCTTTTATGGATAATATTTTCTGCCATTCCTCGGACAGCTCAATAACGGGATGTCGATTTTCAGGTATACCATGGTCGTATCGGTATGCCGGTGTCCCAAGGACTCCGATATCACCGGAAGTGATGCCGCCTCGTGCAGCATGGCATTTGCCAGCGAGTGGCGGAGCGAATGAGGTCCGTGATGCTTGAGATTGACATCGACGCCGGATGTGATGATGGCATTTTGTATGGCAGCACATACACAGGATTTCGTAGCTCCGATATAAGGGGCACGGCTTGAGAGGAACACCTGGTCAAGCTCCGTCTTTGGACGTCCGTTCCGGAGATAGTCGATGGTGGCGTTTCCGACCTCTGCCAGAAGCAGCAACTGTATGACCTTTTGGGTCTTCTGCATGGTAAGTGTTATTAAGTTGTTATCCCAGTCTATCTGGTTGAGTCGGAGATTCTCTATGTCAGATGCCCTTAGGCCAAGCCGGGATGCGAGAAGAGTCATAGCATAGTTGCGTTTGCCTACGGCACTGCTCCGTGATATAGAGTTCTCAATGCGCATCACCTCTTCCTTGGTGAAGAACGACGGAACCCGTTCGGGATGCCTAACACGGAACGATTCGAAGAACTGGCTGAAGTCACGCTCTAGGATGTGTTCCTCTTTCCAGAGCCGGAACAACGCCCGCAGTGCGGATACGATATTCACCTTATTGGTCGGGTGTGTCAGAACAAAGGACACGATATGCTTCTCTGCTATCTCCTCCTTATGCCGGACACCTTCAGTTCCAAGATGATGCAGGAACTCGCTCAGGTACAGACGATAGTCGCCAATACGTTGGAGATCCTGGGCGAAAAGCCGGACTGCTTGGATCGTAATAAAAGCTATTCTTCAGTATCATCCTCAGACTCATCTCCTAGTATAATAGTACGTATCCTGTTTCTCCATGTCCACACCTGCAAGCCGCATTTATCGAATTCATATACGTGTTGGTTTTGACCCCTAACTTTACCTTCCAAATAAATTATATCGTGATAATACGGTTGCTCTTGAATAATATCAATGAAATCCGAAAACTTCATTCCTATCAATTCTACTCCGTTATAAATGCATGTTTTGTTACAAATAATAACATGAATAATCCCATCCGTATCACACCAAGCTGAAACAGCATCATCTTCAAAACTATAACTATCTTCCTCTTCACCTAGTGTTGTTGTATGCATTTTCCAGTGTTTTCGATTTAGGTATGATTTTATGTTTGAACCGATGATATAATCATCATAAGAGACATGCAGCACAAGGCCTTTTTTCTCTCGGTTATTCTTTTTTTTCATAATCTTATCTCTTGTGCATCCTACTATGTTCTTCACCGCGCTCTTTCCTGCCTGCGTCTTGTTTTATATTATCAATAGTCTTTTTAATTCTTTGCCTTTCCTTTCTTGACTTGCTATTCTGAAGCTCTAATTTTAGCTCTCGAATCCTTTCTTGACTTTTTGAAAGAGACCTCCCATTATCGCCGTGACGTTCATTCTTTCCGCTTACTTTTCCTCGTTCATACCCCTTTGATGAATTGTTTCTGGCACTTAAAACCACAGCAGTTCCAGCCGTTACAGATAAGGTACCTGTCACATCAATAACTCCACCGGCGGCAACTGTTACTAATCCTGCAGTAGAGCCGATGCCAGTAGCAGAAACGATTAATCCGGCTTCTGCTGTGGCAGACCCGGCCGCGACAGCGGCCGCTCCTCCTACGACCATTGCGCTTCCTGCAACTTCAGAAACGCTATCCGCCATTTTTAATGCGTTGTTGTAATCCGTAGGATCTGTTGGAGCATATACATCTCTCAAATTGCCCGAGAATGGGATGAAGTTTGTGGCAAGTCCTATCGTATAGCCCAACACCTTGTCCCAGAAATCTGCCCCTTCCGGATCGATGTATCTCAGTGGATTTCCGTTGCAGTATGAGTAGGGGGTGACGGAGTAATGCTTCCAGTAGAGCGGATCCATGGATGCGAAGACGCCCTCAGTAGTCTGGAAACGCTTCCCGCTGTCGTACCACGGTATGTTAAAGAACGTCTCGTGCAATTCCTTGCCGCCGTAAAGATAAGAATTTTCTCCCGAGAGGAGAAGCGGATTGTCGCATTTTTCTCCATACGGAAGGAAATCCGCTTCCTCCAGGACCGTTCCGAGGGTGTCGACTACGGCACGTGTGCTGCCAAGGTGGTCTTTGATGAAGTAGCGGGGAGAGAGTGCCAGGGAGCCCGAAAAGAAATCCGGATTTACGGTCCTTCCTTCCGCTGTCGCGGCGCTTTCGAAGACTTCGCCTAAGCCGTCCGTGTAGAAGCGGAACGGCCCCGCATAGAGATATCCGTCCTCATACGCCATCGCCGATACCTTCGTCCCGTCGGCAAGGTAGCGGATGACACTGTGGTCATCGTCGATTCCGTCAATTGTCTTGGGGAGGTTGAGAATATTGTATCCGACAAGCGGAAATTCCTCCTGGTCTCCCGGCTGCATCGAGGTCAGGTTCCCGTTAGAGTCGTATGACCAGGCGGTACAGTGATTCCCGAGATATGACCGGTTGAATGTCTCCCCGTATGAAGAGCCGTTATTACGATGCAGCCAAGTTATATTCCCGTTTCTGTCGTAGGAGAGATTCTCCCGGTAGAGATTGCTTATGGTATAACCCGAGTACTGCCGCGATTCAATGAGCCGGGACAGCCCGTCATAGGCGTAGACCCCGGTAAGTGGCGTGCCGTTGCGATGGGACCACTGCCAGGCAGAGACATTTCCTGTCCAGGATGGGGCGTTGTGGAACTGTGACTGCGGGTCCTCCTCATCAAGATCCCTTTCAAAGATAAGGGAGGACTGAAATACAGGAATGGCTCCTGCATATGCAACCCTGCGGTTTTCCCAGCCCTGCTGTGCGTGGTAAAGATATGTGGTAACCGCGCCGGTCCGAATGGAGGATGGACGGTTGATTTCGTCGAAACTGTACAAGGCGCTGCATCTGGCGCTGGCGCTCCGGCCGTTTTCCGCTACGGACAGGGACGAGGAGTGCCGTGTGAGGCGGCCATGGCTGTCAAGCTCATAATCAGTATTCAATACAGCAGAACTGCCACTGCTTCCTCTTGTTCGCTCTTCCCGCATTCCAAGCATTCTTCCCTGTCGGTCATACAGGACGCTCGTTCTAAGGAGAGTCCCGTCCGGGTAAAGCATTACCGTCTGGATCTCATTGTCTTCCGCATCATAGTAATGTACCCGGAAGGCATACTGGGAAGTCCCCAGCAAGTTGAGTTTTTCTGCAACAAGAAGTCCCTTCCCGGAGATTTTCCTTCTGTCCGCCGCACCGGTCCCGGTCAGGGTATCCTGCCGATAGGACAGGCGGCTGTCAAGATCCTGGGGATATTCGTCGTAAATATACTGTCTCAGCAGGGTCGCGGCCGTCGAATCGGTGTAGACCGTATGGGTCCCCGCCCCGTCGAAACCGGCCTGTATCTGTGCCCGGGAGTAGTTTCCTCCGGGTCGAAGGTCTTCTCGAATGAGCCGTCCGATGCCATCGTAATAGCTTGCCTTCCATTTTCCGTCCTGCCGCATGTTGCCATCCTGGAAGAGTACGGGTCTGTCTCCGGCATCGTATACGCTGTACTCTACTCCTGCCCCGGGAAGACGCCGTTCCGTCAGACGGTTCCGGGAGTCGTAGGTGTCACTGTAACAATACTGGGTAACGAGGACGGACGATGGCGCATACGTAACACCCCAGGAGAGAAGGGCCGCCCCTTCGGGGCTGACAACCAGACGGAGCCGTCCGACGTCGTCGTATACATAAAGCGTCTCAACCTCCTGCTCCTGCTCATTAGCGTCGACAAACCAGCTCTGTTCCGCAACCGTCCGTCCGTCCCGGTCCGTCCATACAAGCGAGCGGTTCCCGTCTCCGTCAAGGGTTTCAACTCCGGAAAGCGTTCCGGCGTCATAGTACCCCGACCAGGACAGGCCGCCGCTGTTGTCCATGGATAGCAGTTTAATCTCTTCAGAATCGTTTCCCCTGTAGTCATATCGAGTCCTTCTTGCCTCCTCATGGTACCCGTATCCCGGGAAAGCTTCTGAAAGGACCCTTCCGCTACCGGCAGACTCGTACTTTAGAGTCCGGTAGGCAGTCTCGTACCCCTCTTCGGCAACCCCTTCCCCGCTCCACCAGCATTGCTGCTCGGGATAAGGGGAGGCATAGTAGCTCCCCGGCGTCTCCTGGCCAATCGCGAAGGGCTGGTATTGGCGCCATGGACGACGGAGGTGGTCGTTGCGGGTAAGGCCGATGACATCGAGAGTCTCGTCACCGGAACCCTCCGCATCGACCGTCTCCTTCTCGTATCCGAGTCCGTCATAGTACCTTGCCACAAGGGAGGCCGTCCCGTTGTCGTTGTAACTGTATTCCCTGATAAAGTTGGCCCCTTCTCCCTCTAACTCTCCCTCCTGGGGGACCGTGTCGTTCTCGGAAAGATAACTGCCAATGAACCTTTCTTTTCCGCTGAATGACGCATAGATCGACCAGGACGGCCAGTATCCGGAGAGAGAAAAAGCCATGGGATATCCCGTGCCGGTAAGCGAGAGGCTGCGTTCTCCATCCGTCAATGTGTAGGTCACCCCGTACTGGGTATTGTTCAGCCGGGGATGGGAACTGACATTGGAAATCTGGACCTTGGCGATATCCCCTCCGCCCGCCTGGGAGAATCGGACCGTGCTCCCGGAGAAGCCGTACCGTTTCAGCCCCGTATCCCAGGTCCGGGTCGAAGGACCCATGTTGGGGCCGCAGACGATGTCCACACAGGCCCCTTCGGAATCGTCATACCCTGCCGTCAGAAGGATACCCTCGGGATCCCAGCCCGGGACATATCCGCCGTTCAAATCGTCAAAGATGTCCTGCAGGAAAGCGATATCGTCCTCGGATTCTATCACCATTTCCTCCCCGTCCTCGTCCAGGCAGAAGTTAAGGGAAAGGTGCAGCGAGCCCCCGTCTGCGGGGATGGAGTAGACAGAATACGACGGGGAAAACGAATACTTGTAGTAGTACTCTTCGGAATAGCGTACGGTAAAAATCAGTCCGAGCGTGGAGAGGACATAGTTTCCGTCTTCCAACTGCTCGGAGAAGGTCTCGGACGGAGCGTGGATGGTCAGGGTCTTGACCGTTTCTGATGCGCCACCGCCGATTGGAGTGCGGATCAGGGATACGGTCCTGTCGGAGGATAGGTTTCCGACTGTGAAGGAAACAAGACCGCCGGGATTGATACGGAACAGGTATCCGCTTGGTGGAGACATTGTCGGAGTCAACGTCTGCGCCGTCTGAATGATGCGGAATCCCCACGGGGTGAAAGACGCTTCCCGGCTGGTTCCCGTCGTATTGTTCGTTATACTGAAGCATAGCTCCCATTCTTCGCTCGACTCTCCAGACTCGACGGACACAAGGTAGATCCACCCGTACCCTGAGGAAGATATATGTGAGCTTACTGCGTTATAAACGTCACTCGACCGTTCCTCATCCGATGACACCGGGATATTGACATTGTAGCCCCCGACATTCCAGGAGACATTGTAGGTCGTAGTGGCGCCAGCCCACAGTCCTGTTGCCAGAACCAGGAGCAGAACCGCAAGAATCCTTTGTATAAACCGTTTCTTCATGCTCTCCTCCCTATTCATCAGTCAGGATTCCGTACTCGTACCTCTTGAGGTCGCGGGAAGCATTGTCCTTCGTCCGGACCAGGCGTCCGTAGGAGTCGTATTCGTAAGAAACCTTCTTCCCGGACGGGCCGGTTGCCGAAGTCATACCGAGAAGGGGAGCCCACTCCCAGGTGGTAACCTCCACCCCTTGGAGGGCCCTCAGCGCAGTCCTAATTCCGTCAGGAAGTGCTCCGGAAAACATGCCTGTTCCGGCAGAGGGAACTTCCTCACAAAGATCTTCGTATGTTTTACCGACAATCTTTGCGACAGGATACATGCCTCCGTAACCCCATAATATGCATGTCGATATCCCCGCCTTGTCCACTATCTCCAGAGGCAGACCGGAACCAGTCCACTCCCGGCAGGATGATTCGAGGCGGTAAAAAGTGGTGGAGCCCCCGGTGTCGGAAGCATAGACGGCAACCGGGATGAACAGCCCGTCCATGCCTTCCACCCCAATATATGTACGTCGAACGCCCTCCACGACAGAACCTGTGCCAGAGGAGGCGGTCCGGACAGTCTTCACTTCGCTCAAATTGGAAGGACAGGGGCTGAAGTAAGTGTAAGTCGTTGTCAGCACATCTCCCCGGCTGTCCACTGAAGACTCGCTTGAAATCCGGAAGTCCGACCCCAGGGTATAGGTTTGCGTCTGAACCCCCATTTCGGCCCCGGCCGGGGTATACTCATATGTTATGGCTTCCCTCAAGTAAGGGTCTTCGTGAGAAATGTTGTACTTCACAGAGTAACCATACTGCATGTCATCGACGATGACCGCGGCGGTGCGGGAATTTGACGAATAGTTGTTTACTGTTTTCCGGACCGGATGATACAGGTCGTCGGAATACTCCGTCCTGCTGAGAAGCCGTCCCCCAAGGCGCGAAAGAAGATATGTCCCGGCTTCCGTCCTGGCCCGCGTGTTCAGCACAGACTCATCATTGACCTGATAATACCAGGTTCCAAACGGGAACGATGCTTCGTCATCCCAGTCCGACAGGATATCACGGTACTGGGCACTCTCATAGGAACTGTAGCAATACTCCGTAATGGACCTGCCGACCGTTCCTTTTCCTCCTTCCTCTGTTTCCAGAACCCTGGCGTACTCCATGAACGAGCCCCTCGAGTACGGAAAATTATCCGCCGTACTCACTGTCTGGTGATAAACCTGATCATAAGATGAGGAAACTGCGGTATACTCGCTATAAATGCACGGACGCCAGAGCTGGGTTCCTGATGACCGGCCGTCCACTCCTTCATAGAAAAAATGACGGCGGTTGACAAAACATCCGTCCGCATCAGTGTTCCGGATTTCGGAAAGACGGATCCCATACCCAGGAGCCGACGTGCTGATGGCCTGAGGATACACCAGATCCGTCGCGTAAGTGTTTAACTCATAGTCAAACTCTGAGGATCCTCCTGTTGGGTAAACCAGCTTCCTGAGCGCGCCCATCTTCGCTGCAGCCAAGTTACCCTTACGGATCTGTACGTTCCAGCGAAGGTCCGTACCGGCGCTGAGAACGGATCGGGAAGGGCAGAACGAAGATGAACTCGCGCTCTGGGTGGCATCAGCATTGTAGAAGCCCATCCAGTCGACGGCGTATGTATTCAAAGGCGGAAAAGCCGTCGACTCTTCGTCCTCATACTCCATCCGGTAGATTCCTGTTCCCGGGATAATGACCTCGCTGAGGAATGTTATACCCGATCCTGAAGACGGATACGAAGGCACGGGAGTTCCGGACAGCCGGTAACAGAGTACAGCCGTCCTGACCGTATCTCCGCTATGAAGAGAACGGACAGTTATCCTCTCGAGTTTATTGCGCGTGTCGTCAGCCCCCGGTTCTCCAACCTTGTCACCGTACTGGAACAGTATCTCCGCACGGCCTGTAATGCCGATCCGGGTCAGAAGGCGGGAAAAAACGCGGCTAACGGTAGGAACGGTCTGGATGAAGAGGGAGTGGTGGCTGTCCGACTGGTCCCCTTCTTCCTCGTCATATTCTGGATCATCGGGATCCAGGTCAGTCTTGTCGTAGGTATAGGTGGGAGTAAAGGTATATTGGGTCTCCGTCTCCCCGTAGGTAAAAGAGACCGTCCGGCCATCGGGCGCCTCTATGCCGGTAAGCAGCCAGGTGGAACAGAGAGTTAGGTCTTCCGTTGTGCCCAGTTTATTGTATGAATCGGACAATTCACGTCCGGCAGGCCCTCCGAAAGTGTAAACGCAGTTATCCTCCGTCTTGATCGTAAAGGAGAGGAAACCGTCATTCCGGGTCAGCTGGGCCGTCACTGTGTAATTGAGCGGACTGTCCTCCGTCCCAAACACATTGATAACCCCGTCCGGCTGAAGAATGAATGAGCCCGTCCGCCCGAGGAATGAAAAATGGAACAGATCCGGAAAGGTCTCGTACGAAGGAGCCGTAGCCCAGCCGGTGCTGGTATTGTATCCCCATATCGGCATATAATCAGCCCCTGCCTTCCCAGTATACGCATAATCCCGGAAATAACCGGTAGTGCTGAATCGGTATGTATCAGGGTAGAGGGAGGCCACCCGGGTGGTGTCATAAAGGGACGCCCAGCCGAACATGTTCGGAACAGATCCGCCCTCGGATTGTCCATTGTAGTTCCGGTTATGGAAACTATACATGTCTGTTGAAGTCCAGCCTTCTTCGTCCGGGATGCCTCGAACCTCGCGGGTTATCGCTCCTCCGCAGACAAGGTTCCAGCCCATTCCACAGGGCCCCGACGAACTGTTCGGACGGTATCCTCCGCCGGAATATCCAAGGGAAACTCCCAAGGAAAAGCGCTCGTCCGAGTAGTCGTATATTGGTATCTGCAATCCAAGTGTACCCTGATTCAAGTTCAGGGCAAAATCCTCTCCGTACTTTATCATTGACGCGACACCGGGGCTGGAAGGATTCAGGATACCGGAGGAGCAAAGCTCGTGCATCGCCGCAGTTTTTCCGCCGCTACCGTAAGCCATGGCCGGAGAGTTCCCTAAGAGGAGCTGGGAAAGTGCAATAAGGCAGGCACAGCCCGCTTTCGGCAGGGAATGCTGACACCGACCTGATAATCGCGCAAAGTTCATGGACAACGTATTTTACGGAAGCAAGATACGACTCTTCATGGTAAAAGGCAACTGTCGAGAATCATTTTCGGTATTCCCTTTTTCTGCCGGTTGGCGGAGGGGATATCCTTCTCACAGACAATCAAAAATCAGAGTCCGGTCCCACTCGCTCCAATAGCGGAGAGCGAGGGAGCGGACGTAATCCCAATACTCGGGAGAGTGTCCGAAGCGGGAGACCCCTTCCCGGATATCTTCTTCGATACGTTCCCGGTATTCTTTTTTCAGACGCAGAAGGATTGTTTTACCGTCTTTTGTAAAGGCGGCTTCGGGCCTTGCTTTTTCGTCGGAGACCCGGATGAGGCCGTGACCCAGGGTCGCGCCCGTACTGATCTGGAGGCCGTCGTTCAGGCAGCTCACGGGCGGTCGGAATCCGGCATAGGAAAGGACGGAAAGACTGCCTTCCGAGTCGCCGAGCAGCTCTTCGGCGCAAAGGCCCATCTTGGCCCCGAGGGTGGAGTAGATACCGAGGTGGCCGTGGATCTCGTTGGTCAGGAGGACCAGCTTCCATTCCCGGGCTCCGAAGCGGCGAATCGTTGCTTCGGCGATGCTTTGGACATCGTCGGTGTAAGAGTCAATGGGAAAGTCAAAGGACCGGAGGACGCCTACCATTTATCAATTAACCGGAGGAGGAGGTAGCCGCCGAGGATCTGGATAAGGATTCCCGGCCAGCCGATGCGGACATCCTGCAGCGCGTGGAGAAGGTTGAAGTCGGTCAGATACTCGAAGGTCATACCTACCGCCTGGCAGATCAGGACCGCGAGGGCTACGGAAAGGATGGAGAAGTTCATCTTCTTTCCGATAACACCGGCGGCCGAAGCCAGGGTGATTCCCTTGACGAGAATGGACGGAAGGGAGGCCACGGGCGGCATCCCGAAGAATACGCAGTTGACAATCGGGGAAAGAACAGCCGTCAGAAGCCCCACTTTCCAGCCATATTTGAAGGACCCGACAAGGGTGAAAAAGTAAATCGGGAGGAAGATGTGTCCGCCGTTAGGGATAAGATGGCAAAGCCGGGGGAAGACTATGTTGCCAATGACGAAAAGGGCGGCCAGGAGGTATGTGCGGAGTTCAGTGAAACTGTACTGCTTTTTCTGGATTGTAATTGCGTTCATCGTGTCATTCTTAGTTAGGCAGCAAAGATAAGAAAACATTTGGGATTTCTCAAATTATATCTCATCCGGCCAGGCGACCCTTTTCCCGGTTGAGCGGACGGTGGGCATCGGGGCGTTCCATTCGCGGAGGCGTTCCCCGAGGACGGAGGCGAGCTCCCTGACCTTTTCGGGATACTCTGCCGCGAGGTTGTGCTTCTCCCCGATATCCTCCCGGATATTGTACAGTTCGAAGGGGACGCCGTCCTGGACATGCATGCCGGGAAGGGTGTTCATCATTACATAGACGAGTTTCCAGTCCCCGACAATGACGGTGGAGAGGAAGTCCACTTCCGGGCGGTATTCGACCTTCCACTGGTGGGGATAGTGGAAGACGAGCGGCCGCTCCGGGGAGATGCCCGAGACCTCTTCCGGGACGACGAAGGCGCCGGCCTCGGAAAGGGAGGAGAACTGCTCCTTCGCGGCGAGCTGGGAGCCCTTTACGAAGAGGTCCACGAGGGATTTTCCATCGACCTGCTGGACGGTTTCACGCTCCTTGACGCCGGCGATGTCGAGGATAGTCGGGAAGAGGTCCTCGGGGAGGGTCGGAGTATTGACCCTGGTTCCAGGGGCGGTCTTTCCCGGCCAGTAGAAAATCATCGGGACGCGGATGCCGCCCTGGTAGCATGAGCCCTTCCCTTCGCGGAGCGGGGCGCAGCACTCGTGGGGGACGCCGCCCTTGGCGGGGTTGTCGGCATTGCCGCCGTTGTCCGCCATGAAAATAATTACAGTGTTGTCGGCGATTCCCTTCTCCTCGAGGTAGTCAAGCAGGTCTCCCAGTGACTTGTCGACCCCCTCCACCATGGACGAGAACTTCGCCTGGCCGTCGTCGAGCCCCATGTCCGCATAGGCGTCATAGAAGCGCGGGTCTTTCTGGATCGGGGTGTGGGTCGCGTAGTGGGCCATATAGAGGTAGAAGGGCTGTTTATGGCTGATGGGATAGTCCAGGGTCTTGAGGGCCTCCCGGGTCAGGGCTTCCGTCAGGAAGGTCTCGGTCCCGTAATATTCGGTCATGTTCTGGACTGCGGCCATGGTCCATTTGTCCTTGGTGTTGCCGTAGTTTTCCTCGCCGAGGTAGCTTCTCGGATGACCGGCATTAGTCCCGGCCACATTGACCGTGAAGCCCATGTTGTAGGGGGAGGCCCCGGGAACTCCGGCCGACGCCCAGTGGGCCTTGCCGACATGGATGGTATAGTATCCCTCGTCCTTCAGCAGGCGGGCGAGCGGGGTTGCGATCGTAACGTCGTTTACCCCCTCCGATTCCGGAATATCCGGGCACATTCCGTTGATTTTCCAGTCCGGACGGATGAAGGCGTCGGAGGCGAGGTCCTGGAAAACCCCGTTTCCATTGAGCCCTCCGACCGCGTCCGCGGGTTCATCCTTTGCCATGGAAACCCAGTTGGTAATCCCGGAATGGACGGCGTTCATGCCGGAGAGGATGCTGGTCCGGGTGGGGGTCGAGACGGGGCAGGCGTAGGCGTGGGTCATGACAACGCCCTGACGTGCAAGCCGTTCCATGTTAGGGGTGTGGAACTCCAGATTTCTCGGATAAACCTCATCTCCGTAAGGGACGGAGCTTTCCGGCCAGCCGTAGTCATCCACGAGGAAGAAGACGATATTGGGTTTGGTTTGTTTCCCTCCGGAGCATCCGGCAAGAAGCAGGGCGGGGGATAACAGGGCAAGGGAACGAATATTCATGTCAATGTGGTTTTTTTGTCCCCCAAATATAAGGAAATCCCGTGGAAATTCCGTAAATTCGGACTTTCATTTTCTAAACCGCTGTATCATGTACGAGGAACTTCTCAAGTACTATCCCGGCTTCCCGATCGAGGGAGTCAATTTTGTGGACATCATTCCACTCATGCAGGACAAGGAAATCTTCAAACAGCTAATCGTCGACCTTGGCGCCCTTGTCGCCTCGCCGAACGTCGCCGCCCCCGAGGCGCGCGGCTTCCTTTTCGGCGCTCCGATGCTGATCAGCTGCGACCATGTGAAGAACCTGATCCCGCTCAGAAAGAAGGGAAAACTCCCCTTCGCGGAGAATGACCTGGTCTCGGTGGATATTACAAAAGAGTATGGTAAAGACAAGGTTATCTTCCGTCTTTCCGATATCGCTGCCGGGGTTCCCGAAGGAGACACCTTCAATGTGACCTTCTTTGACGATATCCTCGCAACCGGCGGAACCGCCCGCGGAATCGTGGAGGGGATCAACCGTCAGACGATCAATCTGAACGGGAAAATCTATAAGGTAAAGGTTACCGACTTCGTATTCATAGTGGAGCTTGACGACCTGAAGGGCAGGGAGTATATCGAATCACTCGCCCCGGTCAAGTCCCTGATCCATGTTGCCGGCACTGACTAGTCGCCCTGGGAGGGCTTTTCTCCGAGATAAAGGCGGCATAGTCCGAGAGAGAAAGTGCGGAAGCGGGCAGAGCAGAAGCCCGCGTCCTGAATCATCTTACAGAATTCTTCCGGCGCGGGAAAATTGTGGACCGAGGCCGGGAGATACTTGTATGCGGCTTTTTCGCCTGAGACCTTCCCTCCTATCCATGGCAGGATATGGAGAAAATAAAGGTCGTACAGCCACCTCAGAAGCGGATTTCCCGGGACGGACAGCTCCAGGATTACCACCCGTCCGCCGGGACGGAGCACCCTGAACATTTCGGCGAGCCCGAGGTCCTTGTGCTCGAAGTTCCGGATACCGAAGGCGCAGGTGACCCGGTCGAAAGAGCGGTCATCGAAACGGAGCGCCTCCCCATCCCCGGTTTCAACGGAAACCCGGTCCGAAACTCCCGCCTTTTCCGCCTTGTCCCGGACGAGGGCGAGCATTCCTTCGGAAATGTCAACCCCTATAACCTCCGAGCCCTCTGCGGCGGCCTTTGCGGCTGAAATCGTGGAATCTCCGGTCCCGCAGGCAACATCCAGAATCCTCTGGGGAGTCCCGTCCACGATGTATCGGAGGGCATGGCGCCGCCAGAGCCGGTCCACATCCAGTGACAGCACGTGGTTCAGCCGGTCATAGGATGGCGCTATCGCGTCGAACATCGAGCGGACGGATTCTTTTTTCGGCATGGCGCTATGGATTAAGGTACCGGATCATAGCCGGATCCGCCCCACGGGTGGCACCGGAGAATCCTCCGGACGCTGAGCCACAGCCCTTTGAAGGGGCCGTATTTGCGGAACGCCTCGAGGGCGTACTGTGAGCATGTCGGGGTGAAGCGGCAGGTCGGCGGCTTAAGGGGAGAAATGCAGAGCTGGTAGAATTTTATCAGAACTACGAAGGGGAAAACCAGTATCTGTTTCAGAATATGGGTTAAGCGGCTCATTCTGAGCCCCCCTCCTTCGAGGCGATATCAAGGAGAATCCGGCGTACGGCAGAGCGTATTTCGTCCGAAGGAAGAACCTCCTTTGAGGTGTAAACGAACATAAGGTCGATTCCGGGTCCGCCGAGAAGGTCTTTCTGGAGACGGAAACTTTCGCGGAGCCGCCTTTTTAGGAGATTTCGCTTGACTGCGCGTTTAAAATTCCGTTTCGGTACTGAAACCAGGATTCTGTTGACCTCGAGACCGTTTCCGCAGGAATAACAGTATCGGAGGAAGGACTCATTTCCGTATTTCCCCTTTTTCATGAGATCGGAAATGGCGTTCCTTCCCGAGAGCCGCTCTTCCTTGGAAAGGCCCCCGCCCATGTTACTGGTTGTTTTCGAGCCAGACTTCCACAGCCCGGGCGACGGAAGGAATCTCCGGGGTCGGGGCCTTCAGGTCAACCCGGAAGCCGCCTTCCTCGAGGGCGCGTGCAATGGATTTTCCATAGGCGATGATAACGGTATCCCCCTGGACGAAGTCCGGGAAATTCTCCTGCAGCGAACGGAGGTCGGCAGGATTGAAGAGGACCAGCATCTCGTGGGAGAGGTCGAGGTCCTTGAGGTCACTGTTGACGGTCTTTACGAAGGCGCCGGTACGGTAAGTCAGCTTCTGGGCGTCGAAAAGACGGGTCAGGGCGTCCGCATTCGAGGAATCGGACATGGTAATGAGGAACTTTTCCTGCTTGTGCTTGGCGGTTACGAGGGCGACTACGCTCTCGGGGGTGCCGGTCCCGTAGAAGATTTTCCGTTTGCGATAGACGATGTGCTTCTGGAGGTACATTGCGACGGCCTCGGTGGTGCAGAAGTACTTCATGGTCTCGGGAATCTTTACCCGGAGTTCCTCTGCGAGGGAGAAGAAAGCGTCTATAGCGTGGCGGGAGGAGAATACGATGGCGGTGTAGTCCTGGATGCTGATTCGCTGGGCGCGGAATTCGCGGGAGGTGAGCGGTTCAATATGGTAGAGGGGACGGAACTCGAAATGGACTCCGAACTTCTCCCCAACTGCCTCGTACTGAGTAATTACCCGCGGCTGATTTTGAGAAACAAGTATATTCTTTACGGTCATGTCTTCTTCATAGTACCGCTGCCGAAGCGATGAAAAGGCCGGTCGGCAGCAATTCAAGCGCGCAAAGGTACAAAAAAACTGACAAAGGATTGCAAAAACCGGATAAAATTTGTGCTTTCCGGAGCAGGAAGACAAGATAGATAAAGCTTGATTCAACGAGAATTACGGTCCTGATAATCTCTGCGGGGGTGCGGAAAACGGCAAGGATGCCGATTGTTGGGAGAACGACAGAACAGAGGAGGATGAAAAAGGTACCGCCGAAGCGGGCAGCCCTCTGGTAGGCATCCCTTCTCTTTTTCGGAGCGGCGGCAAGACGTGCGACCAACCTCAGGAGCAGGTATCCGAGGAAGGCGCCTCCGACAGTGAGAAGACGTAAATCAGCGTCAAGCGGATCCAGAAAACGAGGAGCGTACAGGCGGTAATGGTCCATTACAAGCACCGCAGGAATCAGCAGGATGAGGGCGCAGATATTGCGGTCGCGGCTCTTCCGGACGTTTCCCTCGATATCGCTGTTCCCCCTTTCCCGGGAGAAACTGTCGAAGACATGGGGCAGGACGTTGAGGAAGTTCCTTAGGAAAAGGAGCACCAGAAATGTCGACAGGACTATTAGCCAGCTCTCCATCAGTTTCCTCTTTTAGCGTTGTAACCCATTTCCTTCAGAAGGGCGGTAACCTTGTCTCGGAAATCGCCCTGGACGGTAATCTCTCCGTCTTTTGCGCTTCCGCCAACCCCGAGTTTGACCTTCAGCGTGCGCCCGAGTTCCTTAAGGTCCTCATCGCTTCCCCTGAAGCCCGTAACGAGGGTAACCTGCTTTCCGCCACGGTTCCGCCTGTCGATTCCGACAATGAGTTTCTGCTTTTCTTTCGGAAGGGTTTCCTCGGCGGCTTCGTCGGCCGTTTCATATGTGAAGTCCGGATTTGTCGAATAGACTACTCCGAGCCGTTTTTTCCAGTCGTTTTCCATGTCAGAAGAGGTAGATTACGAATCCGAGGCCTCCGAGGAGGCAGAAAAGGAAGGTGGACATTACAAGCAGCGGGAGCATGGGATCGAGGTCCCGCCCGGTCCGGCTCCAGACCCCCCGAAGATGAACAGCATAGAGCGGCAGGGTCAGGACATAGAGGTAGTGCCAGGGGTCGGGAATACGCATCAGGCAGTAGAGCGTCATAAGGACCCAGCCGAGCACTATAAGGACCGTCTGGTATATCTTCGCCCGGCGTTCTCCGAGACGGATGGCGACCGTCACCCGGTTCGGTGCGTCGGTTTCCATGTCCCTGATGTTATTGACATTGAGAACTCCGACTCCGAAACAGCCGACAGCGGCTCCGGGAAGGAGCAGCCGCCAGGATGGAATGGTGTGGGCGCAGACGAAATATGCCCCGAGGACGGCCACAAGGCCGAAAAACAGGAATACATAGAGGTCTCCCAGCCCGCGGTATCCGTAGGGGCTCCGCCCGAGGGTATAACGCATGGCGGCGATTATGGCCGCCGCTCCCAGCATGAGGACGAGCAGTTGGGTCAGCCCGAAAACCGACCCCCATGAAACCCATACCATCGCAAGTCCGAAGCCCATAGAAAGCACCACGAAAATCCCGATGAGGAATTTCATCCGGCCGATTGTAATCTCGCCGCTGTTGAGCCCGTACTGAGGCCCTTTCCTGTCTTCGGTGTCCGTTCCGTGGAGGACGTCGCCGAGCTCATTCGAGAGGTTTGACAGTATCTGGAGGCAGACGGTCGTCAGGACCGTCAGGACTGCGGTCCAGAATCCGACACGGTAGTCGGCCACGGCCAGGAGAATACCCAGCAGCACTCCGCCCGTTGAAAGGGGGAGGGTTCTCAGGCGCAGGGACTTCAGATAAGAATTGAATTTATTCATGCTGTTTCAGTACGATGGTTGTGTCATAGCCCTTGTTTACGGACCGGATGAAATCCCTGAATCCCGGATATTCGGATTTGTCCGCCCTGAGGCGGTTGAATGTCATGGACTGGATGATGAGAACGCCGTCTCCCTCCTGTCCGGCTTCCGAGCGGAAGGAAGCCCATTCCCTGTCCAGGGCCACAGCCGGGGGCAAGCTTTCGACCTCATATCCTTCCGGGATTTTCACGTAGATGGAATCCACGGTGGTAAAGGGTTCGTCAATTACGATGTCATTGACCCTTTCCCCCCTTTGGTAGGCGATGGAGTATTTGACGGGGTTGGTACTGACAAAGAGCCGGGGTCCTTCCCTGCGGGCGTATTGGCGGGTTGAAAAAGAATAAAGGATGGTCATTTCGGGACAGAAATCCTTCCCTCTGCTGCAATACTCGGAAAAATTGTCCGAAACTCCCCCGATCTTGAAGTCGCGGTGCTGGATGCCGTATCCGGCCGTCAGCTTCTTTTCACGGGTTTCCGGCTTCATGTCGGCAAAGCCGAGGTACGGCTCAACATAATCGAGATAAAGCTTCCGTTCGACGCTGAAGTCTGCGCTTCCGTCCGGATGCAGTTCTGTATGGGTCTTGCGGACAGTCCTGCTAAGCGAATCCGGATAGGACGGAATGCGGATCAGCTGCCCGCCCGAGGGACTTACGAAAACCACGTCATGACCCGCAGCGCCGGAGTGCCTGTACCCCAGGGGATAAATGGGATTGGTGCATTCCACATAGACCGTGTCATCCAGCTCCGGAAGCGGAACGGCGAGCATGGCATGATTCATCTGGCTGACGGAAAAGAAATCCTTCTTCACCTGCGGTTTGTCGGTATTTATGATATAGTAGTACGAAGGTACTCCCACTGCCTTCAGCATGGCCCTGAGGTAGTTGGACAGGGCCTTGCAGTCCCCGAAACCGCGTTTTTCCACATCGGTTGCGCTTATTGGCTTGAATCCGCCGATTCCCAGCTGGATGGAAACATACCGGGTCCTTTCCCTCAGCCGGGAGTACATTATCTGAAGCTTTTCAAGGCTGCCCTGGCACCCCCGGGTCATCTCCTGAAGTTCCTTTACTGTCTCTTCCGGAAGTACGTCGGCCCCTTCCTGAAGGGAGTAGAGCCACCGTCCGCTTTCCTGCCAGTTCCGCTGGCTTCCGTCGATTCCGGAAAAGGAGAAAGTTACCGGTGCTGCAAATACCTGGGGGATCATTTCGCGGATAGACGGCATCATCGACTCGCCGACCAGCGCCGGGAAATCTTTCACGGTCCACTCGTGTATCTCCCGTCCCTTGGATGCGGATGGCGGAAGGGCGGTCACATTGTTCGAGTAACTTGTTATTTCGGTTCCTTCGGGCAAATCCAACCGGTAAGACGCCTCCCGGATTTCAACTTTCTCGCCGGCGAGGGGAGAGAAGATGGGGAAGGAGATGACACCGTTGTGGTATCTTATTGAGTATTCGTAGTCTACCCTTATTGGGAAGCGCCCGGACGGGGTATATACGGAAACGAAGCCATCATCAGCCAGTGAGGAGGAGATAGATGCCGTCGAAAGGTCTTTCTTCCCGGCTTTGACTTTGTGGGAACCGGCATCGACCGTTTCCGCCTTGAAGGAAGCGATGCTGCGGAAAGAATCCGTATATAAAACAGGCGTTGCCTGCATAAGGCCGTCCTTGTTGTATACCGTTATGGAGACAGAGACGTTGTGAACCCCGGATGAAGGACCCTGTAACCGGAATGACTCATCCCACTTTTCTATAACGGCATTCTGGCCCGGTAGCATGTACGGGACCGCCAGAAGAAGAAGGACCGGTAACAAACGTCTCATTTCTTTTTCAATACTATGGTTGAATCGTATAACCCGCAGACCTTTTCCCAATATGACCGCAATTCGGCATAATCAGTCCCGGCGATAAAGGTCTCGCCGAGGATAAAACGGTAGTTCATGGATATCTTGTCTTCGCCGTTGTACATGACCTGGAGCTGTGCGGAGCTCTGTGCGCACGGACACTGAAGGACCTGGGTCTCGGGCATTGATTCAATGGTATATCCTTCGTGGATATTCATGGACAGGGAGTAAGACAGCATCTCCGGGAACGTGAACTCAACGGGAATAACCCGGTCAGGACGCTTGAAATCGTTCTGGGAGTGGAACTTTGTCGTGAACGGTTTGATATAAACCAGGTCTCCCGAGACAGTCGCTTCATCCTTCCAGGAATAGGAAATCCTGGCTGAGGGTCCCCACTCTGAGGTCCAGTCTGTTGAAACCTCTTCAATCTCAACTCCATCCCTGTTCTCCAGGAATGAAATCAGTTTCTCTTTATCCTTATCCCCGATTTCTTTAACCCTCTGCTTCATATACGCCGCAACGGCGTTTGTTCCGCTGTCGACGGAACTGCCTCTGACGGTACCGTCCGGCCGGATATCCATCTGGACGGACATTCTTTCCTGGTTCCGGGCAAGGCGGTTGAGAGCCGCCCAGCTTCCTTCACCCTCAAGGGGCACGACCCGTCCGCGGGTGACCATGTACTGGACCGGGAGTACGTTAAGATAACCGTGATTCCATGAGGCGTCTATATAATAAACTGCGCCGGAAGGACAGGTTACCCGGAGCACAACGCTGTTGAACGCGTCCAACTTTACGTGGAAATCCATCAGCAGGCCGTGGTCCCTGGTCCGGATGAAAACCGGATCCGCCTTGAAGCCGGCTTCATTCAGGGCGGACCCCATGAGTGCATTTATGTCCGCGGAGCTTCCTTCTTTTTTCTTCCAGGCGTCCGAAGCATTCGGTTTTATCGAGCGGTACCCGTCCCAGCGGACCGTGGAGGTGACGACATCCCGGATTTTACATATCTGCTCCTTTTCGTCGGTTGTCGAGGAGAGGATTGATCCGACCTCGTCCCCGAACCGGGATTTAGAGTAGAATTCCTTGACAATCCCGTTGTCCCGGAATTTTTTGTCGACGTTTTCCCAACTGGAACTGAAATTCTCGGAATACTGACCGGGGATATTGAATGAATGCAGGTCGTAATCAACCCCGAGCATGAACTGTTCGGGACAGAAACAGAGGGAGGCGTCCTTCAGCGCCGGCACGTCGTAGGCAACATAGTGGTCTGTTCTCCTCAGGTACGGGATGGACACGCCGTTCGAATAAAGGAGTTTGTCATTACTGGTTTCGCTGGTGTGCTGGCATGGGACAAATCCCCTCTGCATCCGGGTGAAATAGAACCATTCTGCGAAACTGACGGTGGCTTCCGAGTAATTAATGGGATAGGTGGTCTGGAGGAAGATTGTCCCGATATCGGCAACGTACGGTGATTCGAAAGTATATGTGACTTCTACGACCGACCCTACCCGGACATTCTGTGCCGAGAAGGATACCGCCCACTTGCTGTCGGATACTTTCTCATTGAAGATCATTTTTTTGGGGAGCTTGTCGACGACCCTTTTCCCGTCTACGAGATTGTGGGTCCAGACCTTTATTACCCCTACTGTTTCCCTCGGGTCGCTTTTGACGCTGTAGTGAATCTTGTAATTCGGGAAATCCTTGCCTGATTCTTTCAGAATCTTAACCCTTTCTGTAAAAATGACCCTCCTTGTCAGACCCCTTGTCGCCGAAAGGGTGGCCTCAACTTCTTTGTGCCTGTAGAGGATAACTACGGCGGCGGAGGTATCCGGAGGATATACCGTCATTTCGAGCTCCTCGTCAGATACATCTCCGAACTTTGTTGAGACGGGGATATGCTGGGCGAAAACCTCCTGCCATGCCGCCAGGCAAACCAGGGCCGCAGCCAAGGTGAATAGGATTTTTTTCATATGTCTGGAATCAGTCTAGTTTCAGTACGGCCATAAATGCGCTCTGCGGGACCTGGACGGTTCCGATCTGGCGCATCCGTTTCTTCCCTTCCTTCTGCTTTTCAAGGAGCTTGCGCTTACGGGTGATGTCCCCGCCGTAGCACTTTGCAGTCACGTCTTTCCGGACCTGCCTTACAGTCTCACGGGCTATAATTTTCGCCCCTATCGCGGCCTGGATTGCGATATCGAACTGCTGGCGTGGAATCAGGTCTTTCAGTTTCAGGCAGATTTTCCGCCCGAAGTCGTAGGCATGGTCCTCATGTATGAGGGTGGAGAGGGCGTCGGCGGGGTCGCCGTTCAGGAGGATGTCGAGTTTTACAAGCCGTGCACTCCGGAAGCCGGTAAGGTGGTAATCGAATGAGGCATAGCCCTTTGAGATGGATTTCAGCTTGTCATAGAAATCGAAGACAACCTCGGAGAGGGGCATGTCATAGTTGAGCTCAACCCTGTCGGAGGTTATGTAGTGCTGTCCGGCGAGGGTTCCTCTCTTATCCATGCAAAGCTTCATTATGGGCCCGTAGAAATCGGACTTGGAGATAATCTGGGCGCGGATAAACGGTTCTTCGATATGGTCTATTACGCTCGGGGCGGGAAGTCCGGAAGGGTTATGGACATCGACGACTTCCCCCTTTGTCGTATAAACCTTATAGGAAACGTTGGGGACGGTTGTAATCACGTCCATGTTGAATTCCCTGAAGAGGCGTTCCTGAACGATTTCGAGGTGGAGAAGCCCGAGGAAACCGCAGCGGAAGCCGAAGCCGAGGGCGAGGGAGCTCTCGGGTTCATAGGTGAACGAGGCGTCGTTGAGCTGGAACTTCTCCAGGGTTGACCGGAGCTCTTCGAACTTCGAGGCATCGACGGGGTAGAGTCCAGCAAAGACCATGGGCTTCACCTCCTCAAACCCCGAAATAGCTTCCCTGCAGGGATTTTCCACATGGGTAATCGTGTCGCCGACCTTCACTTCGACGGCGCTCTTGATACCGGAAATGATATAGCCGACGTCGCCGGTTGAAATCTCATCCGTCGGACGGAGTTTCAGTTTCAGTACACCGATTTCTTCCGCCTCATACTCCCTTCCGGTATTGAAGAACTTAACTTTGTCACCTCTCCGTATCGAGCCGTTGACCACCTTGAAATAGGCGATAATCCCGCGGAAGGGATTGAATACGGAGTCGAAAATCAGGGCCTGCAGCGGGGCTTCCGGGTCTCCTGTCGGGGCGGGAATCCGGTCCACGATGGCGTCCAGGACGTCCTGGACCCCTTCTCCGGTCCGGGCTGATACGCGGAAAACATCCTCCGGGTCGCAGCCGAGGAGGTCGCAGACCTGGTCGGTCACGACTTCAATCTGGGCGGCGTCCATGTCGATTTTATTGAGAACCGGGATTATTTCGAGCCCATGATCCACCGCCTGGTACAGGTTGGAGATGGTCTGGGCCTGGATACCCTGGGTTGCATCGACGACGAGAAGGGCGCCCTCGCAGGAGGCGATGGAGCGGGAAACTTCATAGCTGAAGTCCACATGACCGGGAGTATCGATGAGGTTGAGCCGGTAGGTTTCCCCGCCCCGGTTATACTCCATCTGGATTGCATGGCTTTTTATCGTAATCCCTTTTTCGCGCTCCAGGTCCATGTCGTCGAGGACCTGATTCTCCATCTCCCGCGCATCAAGGGTTCGCGTCAGTTCCAGCAGGCGGTCTGCCAGAGTACTTTTCCCATGGTCGATATGGGCGATTATGCAGAAGTTTCTGATATTCTTCATGACGCAAAGATAGCGAAAAAACATTGTTTCACCCACGCAAGTCTTCTCGATAATCCATAACAGCAAATTTTTTCGAAAAAAACTTTTACTTGTGCCGCGATGTGGCACAAGGTAATGTTATATTTGCAGTCGAGAAGATTTGAATTCAAACTTAAGAAAAGGAGGTAACGATGTGATATAGTTGGTTTTATGGAAAAAGAAGGGCCGAGCGGCAACCCGGACCCTTCAACAATCGAGCGACGGCAGAAGTGTCAATTCCGGACCCAGGCGGGTCCCCGGCCGGGCGTCGATATTCTGCAAAGATAGTTTGCGCTTTCCGCAAAAACAAGGGTTGCCGCGAATAAAGAATTAATCAAAAAAACAGAATGTACTATGCGACAATTCATGTATTATTTAACTTTTGTATTTGCTTTGTTCTCTTCGTGGACGTCACGTGTCATGGCGCAGAGAACGGAGCCCTTTAACTATTACAACAATTTATCTCCGTCAGTCGAGTCCTATTCAATGGTTCGCTACGGTGAGATGAACCATTCTCTCTATACGGGAGCGATGGAATACACCCTTCCGCTTTACATGTATCAAGATGAGGACTTTACCCTACCGATAACACTTGGATACCATTATGATGGATTCCGACCTGCACAGCAATCCGGAATTGCCGGATATGGATGGGGCCTGAACTGTGGAGGATCCATTACCCGCGATGTCCAGGGTTTTCCTGACGAGCATGTCGACATGGACGAAGGCATCTATGGATATTTTTATTATGCTTTACAAAGTGAGAATTCGCGGGGACGGGATGTAATTAATGCCAAGTTCCAAAAAAAGTCTATTACATATACATTGAACAGCGATATTTTCGTTTCTATTATGAATGATACGCCCGTATATGTTGATACGACGGCCATTATAGCAGGATACCAGCACCGATATGATTGTTCTCCTGATATCTTCCATTTTTCTCTCCCCGGAGGGATAACTGGGTCTTTCATAATGGATTCCTGCGGGATTTTCAAGGTCTTCGATGCTAGTATTCCATCTGGTGAAATTTCTGTGACCACTACTTTTGATCCTAATTCATATTATGCCGTCATCCCATACTTCTCATTTACGATTGCGACCGGAGACGGGTATGAGTATACCTTCGGCAGCGACAGAAGTTCCACTGAATACAATGCCGTGTTTAGCAATGACGATCTTTCGGTGACGGTATCAGCGTGGCGACTTACGTGCATCAAAGCACCTTCCGGCCGTACTATGTCGTTTACTTACGAAGAAGACCATGATATTCAGGAGTCGATTACGACGACGATCAATCCCAACGTTGATCTTTCCGCGGCAGCGACGGATTTTGCGATTCTAGGCAGCCACCAGCAGGCCACCCTGAGATATAATGTCTCCCTGACATATGGGAGTCGTCTTTCAAAGATTGAAACCGGTCCCAGGAAGATACAATTCGGCTACTCAGTGAAAAACGGAGTGGAAGGGTTCTCGTCTGAGAGGAGCAGCATGAGGTTAAGCGCCTATGGCGCGGCAACGGGAGCGGGTATCGGCAACGTCAACAATGAACAAATGAGACTTGCCTCCATTTCAATTCACAGCGGAGCTGAAACCGTTGATTCTGTTTCTTTCTCTCATGTATACAAGGGGAACAATCAGAGTGCCAAGATGTTTTTGTCCTCCATAAACAGCATGAAAAACGGACGTTTCAGCTTTGATTATAAGGATTCCTGGTGGCCTATGCCGCTCAACGACACATTCGCGACCGACCATTGGGGCTATTCCCGTAGTTCTGGGAACGGGAGCTTCAGGGGAAGATTCAATCTCAATGGCGGAAGCTTGTATAATCAGATGGTTGATAACACGGACAGAATGCCCGACCATGAGTACACAAACCGGTACGGGCTTACAACAATTACCTATCCGACGGGAGGGTACACCGAGATAGAGTATGGTCCCAATACTGTTTCTCGCCTTCTGGACAGGGAAGAGGGGGCTCTCCCCTATCTAAGGGATTCATCCTCCTTCGTACCGGGTGGCGTCAGGGTTGAACTAATCAGGAATGTTTCTGGAGAGTACAGTGATTCAACGACTTTTCACTATGTCACAAGCTACGGTTCGTCTGAGCAGAGCAGCGGAACCCTGTTGTATATGCCTAGATACGCCGTTGGGCTCAGTTACGACTATTATTGTGCAGACTTGGAGCACGGAGAGAACCATCTTATGAACCTGTTTTCTGAATGTCGTGAAACGGGGTATACCCTGGAAGGAAGTATCGGCTCAATACACGGAGGCGCAGTTGTTGGATACTCAAAGGTAACTGCGATATCTTCAGATGGATCAAGGACCGACTATATCTTCTATGACTATAATGATTATCCTGACATTTATCCCGGATACAATGATTTCATTCAACGTCACCGCAAGACCAATCTTGCCCTCCATGACTATATCGGGTATGGAAGTGGGACCAACCTGAGAATGGGAGATTTGATTTTGCCACCGACAGAAGACAAGAGCAGTATCCGTGGACGTCTGAAAAAGAAGATTGAGTATACGGGAGGGAGAACTATTGAAACTGACTATCTCTACTCTTTGGCTGTTACCTGTTCCATCAGGATGGTACATAACGCCCTTTATGATTTCGTGTCCGTGAACCACCTGTTCAGCCAGTGTAATCTATTGTCAGAATCTATACGGGAAATTTCAGGAGGTAATTCAATCCTAAAAACAAACGAATTCAGTTACAATTCCCTGGGCCAGATTAAAACGGAAACCACATCGTTCAGTGGCGGAACGAGCCGGCAGATACTCTACCGCTATTGGCATGAGACAGATAGCACGTATCTTTCAAAACAGGTCCGTGATATCGTCCAGCTGACTTCAAAAGGGAATGATACGTATATAACAGAAAGTCGGTCTATGATATATGGTAATCCAGCCAATCCTAACCCGACCCAGATACGGTCATACAAAATTGCACACCCTGTTTTTGTCAGTGACATCAATAACGTGTTCACACTCGGCCGCAATAACGGTTTCCGTCAGACGGAAATCTCATACGATAATAGGTTTCGGCCGACCCAGGTCTCTCTTCCAGGAGGTGCGTACATCAATTATGTCTGGGATTCTGAAGGATTGAATCTTCTTTCCCGGGAAGAGAACATTTCTGGAAATAAGTTTACATATAAGTGGAAAGATCTGGTCGGCGTGACTGAAATCAAGTCTCCTTCCGGTGAAGTATCTAACTACTTCTACGACGACAGATATCGCCTCTCCACGGCAAGAGATACAAAAGGAAACCCTCTTTATCATTACTTCTACAAGCTCAAAAACGAATAATTACCATGAAAAAGATATTATTTGTATTCGTCGCTCTGCTGACTGCGACGGCCATCGCCTTTGCCCAGGGCATCTATTATCCACAGGTTCCGGTAAGCATCGGTGTATATTCGACGAACCTGCCCTCCTTGAAGACAATACCGGCTATAGCATCTACTGCTGATGTTCAGTATACACGTCTCAACCCCATCCCGGACGGGACAGACATGCTAGAAATACTGGAAAACGGCTTTTCTGATTTCCCCTTTATCTCCGTGTCCCTTGTTCCACCAACAGGAGGATTCAGCATGAGCGGAACCTTTCGTCTTTCCTTCAGCGCCCTCCCGTCCGGTGTGGCCTCACGCCGTTTCCAGATAGAGACGGGAGATGGGAGTATTATTACTTTCTTGCAGGTAAATACTTCCGGAATAACATTATCTGCATCCCCTTCAGGCCCACTGTTCCCAAACCCAGAGGACGCCAGGGAACTGATATTGACAGGAGGAATCGAAGGAGACACCTACCGCCTGTATAAGGATGGTGTAGATACAGGTATAGCTGCTATTCAGCAGAATGGGGATATTTACACATTCGGGACCGTCTATGAACCAGGTCGCTATACAGTCTTCAGTACTTCTTTTGGAATGCTTCCTAACGGGCTGTCCTTAAGCTACTTTGATTTCTTCAATCCTGGCGTAGAGTGTATTGAGGGACTGATCGAGGATGAGGAAATCCTTGTTTCATGCGAGGGGGAAGATCTGGAACTATTTTTTGAGAGTGAGTCTTTTCAACAAGGGATTTATTACACACCGTTGTTTGATAAGATGAACTCTCTAGGAATCCCCGGAAAGTGGCCTGCGGGTGAAGTACCTGTTTCCTTCGAGAGAGACAATGGAGGCGAGGGAATGACACTCTTCTTCTCTTTCCCGGCGAACACTTCCGGTTCCGACAAGGTTTATGACACTTGTTTCTGCTTTGGGGAGAATGGAGCCACCCTGAGGTTCCGTCAGCATTCTATAGTAACAACTTTCTACGGGAATAACTACATAGGAAAAAGAACCTTCTCTTCCGAAAAAGCCGGCTCGTTCTTCGACGACGTGTCTTATTATGATGGACATGGATATCTGGAACAGACAATAGCCGTAAAGGCCGTTTCCGAGTCCAAATCACTCGTGAGCCCCATTGTCTACGACAATATGCGCCGCAGTGATGCCACTTCTTACCTCTCATTTTCCATGAACAAAACAGATGCTTCATATGTCCCTGACGCCGTAACAGCACAGAGGCAGTGGTATAATTCAAAAGATGCACGGCCGTATTCAGAAACAACATATGAAACCGGAGCTTCCGGAAGGCCCCTATCATTCATGCGGGAAGGGAAAGTATATGCCGACAGTGCTGTCGCCGTCCTTCATTCTTATTCTATTAACGACGGGACAGAAGGTGTTATAAAACTCACATATACTGAACCACAGTCAGGAGTTCAGGCCGCAATGGTCACTCCAAACGGCTGCTACCCTGCGAACTCCCTGTCGGTAATATGTACAGTCAGCGAGGATTGTGATACGTCCCTGGTTTTCAAAGATGCGCAGAGTCGCCTTCTTCTTAGCCGCAAGATAAATGGCGGGACAAATCATGACACCTACTACGTTTATAACCTCCGGGATTCACTTGCATGCGTCGTCCAGCCGGAAGGGTCGGCTCTGCTTAGTCCTTCTTCTGCGGCATTCTCCCTGGAAGGGGAATTCTCCGACAAATGGTGCTTTACCTATGAGTACGATGCCTGGGGAAACATTGTCATGCGTCATGTTCCGGGCGGAGGAAAACAGTACTATATCTATGACGCAAGGGACCGACAGGTACTGTCGACAAATTCCGAGTTGATGTCTAAGGGATGGTGGCGTTATTCGGAGTATGACGCCCTGAACAGGATAACGGAAGAAGGATTATGCAAGCTGGAGGCAGGCGTTACTTTAAGCGACTTGATGGGTTCAGTGCCGCAAATTACGGATTATTCTGAATACATAACCGGGGAAGTTATCCTCCATACGCTGTCATATCAAGACGGAGTATCACAGTCACAGAATGGCTTTACACCTGTATCTGGAGTCGTGACATACTATAACAGGGATGTCAGCCACAACAGATTCCGCCTCTCCGGCGAGAGAATCTGGGAAGCACCTGCCCTGTCAAACAATATCTCCCAGCCGGTTTATTATGTTGACAGGAAGTATTTCTATGACTACAGAGGGCTTCCGGTGCAGGTCGCAGAATCATGCTCTGACGGATGGTCTGGTAGAACTTCGATGAAGTATGACTTCTCTGGCAAAGTCCTTGTATCAGTGGAGGAACACACATCTCCAGGTGGAACTACCGACCGTCTGACACTCCAAAACACATATGATGACCGAGGACGTATCCTCCAGAGCAGTGCTGAAATGAACGGGGCTGTCCTTTCCGCAGCGTATTCTTATGACGATCTTGGCCGTATGGTCGTAAAGAACCTGAACGGAAGTGACGCGGAGGACCGGTTCAGCTATAATCTCCAGGGCTGGCTTACATCTATCGTCTCCGGGAACGGAGGCAGCATAGATATCTGCAACAGGGCTATACAATACTATGATAACTCTGGAAATCCTATGTATGGAGGAAAGATCTCTTCCTTGTCTGCAAGTCATTATGGTGCGGCATCCTTCTTCACTGATTACTCTTATGACAATCTTGGTCGCCTGGAGTCGGAGACGCGGAAAACCGGGTATTCCGGAACAATCCCCTTCAGCGCAGACCGGTATAATTATGACAGGAACGGTAACATAATCAGTGTTTCCCATCGTTCTGGCACTGAAATTGAAGCGATTACGGAGACCTGTTTCCGCACAGGAAACATGCTAAATCGTCTTCTGATAGAGGATGAGGACGAAGACCCGGAACAGTTCACCTATGATATGAACGGCGCGGTAACATACGACGGTT
>JAFSSE010000004.1 GCA_017445755.1 Bacteroidales bacterium | reverse complement strand
TTCTTAGCAACAAACTCTTGGCAGTAATTGTCCGACAGATAGGTGGCCATACGTCTAAGCACGTCTTTGTGACGAATCTTGAAACGCTTGGCGATATCGGTATTGATGATGGCATTGACCAGGCCACTTACATATCCAGCCCGGTTTGTCTCTGATATCAGTTCCGGGAAGCCACCATCCTCCATATACTTTTCAAGAGCCGTTTTACGCAAGGCTCTGGCCTTGGTCGAGTATGACTTGGTATCAACGCCTGTTACGCCGCAATACTCAGAGAACGAAAACGGATACAGGTTGATCCGGTTGTGCCGGCCAGTCAGGTGTGTCATCAGCTCGCTGCTGAGCAGCTTGGAATTTGAGCCCGTGATGAGGATATGAATCTTCTGCCTCAGAAGCCGGTTGACGAACAGTTGCCACCCGAAGATATTCTGAATCTCATACAGGAACAGAAACTTGAAATCACCGTTCAGCCTGTACAAAGCCTCTAAAAGGGCGTCAAGCTCATCTGTCTTGAGTGAGACAAGACGCTCATCGTCGAAATTGACGTAAGCAAAGTCCCCCACTTTCTCACGCAGGACTTTCTCACATATTGTCGATTTACCACTACGCCTGACCCCGATAACAACCTGGGCCATCTTACTGTCAAGGTTGATAAGCGGTTCTTCATAGCGGCTCACAAAGGAGGTCAGGTCATTTGCTTCGAGTTCCTCTTTCTGCGAGGAAAGGATAGATAGTAACTGTTGAACGGTCATCATATCTTTGTTTTTACAATGCAAATATATGCAAACTTCGATAAAAATCAAAGTTCATTCATAATAAACTTCGATAAAATTACAAATTCGAGCAGCATAACTTCGATAAGCCCCAAGCGTGCCCCGATTGGCAAAACTATTCAGGTTGAAAAACAAATCAGGAGGCCATATGACCTCCCGTTAGATTTGCCCCAAGACTACGTGGCGGAATTACTTCAAAAAGCAAGGATTAAGCTGGCGGGGACTTTGCACTACCCTTTGTCCTTCCGGAGCACGATTTACTATCTCGCCGAAAAGGTAAGGATATTTTTTTAAAACATGGAAAAGTCGGAAGAAAAATGCTTATCTTCGTACCATCATGAAAACGGTATATTCAAATACGACTCATCCGGGGCTTGTGAAATGGTCTATCGGGATTGCTATCGCTTTGGGTATCCTCTTATATATCCTGTATATTAATCTGGATGACAAGTATAAGTTTATACTGTACATAGCTGCATTCAGCTTTTTGTATGGCGCCATGTTTATCGGTTTCTACAAGCTGAAGACTTATGAGGTAGATGAAGAGGAAGACACGATTATCGATTACAATAACAAAAAGTATCCTCTGAGGATATCCAACCTGACTACGGCAACCTACAAGGAAAGCAAGAAAGGAAGATTCCGCTCCCTATTTCTGCATGATGCCGGGGTCGGCTTTATGGAAATCCGTATGTCCAAGGAAAAAGCCGATAAGATGGTAGCTCAGCTTCTGAAGGCCAACCCTGCCATTGAAGTTAAGCATGTCAATTACCTTTAGCCCTGCTTAACTCCGTAACGCTCTGGGAGATATTGATGATGAAGTCTCCCATTTTCTCGAGGCAGTTCACAATATCCATGTAGAAAGATCCCGTTTCGTAAGGGTAGGTGGACTTTTCTATATTGGACAGCTGCTCTTCGCGGAGGAATTTCATGTGTATAAATAATTATGTTCTCTAAAATTGCAGCGGAATTCCTATCTTTGCACATCTAAAGAACTTGTGCAATGAATCTTAGCGGTATAATCGTAGGCGCGGCAGTATTCCTGAGCATCGGAATATGCCATCCGGCCGTCATAAAAATGGAGTATCACTGGGGAAAACAGAGCTGGTGGGTCTTCCTTGTAGTTGGCCTTATCTGCTCCGGCGCGTCACTCATTGTACAGAACCAGATTGTATCCACTATTCTTGGCGGCTTTGCGTTTTCCTGTTTCTGGGCCATCCACGAGATGTTCCTTCAGGAAAAACGCGTCCTAAAGGGCTGGTTTCCTGAGAAGCCGGAACGACATGCCTACTATGAGAAAAAGCGTATCTTGCGTTCAGATAAAACGCAGGTCAGTTAATTGACGGACAATTTGAGCCATGGAATATCTGTCAAAAGAGCGATACGACGAGATTGCAGCCGAGTTGAAGCACCTTATAAATGAGGTCTATCCCAAAGTGAAGGAGGACCTCGCGGAAACGCGCGCCCAGGGTGATCTGAGCGAGAATGCAGGATACCGCGAAGCCAGACGGATCCAGGGAAAGACCATCAGCCGTATCCGTTTCCTTCAGAAGGTCCTGGAGCATTCCCGCGTGCTTGACCCGGATGTTCTTCCAAAAGACAGGGTCTGCCTTCTGAGCCATGTCGAATTCACGAACCTCGCGACGAATACCCGGATGAATTACCAGATAGTCAGCCCCCATGAGATGAACCTGGAAGAGGGCAAGATTTCGCTGAAATCGCCAATTGGCGCCGCCTTGATGGGAGGGAAGGTTGGTGAAATCGTCGAGGCGCAGGTCCCCTCCGGAACCCTTCGCCTGAGAATTGAAAGTATCACATGGTACAGGGCCTCACAGAAGTAGCCCCGGCGCCCGGAAGCGGCTGTTTTCAACCAGGATGTCAATAAAAGTCTGTGTGGATTTCTTCTGATAGACTCCTTTCATGAAATGGTAGCAGCCCTGCATCCTGCTTTCGGGATGATCAATGGGGATGGCTTCGAGTTCCCTGATGTTTTGGACGGCTTCGCCGGAAAGAATGGTAAGGAGAGGGCTGGAGCGGACCAAATCCAGGATAGCGTGTATGCTGTTATTCTCCAACCGGATGTCCAAATCCACATCATTTGCAAACAATACAGAATCCAGCATATCCCTGGCCTGCAGTCCCTTGAAAGGAAGCGCGAGCGGATACTGGCACAATGACACCACCGGGACAGGACTTTTGCAGTCCTTGAGTTCATCTTTTCGGCCTATCAGGCACAGTCTGTTTTCGAAAAGAAGTTTGGAAACAATCCTGTCATCGCTGACGGAAGACTTGTAGGCCAGTACGATATCCAGTTCCCGGTCAAGGAGTTTTTGCTGTAATTCCGCCCAGGACGCGCTGATCAGACGAAGGCGCACGTGCGGATACTGCCTGTAGAAATCCAATACCGACTGTATCAGAAGAGGGCCGAAAGAATAGGTGGACCCTACGCTCAATGTGCCAGTATGCAGATCTTTTACATCCCTGATTCTGTCGGTACATGCCTCCGCTTCCTCCAATATCTTTGCAGCATACGGAAGAAACTGTTCTCCGTAGTCACTTAACTCCACATGTCGGGTGTCTCGCGTAAGCAGTTTCACGCCCAACTCCTCCTCCAGTTTCTGGATTTGCTGGGAAATGGTGCTCTGGGTGATGTACAGCGACTTGGATGCCAGGGAAAAACTCTTGAGCCGCCCTACTTCCACAAAATATTTCAATTGACGCAATTCCATATTAAGCGGGTTATTTAGCGCAAAGATAGCATTATTTATCGATAATATCTGATAATTCTATCGAAATAAACCATATTCATCTATAAAAAGTTATCGGTTTTATACCTACCTTTGCCGCCTAAAGATAAAATGATATAACGATATGAAAAAATCTTTCCTGTTTGCATTTCTCACCTTGGCCGCCCTGCCGGCTTGCAACAATGCTTCTAAATCACCATTTACAAGAAACGTGAACGACTACGCCGTCGTCACCATAAAAGCTCCTGACCTGAGCGGTATATCAGACAACGGAAAAGAAGTACTGAATCTGTATCGGTTCGCTGCTGATGAAGTTAACGCTATTTATTGGGAACAGTACTTCGGAGACAGGCAGAAGCTGCTTGGAAGTATTGCAGACCCCATTCAAAAAACCTTCGCCGAGATTAACTACGGCCCCTGGGACCGTGCAGACGGGAAATCTTTCGTAGAGGGATACTCAGACCGGCTTCCCGGCGCTGGTTTCTACCCTTCCGACATGACTGCGGAAGAATTCGAAGCATGGGAGAATCCTGATAAATTGAGTCCCTATACCATGATTCGCCGTGCAGAGGATGGCTCGCTCCAGGCAGTCTGGTACCACGACGCGTTCAAGGAGCATATCGACAGGATTTCCAACTATCTGAAAGCCGCCTCGGACATCACCATAAAACCGAGTGTCAAAGATTATCTCCTTTCCAAAATCCAGGCGCTGCAGAGCGACAGCTATTACGACAGCGACATTACCTGGCTGGAGATGGACGACAGCAAAATGGACCTGGTAATCGGCCCGAACGAAGCTGCGGATGATCAGCTTTACGGGATCAAACGCTCCTATGAGGCATTTGTACTGCTGAAGAACGTGGCCCATACCGCGGAGTTGAGCAAGTATGTGTCCCGCATTGGAGAATTCCAGGAGGATCTCCCCGGCAATCCCGCCTATAAGCAGTTCCGGCCCGGAACCGGCTCCAATATCTTCGCATACGATGCGCTATACTACGCCGGTAAGGCAAATGCCGGTGTAAAGGTGATTGCACTGAATCTGCCTTTCGACAAAAATGTGCAGCGCGACAAGGGTACGCGGACGATAGTGCTGGACAATATCATCTTCGCCAAATTCAACAGCATTGTTGCACCCACCGGCGAGGTGTTGCTCTCCCCCGATGACAGACAACATATTTCTTCCGACGCATTCTATTGGAATACCGTGATGCGGGAAGTGGCGCACGGATTGGGTGTCAAAGAAACAGTGAATGGGAAGGGAGGCGTAGAGGAAGCTCTGGGCAACACCGCACAGACCTTTGAAGAAATCAAAGTCAATGTCGCCGGCGTGATTCTCGTATGTAAACTGCAGGATCATTTCGATATACATCATCTGTTCACCAAGCAGGATGCGCTTGCGACATTCTTCGCGTCCATACTACGCTCCGAGCGCTTCGGAGATGCCTCCGCCCTTGGTCGCGCCAACATCATTATTTATAACTATCTCCGCGAAGCGGGAGCCATCGTGCGTCACGCGTCGGGGCAATACACGATCGACTACAATAAAATGGAAAGCACACTTTCCGCCCTCACGGCGCTTGTCCTTGAGACGCAGGCGACAGGCAACCGGAACTTCGCTGCTGAATTCGAGAGCAGGTATTCAAAGCGAAACGCAGATTACAAGGAAGACATCCAGAACCTCGGACTTGAAAAGGTGCCCGCAGACATTCGATTCGATTTCAAAACCAGATAGACATGTTCAAAAACTTTACTGGATTCAACCTGGTCGAACAGATGCACAGACTGCGCCGGGAAAGGAAGTTCGGCCCCAAAAAAATCCAAAAGAAGAGCATAGGCCTGCTCGCAGTTGCTGCGGTCTTCCTGCTGATCTGGTTCCTGCCCACAGAGGTTTTATCCTTGCCATAGCGACCACCAAGACAGGGCTGGACGTACATCTTGCCCGAGTGCTGATTACTCCCTTCGGGAAAAAGAGCGAGAATATACTGCTTGGCTTCATGCTCGTGACCGCGCTGTTTTCCATGTTCATCAGTAACACGGCCACGACTGCCATGATGCTAACCTTCCTCACCCCCGTTTTCAAACAACTGCCGGAAGCCGGGAAGGGGCGTATCGCCATGGCTCTCAGCATCCCGGTCGCCGCCAACCTGGGCGGAATGGGCACCCCCATAGGCACGCCCCCCAACACCATCGCCCTCAAATACCTCAACGACCCCGAAGGAATGAATCTTGGGATAGGTTTCGGACAGTGGATGCTCTTCATGGTTCCGCTGGTCATTGTACTTATCCTGCTTGCGTGGGTGCTGCTCAAGAAGATGTTCCCTTTCTCCAAGAAGACCATTGAACTGAATATAGAGGGCGAAATGAAGCGCGGACGCAGCACAAAGCTGGTTATTATCACCATGATTATCACTATCCTGCTCTGGATGATGGACAGTTTGACTGGAATCAATACATATACGGTTGCTCTGATTCCCTTTGCAGTCTTCGCCATGGCGGGAATTGTTACCAAATACGATCTCGAAGAAATCAACTGGTCGGTCATCTGGATGGTTGCAGGCGGCTTCGCCCTGGGCTATGCCATGAACGGCTCCGGTCTGGCCGCATTGGTCATAAGGGCCATTCCTTTCGGGGACTTCTCTCCCGTACTGATTCTCGTCCTGTCCGGGCTGCTGTGCTACGGGCTTTCCAACCTGATTTCCCATTCGGCCACGGCAGCACTGCTCATGCCGATCCTGGTCGTGGTCTGCATGGCGATGGGAGACAAACTGGGCTCGATAGGCGGTGCAACAACCGTCCTCATCGGCGTTGCCATCGCCTCGAGCAGCGCCATGATTCTGCCCATTTCCACACCGCCCAACGCACTGGCATACGCTACGAATCTCATTCAGCAGAAAGACATGGCCAAAGTAGGCGTTATCATGGGGCTTGTCAGCATTATTCTCGGTTATGCGGTGCTCATGGCTGCAAGAGCATTGCACATAGTTTAACAATCAAGAATCCAGTTTTATGAAAAATAATAACAAATGGGGTCTAATTGCTCTTGCTGCCTTTATCTCCTGCACTACGCAGCAACAGGTAGATGTTGAGCGTCTGGTTGACAATTATGCTCAGGTTACAATACCGGCTCCAGACCTTAGTGGCATCACCGACAACGGAAAAGAAGTGCTCAAGCTTTATCGGATGGCAGCTGACGAGGTGGACAAAATCTATTGGCAGCAGTATTTCGGAGACCCTGAGACACTGCTGGGCCCCCTTGATAGAGAAGCCGAAAAACTCTATGCCTCAATTAATTACGGTCCATGGGACCGCATCGACGGCAAAACCTTTATACCCGGCTACGGAAATAAACCCGCAGGAGCGCGGTTTTACCCATCCGATATGAGCGCAGCAGAATTCGAGGTTTTCTCTGACCCCGCCAAACTGAGTCCATACACCCTGATTGTCAGGGAAAACGGGGCACTTAAGACGCTTTGGTATCACGATGCCTACAAAGAGTCCCTCGGAAAGATTGAATCCATCCTTGGCAGAGCCGCGGACGTTACCATAAAGGAGAGTGTGCGGAACTATCTTCTCAAGATGATAGACGGTCTCAAAACGGATGATTACTATGAAAGCTCCAAGGCCTGGCTGGAAATGAACGACAGTAAGATGGATCTTGTAATCGGTCCTATCGAAGCCGCGGACGACGCCCTGTATGGAACAAAAGCGTCATATGGGGCTTATGTCCTGCTCAAAAACCTGAAACGAACCGAAGAATTGAATGCCCTGTCCACCAAGTTGGAAGATTTCCAGAACATGCTTCCCGGAGATCCCGCCAACCACGCTTTCGTTCCCGGGACGCATTCCGACATTTTCTCCTGCAACGTACTGTATTGCGGGGGATATACCAATGCCGGTTACAAGGTCATCGGCATCAACTTCCCTTATGACACCAGGGCACAGGAGGAATTGGGAACACGCACCATCATCTTCGACAACATCATCCGCGAGAAGTTCAACCGGACGGTATATCCGGTTGGGAAGACGCTTCTGGAGGATGTTTATCAACCCCATGTAGATGCGAGCGCGTTTTATTGGATTATCGTGTTCCGCGAAATTGCAAAGGGGCTGGGTGTGAAGGAGACCGTGACGGGGAAAGGAACTGTTGCAGAAGCGCTTGGCAGCGAAGCCCTTATCTTCGAGAAGGCCAAGTCCAACGTACTGGGCACATGGCTTTGTGCCCGACAGGCTGACGACTATGAAATCTCCGCAATCTTCGGAAAAGAAGAAGTCCTCTCCACTTTCGTCGCCAACACGCTACGTTCAGTCCGTTTCGGAGCGAAAGATCCTACCGGAGTAGCCAATATCCTTGTTTATAACTATTTACTCAACAATAAGGCCATCGTCTGGAATGCATCCGGACGCTACAGCATAGACTACGGCAAGACATGGTCCTCCCTGGAGGCACTTGGCGCGGAAATCCTGCGCATTCAGGCCCATGGCGACATAGAGACAGCACGCGAGTACATTTCAAAATACGGCACCCCTGGCCTGGAAAGCCAGTCGGACAAGCGGGTTCTGGAGAAGGCGGGTATTCCTGTCGATATCCGTTTCAAGTACGAATAGCTGTAGCTAACGGCCGATATCCTGTCAATCCAAAAATGTGACGTTTTTGTCCAGATGGAATTTGGAGAATACTAACTTATTGAATATCTTTGCCATGTTCTAAACATAGTTTTGAGGTTCAAGCACACACATAGGCCCGGATTCTGGCTGGGATTCATAGACTTTTTCACGGCCGCCCTGCTCGCGGGAGCCATCCTTTCCGCCTGCGGAAACCGCGATGAAAACGCATTCAACAAGGCCTCCGGGGAGGCCTGGACGCTTCTTCGCAGCGGCGACGAGGGGGAATCCATGGAGAAGTTCCTCCGACTTGCCGACGACTGCCACCGCCGCGCCGACTATGACGGCGAGTCCATATCCCTTTTCTGCGCCGCACAGATGTTCTTCGAGCAGCGGGACACCGCCGGAGTGAAGTCCATCCTTTCGAGAATGGACCGGCTCGCCGAGGCCCATCCGGACATGCCAAACGTAAACTACAGCTGCCATACCGTCCGCCAGGGGCTGTATTCCATCCTGTTTGAAGATGGCGGGCAGATGGCCGACCGCGATGCCATGCTCTCAGAAGGCCGGATAGCCATTGGACTGATGGAAAAGATGAGCCGAGAGCAGCTGAAAGCATACAAGGTGAACCCCGTGTGGAACTACTACAACATGGCCGTGGGCTACGACATGTACTTTGATCCGCCCGTTCGGGACTCCATCGCCTTCTATCTGGACAAGGCCCGGGAGGCCAACCGGCTGGAACATCTTTCCGAGGGCGACTTAGACATGGAGGGTGAAATCTCCATACGCGACGAGCAGGCATGGCTGTACTGGTACGACGGCGAGTACGACAAGGCCGAAGCGGAGATGTTCGAAGTGCTCTCGCTCATCGATACAGTGGAGGCCCGGTCTCCGAATACCGTGCTCACGGAAAAAGGCGAGGCCTACGCATTTCTGGTGGAGCTGTACTCCAATACCGGCAAGCCGGATAAGGCCCTGGAGTACCAGCGGCTCAAGAACGAGAACGACCTGGTGAGGATGTCGGCCGAAAGGGGCGAGGCGGTGCACCGGGTGCAGCAGCAGTACAATGTAGCGAAGGCGGAGGCAAAGGCCGCCCGGCTCGTTGTGGCACTCTCTATCGCCGTGGCCGTCATCCTGGTGCTCTCCCTCACCATCGGCCTTCTCCTGCTGTGGAGGAAGAACCGCCTTCAGATGCAGTATTCTCAGGCCGTGGAGGCCCTTGTGGAGACGGATTCCGAGCTCAAGGCCCTGACCGGGGATGTGCCTCCCGAGCAGGCCAACAAAGTCTTCGCGGCAGCGGACAGGCCCCTTTCCGCCGTGGAAAGGAAATACATCCTGCTGTTCATGTCCGGAAAGTCCACCGAGGAAATCGCGGATGCCATGCATGTGGCCCCGGAGAGCGTCTATACGATGAAGTATCGAATCAAGAAGAGATTTCCAGCCGGTTACCCCCTTCCTTTCTAGAAGGATTTCTACAAATCTTTCGTTTTCTGGACATTAATTGTCTAGATTTGTCTATTTGACACGCCTTACTCCTTCCCTATTTTTGCACAGTGGAAGCTATAATCATATTGTTGCTGTCGCTGTGCCTTGTGGTAGGAATCCTCGTCCTGCTCACAGTAAACATACACTTTCGCCAGTGGAAACGCTCGAAACAGCCCGCAGCGCAGCCATATGATCCGACTCCGAAGAGTTTCGAAGCCCTCCTCGCTTCGGCCATGAAACCCCTTTCCCCGATGGAGCGCCGTTACCTTCGTCTATTCCTCGAAGAGAAGACCACCGAAGAAATTGCGGCGGCCATGCACGTCGAGCCATCCAGCGTATATACAATGAAATACCGCATCCGGAAGAAGTTCCCCGCGGACTTTTCCCTGCCGTTCTAATGTCCAGAACAATGAAAATCAGTGAAGAGTTCCCTTGGCAGCGAAAAAACCAATTCATAACCTAATAGAATATAAAAATGAGTACTGGAACAATTAATCAGAAAGCAATTGATCTGCTGGATCAGGCCGCGTTCACCTCGTCGGCCGTAAAAGACAAAGAACGCAAGAGCGGCAGCGTCAAGGACGAGAATCTCTATCCAAAGACCAGGGATGAGGCCCTTCAGATGAAGGATCTCCTCTCCCAGGCCTGGGATGCCGCCGAAGACCGTGAAGAGGCGGAATTCAAGGAAAAGTACGAGCGCCTGAGCGAAGTCGTGGACTGGTCGCTCACCAGGCACAAGACCTGGAAGTGGCCCGTAATCGCCGGTGCAGCCCTGTTCGCCGCCCTTCTGTTCTGGGGATACACCGCCCAGCTAAAGGAGGTCAAGGGGATTAAAGACGAGATCAAGCAGGTGAAGGCATGGGAGCCCGTCAGGGATACCACCATCACCTGGGAAGAATGCGGAACGGAATACAGCGGTAAGGACTATTACAAGGATGCAACCACCTGGAAGGTGAACCGTCTTGCGCTTCTCAAGTCCACCTACGAGCGTTACAGCGAGTCGGCCGCCGAATACAAGGCAAAAGCGGACACCGCTTCCAACCGTAAGGACAGGAAGAGTTACAAGGAGTATGAAAAGAAGTATACCAAAGATGCAGAAGAGAAACGCAAGGAGTTCGACGAACTCTCGGATGCAAAATTCAAGGACGTTCAGAAACAAGCCACAAAGTCCCTCAAGCATTATCTTTCCAACGGACGTGGCCTTGCAAACTTCATCCTCGTCGTCATCCTGCTTGTGGTGGCCCTCATCGTGCTCTACATCTGGACCGGCAATCCTTACGGCTATAACATCACCAAATCCCGCACCCGCCACAAAATACTTGGCTGGATACAGAAGGTGGGCTTCTGGTTCGCCGGATTGTGCTTCGGCACCGGCGTAGCGGCCCAGCTCTTTGCCGACGACATCATTTGGAAATACTCCGACGGCAGCACCTCCAGGGAGAGCGACGTCGCCGGTACGGCCATGAATGTGATGTGGAAGATATTCCTAATCGTAATCGGCGTTGCCGCCTTCATCGGAGTCGCCGGTCTCATCATGCTCCTCGAAGTCGCCTTCGGCCTCCCCGTCAAGCTCGCAGAGAGCAAGGAGGCCGCTTAGGTCTCCTTTGTAAAAAGGTAAACCGCCAGGGTCGGAAGGACGACAAGAAGAATCAGCGTCACTTCGACCAGAATATACGATCCGAACAGGTCAACGAGCGTCTGGAATTTCAGGACTCCATCAACCAGAAATACCAGAAGGGCGAACCAGCAGATAAAGAATATCGCGGCGTGCTTGATTTTTCTTTTCTTCAGTTTCATATTTGAAGGCATTGCTACAGGGAACAAATCTAGAAAAGATTCCGTAATTTTGCAAAGCATATTGAAGTGATTATGAAATCCAGATTCGTTCCCTCCGCGGCCCGAAGGTTCGCCTTGCTTTTATCCACCTCGGTCCTCATGCTCCTCTCCTGCAGGGAGGCGGGAAGGCCCCTTGTCGGCATTACATGCAGCCGTACCGAATCCGGCTCCGACCGCCTTTCTTCATCATATTCTGAAGCAATCCGGAGGGCCGGGGGCATTCCTCTCATAATCCCGACCGTAGCGGAGCGGTCGGAGGCGGAGGCCATACTGGAGCGGCTCGACGGCATCATTTTCTCCGGAGGGGAGGATGTCAATCCCGCCTGGTACGGGGAAGAAATCCTCAACGAGACGGTCGAGGTGAATCCGGTACGGGACCGAAGTGACAGTTTACTCGGCCGGGCAGCCCTGGATTCCGGGAAACCAATCCTTGCCATCTGCCGGGGAGAGCAGCTTCTGAACGTCCTTCTCGGGGGAAGTTTATACCAGGATATCCCTTCTCAGCTGCCGGAGGCCCATACCCATCGGGGCGTCAAACACATGGTAGCCCTCGAAAAGGGTGGTTTCCTTGAAACCCTTTTCGGGACGGATTCGCTTCTTGTCAACTCCAGCCACCACCAGGCGGTAAAGGTTCTCTCTCCGGGAGCCAGGAAGGCAGCGACCTCGGACGACGGGGTCATCGAGGCCTGGGAAAACGGACAGGTTCTCGCCGTGCAGTTCCACCCCGAAGGGCTTGTGAGAGAGGATGATAAATGGCTTTCTCTTTTCAGTTGCTTCGTATCCAGCTGTCGGGACTAAAGAAATTATCGAAGCCGACTTCATAGACGCCGAGATTGTATTCTGCGCGGGTCACCGAGCGGACGGAAACGAGGCCGATTCCACCATCGACGTTGTTCGGAAGGACCAGGTCCTCTGAAAACAGCCGGTCCACGAGACCGACGCCACTTAAGGAGAAATAATCCATCTCCAGCATCCTGGAGTTGAGATAATCCTCGCGGGACATGCTCATAATATCGAAGATGGCACTTAAGGTTACCTTGTATTCACATCTTGAGGAGACCCCGAAATTGGTGATATTTCGATACTGGCGGGTTTCTCCGCTGAGGGTAAACTCATTGCTACCGTCTTCGAACAACTCATCGGTAAAGAAATTGTACTCGTTCGCCATATAATCCTTCCGCCAGTCTTCGACTTCCCGGCCGTCCGGATTCAGGAGAGGGTCCTTCGTATTGTCCAGGGAGACCTCAACCTGGCGGTCAAGTATGCGGGCCCAGCCATAATGAATGGCATATGGGACATCGTCGGGCACAAACTCATCCACAATCTGCCTTCCGGAGTATGCAATGCGGTACCAGTTCCGCTCCCCGGGAATATCCCGGACCTTTATCTTGAAATTGTAAACAGCGGCGGCTCTCCCGTCCGAAAGCCGGACCGTTTCATTTTCCACGTCAAGGTCCGGAAGGGCGGGAGCAGAGGGCGCCTTAACGCGGGAAACTGCCCTGACTCCGTCTCCGGAGGCCTCGATTCGGACCGAATCCCCCGGCTGGATCATGGCCTTGAAGCGGTAGCCCTTATCTTCGGCCTGTTCCGTTGTTTCCGCAACCATTTTTCCGTTTACATAGCAGCGTACGGTAAGATTGTCCGCCTTGACAAGATTGTCATGGAGGGCATATGAGGCATAGACGGTGTGGAGGGAGTCCGAGGTAAGCATCCGTGACAGAAGTACGAGTTCCCTGTCAGGCCCTACCGGGTCTATGAAAATCGGGGTCTCGCACGAAGCGAGGACCAGAAGAAACAGGGCGGCGGAATATATCTTTTTCATGTCAGAATGTTCTTGTGTAGCTGAATGAAGGGATGACTGTCAGGATGGTACTCATCATGACATATATCCTTCCTTCCGGAATGTTTTCGTAGTCCAGGACTGTCGTTTCCGGATCGTTCGGAAGAGAGTGCCGTGAGTTCACACGCGGCTGAAGATAGTCGGGATTTCGGGCTGCGTAAAGGTTGTAAACTCCTACGTTCCATATCCGCTCTCCCCTATCCTTTTTCTTCCGGAAGTTCACGCTGACATCCAGCCGGTGGGTCGGAGGGGCCGTCCAGTTGTTCCTGGACGGGATATAAAGCCGCTCCGAAAGGCCGTCTTCCCCGAGAACCAGGGAATGGCGCACAGGGACTGTCATGCGGTTTCCGCTCGCAAACATCCAGCTCGCGGCAAGGTCGATATTGTCCGTAATGGAATACTCCGCATAGGCGGAAACCTTGTGGCGGCGGTCATTGGTGTACGGGAACCACTTCCCGTCGTTCACCGAGCCGTCCGGGACGCAGCGCTCGCTCCATGAAAGGGTATAGGACAGCCAGCCGGTAAGGCGGCCTGAAGTCTTTTCGACCATCCATTCGGACCCGTACGCACGGCCTATCCCGGTAGCGATGCTCTGCTCCCACATGTCGGCCCCCGCAAAGGCAAGGCGGTTGTTCCTCAGTTCCACGATGTTACTGATGTCCTTATAGTAGAGTTCCGAACTGAAACTCCAGCCCGGGAGGCCGATATAGTAGCAGCCGACGGACCACTGGTCCGAAACCTGTGGCGGAATCTTGTCGGTAACCGGCACCCAGATATCCGTCGGGAGACTTATCCTCGCGAACGGGATGAGGTGGGCGTACTGGGCCATCCGGGAATAGCCGGCCTTCAGGACCACGTCCCCGGAGACATCCCAGCGGGCGGAAAAACGCGGCTGGAGCGAAGGGTAGGACCTTCCCATGGTGGAGAAAAGGGCGAAGTGGAGGCCCGGATTCAGGGTCAGTTTCTGACCTATTGATATCTCATCCTCAAGGTAGGCCGACGCTTCCATTCCGCTCATATGTGTGCCCTCGTACCGGGTCAGGAGGGTATCCCGGACCACTTTCCCTTCTTCGGTCTCCTTTTCGGAAAGAGTCTCCCCGTCCGGGACGAAAAGGTGGCGGGTAAGTCCGGCGCCGAACTTAATCGCATGGGAAGGCGAAGGGGTATATTCGAAATCGGTTCGGAGCGTGAGGTCCCCGATGGATGTGAAATAGCGGAAGTCGCTCTGCGAGGTGGTCTTGAAGCCGTCATCGTCAACCTTCTGCCCGGTTTCCGCCCTCAGATCGGAGCGGAAAGCTGTCCACGAAGCCGTTGTATTCGAGAAAAGCCGGCCGTTGAAAATGTGGTTCCAACGGAGACCCGCGACGGTGTTGCCCCAGTTCATATGGAAGCGGCTCTCATTGTCCGTGTAGCGGTCGTAGGGGGCGTAATTCTCGTCGTAATAGTGGTAATAGTCATGATTTTCCATGCCGAAGCGGAAGCGGTCGCGCCCATGGTATATGCCGGCGTAAAGGCGGTCGCTGCTGCTGAATCGATGTGAAACCTTCGCATGAAAGTCATAGAAGAAATAGTTGGTAGAGAGCCCGAAGGGGCGTCCGGCGAGATCCAGAAGCCCTGTATGCATCAGGCGCCCGGTAAGGGAGAAGGTCGTCAGGGAGTCAATCGGGCCCTCCAGATGGGCCTTGTCGGTGAGCATTCCTATGGTCACGCTGCCATGGAGCCCTTCCGAATTGCCGTCATTCATCCTGACGTCCACGATGCCAGAGGTCCTACCCCCGTACCTCGCCGGGAAGGAACTCTTATAAAGGGTCACTTTCTTTACCGCTTCGGGGGCAAAGACTGAAAAGAGCCCGAGAAGGTGCTCTCCGTTATAAACCGGGATACCATCGAGAAGGAGAAGGTTCTCGTCAAATCCTCCGCCCCGGATACTGATTCCTGATGAGCCGGAATAGCCGGACTGGACACCGGGAAGCATCTGGATGGATTTCAGAACATCCGCCTCCCCGAAGAGCATGGGGGCCCGGCGGATAACGGACTGCGGGATTTCCTGGGAGCCGAGTCCCACAGCCCCGATGCCGGCTTCCCTCCAGCCGGTCACCTCCGCCGCCATTATGCTCGCATCCGGAACCAGGGCTATATCCATGGTCCGGTTGCCGTTGAGCTTGACATTTACCTGGAAACGGGCATAGCCGATATGGGAGACGGAAATCTCGGTTTCCCCCTCCGGAAGGGTCAGGGAATAGAAGCCGTAGCTGTTGGTGACTGTACCCTTGTCACCACTGAAAACACCGGCTCCAATCAGCGTTTCGCCGGTTTCTGCATCGGTAATTGTGCCACTGACAGTGAATCTTTGACTCTTCTCCGGAGAATCGGGAGAAGCCCAGGAAACAACGCTCATAAGAAGGAGCGCAAAAAGTACAAAGGTCTTTCTCATCGCTTCTTCTTTTCTTTGGTTGAAATACAGTGGTAACGGATTGTCTCACAGCCCTCAACCTCGTTTCCAGTGAGGTTGTCGAGGAATTTTGTCCTACCGGAGACGATGAAATCGCCGTTCCCGTCCCTGTCCCATATCACGCTTATGTCAAAGACATCGCAGAACTCGCTTTCCGGGGAGTGGGAAGAGGAGCGCTGATACGAATCATAATCCAGCTGAAGGGTACCGTCGGAATCAATTGTGTATCTCACACTTAGCCCAAGAAGGGTATAACGATGAGTATCAAAAGGGGTGCCTATTTTGGAAACGGAGTAGTCTCCATAAAAAAACGGGAAAAATACTCTTACCGGGGACTGGCTTCCATATTCGATGGCTCCGACGGTGCATTCCACTACCCCGTCCTTCATAACATAACCAAGATAATCACCGGAAAGGCACTCTTCCAGGAAGGATTCGGAGGCGACTCCGTCGTTATTCAGATCCACCCTCTCTCCATCCCAGGTAATGTCCACAAGACGGTAAACCCCGCAGACCCTGTCCGCCGTAGCGAGGGCCTCGTCCGTCATCAGTTTCTCGTATTTAACCCCGCAGCCGGCGACGGCAAAAACCGCTGCTGATATACTCAAAGTGCGAAGAAAATCCCTAACAGACATGTCTCTACGAGGGCTTATTTCCAAAAGTCCCTTGAAAGATTAACCGGACGAAGGAGCGGGGAGGATGACATCTCCTGGGGGTTCGTTCCCGGGACATCCTGCGGGACATCCATTCCGAGAATGGCGAAGAGCTGCTCCCAGTAAAGGGGCATGTTCCCTTCCCTGTCGCGGAAGTTCATGGGGAACTCGTCAAAGAGGGGCTTCCCGTCCCCTCCGAGATAGCTTTCCCGGACCAGTTCGCTGCAGTAGAGAGCCCCGTTATCAGGAAGGAAACGGGTGTCATAAGGCAGCCCAAGGTACTTTTTCGCATTTTCAACAAAGCTCGCCGCGCGGCGGGAATCCTTCAGGCGCATCACCTCAAAAACCGGCAGGGAGCCGTCCTTAAGGGTGAAATCGCAGAGGAAGGTATCGAGGGGATGGCGGTCAACGCCGCGGCGGATCGTCGCATCGATGATCCATGTCCCTTCCGAATAGACATCGGCGATGGCGACATGGATAATATTGAGTTCCCCGTCCCCGGTCGCATCGGCTATCGCGGAAGACATGGAATCATCCTCCAGGGAATAATCCATGGGGATTCCGACAAATATGAGGTCGCCGCTCCGGAGGGTCTCACGGGCACAGCCAAGGGTTATGGCCATGGCGGCAATAAGTAACATAATCTTTTTCATGGGCGCAAATTTACCGCTTTTCCCTTAAAGAGCCAATAAAATGTGCTATCTTTGCCGCCACAAAACAGTTTTTGCATGACAAAGGCCATCTTTTTCGACATCGGAGGAGTCCTAATAGATCTCGACTTCGAGGCCTGCCTCCGCGCCTTCCGGGAAATCCTCGGCTTTGAGAGAATCGATGAAATCCTGAATCCATATAAGCAGAGGGGTATTTTTGGGGATATGGAAGGAGGACGGATCACTGCGGACGAGTTCCGAACGGCAATCCTCGCCGAAAGCCGGGAAGGAGCTGTCCCCGAGGACGTGGACCGCTGCCTCGAGCACTTCCTGACCGGAATGGACCCGAAAAAGGTGCCTCTCCTGAAGGAACTTTCAGCCCGCCTCCCGCTTTTCACCCTTTCGAACAACAACCCCATTGCGATGGGACTGAGCCGGAAGGTCTTCGCCGAAAACGGACTCGCCTGGGAGAATATCTTCACGGACAATTTCATCTCCTGTGACATGAAGATGGAAAAACCGGGGCCGGAGATATATGCGGAAGCTATTCGCCGGAGCGGCTTCGCCCCTGAAGACATACTCTATATCGACGACGGGACGGCAAACGTTGAAGCCGGCTTGAAGGCCGGCCTCAAAACGGTTCTGTATGTAGCTGGAGAGGATCTCCGGGCGCTTATCGAAGCAAACCTCTGACCTCTTCCAGATCTCCGTCGTTCGGGGCGGGCTCTATGCCGAGAAGATGACAGACGAGCGGGTAGAGCGTCACATTCCGGAAACTGTCAACCCTTTTCCCTTTCTTGAAATCCGGCCCTTCGGCACGGAAAATCGCCTGCATGTCCTTGTCGTACGGGGAGTATCCATGGGCTCCGCCGGGACCTCTCGGGTGGCGGTCATGAATCTGCCAGCCGAGGTCTGGGGCTACGACTATGTCTCCAATCCTGGGGCTGGAACCGTAATTCAGCTCCAAAGGGATGTCCTCCTTGCGCCAAACCGTGACGTGAGGGGCCTTGGAGAAGGCATTGTACACCGAATCGCGGAATTCCGGCTTCGTGAAAATCGAGGTCGGCGTACCGGCGAGAAGGCGCTCATACCACTCGGGGCGGACCCAATCCGACGGGTGGATGCACCGTCTGGGGTCTATCTCCGTCATTCCATGGTCCGATACGAGGATAAGGTCCGTCCGTTTCCCGACCTTGCTCCGGGCAATCGCCTCGCGGAGGCGTCCGACCTGCTCATCGACCAGGGCGACGGCCTTCCCGACCTGCTCGCTTTCAGGGCCGAAACCATGGCCGGAGTGATCCGGTTCATCGAAATAGACCATGATAAGCCGGGGCCTGTCCTTTTTCGGGAGGTTCAGATACGCCTCGACGGTATCGATTCTCGCAGAGTACTCGAGAAGGGGTTTCTCCTCATAATTCTTCCAATAGGTAGGATACTGTCCCTGGACCGCCACATCCGAGCCGACCCAGTAAACGACCCCCGTTTTTACCCCCTGGCGCTGCGCTGTCAGCCATATCGGCTCCCCGAGGAAGTACTCCGGATTATGGCGGTTCGGGCCGCCCATGCTGTAGTAATCCTCGGTCTCAGGATTCCAGAAAGAATTGTTAACTATGCCGTTATGGTCCGGAACAAGGCCGGTCGCCATGGCGTAGTGGTTGGGGAAGGTCGATGCGGGATAGGACGGGTACATGTCCGTCCACACCCCGTTTTCGGCGACGGCATCGACGTTGGGGCAGGAGTACAGCGCCGGATAATCCCAGCGGAAACCGTCCATGGAAACCATTACCACATAACGCTCCTTCGGTGTAAGAAGGACGGCAGCCACTCCGACGGCGACCGCAACGACGGAAATATAAAGGAGTTTTTTCATGCTTGCAAAATTACGCAAAAAATCATTATCTTTGCACGCCCGATCCGGCTTTCGCATTTTCCACCCGACTGCCCGGTCGACGGCGACGGTTCCGTAGCTCAGCTGGATAGAGCAACAGCCTTCTAAGCTGTGGGTCTCGGGTTCGAATCCCGACGGAATCACAAAAATTTATTTTTGGTGATTGGCCCGTGGCGCACAACTTATTAATATTCAGTAATTTAAGTGAAACGACATACCTTATATTCGGTATGTCGTTTTGTGTAATGCGCTGGCTATAAGGCACTTCCGCGCCACAAGGCAAAGAAAGTAAAAGGCAAGGCAACCATTCTTTTAACCGCTACTAATGTTTTGTTTCATTAGAAAAACGCTAACTCTTTGAATAAAAATAATTGACCCTTATGGAAGAGTATGTAGCCAAGTGTAACCAATGTGGTCATATTATGACCCTTGAAAAAGTCATCAACAATGGTGCGGTCGTTTTCACCGCCCGATACAAGTGTCCTAACTGCGGAAAGAAATGTGTCGCCGAGTTTGATAAGTTTTATGACCTTGACAAACCTGAACTGTATGATTTGGACGCTAATGGTTATGACCCTGACGGATTTGATGCTGACGGATATGATAGGGAAGGATATGACCCGAGAGGATTTGACCGTATGCACATCCATCGGGAGACATCTACATCATTAAGCCCCTCTGGATATGATTGGGAAGGTTATGATAAAGATGGGTTGGATGAGAGAGGGTTTGACCGGGAAGGTTTCTATAAGAAAACAGGGGAACGATACAACGAAGAAGGGTTTGATTGGCACGGATTCGATAAGGATGGATACAATAAGTATAGCATCGACCGTCATGGTAACCATCGGTCCGACGATGAGCAGCCGTTATCAAAGGATAATAGAAAAACGCTCATATCCGTGATTATTATGGCACTCGTCGCCCTTGGTATCTACCTCTTACTGGGCCGTGGCGCGTAACTTATTAATATTCAGTAATTTAAGTGAAACGACATACCTTATATTCGGCATGTCGTTTTGTGTAATGCACTGGCTATAAGGCACTTCCACGCCACAACGGTTGTGTCGTCCTGAAAAACGTTTACCAAAAAAGTAAACTAATTATATATCAGGACTATATCCCGAAGGCCGGAAGCGGCCCGGAGATTTTATTTCAGAAAGGCGAAAAAGACTGCCAGGACAAGGCAGCCGAAGGCGGCGATATGGTTCCACTGGATGGTCTGTCCCTTGAATACGAACATGACAATGAGCGTAAAGACCGTGAGGGATATAACTTCCTGAATGACCTTTAATTGCATTAAATTAAAAGGGCCTCCGTTACCGGAAAAACCGATACGGTTTGCCGGTACGGTGAGGCAGTACTCAAAGAAGGCGATACCCCAGGAAAAAAGGATGACTATAATCAGCGGCCAGCCAGTAGAAATCTTCATTTCGCTTAGTTTAAGATGGCCGTACCAGGCGAACGTCATGAAAACATTCGACAGAACCAGCATCAGAATTGTCCAGATACCCTGCATTGTTTACCCATTTACAAAACGGCTGCAAAGGTAAATAAAATTTGGTTTATTGTACCAATTATATTAATTTTGAACGGTAAAATATCCCATTTTAGCCGGGTATAATTGATATAAAACACTAAAAACGACCAAATTATGAATCTTCAAAGGGTGCTCTGTTCTTTTGCCGTAACTGCGGCCTGCCTTGCCGGCTGTGCATCCGCATGCAAAAAACCGGCACAGGGAGGAGAAGAGGGCGGAGATGAACAGAAGCAGGAAATTGAGGTCAAGGACGGCATGGTCCGGTTCTACCTTTCGGCAGAGAAGAGCGGAACCCGGACGGCACTTGGAATAACTCCGGAAGTATTCAACGCATATACCCTTCGGGTCAACGGAACCGAGAGCAAAATTGAGATGGGCAGCGACGGTCGTTTCTACTCCGACGTGATGGCCGTTACAAACGATACCTACAACGCCTCCCTGGCAAAGAAATCCGCGACCGTATGGTCGGGAACCAGTCCCTATTCCGATCTCCGTATTCCGACGGGGCAGTTTGCCGGAAAGACCCCGACAGACATGAAGGATTATCCGCTCTTTGCATCATACAAGAAAGACGACGGGAACGTCCTCAACTTCACTGACGGCTTTTCGGTCTTAGACCTGACGCTCAAGGGATCGGCCTCCCTTGCTTCAATTAAAATCTCCGCGGAAAGCGGCGGCTTTCTCTCCGGAAAAGGGTCCTTCCTCCCTTCCAAAGAAGAAATCCGCCTCTCCGAAGGACTTCCCTTCGTGGTTCTCAACTGCTTCCAGAGCGGCGTTGCCACAGCGCTCAAGACAAGCGGCAGGCACTTCCCGATACTGATTGCCCCGGGAAGCTACGGGAACGTTACAATTACGATAGTGGATTCGGACCACCGCGTAATGACCCACTCCATCCCTTCGCTCACAATCGGTGCCGGAGAGGCCGAGCAGATTTCCCTCGAGTGGAAACCGGATGAGAAGATTATATGGTATGAGGGTTTCGACAACTTCGTCTGGGGCGGGGACGTTATGAAAGGCAGTTCCTCGACCGGATATGCTCCCGACGGGACCACGGTCGAAATCGACGGCGCTGCGGCGAGGACCGGATATGAATACGCCCTCACGAGGACGACATACAACAACCCCGGATCGGGTTACATCCAGCCGAACAACTGGGACCAGGTGTCGGGGAAAAACGTCGGAGCGGTCCACCATATGAGCGAGTCGTACATCAACAGCCGCGGCCTCGCCGACTGGAACACCCTTTTCCGCGCCCAGGAATACCAGGGCGTACTCTCCGTGGCAACGACCGGACAGGCCAGGGGCATTGTCTCCACCCCCTGCATCGGGAACATTGAATCGATGGCAGACGTTAAAGTTTCCTTCGATTTCTGCTTCCAGAACGGGATCCAGGACAATCTGCTCTTCAGGATTATCCAGGGCGGGGAGATTGTTTCAGTAACAGTTGACGGGGTTTCCGTCCCGGTAAGCAAGGACAATCTCTTCTACGAAGCCAACGGGTCTAACCTCATTTTCAACCACAGCAGCGTCACCGTGCCCTCTTCCCTCGCCCAGGCGAAGGAGTGGCACCGGCTGGAGTGCTTCGTAAAAGGGGCCACCGACGGAACGAAACTCTATTTTGCAGGAAATTCCTCATCGGCTATGGTCCATGGATTCTGGCTTGACAACCTTACGGTTACCCTCGAAGAGGCGTCTTCCGGAAGGACTCCGGGGTCCATACGTCTCCTCTACTGGAACATCCAGAACGGCATGTGGGCCGACCAGGCGAACAACTATGACAACTTTGTCAAATGGGTGAAAAAGTACGATCCGGATATCTGTGTCTGGTGCGAGGCATCTTCAATTTATAAGAATAACACCAACAGCTCCGCAGCTTCCTCGGCACGCTTCCTGCCCTCCGGATGGACCTCCCTCGCCGCCCGCTACAACCATCCTTACGCGGCACTCGGCGGCTTCCGGGACAACTATCCCCAGGAAATCACATCGAAGTATCCGATTACAACCCTACTGAAAATCACCGATTCGAACGTTTCCGGGAAGCCGATATCCCACGGCGCCGCAATCCAGCAGATTACGGTCGGGGGTAAGACAATCAACTTCGTTACCTGCCATATGTGGCCCCAGGCCTATGGTTACGGGGTTTCGGGCGACAGTGCCAGGGAAACCAGCTCGGCGGCCCACGAAGGGGATTACTACCGGCAGTTCGAGATGGATTATATAGTAAAGAACACCATCAACAGCGGGAAATACACCTGCGACGGCTGGATCCTCCTCGGGGACCTGAATTCCCGTTCCCGCCTCGACAACGGCTACTATAAATACGCAGAAGACAACACCCTCCTGATTACCCAGGACGTCGTACTCCAGAACACCGACCTCAAAGATGTCATCCACGAGACCCATCCAGATGCCTTCATTTCGTCTACCTACGGGACTGCAAGGATTGACTTCGTCTACCTCTCCCCTTCCCTGATGCCGTATGTGGACAAGGCCATCATCGTCATGGACAAGTGGACCGACTCGAAGGTCAGCACATATGTAAGCTCCTTCCGGGATCCGTCGGACCATCGTCCGATTCTCGTAGATTTTATTTTCTAATTAACCATTATTCATAATCAACCATGTTCAACCCTATCAAACGCACTCTGATGAACCTCTCCGGCTTCTTCGCCGGAATGGGACTTCTGGGCGTCCTGGTGAATGTTTCCTCCTGCGACAGGAACGATCCGAACGCAGAGCGGAAAGAATTCATCCAGGTATTCCAGACCCAGGACCAGGAGGAACCGCTGACGACCTACAGCGTAGGCGTCCTCGGAGGGGAATTCAGTTTCTATGTCAAGTCGAACGTCGAATTCTCGGCGGCATGGCAGGACGATGCGTCTAGCCCCTGGGCTTCGGTAAAGGACGTAAAGGACAACGGAGGCGGCAACTACGTCGTCACCCTTCAGGTTTCTCCGCGAAGCACTTACGCCTATTACACCAGAAGGACCGGAACGCTCATGCTGACCTCGCCGGAGAACATGCTCGGCACGTTCGTCACTGTCCACCAGGGACTTTACGCCCGGCTGAGCAGCGACTTCTCCTGGAGCAAGTACGGTTCCTCAGACCCCAGGAGGGATGACGGGACGGCCTTCTCCTCATGGTCCCAGACCAACCTCGACCGCGGCTGGGGATCCACGAAGATCGAAGGTACAGACGGCCCTTATCTTTACGGTAAGAACGGCTATCTGCTTCTCGGTGACGCCGCCGGCCACGGAGCCGACCTGCTGACACCGTATGTCAACGACATGGTCTCCGACTCTCTCGCCGTCCTTTCCTTCCGCGCCGTCGCCTATACCGACCTCGAAGGGAACAAGGACGCGAACAAGCTGAGCGTCGAAATCATCGGAGGCGGTGTCCTCCGCGGAACGGACAATACGACCGCAACGCGTCTCGACATCGATCTTCCTTATTATGACATGAATGACGAGAGCTTCCCGAATTCCATGTGGAACGGAAGCGATTTCCTCATCGGACTCGAAAGCACTGCCGCCAGCCCGCTCAGCGGCAACACCCGGATCCGCTTCACGGCCGGGGACATGAGCGGCGCTGCCGGAACGCCTAACCGCGTATTCATCGACAATGTCTACATCCGCCGCATCGCTGTCACAAAGACCTACGCAGACGAGGACCTCTGGGTGCTCAACGGCGGTAATGGAGCCGACAAACTGCTCGGCGCCCAGACTGAGGAAAGCTCCAACCAGTAAAAACGTACATAGATGCAAAAGACAATAAAATCATGGGTAGCCGGGCTTGCAGCCCTCTGCCTGCTGCTTCTTGGAGCAGCCGCCCTTCCGCTCTATGGACAGGAAACCATCTCCATCTCCGGTACCGTACTGGACGAGGAGGAACAGCCGCTCACAGGCGCAACCATCCGCGTCGAAGGGACGACCCGAGGAACGATTACCGACGAGAAGGGTGACTTCTCTCTCCGCGTCTCCAAGGGAAACACCATTGAAATCCTCTACATGGGTTACATAACCCAGACCTTCCGCATCGACGGCCGCAGGACGAAATTCATCGTCCAGCTCGTTGAAGACGAGAATCTCCTCGATGACGTCGTGGTCATCGGATACGGCTCGGTCCGCAAGCAGGACCTGACCGGTTCCGTTACGAACGTCAAGATGAACGATATCGAAAACGCCCACGTCCTGTCTATCGACAACGCCCTCCAGGGCCGTATCGCCGGCGCGGACTTCATGTCCACCTCCGGTGCCCCGGGAGCCACGACCTCGGTACGTATCCGCGGTACCCGTTCGATTACGGCATCCAATGAGCCGCTTTATGTCGTAGACGGCATCATCGATGCAATCCATGACCTGAACGACCTCAACGCCGACGATATCGCAAGCATCTCCGTCCTGAAGGACGCCTCCTCGGTGGCCATCTACGGTTCCCGCGGATCCAACGGCGTTATCATCATCACCACGAAGAAGGGCTCCGGCCGCTCCGGCAAGCCGAACATCTCCTTCAAGGCAGACCTCGGCGTCGCCCACCTCCCGAAGGGACTCGACCTGATGAATGCCACCGAGTTCCAGATCTTCCGCAACGATATGGCCTACTTCGGCAATGACGAGAACCATCCGGACGTCGGAACGGACACCCCGCTCTCCGGAAATGCCTACAAGAACCCTCTCGGAGCAGGCGAAGGCACCGACTGGATCAAGCAGGTCACCCGTACCGCCATCACCCAGAACTATGCCCTGTCGATGACCGGAACAGAAGGAAAGCATACCTATTATACTTCCTTCTCATACAATGACACCCAGGGTATCATCAAGGACAGCGGACAGCAGCGTTTCACCGGACGTATCTCCCTTGACCGGGAACTCTTCCCCTGGCTGAAAGTCGGTTACAGCGGCCAGTACACCTGGCGCCACAACGACCAGAACAAGGTCACCATCGGAGGTACCTCATGGAGCACCGGCGCAATGTACCTCAACCCGCTCATGAAGCCCCAGGACACTGTCAACGAACTCTACTATGGCGGCGGTCTCATCAACACCCCTGCCGCCCTCATCGACCTGAACACCCACTATCTTGAGCGCCATACCTCGAACCACAATTTCACGGCGACCCTGACCCCCATCAAGGGACTTGAAATCAAGAGCACCTTCGGTTACTACCTCTACCAGAGGCACACCTACCGCTACCTCCCGGGTTCCCTCCCGGCAAAGGCGGAAAACGAAGGAGGACAGGCCTACCGCTATGAGTGGGACGAGCATTCGCTCTCGAGCGAAAACACCGCCACGTACAAGTTCAAGACCGGGAAGAACAGCTTCGAGGCAATGGCCGGACTCTCCGCCTACAGCTTCACTTCCCATGACCTTGAGGTCTCCGGCAAGGGTTACATGGATGACGAAGTCATGTGGAACAACATGAACGCCGTCCTTGACAAGGAGACCTATGAGGTTTCCACCGCCCTTTCGGAGAAGTCGAAGTTCTCATTCTTCGGCCGCCTCAACTACAACTACGATTCACGGTTCTACCTCACTGCGACAATCCGCCGGGACGGTGCCTCGAACTTCGCGGAAAACAACAAGTATGCGACCTTCCCTTCAGCGGCATTCAAGTGGAACATCTCCAATGAGCCCTGGATCAACGCCCCTTGGCTGGACGAGCTCGCGCTACGTCTGAGCGCCGGTACCTCCGGCAACGACGCCATCAGCGCCTACCGTTCCCACGCGACCCTGTCGTCCACGACGACCGGCTACCTCTTCGACGGTTCCCAGCCGGTTGCCTTCTACCGCAGCCGTCTCGACTCCCCGAACCTCAAGTGGGAAAAGACAACCTCCTATAACATCGGTATAGACTTCAGCGCCTTCAAGGGTCGCGTGAGCATTACCGCCGAGGCCTACAAGGCAAAGACCGACGACCTTCTCCTCAGCGTCCAGGTCCCGACCCAGGTCGGTTACTCCTCCAAGTTCGTAAACATCGGAAAGACCTCCAACCGCGGCGTCGAGCTCACGGTGGAAACCCGCAATATCGAAAAGAAGGACTTCAGCTGGACCACCTCGTTCACTGTTTCGCACAATGACCAGATGGTCGACGATATCGGCGGCGAGGAATACGTCTCGGCCCTGAACGCCCCAGGCAACAACCCTTACATGATGTATGGTTATGTCGCCGGTTATCCCCTGAACGCCCTCTGGGGCTTCAAGTACGGCGGAGTCTGGAAGAGCGACGAGGAGCGCGCCCGCAACTCCGTCACCCATACCTATGCCTCCCCCGCATCGACAGGAAACGGAGTCGCCCGCTTCTATGACATCAACCATGACGGGTCACTCAGCCGTGAGGACCTCGTCTATCAGGGTAACGCCGATCCGTACATCTACGGCGGTATCCAGAATACCTTCTATTTCTGGAAAAACCTCAAGCTCGGCGTATACTTCGCCTACAACCTCGGCGGAAAGATCTACAACTATTCCGAGATCTACATGGCAGGTTCCCGCTTCACGAACCAGTACCGCTACATGCTTGACAGCTGGCATCCGGAAAGGAACCCGCTCTCCGACATCCCGAGGGCTGCCGGTACCTCCGACGCCGCCATGCCCAGTGACTTCATGATCCATGACGCATCTTTCGTCCGGCTCAAGAACGTCTCCATCTCCTACACCTTCGACCTCCAGAAAAAGAGCCGCTTCTTCCGCGACCTGACCCTCAGTTGCGTCGGAGACAACCTCTATCTTTGGAAGAACTACAACGGCTTCGACCCGGACGTTTCTTCCGAAGGAACATCCTCCACCCTGCGGCGCGTCGACCTCGGCGCCTATCCCAAGGCGAGGACCGTCACATTCAGCATCCAGCTCAGATACTAATCAAGGAGGAACCTGAATATGAAAAAAAGAAATATCATAATAGCAGCCGCACTTGCCTGCGCCACCCTCTTCTCGAGCGTTTCCTGCTCGCTGGATGAAGACCTCTCAGCCCTCTCCACCCCGGACAACTTCTTCCGGAAACCGGCCGAGTGCCAGTCAGTCGTGAACGGATGCTACATTCCGATCAAGAACTTTTACAACTACACTTACCTGATCGCGACGGAATGCGTAAGCGATATCGCATACTGTCCTTCCGGAACCCTTGACGCCCGGCTCGACATTTCACCCGTCACCCCACGTCACGGAGCCACGGTCTGGCAGCAGTGCTATACCGGCATCCAGCGCTGTAACTTCGCCATCCCTGGCATCGAGAATTCCCGTGCCTGGATCGATGATGAAGGGAACATCGACGCAGAGGCCCCTCAGCGGCTTCAGATGCTCCTCGAAGCCAAAGTGCTCCGCGCATTCTACTACTATACACTGACCTGCTTCTTCGGAGACGTCCCCTTCTACTTCGACGACGTTGAAGACCTCGAGACCCAGGACCGGATCGGCCAGCTCCCGAGGATGAGCGCAGCCGCAACCCGCGACGCCTGCATCGACGACCTGAAGGACCTCGCCGCGAAAGTTCCCCAGACCCGCACCTACGACAATGACGGCAACCGCCTCGGAGCCGCTGCTGCATGGATGCTGATTGCGAAGATGGCCGTATGGAACAAGGAATGGACGGTAGCCCTCGACGCCCTCAAGAAACTCGAGGATATCTACGGGCCGCTTTCCGCATATGACTATGTAGAGAACGTCCAGTTCCGGAACAAGAATACCCCGGAATCGATTTTCGAAGTACAGCACACCTACACCCAGGGCGGTATCACCTATACCTCCAATGTCGCCAGCATCTGCTATCCGACCCGAAAGAGCGGAACCGCCATCTTCGACGGTGTCGAGATTCCCGAACTCGGAGACCAGGTTACCACATGGGCCGCCATGCGTCCGAACGTTTACTTCTGCCAGGGTCTCCAGACCAAGCTCGGAAAGGATATCCGCAAGAACTACAACATGGCATGGTCCTATGACGGCAAGGAGTTCAGCGGCGTGAACACCCGTCCCTGGTGCGGCCCCAAGTTCTGGTGCCCCGGCCAGATCGGGACTTCCGACGGAAACAACTACAAAGTTTTCCGTTACGCCGACGCCATCCTTCTGATGGCAGAATGCTACAACGAACTCGGACAGGATGACAAGGCGGTCGAGTACCTCAACATGACCCGGACACGTGCCGGCATCGGCGAGTACACCTACCGCACCTCCGCCCGTCTCCAGGACGAAATCCGCAACGAACGCGCCCGCGAGCTCTTCGGAGAGTTCCAGCGCAAGTTCGACCTCGTGCGCTGGGGTATCTGGTACCAGGCGACCCTCGACTATACGGACTACGCCGCCCTGAAGACCAATATCCTGCCGTGCCACGAATACTATCCGATTCCGGATGTCCAGGTCGGTCTCAACCACAACCTTGACAACAAGGAATATGAAAAGTACGGACTGTAAAAACAACGAATGGCCATGCATCAGAATTTCATGAAACATACATTCAGGACCATCCTCGCTGCAGCTGTGGCGGCGGTGGCAGTCTTCTCCTGCGACAAGCCCTTTGAACTGGACCTCCCGCTTGCGGTCAACAACCACAAACTGACCCTTCAGAAGGAAGCCGGTTCGACCCATATCCTTGTCTATGCCAACGGCCCCTGGACTGCGGAATTCTCCCGCAATATCGAATGGGCGTCCCTCAACAAACTCTCAGGAGAAGGGAACAACGACCTTGTGCTCTCCTACAGCGCCAACTACGGAATCTCCCGAAACGTAGGGATCATCCTTTCGGCCGGAGCCCTCAAGGACACTATCAGCATCACCCAGATCGGTGAGGTGGCGGAAGGTTCCGTCAGCTTCGGCTCGGCAGCCGTTGCACTCCTTCGCTCCGGTGCCTCCATGACCCTCCCCATTTCGACGAATATGCAGTATTCACTGTCCGAATTCAAGGTTGCTACCGAATATTTCGACAATGAAGGAACCTCCCTCGGCGTCGACACTTTCGGTGAAGCCACTCCGGACACCCTGAAAATCACGCCCTGGATTACGGTCAAGAAACTCACCAAGAGCAAACTCGACTACGACGTCGCGGAGAACGCAACCGGGGAAGTCCGTCAGGCAGTCATCCGCGTATTCGTGGAAGACGCGACAGGTGACGTATTTGCCGCTACCCAGGCGGTCACCCAGGGTATCACCGATGCCGCCCTCGTCCTTGGAGAGACGGCAGGTACCTATGCCGGATTCAGCGGAGAATACATCATTCCTGCAACTGAGAACAACGTATATCTCTACTCGAACAACCTCTCCTATACCATTCCCGAGACTGCTGCAGAGTGGATTTCTGCGGTCAAGCTGACCGATATCGGCCTTTCGTTCAAACTCTCCAAGAACGAGAGCGGAGCCGACCGCAGCGCCACCGTCCAGGTCAGTTACCAGAACGGGGAGTCTTCCGTATCCCAGAGCTACGCCATTACCCAGAAGGCCTATCCTTCCGCCATCAGCTTCGAGGAGCTCCGCGCCATGACTCCCGGAACGATTTCTTCCCTCCAGTATATCGAGGGTTACATCGTTTCCTCGGCCGAGAGCGAGAACAACTGCCAGAATCCCCAGACGGCACAGTTCAAGTTCGACATTACCGAAACCCACAAGACGGCCTACATCGAGAGCGTTGACGGAAAGTACGGTTTCCAGCTGAAGTTCAACACGGCCGAGGACAATGTCACAGAGCGCTGGACCCGCGTCAGGATCAGCGTCAACGGACTTACCCTCGAAAAGGAAACTTCCCCTGTCACCTGCTACACCCTCAGCGGGCTCACCGCCGACAGCATCATCGAGACCCTCGGAGTCGCCGACTCCTTCCTCGTTCCCGCGAAGAAGAAGAAAATCAGCGACCTGACCGATGACGACGTCTTCACCCTCGTATCCCTCCAGGATGTCGAAATCATGTGCAAGGACGGCTGCTACACCAACTGCACCGACGGTTACTCCCTCAAGCAGGGCCCCAACCCTGTCTCCGGTACGGGTTCCGCTCCCCGGTGGGATGTCGCCCCTCTGCTGATGAGTGACAAGAACGGCGACGTCATCTACATGCTGACAAACTCCCTCACCCCCTGGCGCCGTAACGGCACCTTCTACGGGAACTACGGATGGGGCAGCGGCTCAGCAGAGCCGGTCGTCGCACAGGGTTCAGGAACCTTCCGCGGAGTAGTCGTCAGCGAGACGCTTGTCCGTTACGGCGAAGTCGGCCGTTACCAGATCCGCGCCATCGAACAATCCGACATCGAGATGGAGAATCCCGCCTTCTCGAAGACGATTGTCGAGTGGAACTGGAATGACAAGGCCGCAAATGTCACCCCGGAAATCGGAGAAGGAACCCTCAATGTCTACGGAGCAACTACTGCCGCCGCCTCCGATTTCAACTCGATGATGCCCGACGAATACGGTACGAAGGGACAGGCCGGACTCGTTCCGAGCGGAGCCCTGAAACTCACTCACAAGTGGTGGGATTTCACCAATAACGTCGGCAATTATTTTGACATCAGCTTCTCTACCGAAGGGATCAGCGGGACCAACATGGTCTTCGGCATTGTCTGGAACCACGGAGCAATGGGCAACACCACCCTCGACTCCCCGGCCCACTGGAACCTCCTCTACTCCGTAGACAACGGCGCCACCTTCAAGCAGGTCGGCGAGATGATAAAGAACCGCTCCATTGTCTGGTGGACAACTACTTCCCAGGACAGCACACCTGGCTTCAAGGACCACATGAGGAAACTTCCCGCCGAGTGCTTCGGAAAGGAAAAGGTCATCCTGCGCGTCCAGGTTGCCGACAAGGTTACGGACACCAAGCCCGGAACCGCTGCGGCGACATACCTGGAGAATGTCGGTATCGAAAAAGGAACCCTCACCGATAAGGCCACCGAGATCCGGATAGGAACCATTACCGTCCGTTACAATTAATCTTCCCAGAATATGAAAGATATTAAAACCATACTCAGAAGCTGCGCCGCCCTCATCCTTGCGGGAGGGTTGGCAGCGGCCTGCGACTATGATGACGCCACCGATATCGCCCTTGTCGAACTCGGTGCCGTCGACAAGGAGTACGTCGTCGAAGCGGACGGCGGACGGGTCGACATTGAGGTCTACGCCAACGGGGCATACCACGTGGAACAGATCGATCCCGTCAATTGGATCTCCTTCAACAAGACAGAGGGCTCCGGTGACGGAAAAATCACTGCTCTGCTCAGCTTCAACGAGGAATTCAAGAGAATGGCCCGCATCGCCCTCTGTAGCGACGTAGACGACCGGAGGGATACCCTGTCAATCAAGCAGAAGGGTTCCATCGAGGCCTTCATGAGAAAGGACAACACCTCTATCGTCCTGAACGGCGCCGGCGGCACCCTTGAGGATGAGATCAAGACCAATGTCCCCTTCGAATATATGACCGTCGAGAAGGTCTTCGGCGAGGAAGAAGACGGATCCTGGCTCCAGGACGTCAGCGTCACCGCCAAGTCCGACTCTGTCGGAACCCTCTCGATCACCGCTGCCGCCAACCCGGACAACGAGACCCCCCGTACCGCTACCGTTTCCCTTTCTTATACTGACGGATGGGGAGACCGGGTCGGAATCCAGTTGAACATCATCCAGAGGAACGCAAAGGAAAGTCTGGGACGGGTCGTCACCTTTGACGAGTTCGCCTCGAACTACGCAACCGGAAAGCCGGTTCCCGAGTACGTAATCCTCGAAGGTATCGTCGTCAGCAACCCTGCGAACGGAAACTCCGGAGAGAACGAGCAGCTGACCACATCCACTATCGACTATACCGGATCGCAGCGCTCTGTCTACCTTGAGAACAGTGACGCCTCCAGGGGCGTAATGCTCGTGACCGCAACCGCTGACGACAACGTCTTCAAGCAGTATGACAAAGTCCAGGTCCTCCTCTACGGAACGGTTGCCAACCTTCTCGAACAGCCGGACCGCGTAAACATCCAGGGTGTGACCAAGAGCATGGTCGTCTCCCAGGTCGCCGGTACCAAGGCGGATGTCCCCGTCAAGGAGAAATACATCAAGGATCTCACCGACAACGATGTCTACACTTATGTAACCCTCAAGGACGTGGAATTCCCCGTCCGCAAGGGAGCCATCACCCCGGTCAACGAGGGCTATGCGATCGGCACGAATGCCCACCGTCTCTCGAAGTACCCGCTGATGGTCCGTGACATCAATGCGAATACGATTTACATGTATACCAACACCGTCTGCAAATACCGCAACGACGGTACCCGTCTCCCCTATGGTTCCGGAAAGATCTCCGGCGTCATCGTCCACGAGCGTTTCTCCCGCTTTGAGTGGAGGGACGGTGCCGACCCGCTTGAGATGGAGGACGACGTAACCCTCGGGAACATCGGCCGTTACCAGATCCGCCACCAGACCAAGGATGACATCTGGGGCTCGATGAACGACAGCGTAGAGGACAGCTTCTCGGCCCTCCTGACCGAATACCGTTACTGGAATCCGGACCTGGAGAACGAAGTCTGCCGCCCGACCTACGGCACCAACGGCTGGTTCACCTGCACCTACCAGACAAAGTATACCGGCTCCGAAGCCAAGAACTACACCCAGGCCACATACAAGCAGCATATGTGGGGCGCCGGTACATATGAGTATCTCGGCCCGATGGGTAACAACGTCAATTACATGTTCGGACTCAACTGGGGTAACCGGAACGGACTCGGAATAGTCATCGATCCGGCCAAGGAGTATTACTATACCGGGACGACCGCTATGGCGAACCTCCTCAGCTACAACCCGGACGGAACGATCGAGTGGTGCGGCCCGAACGCCAAGAGCACCGATGCTGTCGGGAACGGAACGATGGGTGGCGGCGGAATCAACAACCAGTCTTCCTCCATGTACGGAAAGAGCAACGCCTACGGCGGCTGCTTTACCGGCTGGGCCAGCCACTTCTGGTGGGATTATGATACGGGAAGACCTTATTCCTGGCTCTTCAACTTCTCGACGGAAGGAATCTCTACGAACCATATTTCTATGCAGATTTCCGTCCTGAACACCCAGCAGAACTGGTATTCCCCGCGCTACTGGAAGGCGGAGTGGTCCTTCACCGAGTCCCAGGCGGCAAAGGATGACAGCCAATGGCATCTTATCGGCAACTATACGATCCCGGATGTCTCCGTCTGGGCGAATACACTGTATTCTTCCCTTGTCGGATTCAAGACCATCGACTTCGAGCTCCCGCTCGAAATCCTCGGTCAGCCGAACGTTTACATCCGCCTCAGCCCGACCAGCGACATATGCAGCAACGGCGCGGACTACGCCAATGCCCACCTTATCGACCAGCCGGCCGGCGAGGCGGCGCACGCCAGCGCAATCGAATATTTCGCCATCCGCTACAACAAGTAGCAGGACTCCCGAATAAAAAAAGAGAAGGTGGCCAATAATCGTTGGCCACCTTCCATTTTTTCATGGGTTAAGCTTTACTTTTTCAGGTTGGTATTTTTCTTCAGACAAAAATAAAAAAACCGCATCTTAAGAAAAAGACGCGGTTTTTCATTTAGAAAAAAAATAGTTTTCAATTTGTACAAAACTACACCTTTCTTTTCTTCAACCACTCTGAAGGAGAGTATCCGGTAAACTTTACAAAAGCACGGTAGAATGACGGGAAGGAGGAAAATCCCGACTCTGCCGCTATGTTTGCAAGCACCTTGTTGCCCTCCGGTTCGGTCATCCTGGACTTCGCATACTCAATACGCCGGGAGTTGACATAGTCCGTAAAAGACATCTTTGCGACGCTGTTCAAGGCATTCGAAACATAGGTCCGGTTGGACCCTACGGCAAGGGCGACATCCGATATCTTCAATCCCGGAAGCAGATACAGTTTCTTCTCTTCCATCGCAGAAGCGATTCTCGCCTCCAGCTGAACATCTTCCCTTCCGACCAGAGGGATATCCGATGAAGAGGCCTCGTCTTCCATAATCTCCTTTTGGAAATCGCTTGCGGAAAAACGAATTCTGGAACTGACATGAAAAACAGCGAAAAGCAAACCCGAGAACACCAGGGACGGAATACCGATAAGCAAGGAGCCCCAGAAAGCATCCCGCCCGATTACGTTGGCGATGGAGGAAAGGACCACGAAAAATACAACGTTGACGAGTAGGACCGAGGTACTTCTCAGCATTCTATTTTCCGGATTGGAATAATAATTCCGGACCTCCAGGTTGAATTTCTCCAGCGAGATAAGCCCGAAAATCGCAACCAAAATAACCTCCAGGGCGAAAACGGCCTTTGCTGCAAGGAGGACGGCAGGGTGGCCGCCGGTAAGGAGGGCAATAACCGTGAAAACAATCGAAGGCAAAAGAACCATTAAGCTCCAGAAGCTGAATTTATCCCCCTTTGTCAGCATCAGTATATAGCAGTAGAAAAGGGGATAAACCGCGAGGTTACAGAACATGTACAGGGCATCAACGGCTCCATAACTCTCCTCCTTCGTCAGGAAATACCAGGCGTGGCAGAAATAAAGCAGGGTACAGACCAGGACAAAGTAGGTCAACAGCCGCCGCGGGCGCGTCGCCTCATGGTAATCCGTCACGTATATGACCAGCCATACCAGGCAGACCATAAACGGGAGGACGGAAAAAACAGTATAGAGAAAATCGACCACAGGAAACGTTTATGAAACGAAACTTGCGAAATAACCCGGGAAGAAGACGGTGGTAATCAGGTATCCAACGACCGTCGCGACTATTGTGCTTATCAGTCCGGGCAACATGAAACTGTGGTTCAAAAGGTATTTTCCGATCTTGGTGGTCCCGGAGCGGTCGAAATTGACCGTAGCAATATCGGAGGGATAGTTCGGAATGAAGAAGTATCCGTAAACGCTCGGAAGAACGCCCAGAAGTACAGGACCCGCGATTCCGAGCTGATAGGCAAGCGGGAGCATGGCGACGACGACCGCCCCCTGGGAATTGATAAGGACCGAGACGAGGAAGAAAACCACCGCAATAGCCCATGGATACGCCTCCACAATGCCTCCCAGCATCATTTTCATCTCGTCCATATAGTTGGAGAAGTAGGTGTCTGCAAGCCAGGCGATACCGTAGATTGCCACGACGGCGACCATTCCAGACTGCCAGACAGCTCCTCCGACGGCGGCCTTCGGGGCGGCCTTGCAGAACATAATATTGCAGGCGGCGGCCATGAGCATGATAATCTGGATATTGATGTTCATCTTCGGCAGGTTGATCGCCTTCGCAAGGGTTTCTCCCGAAGGAACATGGATCATCTGACAGAAGGCAAAGCCGACAATCACAAGGATGGCGAAGAGGAAGATATAGACCGAGGCCTTGGCGGAAGGGGTGATTACCTTGTCGAGGGTCGTTGCGGAACTTCCGTACATGAAGCGGTTCAGCTCGGGATCGGCTTTTCTCTTGAGGAACTCGGGGTCATTGTCGAGGTCCTTGCCCCGGCGGTAGGATGCCGCGGCGGCACATATGAGCCCGCAGAGGCAGGCCGGAATGGTCACCATGAGCACCTGCGGAATAGAAACCATGTAGCCGTTGGCGTTGGAAATCGTCACGAAGGCAACGACGGCGGCGGCGATGGGAGAACAGGTGATACCGACCTGGGAGGCCACGGAAGCGACGGCGCAGGGCCGCTCAGGACGGATATTTTTCTTCAGGGCGATGTCGCAGATAATCGGCATTATGGTATAGACCACATGGCCGGTACCGACCAGGACCGTCAGGAAAAACGTCACCAGCGGAGCCAGGAAGGTGATATGGTCCGGATGCTTCCGAAGCATCTTTTCCGCAATCTGGATCATCCAATCCATACCGCCCGAGGCCTGGAGCGTTCCTGCGCAGGTCACGGCGGCAATAATGATATAGATAACATCCGTAGGAGGGGTGCCGGGCTTGAGTCCGAAACCAAAGACAAGTATGGCGAGCCCTATGCCGGAGATGGCTCCAAGGGCAAGGGATCCGTAGCGGGAACCCACATAGAGAGCTGCAAGGACGATGAGCAGCTCGATAATCATGACTAAAGACATATAGGTTTAGCGTAATAAGCCATAGGAAAATGTATTAACGCAAAGATAAAGAATTTGGTCCGGAATGTGTATATTTGCAGGTGAAAAATAATGAGGAACATGAGAAAAATTCTGCTTTCCCTCGCCGCCATGCTTGTCCTTGCCGGTGTTACATGCGAAGCAAGCAACCTTAGGTTCAACTACAAGGCAGGCGGCATCACTCATATATCCGCCGATTATGAACTCATAACCCCGGAAGGGTCGGACCCCTTCTGGACGAGAATTGAATTTGTCGGCTTCCCGGACGGCTCCTCCGCCTACCTGCTTTACCTCAACTTCGAGAGCAAAAAGGCGACTACGGTGCCTAAAGGCGTGAAAATGGCCGCCACCTTGAGCGGCGGGAAGATTCTGCGCTTCGAACAGATCGGATCCGACAATGCGACCAAGGGGGCCTTTCGCCGCGGAAAGGACCTCGTTTACTGGAACAGGACCAAATACCTTGTCGAAGGGGCGGATATGGAAAAAATGAGCCATGGGGTAAAGTCCGTGGACGTCATTACCGGCTGGGATCCCGACGACTTTGTAACGGCCGTTTTCCGGGACGACGCCTTCGCAAAGGCGCTCGCCTCCCAGATGCAGGTTATCAAAAAAGCCGAAAACGGGACTGTGGAACTTAAGGACGACCTCGCCCGGTATTCCGACAACACGGGCAGCATCACCGCCATTTCCAAACCGGTAGTTGCCAAGGGCGTCAGCAGCATCTACAACGTCGGGCTGACCTATCTCTTTTACAAGGAAAGCTACAATGAGGACTTCGACCTGAAGATTCAGATCGGTTCCGATAAGAAATATTCCATTCCGGTAGAGTCCAAGGTCGTTTTCACCATCTCCGACGGCTCGACGGTCGAACTCAGGCAGACCCGGGACGCCGTGAATTACCTCTACCTGTACCCGACGCTGGACGAAATCCGTAAACTGAAAAAGGGTGTAAGGACTATTTCTTTTGACTCCGAGAAGGGTCTCTTCTCCGACACCTTCAAGGACGACTCCTTCGCAATCGCCGTAAACCGGCTTTACCAGGCCCTCATGAACGTTTCCGCCCTATGATCAATATAGTCAGCCACTTTGCAGTCGAAGGAAAAGTCCTCGACATCCGTCCGCTCGGTAACGGACTGATCAATGACACTTACCGGATTACAACCGAAGGGGAGAATCCGGACTATGTCCTCCAGAGGATCAACCACGCCATCTTTACCGACGTGGACCTTCTCCAGAAAAACATTGAAGCCGTAACCTCCCATATCCGGAAAAAGCTTGCAGGAGACCCTCAGCTCGAAAGGAAGGTCCTCCGGTTCATTCCCCTGAAAGACAGCGGGAAAACCTACTGGTTCGACGGAAAGGACTACTGGCGTATCTCGGTATTCATCCCCGATGCATATACCTATGAGACAGTCAATCCGGAGTATTCCCGCTTCGCCGGGAAGGCCTTCGGGGAATTCGAGGCGATGCTCTCCGACCTTCCGGAAAAACTCGGGGAAACCATACCTGACTTCCATAATATGGAACTCCGCTCCCGACAGCTCAAGGATGCGATTGCTGCCGACAGGGCCGGAAGGATGGCGGAAAAGGAGGTTCGGGAAATTGCCGCCTTCCTCGAAGAGTATGACTACGAGATGTGCAAGGCCGAAAGGATGTACCGCTCCGGAGAGCTTCCGAAACGGATCTGCCACTGCGACACGAAGGTAAATAACATGATGTTCGATGCCGACGGGAAAGTCCTCTGTGTCATTGACCTGGATACCGTCATGCCGTCCTTTGTCTTCTCGGATTTCGGAGACTTCCTCCGCACGGCGGCCAACACAGTAGCCGAGGACGACCCCGACGTGGAAAAAGTGGACTTCCGGCTCGATATTTTCGAGGCCTTCACCGAGGGTTACCTCGAAGGGACCGCCTCCTTCCTTACTCCCGTGGAAAGGGAAAACCTCCCCTACGGCGCCCTTCTCTTCCCGTACATGCAGGCCGTACGCTTTTTCACCGATTACATCAACGGCGATACCTATTATAAAATCCGGTATCCGGACCATAATCTTGTCCGGACCCGGAATCAAATCGCCCTCTTCAAGAGCGCCCTCTCCAAAAGGGAGCAGATGGAGAAAATTACCAGCGGCCGCCCATCCCTGAACTAGACGAGTACGAGGAAAGCGTAACCGCACTGCCTCCGGATACGGAAGCGCCGGTCTTAGCCATGCCGTTGAGGATTTCAGAACCCCCTGAAACCGTAACCCCGGAAGTCAAGGACGGCTTCGAGGATCCTGAAACAACCATGCCGCTGCCGCCGCTCTGCGGGGTCTTGAAAACGAAGGAGGAAGAGCCGACCGTCATCTCGTACCAGGTATTCTTGCTCCAGGAAGAGGCGCTGTAGCAGGTCTGGGTAAGGGAGGAGCCGTTCTCGAGACCTCCGACCGTCACGATGGTACCGCCAGAGACATAGAGCTTGTATCCGCCTTCCGTGTTCGCATCGATGGCATTCTCCGCACCGCCGGAACCGATTGCATAGACGGTGCCGCCCTTGATGTAGAAATTCCCGTTGGCGTCAAGACCGTCATTCCCGGTGGAATACGCGCAGACCGTCCCGCCGGAAATCGTAAAGTTCCCTGCAGAGTTGATGGCATCGTCAGAAGATTCGGCGTAAACTTCGCCTCCACTGATGGTAATGGTGCCCTTCGCCTCGATTGCCTCATGGGAAGAAGCCCTGGCGTTCAGAACGCCGCCGCTGATATAGATATTTCCGTCGAATTTGACTGCCTTGGCCGACTTGGAATTCGAAGAAGAAGACGAGGAGCCGCCTCCAAAGCCGCCAAAGCCGCCCGGACGGCCGCCCATGCCACTTGAAGAGGAGGAAGAACCATAGTTGGAACCAGTGACGCGGACAAGGACATTTCCGCCCTTGAAATAGGCGACATTGTCCCCGGTAATGCCCTTGCAGCCCGATCCGGAGCAGTTTACAGTCAGTTTTCCGTCTTCCATCTCAAAACGGAGGTCGGCCTTGATACCGGCAGCTCCGGTGAGTTCCCCGTCAACGGTCCCGGCCGATGACGTCGAAGTAATTGTCGTCACGCCGCCGCCGATATAGACCAGGGTGTCGGAACAGACGCCCTTCTTCCCGGTTCCGGAAACCTCTACATTTATTGTTCCACCGGAAACTATGACCGCCTCCTTGCCGCGGATACCGTGGCCGGCCGTAGAATTGACCTTAAGGGTCGGTCCGTCGAGAACGCGTACATAGTCGTCGGAGGTAATGCCGGACTTACCCGTCGCCTTGACCGTAAGGGTTCCGCTGCCGCTGAAAACCAGCTGGCCTTCGCTGAAAAGCGCGGCCTTTTCATCCTCGGAGGATTCGGTATAGGTACCGTCGGTAAGGGTATTGCTGCCCTCGAGCACGACGAAGGTACGCTTGTGGCTCTGGTTGTTTATCGGAGCACCCGAAGGATTGGTAAGGGAAAGGGAACTGAGTACAATCGCCTGCTTCTTGCTGCTGTAGAGCTTGAAGTAGCCGTTTGAAGAAGATCCGGAAAGGATATATTTCACGACTTCCGTGCCGGAATTTGTAATTGTAACACCCGCGCCTGAAGTCGATACAGTAAGGCCGTCGGCCCCGGAAACCGAGGCCCCGGAGGAGCTGTAGGTTACCGTTACCGTCCTGTCAAAGCTGGTATTGGCAATCAGGTCGTCTGAAGAGTCCACCACTATATCTTCACCGGCGGAATCTCCGGCCGCAGTACCGCTTGTGCCAATATCGATAATATCCTTTTCGCAGGAAAAAAAAGTCATGGCCCCCGCAAGGACCGCTATAATCATCTTTTTCATACGCGTTTATTTTAGTACGGAAGCGGTTAATCACATTTAATGCCAAAAAAGCGGGCCTTTTTACGAAGGTCCGCTTTTTTTAAGTCAAAGCCCCTTTTTTAGAAGGCGTAACGGATACCGAGGCCAAAGCTCTGCCAGCCGAAGCCAGTCGCAGGGACTAGGGTGAAGAGCGGTTTCCAGTCGAGGGAAAGCTGAAGCGGAATTCCGTCGAACATATACTCGAGACCGAGCTGGGCACCGACACCGAGAACGAGATTGTTCTGCTCCTCGCTGCCACCAATCCAGACATGGGCTGCAGGACCTGCATAGAAGCCGAAAGGTCCGAGCGGAGCAATCTGGAAGTCATAAGCGGCACCAACGCTGATAGCGTTTGCACCCCAACCGGCGTCAACTTCGAGGAAGTTCTCGGCGCCAAGGGTGTGCTGATAGGAAAGTTCACCACCCCAACCGACACGGACACCGAGGGCGCGGGGCTGTGCGGAAGCAACGACTGCAAGGCCGAGGACAGCCGCGATAACAAGGATAAATTTCTTCATGATAATAAAGGTTTAACTGGTTTTATCAATCGCAAATATAATAATATTTTTTTTATTTCACCATTCCGCTGAAGCCCATAAAAGCCATGGCCAGAATACCTACCGTCACAAGGGCGATCGGAACGCCCTTGAAGGACTTGGGAACATCGTTCAGGGCAAGGTGTTCGCGGATACCTGCGAAGATTACCATCGCGAGCCCGTAACCAAGGGAGGTTGCGAAGGCATAGACTAGGGATTCCGCGAGGTTCAGCATGTGGGGCTCGCCTCCGAAGGTAAACTGCTTGGTAACTACATTGATGGCGACGCCGAGGACGGCGCAGTTCGTAGTAATAAGCGGAAGGAAGATGCCGAGGGCCTGGTAGAGTGACGGGCTGATCTTCTTCAGGATGATTTCGACCATCTGGACGAGGGCGGCAATCACGAGGATGAAGGCGATCGTCTGGAGGAACTCCAGCTGGAAGGGCTCGAGGAGGTAATGGTTGATCAGCCATGTCACGAGGGTGGACAGGGTGATGACGAAACATACCGCTCCGCTCATGCCTGTAGCCGTGGAGAGCTTGTTGGAGACGCCGAGGAAGGGGCAGATTCCGAGGAACTGCGCAAGGACGATATTGTTGACGAAAATCGCCGAAATAATAATAAGGAAGTATTCCATGGCTTATTTCTCCTTGTTGAACAGTTTGTTGAAGAGGACCATCAGGTAGCCGAGGCAGATGAAGGCGCCGGGGGCAAGGACGAAGGCAAGCATACCGTCGCGGCCGCCGAGGAAGCTCCATCCGAAAATGGAACCGGCACCGAGAATCTCACGTACGAGGCCGAGTACGGTCAGGGACAGGGTGAAGCCGAGACCGACCCCGATACCGTCACAGGCGGAATCCAGGACTCCGTTTTTGGAAGCGAAGGCCTCGGCGCGGCCGAGCACGATGCAGTTCACCACGATAAGCGGGATGAAGAGCCCGAGAGTCTCGTAAATCGCCGGAGTAAAGGCCTGCATCAGAAGCTGCAGAAGGGTCACGAAGGTCGCAATCACCACGATGTAAACGGGGATATGGACCTTGTCCGGGACGGCGGGTGCGATGGCCGAAATGGCCATATTGGAAAGGACGAGAACAAAGAGGGTCGCAAGGCCCATGCTCAGTCCGTTGATTGCGGAAGTCGTCGTAGCCAGCGTCGGACACATGCCGAGCAGCAGGACAAAGGTCGGGTTGTTCTTTACCAGTCCGCCTGAAATCAATTTCATTCGGTTACTCATTGCTCTTTTCCTCCTTATTCAGGGCTGCAACCACCGCGAGGGCGTTTGCAACCGCCAGTGTATAAGCACGGGAAGTGATGGTGGAAGCGGTGATGGCATCGATGTCGCCATTGTCCTGTTTCACCTTCAGTATCTTCTCCGAAGGGTTCAGTCCCTTCCACTGGGCCATGAAATGCTCGTCCGTAGAGCACTTGGCCCCAAGTCCGGGAGTCTCGCTGTGGGAGAGGACGGTGGTGTTATAGACCACTCCGTCGGCAGTGATTCCGACCATCAGGGAAAGGTTCCCGCCAAAGCCGGAAGTTGTGCTCTCTACCGCGTAACCGACCGTTTCATCCCCTTTCACGGCCTTATAATAATTATATGTCTTCCCGAGGGCCTCAACGCTCTCGTAAGACGTTTCGTCGAACTCAGGAAGGACGGCTCCGACGGCCTTTGCGGTCTTTTCAGCTGCAGCCGCATCGATGGGTTTCTTGGTAAGGGCATAGGCACCTCCGAGGACTGCCGAACAGAAGAGGCAGACCAGCGTAAGCACGAGCGCCATGTTCTTGAGATTGGATTCTTTTGCCATAGCTAAGCCCTCCCGAATTTTTTCTGTTTAAAGCCCATGTTGATAAGCGGAACAAAGGCATTCATAATCAGTATTGCGAAGGAAACTCCTTCCGGATAGGCGCCGAAATAACGGATCATCACCGTAAGGAAGCCGATGCCGGCTCCGAAGATGACTCCGCCCCAGGTTGACATCGGAGAAGTCACATAGTCGGTAGCCATGAAGCAGGCGCCGAGAATCAGACCGCCGGTCAGGAGATTAAAGAGCGGCCCGGTGAATCGGGCGGGGTTGATACCCCAGAAAATCAGGGAGGTAAGGGCCACGGTTACGAAAATCGAGAGCGTAATCCACGGCTTTATGACCCTGCGGCAGCAGAGGTAGATGAAACCGGCAAGGAGGGCAAGGGCGCAGACTTCGCCGGCGCTGCCCCCGAGATTCGCAAAGAGCATGTCCGCATAGCTGTATCCCTTGGATGCCATGATGTCCGGAACCGGGACCTTGTTAAGAAGGCCTTCCTTGATAGCTCCAAGAGGGGTCGGGCCGGTCACGGCGTCAACACCGAAGAGGGCCTGGGGCTGCTCCCAGTGGGTCATGACGGTCGGGAAGGAAACCAGAAGGAAGACACGGCCGGCAATAGCCGGGTTGAAAATGTTCTGGCCGAGGCCGCCGAAGGTCATTTTCGCAACGGCGACAGCGAAGACCGCGCCTATGAAAACAACCCACCAGGGCGTTGTATAAGGGACATTCAGTGCCAAAAGAATACCTGTGACCACAGCGGACATATCGCCCACGGTGGAGGGCTTTTTCAGCATATACCGCGTAATCACATACTCGATGAGCACGCAGGAAGCGACGCTGACCGCGAGAATGAGGAGTTCCTTCCAGCCATAGAAGACAACGGAGCAGATAACCGCCGGTAGAAGGGCGATTACCACGTCAGTCATCAGGGACCTTGTGGAAACCTTCGCATGGATATGCGGGGACGGGGAAACTGTCAGTTTATCCATTGTTTATTTCTTTGTGGCTTCGGCAGCGGCCTTGGCGGCAGCGGCACGGGCACGGATTATTTTCATGACATCGGCCTTCGCCATGCGGATCATGTCGAGAAGCGGAATGTTTGCGGGGCAGCTGTAGAGGCAGCATCCGCATTCGATGCAGTCCGCTACCGCATTGGCTTCCAGTTTTTCATTGTCACCGGCCTTCCAGAGGCGGTTCAGGAGGAAGGGCTCGAGACCCATCGGGCAGGCCTCGGCGCAGCGGCCGCAGCGGATACAGGCGGAAGGGGCCTTGCGGGCGGTCTGCTCCGCCGTCAGGAAGAGGAGGGCGGAAGTGCCCTTAAGGGTCGCCGCATCGAGGTTCGCAACGGCTTTACCCATCATCGGGCCGCCGCTGATTATCTTCACTGCGTTTTCCGGCACTCCGCCGAGGGAATCGATGATGAAACGAAGAGGAGTACCGACCCTGACGAGAAGATTGGCCTGGGCGGGGAAGCATTCGCCCGTCACGGTCACGGAATTGTCAACGATGGGTTTATTCTTCTGGACCGCATCATAGACGGCAAGGGCCGTTGCGACATTCTGGACGACGGCGCCGACGCTTATGGGAAGGCCGCCGGAGGGAACCTGGCGGTGCATGACCGCGTCGATAAGCTGCTTCTCACCGCCCTGGGGATAACGTTTCTTCAGGGAAAGGACCGAAATGCCCTCATATTTCGGGGAAACCTTTTTCAGCTTCTCGATAACCTCATTAATATGCGCGATGGCCTCGGGCTTGTTCTCCTCGATTCCGATAGTACAGGGAACGCCGCCGAGAACCTGCTTGATAAGGGCAGCTCCGACGACAACCTGCTCGCCCTTCTCGAGAAGGGTCCGGAAGTCGGAAGTAAGGTATGGTTCGCACTCGCAGCCATTGATAATCAGCATCTCGCACTTGGATCCCGGAGGAGGCGATAGCTTTACATGGGTCGGGAACGTTGCGCCGCCGAGACCGACTACGCCGCCGAGACGGATCTTTTCGAGAATCTGCTTCCCGTCTTCCGGAATCTCGGTTACGAGGGTGTCGGAAGTGTCGATTCCTTCCGCCCACTCATCGCCCTCCACGGCTATTTCTATGGTCATCTGGGGATTCCCGGCAAGGTCTGCGCGCGGAGCTATTGACTTGACCGTACCGGAGACGGAAGAGTGGATGAAGGCGGAGACAAAGCCGCCCGGCTCAGCCAGGACCTCTCCGACCTTGACCTTGTCACCGACGGCAACTACCGGCTTTGCCGGGGCTCCGATATGCTGGGCGACGGAAATATAGACGGTCTGGGGAATGGCAAGGGGCTCGATTGCGCAGGAGCGGGAAATTTTGCTGTCGTGGGGATGGACCCCGCCGATGGAGAATGTTCTTTTTGCCATGTTACTTGTCCTCCTTCTCATTTGTTTCTTCCGAGGGCTTTGCCGCTGCGGCTGCAGCGGCCTCGCGGGCCTTCTTCTGACGTTCCTGGACACGGGCCTTAATACCCTCTTTGTCAAGGGGTTTCGGGAAGTTGATTCCATGGATCGCACCCGTCGGGCACATGGCCTCGCACTCGCGGCAGAGCTTACACTTCGCAGGATCGATATAGGCGATATTGTTTTCTACGACAATTGCGTCGTGGGTACAGGTCTTGGCGCAGATGCCGCAACCGATACAGGCGGAGGCACAGGCCTTCTTCGCGGCAGGGCCCTTGTCCTGGTTCCGGCAGGAAACCCAGACACGCATTCCGCGAGGTCCCTTGGGACGGATTTCGATAAGACCTTTCGGACAGGCACGGGAACATGCGCCGCAGGCGGTACACTTCGCCTCGTCAACGACGGGAAGGCCGGTTTCGGGATTCATGGAAATGGCCCCGAACTGGCAGGCCTCTACGCAGTCTCCGCAGCCGAGGCAGCCGAAGGAACAGCCGGTGTCTCCCGTATAGAGGGCGGCTTTCACCTTGCAGGACGGATAACCGTCATAGTTACTGGTCCTGGGACGGACAGAGCAGGTTCCGTTGCAGCGGACTACGGCGACTTCAGGGGCCTTGGCCTTGACCTCATAGCCGAGAATCGCGGCCACCTTCCCCATCACCTCGTTACCGCCGACCGGACAGTAGTTGTTGTCCAGGTTCGGAGCCCTCACTGCGGCTTCGGCGAAGGCACGGCATCCGGCGAAACCGCAGCCGCCGCAATTGGCGCCCGGCATCACCTTTTCCACCTCGTCAATCCGCGGATCCTCGACCACCTTGAACCTTTGGGCAACAAGGTAGAGGACGAGCGAGAGCAGAAGCCCCAGCACCGTGAGGATGACAATTGTCCAGATAATGGTTTGTGACATGATTGAGATTTTATCCTTTGATAGTAAAAATATATTCGTTTTCCAGTTTGTCCCTAAAGAGCCAGACGGCAAAGTAATAGACCGCGACAATCCCGACACCGACCCCGGCGGACAGCAGTTCCCCGGCGCCAAGGGCCCCGGAAACGAGCACTCCCGCAAGCAGGATCGCGACCGGAATCACATAGGCAAGCCACACCGCCTTAAGCCCCATGGAACCCTTCAGGACGACCTCCACCTCGTCCCCGACACCGTAGCGGGCATATGGATCTGTCGGAACCTCAACGAGTTTTTCCCTGTACTCCCCCATCCCGCAGAGTCCTGCTGCGCGGCAGGAAGAGCAGGCCCCTTCGACAGCAAACTCCACAGAGGTCTTCTGCGGAGTCATGGCCACAACACGGCCTTTGTGGGAAATAACTTCCTTGGCCATCCTAGAATGGGGAGTTGTCGAAACCGGAGTCGTCGAAATCGCCGCTGTTCATTCCGCTTTCGTAGGTGATGGAATCGGCACGCATGTCGAGCGAATCGTTCATCTCCACGAAGCGCACCCTCTCGCTCTTGAAGAGCATCGGGATATCGCAGGTCTCGCCGTTTCGGTGCTTGGCAATGATGATATATGTCTTCTCCTTGTCCTCAGGGTTCTCGGACATGCCGACGAAGTCCGGGCGGTGGATGAAGACGACGAGGTCGGCGTCCTGCTCGATTGAACCGGATTCACGGAGGTCGCTGAGCTGGGGTTTTCCGACTGCGCCGGCCCTCTGGACCGCATTTCGCGAAAGCTGGGACAGGGCGATTATCGGAACATCCAGTTCCTTCGCCGTAGCTTTAAGAGTACGGGAAATGTAGGCGACTTCCTGCTCACGGAGCCCCTTCAGTTCGGTCGGGCCCTGCATGAGCTGGAGGTAGTCGACGACAATGAGCCGGACCCCCTTCTGGTTTACGAGACGCTTTGCCTTGGTGCGGAATTCCATGACCGGCATACCCGGGGTATCGTCAATATAGAGAGGGGCCTTGGAGAGGTTCCTGAGCGTATCTTCGAGCTGGACCCACTCGTAGCTCTCCAGCTTGGAACCGCCCTTGATCTTGTCGGCCGGAAGCCCGGATTCGGAGGTCATAAGACGCTTGACAAGCTGCTTCGCGGACATTTCCAGGGAGAAGAAGGCGACCGGCATGTGGTGATCCACGGCGGCGTTCCTCGCTATATTCAGCGAGAAGGCGGTCTTACCGACGGAGGGACGGGCAGCCAGGATAATGAGATCCGAGGGCTGCCAGCCCTGGGTTATGGAGTCGATGGAGACATATCCGCTCGGAACCCCGCTGAGCCCGACCGTATTCTGGTTTTTCTGGATGTCCTCCATCGCGTCGTTGATCAGGGCCCCAATCTCCTGGACATCCTTCCGGACGCTGTTCTGGATTGCACCGTAGATCTTGCTCTGGGCGTTGTCAATCAGCTCGTCAACGTTTGTGGCGTCGTCATATGACTGCTTCAGAATATCCACCGATGCCTTTATAAGGTCACGCTGGATAGTCTTCTGTTTCAGAATCTTGACGTAATACTCGATATGGGCGGCCGCGCCGATTTTCTGGGAGAGGTCAGCAAGGGCGACCGGGCCTCCGATGGTCTCGAGGTTGCCCAGGGAACGGAGCCGGTCGCTGACCGTAATGAGGTCGATTGCGGTGTGCTCCCGGTTAAGGGAGACCATCGCCTCGAAGATCATGCGGTGTTTCGGATCATAGAAACACTCAGGCGAAAGCTCCCCCATCGTGTCATCCACGGTGGAGGGCTCCACAAGAATGGCTCCGAGCACGGCCTCTTCTACATCGAGGGCCTGCGGAGGGGTGTTCCCCATGGCCAGACCCAGAGTATCCAGATTGAGTGAGGAGTCCTTCTTTGTTTTACGGGACGGCTCAGCCATGGCTCGGTATTCTCTATTCGAAATTCGGGTTGATGATGATACGGCCGCAGTGCTCGCAGATGATGAGCTTCTTGTTGGAAGCGATATCTACAAGACGCTGGGGAGTAATGGTGTTGAAGCAACCGCCGCAGGAGTCGCCATTGTAAATGCCGACGACGGCAAGGTGGTTGTGGACACTCTTACGGATGCGGTTGTAGGCGCTCATGGTACGCTCGTCAATCTTGGCGGCGCACGCCTCCCGCTTAGCTACCAGCACTTCCTCTTCCTTCGCGGTGGACTCGACGATGACGGCGAGTTCCTCTTTCTTCGCCTTCAGGTCCTCGGAACGGATCGCCATATGGTCCTTAATCTCCTCGATCTCGGCGCGACGGCTGTCGATTTCATACTTGAGCTCTCCGATATGCTTGTCAGCAATCTGGCGGAGCAGTTCCTGGTTTTCAATCTCCTTGTTGAGGGAGTCATACTCGCGGCTGTTGGTGATGGTCTCAAGCTGTTTCTGGTACTTGGCGATAGTATTCTCGCAGTCCACGATATTCTGCTTGTTCTCCCCGATGGCGCGGGTGAATTCGTCGATGACGGCTGTCAGGGACGCCTGTTCGGCCTTGAGGTCGGCTATTTCGAGCTCGAGGGCCTCCACCTCGGCGGGCAGTTCGCCTCGCAGCTGGAGGATCTTGTCGATTTCAGAGTCGGCCTTCTGAAGGTCATACAGGGTCTTCAGCTTCTCCTCGACGCTCAGCTCGGAATCCGCGAAATTCTTCTGCAGGGACACGAAGGTTTCCCTCTGGTCGATGGGGGTCTCGACTTTCTTTGTCTTTTTTGTCGTTGCCATATATGGTTTTCTATAAGTTTGTATGCGTCATACGTAGTGGACCGGGTTCATCATCCGTCCACTTTTGCGAACTGCAAAGTTAGGAAAATTTTTCCTTATAGTAGAATATAAAATATCTACTATGTCAATTTCACTCTCAAAATGCCCTATATCCATGATCATCATGCCCTTCGGAGCGAAGAAGCGGTGGTAGGAAATATCCGCGGAGATATAGAGCTGGGCCCCTGAGCGGGCCGCATCACCTATGAAATCAGCCCCTGAACCGCCGCAGAGGGCGACTTTCCGGATTTCTCCTTCGATGGGAGCCGAGATGCGGGCTACGGAAAGGGAGAAGCGCTCCTTCACATACCGGACCGCCTCCATGGCGGTCATCGGACGCGGCAGGAGGCCGACTACCCCGAGCCCGGTCCCGCCCTCCTCCGGGACGAGGATTTCCACCCCGGTAAGGCCAAGGCGAAGGGCCATGGCTCCGCTGACCCCCTCCGGGACCTTGTCCGCATTGGTGTGGGCCGCATAAACGGCTATCCCGTTCCGGACAGCCCAAATGATGGCCTCGCCGACAGGGTCGGAATCATTAAGCCGGCGGACACCCTTGAAAATCAGCGGATGGTGGGTCACAATCATGTTGCATCCCGTCTCTACGGCTTCTTCCACGAGCTCCGGGGTGCAGTCGAAGCCGACCAGCACTCCGTGAATCTCATCTTCCGGGGAGCCGATTATAAGGCCGCTGTTATCCCAGTCCTCCTGGATCGAACCGGGGGCGAAGGCCTCCACGGCCCGGGCTATATCTCCCGCCCTCATAAGGTCTTTTTCACGGCCACGAGTTCCTTTCGGATCTCCCGGAGCGATTCTATGGCCCTTGTCCGGCTGTCCACCTTGCGGCGGGATTCCTTGAGTTTGTTTGCCGCCCCTTCGAGGGTCATGCCGTTACCCTTGACAAGGAGGTGGATCTGCTTGAGGGTGGCTACATCCTCCGCAGTGTAACGGCGGTTGCCGCGGGAAGTGCGGTCCGGCTTAATGAAAGCGGGGAAGGAATTGGACCAGAACCGGATAAGAGAGACGCTCTCTCCGAGTTCCTCCGCAACTTCGCCAATGGAATAGTACATTTTTTCCATATCTTCTAATCGAGTAATTGTCCGGTACTTACGGACATGAACAACATATTGGAATACTCTTCAGGAGTAAGGGAAGCAAACATATAATCGACCGGATTGACAACCTCTCCGCTGCGAAGCACCTCGTAATGGAGATGCGGGGCGAACGAGCCCCGGGAAATCCCGACATCGCCCAACTTACTCCCCGCCTTTACCTTCATTCCACGGCTGACGAGGACTGAGCCGAGGAGGGTATAACGGGTAACGTAGCCGTTTCCATGGTCGATTTCAACAATGCCTTTGGCACGGGAGGCCTCGCGGACGACACCGTCGGCAGTGGCATATACCGGCTCCTCCGGCGGATAGACGAGGTCAATCCCGCTGTGGAATACGTCAATTTTCAGGAGCGGATCCCGCTTCATTCCGACAGAAGCCCCTGTCCGGGTATGGGTCACACCTGCGACCGGGCTCTGAAGCGGAGGAATTGAATCCCGTCGGTCAACCAGGGCGTCAAAAATCTCCCGGAAGGACTCTTCAACCCGGTCGGACATCCTCATGACGCTTTCCGCCTTCGAGGAGGAATAGGAAAGGAAGGATTCCGAAGTAAGGGAGTCGCTTCCGGCGATGACCCCGTTGAAATCGATGGCATCCGGCGCCGGGGCTTCCGTCTGGAAGATTTCCTCATAGATACTGTTATCCCTCTCCTGGAGCCCTTTAATAACCGGTTCGAGCATGGCTTCCCGTTTCATAAGCTGCGGAAGGGTTTTCGCGTAGATTCGGTTTTCATCGGCTATACGGCGCTCCTCGGGGGTGCTGAAAACCAAGGAGAAAAGAACATAGAAAACAATGGAAAAGGCCACGGAAGAAAGGATGAAGCGTACCGCCCTCCAGGCAACTGAACCTGCCGAGGCGGTTACCTTCTTAAGGGAAAGACTCCTTAGGTCAAATGCGTATTTTTTTCTGCTCATGACTCTTCCCCCTCCCCGGTTTCCATATCCCCGGCCGCTGAGGAAAGAATGGCTTCATACTCCTCGACCGGGACCGTCAGGTCCATGAACCCGTACGGATTGACGTGTTCGTTACGATAAATAACCTCATAGTGGAGGTGGGGTCCCGTGCTGCGCCCGGTATTCCCCGAAAGTCCGATCCTCTGGCCCCGGATCACCTTTTCCCCCTCTTCCACTTCAATTGTCTTAAGGTGGGCATAACGGGTCTTGTATCCGAAACCATGGCTGATAATTATATTGTTACCATAGCCGAAGAAATCGTGTTCGGCCTTTATCACCACCCCGTCACCGGTCGCATAGACCGGATTCCCGGGAGGACAGGCAAAGTCCATCCCGGAATGGAATTTCCGGTACCCGCGCATCGGGTCGCTACGGTATCCGAAAGGACTGGAAAGGTGATATGTAGTTGGGTCGGTTGAAATAGGACAGATTGCCGGAATGTGGGAAATCCTGTCTCCCGCTTCCGCAGCCACCGATTCAACCTCGTCGTAGGACTTGCTCTGGAGGTAGGCGCGCTTCAGGAGGACATCCACCCTGACGACCGACTTTTTCAGTTCGGAGAGCTTCACCCCCTCGAGGTCGGCATAGCGGTTCACACCGCTGAAACCGGCGCCCCGGACCTCTTCCGGAATCTCGTCCAGGCCGTAAACCGAGCGGTAGATGCCATTGTCCCTTGCTCCGAGGTCCCCGAGGGCGCGCTCATAGGCATCCAGACGTCCCGAAAGCAGTTCCACCTTTTCGGAAAGGCGGGCATTCTCCCGCTTCAGGAGGATGGTTTTAGGGAGTTCCAGCCCAAGGACATGAACATACAGTTCCAGATACAGGAGGAAGAGCACAAGTCCCAGGGCCACCATCCCCGCAAGGCGCAGGAAATGGTGCTCCCGGACCTTCTCCACCTCATATCGAAGGGTCTCCGGATTGATCCTGTATGTTTTTTCTTTCGCCACTTAGTCTTCGAAGGGCTTGTGTTTTTCAATCTCGGCACGGGACGTTCCCTCGGAGCAGCGATATGTTTCCGGCTCGCGGAAACCTGCAAGGAAGGACTTGACATCCATGCGCTTCTTTCCGGAGAGCTGGACATCCTTAAGCTCAAGGGCCCCGTCCGCCGTCACGACGGCAAGGTAGGTCTTTCCGTCGGAAAGGATGGTGCCGGGAGCCGTTCCGGGAGCCACGGCAATGGATGATGGCTCCGCGAAGAATATCTTCAGCTCCTTCGCAGTCCCGTCCCGGAGAACTTCCGTATAAGCCGTCGGATACGGGCTGAGTCCCCGGATGAGATTATAGATGTGGTCCGTCTTATCGTTCCAGTCGATATGGCAGAGCTCCTTGGTCAGCTTCGGGGCGGGCTTCAACAGCTCGGAACCCTGGATGAAACTGCGCTGGACGCGGGTTTCGGCGTTGCCTTCAATAAGTCCGTCCACGGTCTGGACGACGAGGGTCGCACCGATTTCCATGAGCCGGTCATGGACATCCCCTGCGGTGTCGCTCCGGGAAATACGGCTCTCCTGGCGGAGGATGATGCCGCCGGTATCGATGTTCTTGTCAATCATGAAGGTCGTGACCCCGGTAATGGCCTCCCCGTTGATGACCGCCCAGTTTATAGGGGCTGCACCGCGGTACTGGGGCAGCAGGGCGGCATGGAGGTTGAACGTACCGAGCTTAGGCATGGTCCAGACCACCTCCGGAAGCATCCGGAAGCCGACGACCACAAAGAGGTCGGCCTTCCAGGAAGCGAGGGCCTCCAGGAACTCCGGATCCTTCAGTTTTTCCGGCTGGAGCACCGGCAGGGAATGGGCGACGGCATATTGCTTTACGGCGCTCTCACTCAACTTCTGGCCCCTGCCGCTCGGTTTGTCGGCAACTGTAACTACGCCGACCACCTTATGCCCGGTCGCGATAAGCCGGTCGAGCGGGGCCACGGCGAACTCCGGAGTCCCCATATAGACGATCCGGGGTTTTCTGAACACTGAACTCACTTTACTCTTGATTTTTCTCCACCCGCTCTTGAACACGTCCAAGCTGACGAAGGTAGAATCGTGGATGGCCATCCATGTCAGGTATATACCCATCGGGAACAGGACAAAGGTCGATATGAAGGTACCGACGAAGGGTGAGGCAGCCCCGTCCCGGGAGAGTTTTACGCCCGAGATGTCCACGACCCAGTAGAGGACGAAAAAGAGCACGGAAACTATTGCGGCCGTGCCGAGTCCCCCCTTACGGATCAGGGCGCCGAGAGGGGCGCCTATGAAGAACATGATAAGACAGGCGAGGGCCTGGGCGAACTTGCGCCATATTTCGACATGGGTCCTCCTCAGGATGTGGGTATATTCGTAGGATTCGAAATTGTAATTGTTGATTGTCCCTTCTGCGGAACGGGCGGACGAAGCGGCTGAACTGTAGGCCCCGAGGCGCCTGTCGTTGTTCTTCCAGGTCAGTGGGTCAGGCAGTTCCAGGACGCCGTAATCCGCATGGGCATTTATCCAGGAAGTATCCAGCTGATTGGAAAATCTAAGCACTGCGGAAGACGAAAAGTCCTTCAGGTGACGCTCCAGGGCAGCATCCGAAAGCTGCTTCAGGGAATCCCTTCCATGGGTCAGGCGCTTCAGGTTCATGGACCTTACCTGGTCGCTGAACCGGCCCTCCTCCGATTTCTTGAAGGCGTAATTGGACAGCGAGATGATGAGCTCCTGGGAGGAGAAACGGATTTTCTGGAGGGCAAGGGTCGTGTCGCGGTACTTCTTGGTGTTGGTCTCCTGGTAATTGTAGCCGTCGTAAAGCTGGAAGGTCAGGTAGTCCTTCGCCTTGGACATCTTCATGATGCCGGAATCCGCGACGCTCACGGAGGTGTTTCCCTTGTTCCCCGTGTGGTCATAGACCATGACCCCGTACATCATCCCCGTCTTGTCGTTGCGGTCTTCGATACGGAGGATATAGCCGTCGATGCCGTCGTAGAAGGTTCCAACCGGGATTTTAATCTCGGACTTGGTCTTTCCGATATCGTCCCTGAGGGTATAAATCTTGTTGGTGGCGTACGGCGAGAGGTCGTTCACGACGAAGAATGTGGCCACGACGATTATGAGCGAACAGCCCATCAGCGGAGCCATGATCCGGGTCAGGGAGATTCCCGCGGCCTTCATGGCGATCAGCTCGCTGTTCTCCGCCATCTGCCCGAGGGTCATCATCGAGGCGAGGAGGGTCGCAAGCGGAAGCGACAGGGGCAGGGCCTGGGAGCATACCCCCCAGAACATGAATTCAAGGATCACGTTGAAAGACAGTCCCCGGCCGACAAGCTCGTCGATGTAAACCCAGAGGAACTGAATCGCGAGGATGAAAATGACAATCAGAAGGATCGCTATGAACGGTCCCACAAAGGATGTGATTAAGAATCTGTCTGTCTTTTTCATGCCTCTTCCGGAGTGCCTACCTCAAGGTTTATGCCGTCGCAAGGGATACGAGGGCTTCGAGCGCGGCTCCAAGGCCTGAGAGGTCGCGGCCGCCGGCGGTTGCAAGGCCCGGCTGTCCGCCGCCTCCGCCCTGAATCAGTTTCGCCGCTTCGCGAATATCCTTGCCCGCGTTCTTCCCTTCGGCGACAAGGTCGTCGGAGTACATAAGCACGAGGTTCGGCTTGTCCGCAAACTGGTAGGCGCCGGCAAGCACCGTCCGGCTGAGTTTTTTCTGGAGCAGGAGGGCGATGTCCCGGACAAGGGCCGGGTCCATGGAACGGTCGAAGCGGATAAGCTTGATATCCCCGACCGGTTCGGCGATTTTCTCAAGGGTCTCGGCAAGTCGGACGGCCTTCTCATGGGCGGCTTCCTCGAGCTGCTTCTTGAAGGAAGCGTTGTCCTCGACCATTTTCCGGATCGCTCCGGCAAGGTCAGGAACATTGTTGAAGAAACTCCGGGCAGTCGAAATCATCTCCTGCATTCCGTAAACCAGTCCTTCGGCGGCGGCACCCGTCACCGCTTCGATACGGCGTACGCCAGCGGCGACGGCCCCTTCGGAAACGATCTTGAAAAAGCCGATATTACCGGTAGCGGAAGTATGGGTTCCTCCGCAGAGTTCAACGGAAGGTCCGAAACGGACGACCCTTACCGTATCTCCGTACTTTTCGCCGAAAAGGGCGATGGCGCCCATCCCACGGGCTTCTTCCATGGTGGCGTCACGCTTCTCCTCGAGGAGATAGTTCGCCCTTATCATGGCATTCACCCGCTTTTCCGCCTCGGCCAACTCGGCATCGGTAACTTTCGAGAAATGGGAGAAGTCGAAACGGAAATAATCCGGCCCGACAAAGGATCCCTTCTGCTCGACATGGGTACCGAGGATTTCCCGGAGAGCTTCGTCAAGGAGGTGGGTTGCAGTATGGTTCGCGGCAATCCTTCTGCGGCGCTCGACGTCAACTTCCAGCGTAAAGGTCTGGTTGCAGTTTTCGGGAATCCGCTCCGCGAGGTGGATTGTCAGATTGTTCTCCTTTACCGTGTTGAGGATCGCTATCTTCTCGCCGTCCTCTCCGGTAATGGTTCCGGTGTCACCTACCTGGCCGCCCATCTCCGCGTAGAACGGAGTCCTGTCGAAGACCAGCTGGTAAAGCACCTTATTCTTCGATTTCACGGTCCTTTCCCGCTCCAGGACGGCGCCTTCAACCTTCAGCGAATCATATCCGAGGAACTCGACCTCCTCCCCTTCCGAAAATACGGCCCAGTCGCCGAATTCGTTGGAGGTGGCGTTACGGGCGCGCTCCTTCTGCTTGGCGAGCTCGACATTGAAGCCCTCGAGATCGACCGTGTAGCCCTTCTCGGTTGCAATCAGCTCCGTAAGGTCCACCGGGAAGCCATAGGTATCATAGAGCACGAAGGCGTCCACACCGGAAATAACCTTTGTAGCCGCAGACTTCGCGATATAGTCGTCCATCATGCGGATACCGCGGTCGAGGGTCCTCAGGAAGGCGTTTTCCTCTTCCCGGATGACGCTTTCGATAAGCTTCTGCTGGGCTTTCAGCTCGGGATAGGCCTCACCCATGTCGTCCACAAGCTGCTGCACGAGACGGCAGAGGAAGGGCTCATTGAATCCGAGGAAGGTATAACCGTAACGGACCGCACGGCGGAGGATACGGCGGATGACATAACCGGCCTTGACATTGGACGGCAGCTGGCCGTCGGCAATGGAGAAGGCGATGGCCCTGAGGTGGTCCGCAATGACTCTCATTGCGACCTCGACATTCCCGCCCTCGGAGTACCTGTGGCCGGAGAATTCCTCAATACGGGAGATGCAGCCGCTGAAAACGTCGGTCTCGTAGTTGCTCTTCTTGTTCTGGAGAATCATGCAGAGCCGCTCGAAGCCCATTCCCGTATCGATGTTTTTCATTGGAAGGAGCTCGAGGTGGCCGTCGGCCTTGCGCTCGAACTGCATGAACACGAGGTTCCATATCTCGATGACATCGTCATTGTCCGTATTGACCAGCTCTCGGCCGGGAATCCGGGCGATTTCCTCGTCGCTGCGAAGGTCGATATGAATCTCGCTGCAGGGACCGCAGGGGCCGGTATCGCCCATTTCCCAGAAATTGTCATGCTTGTTTCCGGTCAGGATATGGTCCTCCGGGAGGTGGCGGCGCCAGGCCTCGAGGGCCTCCGTGTCAAGAAGCGTCCCGTCTTCCTCCGAGCCCTCGAAAACGGTGGCATAGAGCTTCGTCCTGTCAATCTTGTACACCTCTGTAAGCAGCTCCCAGGCCCAGTCGATCGCCTCATTCTTGAAGTAATCGCCGAAACTCCAGTTGCCGAGCATCTCGAACATGGTATGATGGCGGCCATCGTGGCCGACTGCCTCGAGGTCATTGTGCTTGCCGCTTACGCGGAGGCATTTCTGCGAGTCCGCAGCACGGGGGTATTTCGGGGCTGAATTCCCGAGAAAGATATCCTTGAACTGGTTCATGCCGGCATTGGTGAACATCAGCGTAGGATCGTTCTTGATTACCATCGGCGCCGACGGAACAATCGTATGTCCCTTTGAGGCGAAGAAGTCCAGATACTTCTGTCTGATTTCCTTTGAAGTCATATTCTTTTATAATTCTTCTTTTCAGTATAGAATTACAAAAATACAACTTTTTTCCGGATTACCGAATAATCCGGGAGGGAAACAGCTCAGTCGAGGATTACGAGGGCGATGGAAGGGTGGGAGAAACGAAGGGTGACGACGTCTTCGACAGCCCGGTTAAGGGTAGCCGGCCACCAGTTGTCAAAGACTACTCCGGAGGTCTGCCACTGGAGACCTTCAGAGGTGATTTTAAGGGAATTGTCCGGAGAAAAAATGGAAACCCTCCTGCCGGCGCCGACATGAAGCTCCGTCGTCCCGGTAAGGGCGAAGCAAGTACTGTAATCGGAAATCATGTCCACAGCTATGCCGGAAAGGTCATATTTCCTGGCATATTCCATGAGGAGCCCGAGGTTTCCGACAGTGTGGTCCTCGCGGAGCCCCGTAGCGCCGAGAATATGGATTTCGGTGACATCCGGATAATGCTCCAGGACATAGCGGAAGGCCTTTGTCTGGTCATTGTCATCCTGCTCATCTATCCGGACAAGCCGGTCTGAAAGAAGGTCTTTGCAGGAGCGGGAGATGGAATCCATGTCCCCGACGACGACATCCGGCTTACGGAGAAAACCGAAAATCTTCTCCGAAGCGCGTAAGAACCTCTCCGCACCATGGTCGCAGCAGACGATTACGCCGGCCTCCCGGATTACGTGGCGGGGATACTCCTTCCTTGGAAACTCTCCATTTCCGATTATGACAGCTTTCATGTCTCCAAAGATAAGGTTTTTCGAGGGAAAATGCGTAATTTCGCAAAATCAAAATCCTACAGCGCCCATGATCAGTGAACAGATGACAGGAAGGACCCTCGAGAGAATGTTCGGGGAAATAAGCTTCACCCGCGAGCCGGAAGGACTTTACGACCCGCTCAGGTACATGATTGCAATCGGAGGGAAACGCCTCCGACCGCGTCTGTGCCTGACAACGTACGGGCTGTTCCGGGATGAGTTCAACGAAGGAATCATCGAACCCGCGACCGGGCTGGAGGTCTTCCATACCTTTACCCTGATCCACGATGACATAATGGACAAATCCCCCCTGAGGAGGGGCCATGACACCGTGTGGAAAAAGTGGGACGCGGACACGGCGATTCTCTCCGGCGACGTCATGTGCATAGACAGCTACCGCCGTATGGCAAAGGCCCCGAAAGAGGTCCTGGGAGAGGTTCTGGCCCTGTTTTCAAAGACGGCTGCAGAGGTCTGCGAAGGCCAGCAGTACGATATGGATTTCGAGAAAAAGAGCTCGGTTCCGATGGACGCCTACATGAATATGATAGGGCTGAAAACGGGGGTTCTCATCGCCTGCGCGGCAAAAACCGGCGCCATTATAGCCGGCGCTCCGGAAGATGTCTGCGAAGCCATTTACAACTACGGATATAACCTCGGCCTCGCCTTCCAGGTCGCTGACGACTGGCTCGACGCCTACGGGGACGAAAAAGTCTTTGGAAAACCGATCGGCGGGGACATCCTCAACGGGAAGAAGAGCTGGCTGACCGTCAGGGCCATGGAAAAAGGCGTTGAGGGGCTCCCGGAGGCACTTTCTTCCACCGCCCCGGCGGAAGAAAAGATTGCTTCCGTAATGGAACTGTATGGCCGGGCGGATATCTCCCGCGAGGCCAGGGAGGAGATAGAGCGGCTGACCGTTAAGGCCCTCGACTCCGTCCGCGGCAAACTCTCCGGGGATCAGCTGGAGGTTCTCGCCACCTTTGCCCGGAATCTTGTCGGGAGGAACAACTGATGGATCGGAAGGAACTGGAAATCATGGCTCCCGCGGGGAGTTTCGACTGTCTCGTCGCCGCGATAGAGGGCGGGGCCGACTCGGTGTATTTCGGCATCGGGCGGCTTAACATGCGCTCCCGCTCGGCGAATAATTTCTCTCCGGAAGACCTTCCGGAGGTCATGCGCATCTGCCGGGAATACGGCGTAAAAGGGTACATGACCCTCAACATAACCCTCTACGGGGAGGATCTGGAGGATGCGTACCGGGCCCTCGACATGGCGAAAGAGGCCGGAGTCAACGCCATTATCGCTTCGGACATGGCCGCCATCGCCTACTGCCGGAAGATTGGACTGGAGGTCCATATCTCGACCCAGCTCAGCATTTCCAACCTCGAATCCCTCCGCTTTTACGCCCAGTTCGCGGACGTCATTGTCCTCGCAAGGGAACTGACCCTCGATCAGGTCAAAAGAATCCATGAAGGTATCCTCCGGGAGGACATCCGGGGGCCGAAAGGAGATCTCGTCAGGATTGAGATGTTCGCCCATGGAGCCCTCTGCATGGCCGTTTCCGGGAAATGTTACCTCTCCCTCGGACTAACCGGTGCCTCTGCGAACCGGGGTGCTTGCATGCAGATCTGCCGCCGCGGCTACGAGGTCCGGGACCTTGAGACCGGAGAGAAGCTTGTCGTCGACAACAAATACATAATGTCCCCGAAAGACCTCTGCACCATCGATTTCATGGACAAAATCATCGACTCCGGAGTCAGGGTCTTCAAAATCGAAGGCCGGGCAAGGAGCGCTGACTATGTCCGCCGCTGCGCCTCCTGCTACAGGAAGGCCGCCGACGCGGTCTGCGACGGGACTTTCACCCCGGAAACCGCTGCCGCGCTGAAAAATTCCCTCGCCGAAGTCTTCAACAGGGGCTTCTGGGACGGTTATTACCTCGGGGCTCCCCTCGGAGAGTGGAGTTCCGTCTATGGCAGCCAGGCGACCCGCCGGAAAGTCTATTGCGGGAAGGTTACCAACTGGTTCCATAAGATCGGGGTCGTAGAGGTCCATGTTGAGACCGTGGGAATCTCTAAGGGAGACCGTATCCTATTTATCGGGCCCACGACCGGAGTCCTCGAAATGGAGGTAGAGGACATGAGGGTGGACCTCGAACCCGCCGACGAGGCCCCTAAGGGTGTCGATTGCTCCATCGCTGTCCCCCTTGGGGACATGCCCGCCGACTACGTAACCCAACGCCCGGAGGAGCCAATCCACCCCCGCCGGGGCGATAAAGTCTATGTTTGGAAGGAAATAAACCGATGACGGCACGCTGTTTGCCGGATGCTCGAACCGATATGAAAAGAATTCTTTATACGCTTACTACGGCCTTCGCCGTAATTCTCCTTGGGAGCAATGCCCTCGCGCAGTCAAAGAGTTTCACCCTCGGTAAATGGGTGGAAATAGACAATGCCATCCTAAAGGAGCTGAACCGTTCATACGTCGATACCCTCCCTATCAGCCGCATCCAGCGGCTTGGGATTGACGCCATGCTCGAAGGGCTGGACCCGTACACCGTCTATGTACCCGAAGAGGAACAGGAGAACTTCAAAATGATGATCAGCGGGGTCTATGGGGGCATCGGGGCCATTATCTACAAACCCGACCCGAAGGGAAACGTAATCATCAATGAACCCTACGAGGACTCCCCTGCCGTCCGCGGCGGGCTGGTCTGCGGGGATGAAATCATGGAAATCGACGGGGAGACCACCCATGGACTGACGAGCGGAGAGTGCAGCGAAAAGATGAGGGGAAAGCCCGGAACGACCGTAACCTTCAAGGTCAAAAAAGTCAGGACCGGGGAAACTGTCGATATCCCGATTGTCCGGGAACTTATCAATATGCCCGCTATCGAGTACGTCGGAATGCTCAATGACACAACCGGTTACATCCTCCAGACAAAGTTCACGGAAGGGGTTTCCCAGGAAATTCGTAACGCTTATTTCACGCTGAAGGCGCAGGGCATGAAAAAACTCGTCCTGGACCTTCGCGGCAACGGCGGCGGACTTATGAACGAGGCGGTCAAGATTGTTTCCCTCTTCGTTCCGAAGGGCTCGGTAGTGGTCAGCCAGAAAGGACGCGCGGCGGGTTCCGACTACGTTTACAAGACCACCACGGATCCGGTTGATACTTCGATTCCCATTGTAGTCCTTGTCGATTCAGCGTCCGCTTCGGCCTCGGAAATCGTCTCCGGAGCCATCCAGGACCTCGACCGAGGCACCATTATCGGTACCAGGACCTACGGAAAGGGACTTGTCCAGAGTATCCGCAACCTGCCCTATAACGGGCAGCTTAAAATCACGACCGCAAAGTACTATACCCCCTCCGGACGCTGCGTCCAGGCAATCGATTACAGCCACCGTAACGAAGACGGCTCCGTCGGCCATATTCCGGACTCCCTCACCCATGAATTCAAGACCCTGAAGGGTCGGACCGTCCGGGACGGGGGCGGAATCACCCCCGACTTCGAGGTAAGACGCCAGCCGTACAGCCGCTTGACCTACTCCCTCGTACTCAACGGAATAATCGAGGATTACACCCTTAAATTCGTCCGCGAGCACGCTTCGATTCCTTCCGTTGAAGACTTCCATTTTACTGATTACGAGGACTTTGTCGCTTTCGCATCAGATAAGGAGTTCGATTATCGTTCCAGTTCCAGGACGCTCTTTGATGAGATCAGAAAGACCCTCTCGGAAGAAGGGCTCTCCGAGCATGTCGGCGATGAACTCGCTGCCCTGGAAAAGTCCCTCGATATGGATAAGGCGACCTTCCTCCGGCTGAAAAAAGATGAGATAATTCCCTTCATAGAGGAGGAAATCGCCGTCCGTTACTACTACCAGAAGGCCGGGGTTAAAATCCGTATCCGCTATGACAGGCAACTCCATGAGGCCCTGAAAAAGCCCTCTGCCGTATGAGAAAAATAGTTTTCGCCAGCGCGAACCCCGGAAAAATCCGGGAGGCGGGGGAAATCCTCGGACCCGGCTTTGAGATAGTCAGTGCAGCGGAAGCCGGAGTGACGGAAGTTGTGCCGGAAACCGGAGCCACGCTGAGGGAAAACTCCCTCCAGAAGGCGGAATACCTCTACCGGAAAACCGGCTGTGACTGCTTTGCCGACGATACGGGACTCGAGGTAGATATCCTTGGAGGCGCTCCCGGAGTCCACACCGCCCGCTATGCCGGGGAAGGCCGCGATTTCAACGCCAACATGGATAAACTCCTCGAGGAAATCGCCCGCGTGGAAACTCCCAACTCTACCAGAAAAGCCCGCTTCCGCACCTGTGTAACCCTGATTCTGGACGGAAAAACCCACTTTTTCGACGGTATCATGGAAGGTTCCATCGCAAGGTCGAAAGCCGGGAAGGGGGGCTTTGGCTATGATCCCGTTTTCATGCCAGACGGCTGCGGCGGGCTTACCGCGGCGGAGCTGTCCGAAGAAGAGAAAAACGCCATTTCGCACCGCGGAAAGGCCCTTCGCGCCATGGCCGCCTTCCTCAAAGATTAGCTCCCGATGACCGCTTCGCTTGAGTTTATCCTCCTCTCCACCACCCGATATGGGGAGAACGCCCTGATCCTGCATACCTTATCGCGGGAATACGGGCGGCGAAGCTTTATTACAAGGGTCGGAAAGAAAACCTCCATGGCCCTTTTCCTGCCCCTGAATATCCTCGAAGCCGACATAACCCAGAATCCCAAATCAGATCTCTGGAACGCCCGCGGCTTCCTTGCCCTGGAGCCCCTCGGAGGGATAAGAGACAACCTTTACAAAAACACCATAGCCCTTTTCATGAGCGAAGTCCTTTTCCGTACGCTAAAGGACGGAGCCAACGAGGACGGGCTGTACGAGTGGCTTCTCGGAAGCATCCTCGCCCTGGATGCCCTGGAAAGCGACTGGAGTAACTTCCACCTCCGTTTCCTCCTGGAACTCTCCGGAGCCCTTGGCTTCCGTCCGACCACCCTGGATCTGGCCCCTTTCGCCGGCGATGACCTCCGCTCGATTGACGGCCTCCTTACCTCTTCATTCGCCGACGCCCTCCTTCTTCCCCTTAATGGGTCACAGCGAAAAAAGATAGCGGAAGAACTCCTCCGCTATCTCGAATTCCATACGGAATCATCTATTTCCGTCCGCTCCCTCGACGTCCTCCACGACGTTTTCCTTTAGCGTAAGGTACTTCCGCCGCCCGGGGAGTCGGGTCGTCCATACCCTCTTCAATCAGCTCATAGTCGAGAAGCCGCTGCTCCAGGGAGGCGTCCTTTACCCGTATCCGAACCGGATCGCCAAGGCGGAAAACCCGTCCGGTCCGCTTCCCGACAATGCGGTAATGCTCCTCGTCAAAGGTGAAGAAATCGCTTCGGATTGTCCTGAGCGGAACCATGCCCTCTACCTTCGTGGGCTCGATTTCCACATAGATTCCCCAGTCGGTCAGTCCGGAAACGGAACCGTCAAACTCCTTGCCGATCTTGTCCTCCATGAACTCGACCGTCTTGTACTTGATGCTGTCGCGCTCGGCATCCGCAGCGACGCTCTCCCGCTCCGAAGCATGCTGGCACTGTCCTTCGTAGTAATTCCTGTCCTGGCTTTCCGCTCCGTCAAGATACAGGGACAGAAGCCGGTGGACCATCATGTCCGGATACCGCCGGATCGGGGAGGTAAAGTGGGTGTAGAACTTGAACGCAAGTCCGTAGTGGCCAATGTTTTCGGTTGTGTACACGGCCTTGGCCATGGCCCGGAGCATCATCAGCTGGATCGGGGCGGATTCCGGGGTGTTGCGGACCTCCTTCAGAAGGGCGTTGAGTGAGTCGGTCAAGCTCTCCCCCTCTTCCATCCTGTGTCCGAAGGTCCCGGCGAAGTCGCGGAGTCCCTCGAGTTTCTCGGTGTTCGGAAGGTCATGGACACGATATACGAAGGTCTTTGCATTCTTAAGGGCCCTGCCGTTCATCTTGCCGCCCGTCGCAACAAACTCGGCCACGGAACGGTTTGCCAGGAGCATGAACTCCTCGATAAGCCAGTTGGCCTCCTTTGACACTTTCTGGACCACATCGACAGGTTTTCCCTTGTCGTCGATTATGACCTTCATCTCCGGGCGCTCGAAATTGATTGCGCCCGCATCGAAGCGGCGCTTCCGGAGTGTTGCGGCCAGGGAATTGAGGGTCAGGACCGCCTCCTTCACTTCGCGCGGAACCGCACCGCACTCGCTTCCAAGGCCGAAAACGCCTTCGAGGGCCGCGTCTCCAGAGTCAATGATTTCCTGGGCAAGTTCATAGTCGAAGCGGTAGTCGGAATTGATTATGGTCCTTCCGAACCACTGCGAGACGACCTTTGCGGCAGGAGTAATTTCAAATACCACCGAGAAAGTCAGCTTATCCTCGTGAGGACGGAGGGAGCAGAGCTTGTTGGAAAGCTTTTCGGGAAGCATCGGGACCGTCCTGTCCACAAGATATACGGACGTACCCCGGTTCTGGGCCTCCTTATCTACCTCCGAACCCGGATGGACGTAATAGGTCACATCGGCTATATGGACGCCGACCTCGAAGTTGCCATTGTCAAGCTTACGGAATGAAAGGGCGTCGTCAAAGTCCTTCGCATCCGTCGGGTCTATGGTAAAGGTAAGGGTCTTGCGGTAGTCCTTCCGGCCCTTGAGGTCCCGGTCCGTGATTTTATCGGAAATCTTGTCTGCAGCATCCTCCACCCTCTTTTCAAAGCGGTATGGAAGCCCATACTGGGCGAGGATTGCATGCATCTCCGTATCATTCTCGCCGGGCTTTCCGAGAAAGTCCACGATATGGCCCACAGGGTTGGATTCTCCCCTGTCCCAACGGTCCACAACGGCCGCAACCTTGATGCCCGAAACCGCATGCTCCTTATCCGGAACGGGAACCTCTATGTCGTAAGGCATTGACTTCGAGGACATGAGCACCCACGCCTGGCGTCCCCCGACTACATGGAGGATACCGACAAGGGGACGGTTGCTGCGTTCGATGATGCTTACCACCTCGCCCTCCGCCTTGCCGAGGTTGTTTCGGAATTTCTTGATGACTACCCTCACCCGGTCCCCGTTCAGGGCGCCGCGGCCCTTTCCGGGACGGACCATGATTTCGAGTCCCTCCTCTTCCTCCGCCCGGAGCGTAATTGCCCCGCTGGAAGACATTTTCACAATTCCGGTAAACTCGGGAAGGGCCCTTTTCTTGCGGTCCTCCTTTCTTTTTTTCTTGAAGGATGTGGATTTTTTTCTGGCCATGATTTATTTGAATAGCGCCCGGACGAGGGCGGGAATGTCAGCAACTTTTACAATTTCCATGCCCTCCGGCTTCCTGTCCAGCCGGCAGTAGGATGAGACAAAGAGTTTCTTATAGCCCAGCCGGGCGGCTTCTCCGGCACGGCGCTCAACCTGGGAGACGGGACGGATTTCCCCACTGAGGCCGACCTCTCCGGCGAAACACACGTCTTTCGGAATGGGAAAATCAAAGTTTGAGGAAAGCACGGAGCAGACCACCGCAAGGTCGCAGGCAGGATCCGTCACACGAAGCCCTCCGGCCATATTGAGGAAGACGTCTTTCTGGCTGAGTTTGAAGCCGGCGCGCCTCTCCAGCACCGCGAGCAGCATGTTCAGCCGCCGGACGTCAAAACCGGTCGCTGAACGCTGGGCTGTCCCATAGACTGCGGAACTGACCAGGGCCTGGACCTCGAAGAGGAAGGGACGGGTCCCGTCAAGCATGGCACAGACAGAGGTTCCGCTGAGGGAGTCCTCATGGACGGGAATCAGGAGTTCGGAAGGATTGTCAACCTCCCTCAGCCCGGCACCCGTCATCTCGAAGACAGCGAGTTCAGAAGTGGATCCAAAGCGGTTTTTAATGCTCCTGAGTACCCTGTATGAGCCCCGGTTTTCGCCCTCGAACTGGAGGACGACGTCAACTATGTGTTCGAGAATCTTCGGTCCGGCGATGGCGCCTTCTTTCGTAATATGGCCAATCAGGAGGACCGGGACGCCAGAGGATTTTGCGTAGCGGAGAAGGGTCGAAGCGACCTCCTTTATCTGGGAAACGCTTCCGGCGGTAGATTCCACATTGCTGCAGTACATTGTCTGGACAGAGTCCACGATGAGGAGGTCGGGGGATATTTCCTCCGCCTCACGGAGAATCTCCTCCATCTGGGTCTCACTGAAAATAAAGCAGTTGGAGCTGTCGCCGCCAAGGCGGTCGGAGCGCATCTTGACCTGCCTTACGCTTTCCTCACCCGTTACATAGAGGGTCTTCAGCTCCGGGCAGCGAAGCGGCATCTGAAGCGACAGGGTCGATTTTCCGATTCCGGGCTCACCGCCTATCAGAACCAGCGACCCCTTCACAAGGCCTCCTCCGAGAATACGGTCCACCTCGGCGCTGCCGAGCGAAATGCGATCCTCCTTCGAAGTCGAAACCTCCTTCAGGCGCACCGGCTTCCGGGTTTCCCCAGGGACGGAAACCTGCTTTCTGGCTGAAGGGACGCTTACCACCTCCCGTTCCACCATAGTGTTCCACTCGCCGCAGGCGGGACATTTCCCCATCCACTTGGCGTACTCGTTGCCGCAGTTTGAACAGAACCACAGCGTCTTTACCTTATTTCCGCTTTGCTTTACTGCCATAATGGTACAAATATATGAAAAAAAGCCGGGGACCCGAAGGCCTACGGCTTAATTTCTTTGTCTGAAAGAAAAAGAATTACTTCTTGATTTCTTCTTTTGCCTTGTTGGCGGCAGCGTTGATCGCCTCGACTGCGACATCGGTAGCGGCCTGCTCGGCAGCGGCCTTTACTGCGTTCTCCTCCTTCGGTGCAGGAGCGGCCTGCTCGGTAGCGGCGGGCTCAGCGGGTTCGGCCTTCTTGGCGTTCTTGTTACCGCAGGAAGCGACAGTGAACATCATCGCGACAACGGCGAAAGTTACAAATACCTTTTTCATGTTAAAAAATATTAGATGGTTAAACATTGATATCTTATGTCCGTCACAAAATTACTTTGTTTTTCCCTAGAAAGCAAGAAATTTTTAATAAAATTTTTTATTTTTAATCTTTAGCCAGGTTAAACACCTCTAAATCATGAAGTTGACCATTATCAATATGAAAGCGAAGGGCTGTCCTGACGGTTTGCCATCCCTGAAGGCCACAGGCCCCCGGGTTGAGGTGGATGAATCCGTATAAGGGGTCCCTCATGACCTTGAGGATATGGGAATGACCGCAGATGAAAAGGTCTGGGCGATACCCCTCGATAAGCTTTCTGGCATGGGATTCCCAATGCCCTGGAGAGCCGCCGATATGGGTCATGAGGACTTTCATGCCCTCGCAGGTCCAGAAAAGGTGCTCCGGATAATCGTAGAGAAGTATCCTGTCATCACAGTTTCCCGCGACCCCTTTGAGCGGCTTGAAGGCGGCTATTTCGGCCGCAGTGACAAGGCCGCCGCCGAAATCGCCCGCATGCCAGAGCTCGTCAACAGGTTCGAAAAACTTCCGGAACGGAGGATCGAAACGGCCGTGGGAGTCGGAAAGAAGACCGATAAACATCTGACTCAGAGTTTAATGAATATCTTTTTACGGTAGAGGATCCACGAAAAGCAGAACACCACACAGACGAAGAGTATTGCGTAAATGAGCGAGGTGAACTCATTGGCGGTGAAGTACTTCGAAGGATTCCAGCCAATCCACCCGAATGTCTTTGCAAGGACTCCGCTGAAGACAAAGGCCGCAAGGGCGTTCATGCCGAAAATCTTTGCCGGAGTGAAGGGCTTTTCATAGCCCTTTACATCAATCAGGTAGGAAAGCACCGCCAGTACAAGCATGGCCCACCCGCCGGCATAAAGGACGTATGAAGGGGTCCAGAGGGGCTTGCAAAGGGGAATCCAGATGCTGAGGACCATCGCTGCGGCGAGAGAGGCGGCCGAAGCCATGGCCAGACGAGCGACCACTCCGATCGGGGAATCCTTCTCCGTAGGGGCCTCACCGTATGAAAGCTGGGAATTCCGGATCATGGTCCCGGAGAGGAAACCCAGTATCGCGGTGCATGCACCGGTCAGCGAACCCCAGAGCCCTTCAGGATCAAACCAGTAGCGGTTTCCGTCGGGGGCAAGGTAACGGCGGTAAAGATGGTCCTCTCCAAAAACGGCGATATCTATCTTCGGGGCGAAGGTCCCCTCTATCGAGAAGGGGCCGCCGGAAGGGCCCTGGAAGATGACCAGAACCGCCGTGTAAACGACAAAGAGTCCGAGGGCGGCAAGGGATATCTTCTTTACGTTCTTTTTGAGCCCCAGGATAACGAAGCCGGCGATAATGTAGCTAAGACCTATCCTCTGGAGAACCCCGAGTATGCGCTTATGCTGGAGCCAGTAACCGTAATTCTGCGCAAAGGTCCAGGTTTCGTCGTGGACATTGTACGGATAGAAGGGATAGAGGTTTAGCAGGAGCCCGACGAGGAAGATCCCGAGACCGCGCTTTGTTATCTTCCATGCCGCTTCACGGCTCAGGGAGCCGAATTTCGCGAGGGAGAAGGCCATTGCGCAGCCCATGCAGAACACGAAGAAGGGGAAAACGAGGTCCGTCGGGGTGCAGCCGAACCATGCGGCGTGGCGAAGGGGCGGATATACTTTAGACCATGTGCCGGGGTTGTTTACCAGGCACATGAAGGCGACGGTCAGACCGCGCATTACATCAAGGGTTACAAATCTTTTCTTTATCATATCATGTTTTGGAAATATACGGCTTCGGCGGCTGTTACGGCCGCAGTTTCAGTACGAAGGCGGGAAGAACCGAGATGGACCGGCCGCCAGCCGAGGGCAAGGGCTGATTCGACCTCCTCCGGGGAGAAGTCCCCCTCGGGTCCGATAAGGACTGCAAAAGGGCCCTCAGCCCCTTCCAGGGCCTGTTTTATGGAGACTTTGTCCCCATCAAAGCAATAGGCGATAAGGCGGCACGGGGAGCTGCAGGTGCGTATGAACTCCCCTACCGTCACCGGTTCCAGAATCTCCGGTACAGCTCCCTTCAGGGACTGTTTTGCCGCGGAAACGGCAATTCTTCTGGCACGATCGGTCTTATAGACCTTCCGCTCGGAGCGGTCGCCGATTACGGGGACAATTGTATCCACCCCGATTTCTACGGCCTTTTCGATAAACCACTCGAAGCGTTCGTTGTTTTTTGTCGGGCAGACGGCCAGCGTGAGGCGATATGGATGGCTACCCCACCCTTCAACCCTTTCCAGCACCTCGAGGACCGCTTTCTTCCCTGTTTCGACAAGGCGGCAATGAAACATGGTCCCCCTCCCGTCGATAACGTCCACAGGGTCTCCTTCCCGGTGGCGGAGCACCCGGACGCAATGGGCCGTCTCTTCCTCTCCGAGAACGAGGCGGTCACCATTAACTTCCTCTGCCAAAAAGATTTCCATATCCTTACTTACGAATTATTTCTACCGACCCGTCAAGGTCAATCCTGATAATCTGGGAGGGCTTCCCGGTCGATTCCGTGTCGATTGACGGGGGGACCACGAAATCGACGGCGTCCTTAATCTCCTTAGGGATATCGGAAAAACGCTTCGGCGTCGGCTCCCCGGAGATGTTCGCCGAGGTGGAAACAAGGGGTCTTCCAAGCTTGAAGGCAAGGTCCCGGCACCAGCGGGCCATCGGGATACGGATTCCGACGGAACCGTCTTCGGCGACCGTATTGAGGGCAAGGTGATACTTGTCTCCGCTACCTTCGACACTTTCCCCGGCAATAGCATCGGGATAGATAAGGGTCATGGGGGCGTCATTGACCTCAACCAGGGAAATCGCCATCTGGGGAATGACCCGGATATATTTTGCGACCATATCGAGGTCGCTTGCAAGCAGAACGAGCGACTTGGAGTCGGAGCGTTTCTTTATCTCATAAATCTTTGCGACGGCGGAGGGATTTGTAGCGTCGCAGCCGAGCCCCCAGACCGTATCGGTCGGGTAAAGGATAGTTCCGCCGGAGCGGAGCGTCTCGAGGGCCTTGGAAAATACCTGTTCCTTTGTCATTTTACAGTAACGTTTGGTTCAGTGCTGAAGGTGGCCTCCAGTGGGGCGTGATCCGAATATGGGGCCTTGAGGACGGAAAAAGTCTTCGCCTCGAGGTCCTTCGGATAAAGCATGTAATCGATGCGGAAGAAGGGTCTCATGCGCATGTAGGTCGCTCCAAAACCCTTCCCGGCCTCCATGAACGCGTCTTTGCGGGCGCGCCGGAGCCGCTGGTATGTAAACGACATCGGAGTGTCGTTGAAATCTCCGAGAACCATGGACCGGACCGGGCTTTCCGCCGCACTCCGGACAACCTCATCCACCTGGGCCGGGCGCTGCCGGATTGATTTTTTCATCTTCCTGCCGGTGGACTCGACCTCCTCCTCGTCCCCGAGGGCATGGATAAGGGAATCCGGAGAAATGTTATAGCTTTCGAAATGGCAGTTGTATATCCGGATGACGGTGCTGTCCGCAAGGCGTATATCCGTGAAAAGGGCCATGTTGGTGCTCTTTTCAAAGTCAATCTTCCCCTTATGGAGGACCGGGCGGCGGGAAAGGGTCACATTGCCCGCTGAACCGGCCTTGCCCGTAAGGATATAATACTCGGCATGATATCCCGGAAAATGCGTCTTAAGCCAGTTGTCTATGCCCGCCTTCGAGGGGAGGAAGAACTCCTGGAGGCAAATCACATCGGGCTTTGTCCTGACGAGGAATCTCGCCACGGAATCCGCCAGTGAAAGCCGGTCTGAGGCCACTTTCCCGCCGTCATGGGCAAACAGCCCGACGTTGTAGGAAACAATCCGGACAGGGCCCTCGTCCGCCCCCCTGTCCTTGAACCGGACATAGCGTCCGGACAGTAGAAAGGCCGGAATAAGGAGGGCGAGTATCCAGCTGAAAAGGGATGAGCGCCGGAATATGGAAAAGATGAGCAAAACCGCCTCGAGGACGACCAGAAGGGGGAAAACAAGCCCTGCAAGGGTTACGAACCAGACCTTCTCGGGGTTCAGGAAGAGGGCGGAGTACGAAAGCAGGAGGGCCGCCGAAACGACGGTCACTATGAGGAAAAACAGCATCCTCGAAAAGAAACTCCGCTTTTTCTTTTCCGCCATAAGCTAGAACCTCCAGATTCCCCCGTGCCTCTGCCAATAACGTATCAGCAGGAAGCCGAAGAGCATGCCGCCGAGATGGGCGAAATGGGCGACGCCGTCGAGGGTGCCGGTCACCCCGGTAAAGAGTTCGATGGCCGCAAAGATAAGCACCCACCACTTCGCTTTCAGCGGAATGGGCGGGAAAATCAGCGTCAGGACCGCATCCGGATGGATCATGGCGAAGGCCATGAGGATGCCGTAGATGGCACCTGAAGCCCCGACTGTAGGGGTCCGGAGGATCCTTGTAATGCTGAGCTGGGCGGCCGGGGTTCCTGCGGCGAGGAAATGCTGGACCTGGAGATACTGGACTCCGAGATGGAGCGCCACGGCCCCGAGCCCGGCGGCAAAATAGAGGATTGAAAAACGTTTCGATCCCAGGGCCTGCTCGACCGGTGTGCCGAAGATCAGCAGGGTGTACATGTTAAAGAAGATGTGCCAGAAGCCCCCGTGCATGAACATGTGGGTCAGCGGCTGCCACCAGCGGAAAAAGGGCGAGGTGGGATAGAACAGCGCGAATGTTCCAACCATGAAATCCTCTCCGACAAGGGTTGCCAGATAGAATATTATGTTGATTATCAGGAGGTTCTTTGTTACCGGAGGAATCCGGGACAGGAATGATCCGCTATTGTTCATGGGCTAAAACTTCTTATCTAACTCCTCGACCGGAAGAATGGCGATGATTCTCCGCCCGGAGGAAGTGAATTCTGGATTGTCGGAGGAAAGGAGGGCGTCTATCAGGCGCTGGGCCTCAAGTGAGGAGGAGACGCCGTCTCCGCTCATGGCTCCGAGAAGGGCGAACTTTGCAGCCAGGGAGGCCTCCATCTGCCCCGGGAGGGAGGTCGTCCCGTCCTGGAGAATCAGGAGGATATCGGAGAGAAGGGCCTCCACCTTGCCCTGCTCCGTGGAATACCCCTCCGGAACGCCGTTCACAACGACCGTGTCCGCTCCGAACGGAGTAATGTCGAAACCGAGGGAGGAAAGGAGGGATGCATTTGCGTCGAAGGTCTCCCTCGCGGCGACGCCGACCTGGACATGAACGGGGAAGAGCGCCGTCTGGGTCACATGGGCATTCTTCGAAACGGCCTTGAGGAAGCGGTCGAAAAGAACCCTCTCGCGGGCCCTTCGGACATGGATGACCATGACCCCGGACTGGGACTGGGACAGGATATACTTGCCATGGATGGTCATCACCTGCGCTGTCGGGAGGGTCCTGTCCTCGAAGAGCTTGCCGTAATTCTGGCTGCGGTCAACATGGTCCGTATAGTTCGGGAAGTCCTTATCGAGCGGGGCGTCCTCGTCGAAGGGATGGGCCGGGCCGAAAGGGTTATAAAAAGGGTCAACCCCGGCTTCCGGAATACTGGAGGGCCGATATTCTTCAAACTTCCGCCCAAGGACCGGCATCTGGGCCGCTTCGGGATTGTCGAAATCTATGGAACCGGAAATGGCGTTGTAGCCCAGGGCTTCCCTTACGGCCGCATATAGAATCTGGAAGACGACGCTGTCCTCCTCGAATTTTATTTCCGTCTTTGTCGGAGAGATGTTCACATCTATCGACCCGGGGTCCACGGAGAGGTAGATAAAGTAGGACGGGGTCGTCCCTTCGGGAATCATGCCCTCGTAGGCCTTCATCACCGCCTTATGGAGATACGGACTCCGGAAATAGCGGCCGTTGACGAAGAGAAACTGGTTCCCAAGGGTCTTTTTCGCCCCTTCCGGGCGGCCTATGAAACCTTCTATGCGGGCTAGGGTCGTATCCGCCGAAATGTCCACAATATCTCCAACCACAGCTGCTCCGAGAAGGTCCATAATCCTGAACTTCAGGGACTTGGCCGGTTTAAGGACGGAAATTTCCTTGCCGTTGTGAAGGAGGGTGAACGCGATATCGGGACTGGTCAGTGCGACCCTGCTGAACTCTTCATAGATATGGCGGAATTCGACGTTGTCGGATTTCAGGAACTTCCGCCTCGCGGGGACATTGTAAAAGAGATTCCGGACGGCAAAATTGGCGCCCTTCGGGGCAGAGACCTCCCTCGTTGAGACATGTTCAGAGCCGGCGAATACGACTTCGCAGCCGACTTCCTCCCCTTCCCGGCGGGTCCTGAGGGTCACCTCCGCAACCGCCGCTATGGAAGCGAGCGCCTCCCCGCGGAAGCCGAAGGTCAGAATATTTTCGAGGTCTTCAGCCGTTGCTATTTTCGAGGTTGCATGGCGCTCGAAGCAGAGAACGGCATCGTCCGGAGTCATCCCGCAGCCGTTGTCTATCACCTGGATCAGGGTCCTCCCGGCGTCCTGGATCACGACGGAAACCTCCGTCGCCCCGGCGTCGAGGGCGTTTTCCATCAACTCTTTTACAACGGAGGCGGGCCGCTGAACGACCTCCCCCGCCGCAATCATATTAGCAATGTTGCCCGGCAGTATCCTCAGTTCCATCCGCTAGAGAAGTTCGTAAAACTTTGTAATGTAAATCAATACAGCGACAATCAAAAGGAGGGTTACGATACCGATTATTGTCTGGGTACGGGTAGCAGTGCTGCGTGTGCGCTTGTAGGCGCCGTCCCGGAATGCACCTCGGATAGAGGAACCGGGGACATATGTCCCTTCTTCCTTTGCCTTGGCGTTAGTCCCGTCGACATCGCCGAACATTGCCCTGCGCTCTTCCTTTTCCGGATCATAGTACCGGGGCTTATAGTTGAAGACCCTGTGCTCCTGGTCCCCGAAAAAGCCAAAATTAAATCCTGCCATTGCTGCGTAGTTTATCTAAACTACAAAAATAAGAAAAATCTGCTCAAAAATAAGAAAAAAGCGTTCGCCCCGCGACGCTAAGCATGGAGAAATTATGCTTCAATTACGGGATCCGGGAGAGCGAAGGCTGCTGAAAGGCGAAAAGCTGCATTCGCGGTTATGAATCAAGTTTATCCCAGGACGGCGAAGAGAATTCCGCCGGGAGAATGATAGGTCAGGAAAGCTGTCAAGAGCATGACCACAACGGCCAGCGCAATCCAATACGGCCAATTCCTTCGAACGAAACTGCTTTTGCGCCAGCGGTTTGCAAGAAAAACAGCGCCCGAGATTGCAAGGACATAGATAACGAGGTCGATGGCCATGATTTCGTGATGAACGAATACCCAGTATGAGAAGAACGCCGCAACTATGCAGGGCATGACCGCCATGACACTCTCTCGAACCGGGAATATGTACCCCAGGAAATGGTTAAAAAACGGGACATGATGGACGAAATGCATGCCTGCGCCGAGAAAAACCATTATTACGATTGAGTATAATATTTCCTTCCGGGTCATATCGATTAGTCCTAGCACTCAAAGTTAGGACTTCTCATTTGCAACCGGGTTGCATTTTTGGAAAATAACTCTCTTGTGGCGGAATCCGCCACAGGGCTTCCCTTTTGGGGTGTTATCTTTGCCGAAAACTTATAAGCTTATGAAAAAGACAGTTATTGCCCTTATGCTGCTTCTGGCTTTCTGCCAGATTTCCTGCAACAAAGACGGCTACGGCTCCGGCGCCAAAGTCACTTTCCGCAAAGCCAATATCGCCGGGTCCTCCATGCTGGCCCTCGCTTCCGGCTCCGGTGCGACCACCAAGGCCGAAGGCGACCTTACAGTTGGCCCCAAGGCCCTTTACACGGTTTCCGAAGACGGCACCATGGTCCAGGTTTCTTACACGGTGGACGTGGAAGGTGTGGACGGAAGCGTGGCCGAAAGCATCCAGGCCAATCTTATTATTTCGCCCGGGTTTGTTTTCCCGGTCGGCGAGGGATGGCTTTGGCTTGCCAATTGCCACTATGATGTAAAGGGAGGATGGAACAATTATCCCTCTGACGGCGCCGGCCGCCATGCGTTATCTACCATCATAAATGATTTCAGCGCCAAGTACCACGACCGCCACGGAGCCCATTATCTTATCCGCAAGAGCGACGGAGCCCTGTTCGAATGGACCCTGGAAGCCGGCGCCCCGGACGGAATGGACGACGGCTTTAAGCAGCCCACTTTCCTTAACGGCTGGTTCCACCAGCTGGGCAAGGACCTGTTTGTGAGGACCGGTGGCTGGAATTATGAGGGCATTAACGGAGGGCTTCCGTCACTGATCCGTCTGCAGGACAAAGGCAATACGCTGGATGCGGTCAACGTACTTGGGGATAACATCTCCTGCCAAAAGATTTACCCTGCCGGCGACTGCCTTGGCGGAGCGTTCTACTATCCCGGAATGATGGGAGCGGCGCTCGGCATCATCGCCTCTCCCTCCTTTGAGCCGGTGCTGCTGCAACGGGACAATGCCGGGAAGGATGATGCTTTCCTGCTTTCAATAGGAGGAAAACTGTATCTTGCAGAAACATACTCTGTTGAATTCCAGGAAGGTGACGGCAAGGAAGGCGGATGGACAAGGACAGAAGTGCGGACGGACTTCTACAATCTCAATGTATCTTCCAATTCCGTCGAACGGGGGAATCTCATCTGCACCATAAATGAACATATGGAAAACAGTACCTATCTCTCTGCCGGGGAGACTCTTTCATGGTGGGGAGGCAATGATTATGACGGGGTGAAAATATATACCCTGGATCCCAAAGCAGGTCAGGTGACTTCCCGCACCCTGCCGCAGCACTATCCCTCACTGTCGGATAACTATGTGGAAGGGGTGGCCTATGTGGTGGACGGCACAAGCGGTTATTGGGAATGCGACCTTTCCAGGGACGCCGCCGAGTATGTCTCGCTCGACTGGAGCAGCGCCTCCGAGTATCAGAGCAAGATTGTTCCGGGCACCCTGAATCTGGTTCGTTTCGAACAGGCCTCCATGACCCTGCAGTTTGTGGCCTATATGACCAATGGAACGGAGCTGAGTTTCTATGCTTCCGTCTCCGGGGCTGACAAGGGCGTAATCAAATCATCTGTCGGCGGCGAAAACAATGCCGGAATGGTGGTGACCACGATGGTCCGGCTCAATTAGCCCGCTCTGCCGGCGGGGCATTGTTTTGCTGCCGGAAAGGTGTATCTTTGTGACATGAGGAGATGGGGACTCATACTGTTTATTCTGTTGGCTATGCCGGGAGGAGTCCTCGGCTTCGCCCGGAATGGCAGCATCCCTCGCTTCAAGAACTATGGTGCGTCCGACGGCCTTCCATCATCGGCGGTCTATGCCATCGCGCAGGACGCTGGAGGCATGCTTTGGGTGGGCACTCGCGGCGGCCTGTGCCGTTTCGATGGCGTGGAGTTCCGAACGGTCCTTCCCGACAGGAGGGTTACGTCGCTCGCAGTTGACCATGAAGGCCATGTATGGGCAGGAACCACCGATGGAATCTGGGCCGACGGCTCCATGGCCCTTCAGGGCTGTCTCATCCGTGCATTGCTCTGCGATTCGGAGGGTCATATATGGGCGACCGTTGGCGACAGCGTCATTTTGAAACTCAGCTATTCCCCTAAGGGAGGTATCAGGGAGGAGCTTCGAACTGCATATAGCAAACGCCACAGCGAGGGAGACTACCCCTATTACCAGATCTTTGAAGACCATAGCGGCGCCCTCTGGTTTGGCGGACGCATTGTACGGACACAGTACATCCAGGACCGGACAAAACCCCAATCGCAGCTCCGCTACTCCGACACCTATTGCACGGGCAGCTACGCCGAGGTGAATGGGACTTTATACGCCTTCGACGACCACCGGAGCACCCTCAACACCTTTGACGGCCCAGACGTTATCTGTCATGGACGCCTCCCCATCGCCCATGCACGGCTCCTGACAGACAGCAAGGGCCGGCTCTGGGCGGCAGGATCATATGGTTTGGGGACCGTCAATCCGGACAGGCCGGAAGAGACAGTGGTGTACCGCCATGAGCCGGACAACCCCTCCTCCATCGCGTCAGCCGAACTTTACTGTATCTTTGAGGACCGCCAGGGCAATATTTGGGTTGGCGGCGACAGCGGCCTCAGCGTGCTGAGCCCGACGCTTCAGCATGTGCAGGTCCTTGAGGTTCCCTCCAAGCAGGTGACGGCCCTTCTGGAAGCATCCGACGGCCGGATCTGGGTAGGAACGGCCGATGACGGAGCATATATCATAGGAGATTCCAGCTCGGAAACAGGCATGACGCATGTGGACTACCGTCCTTCGGGCCGCCCCAACGAGGGGCATGTCTCATGCCTCTATGAGGACAGTGAGGGAACCGTTTACATTGGCCTCTACGCCGGCTGCGGCTTCAATATCTGGAAAAACGGCCGGGTGAGCCGGGGTGCCGTGAGCGGCCCCATCCCTTCGCTGCAGGATATCGTGGCATGGGGAGACCGCATTACTTCCAACTGGATTACGGACTTCCTGGAGGCCTCCGACGGACGCTTTTACGTGGTCACATGGGAGGGCGTCGGCCTCAACGAATGGGACCGGAAAACCGGGAAAACTCTGCCCCCGGAATGGCTGAGTCCCTTCTATTATCCTACTCCAAAGGTGGATTCCACCATCTATCTGAGTTCCCGTCTTGGAAGCCGCCTCATTGAGGATGCCGACGGCAATCTGGCCTATGGCACAACTGAAGCCGGTCTGACTGTCATTGACAAGGATACGCGTCTCACTACCAAGTATTTACCAAATCCTTCAGACACCCTTTCCATCCCTGACAACTACGTTACAGACCTCTGTCTTGCCCCTGACGGGACCTTATGGGTGGCCACCCAGCGAGGCCTATGGACACCTTCCGGGAAGTGCCTCTTCCGCGGCAAACTGGTCCAATCCGTTAAGTCAGATGCAAAAGGTCGCCTCTGGGCCGGAACCGAAGAGGGTCTGTATTTCGTGGATACCGACGGAACTGTCGGCGTCGCGCACAAAGCCCTTGGCTTCCCATCCGACATCTATGGCGAACGTGCGGCATGCATGCTCAGGGACGGCCGCCTTGGCTTTGGAGGTCCGGAAGGGGCCGCCGTCTTCCATCCCGACAGTCTTCTCGCCCTCAACGCCTCCGACAACCTTCTCCTCTCACCCCTGGTGCACCATCGCTACCGCCTTGGCGGCGGGCCATGGATAGAAGGGGCCTTCCCCGGACTTCCGGAGGGCATGATGCCGGGGCGCTACACTCTTCAGGAGCAAAGCTCCGACATCTTCGGCCGATGGGAGAAAGGAGAAAACGGCATCCGGACGATTCGAGTTCCCCTGCCGCTATGGCTCCGCTGGCCGTTTCTGGTACTGTATGCGCTCCTGGTTGCCGTTATTGTATGGACGGTCATACGCCTTCGGGAGCGAAGGATGCTGATAAAGGAACTGGACATGCGTAACCGCCTGTTCTCCATTATCTCCCACGATTTGCGGGGTCCTATTTCCGGCAACCGCTTCCTTTCCCATCAGCTTTTGGAACAGATGGAATCGCTTCCACCCGAGCAATTGAAAGGAGGGCTTGAAGCTCTGGCCGCATCGACCGATAATACTTCCTTCCTTCTGGAGGATCTGCTTCTGTGGTCCCTGAATCAAAAGGGCATGCTTGAGCCGGTGATGAGGGAAGAAAACCTTCTGGAGCTTTTTAAGGAGGCGGCCGGGAGCATCCGCATCGGAAGCTGCATAGAAATTGACGTCCCTGATAATCTTTCTGTCCGGACCGACCGGAATATGCTCCTGACCTGCCTAAGGAACCTTCTGGACAATGCCGTAAAGGCATCACCTGAGGGCGGAAGAGTAATTTTGCAGGCCGGGGGGCACAGCATCACCATCACCGATGAAGGTCCCGGAATGAAGGAAGACGGCCGGGAGGAATGGGGCCATGGCCTTGGCCTTGTCATCACCCGCGAACTCTTGGATAAGATGGGCGCACGTCTGGACTTCCGCAACCGGGCTGAAGGGGGGCTAGAAATAACGATACATTTATGATAAACGTACTTCTCATTGAAGATTCCGCCGTCTTTGTGATGGGTCTTAAGCTGGCCCTTCAAGCCGGTTCAGAGTTCTCGCGGATTGACACTGTGGCTACGCCCGGGGCAGCCGTGGCTTTTCTCAATGCCCATCCTGACACGAACGTTGCCGTTGTGGACATCACCCTGGAGGCCGAGACCGACGGTCTCACACTGCTGGGCATTCTCCGGGAAGCTTTCCCCGCCGTTCGAACCCTCGTGCTGTCCCATTACAAAAAGCCGGCGTACATCCTTAAGGCCATCAGTTCCGGGGCCTGCGCCTATCTTGCCAAGGACTCGGCGCCCGAATCCATCGTGGGGGCTATCGCCGACGTGGCCTCCGGTAAGTGCCTGTTCTTCGGTGAGACTATTGATGCGGCGAGGATTATCCGCCTTTTCGGCGGGAAGGAGAATCTCGAAGATCGTAAACCCCAGGGGCTGACTCCGCGCGAGCTTGAAGTGCTCCAGCTTACTACCTCCGGCTACAGCAATACCCAGATTGCATCGGCCCTTGAGATTTCCCTCAACACCGTGGATAGCTACAAGGAACGCATCAAAGGGAAATTCGGGCTTGACAGCATTGTGGAATGCGTCGCCCGCGCCGTCGCAGACGGTATTGTTACCATATGATACGCCCGGTACATTAAGAATGGCAAACCACCACTAAACCAATCGAAAACTATGAAAAAATCAAAATTTTGTGACTTTTTCATAGTTTTTGATTATATTTGCCTGGGAATTAATGGCTGTAATTGCTATGAAAAGAAAAATCACTCAGTGGCTCATAGACTGGAAGAACAGGCCGGATCATAAGCCCCTCATACTTCAGGGAGCCCGCCAAGTTGGCAAAACATATATTTTGGAAGAATTCGGGCGGGAGCACTATAAGAATTATATCAAGGTCAGTCTTGATTTGTTTCCTGATGTTCGCAATTTCCTCAAGGACAATATCAATCCTTTGGAGATTATTGCTTATCTGGAAACTATCTATAATGAGCGAATTGTCCCTCACGAGACGCTGGTTATTCTGGATGAGATTCAGGACTGCAAACAGGCGCTGCTTGCTCTCAAATATTTTCAGGAGGATTATCCTCAGTATGACATTGTGGCTGCCGGCAGCCTTCTGGGCGTGGCTGTTAATCAGGGAAACAAGCCCGTAGAAGAAGATAGGGAAAAACAGGAAGAAGAGGAGTTCTCTTATCCTGTAGGCAAGGTGGACGAACTCCGCCTCTACCCTATGGATTTTGAAGAGTTCCTATGGGCCATCAATATGGATGTCCTTGCCCAGGATATCCGCAGCCACTTCAACTCAAATGAGGCAATGCCGGCTTCTGTTCATCAGATGGCGCTTGACCTGTACCAGCGCTACCTGATAGTCGGAGGCATGCCCGAAAGTGTAGGTAAATACGCCCAGACCCATAGTTTTCTGGAGTGCAGAGCCGTTCAGCAGTCCATCTTGATTGGTTACAATGCCGATATGGCCAAATACGCAAAACCGGCAACCACCGTAAAGATCAGAGCGTGTTTCAATTCCATCCCGGCTCAACTGGCCAAAGAGAACCGCAAGTTCCAGTACAAGCTCGCACAAAAGGGCGGAACCGCCAAAATCTTCGGTGAAGCCATTGAGTGGCTCATACTGGCCGGGATAGTACATAAATGCAAGCTGATATCACATGGTTTCATTCCCCTCTCGGCCCAGGAAGATGACAGCGACTTCAAGATTTATATGTCCGATATTGGCCTGCTGAACACAATGGCGCAAATGCCTGCCCAGCTACTGCTGAGTTCCATCGACACCGAGAACACGTTCCTTGGTTCGGTCGCTGAGAACTACGTGGCCCAGGCACTCTCTGCCAATGGCATAACGCTTCGTTATTGGAAAAATGATAATACTCAGGAAGTGGAATACATCCTGCAGGACGGATTGGATGTAATTCCTGTAGAGGTCAAGAAAGGCAGGAAGGTAGATGCCATCAGCATGAACTATTTCAAGAAGACCTACAACTGCCCTTTCGCGTACCGAATCTCCGGAAAGAACTTCGGGTTTGTGGGTGAAATCAAGGCCATTCCGCTTTATGCGGTATTCTGCATTGAGGCAAAAGAAGGCATCGAATGAACAGTATAGTTAGAATTTCCCAGATTCACCGAAACGGAACAAGATTAACGACCATGAGGCGAGAATCGCCAGTCTGGAGACGTTGTGCAACCAGTACAACTATGTCATCACCTTTATGCACGGGGATCCAATCACGATATATAACGGCCGGAACGGAGAGGTTATTTTCTCAATGAACATCTATTCCGTCGAAGAACAATTCGGTGATTACGGTATCGGCATACCTGTCCCCGGGATATACCTCGAGTATTTCAAATTTCAGCGTCCAGTCGGGTGCTGAGGAATCGTTGAAACCCGCCGTTTTCAACTTTTAAACGCAACTTTTGTTAAAGGTGACTGAAAAACAAGTAGTTACAAAAGCGGAAAAAGAGATGCCGAAAGGATTGACATCTCCGGTGCTGATAAGATTGCTTACTTTTGTGGCCTCATTCGCCAAAACTCAGTCACATTATGAAGCACCTTACCAGCGACCAAGAGGTACGAAATTTCTGCTTTCCTGAAAGCAGGACTCAACAAAAGTCAGATTGCCGAGCAGCTGCATGTCCACAAATAAGGCGGCTTCGCCGCCAATGAACGGCGCTATTTTTAGCGGAATCGCCGAAAAATTTGCAGATTCCGCTAAAAATAAATACATTTGGGCAACAAATGTAACGACTTATGCTGATAGGCAGAAAAGAAGAAATCCGCAGGCTGAAGGATGCATTTTCATCCGAGCAATCAGAGTTTGTTGCATGATATCGGGCTAAGTGTTTACTGGGGGGAATGCAATGTAGGAGCAACCAAACCAGAAGAAACTGGCGACCTTTATGCATGGGGAGAAATTGAGACCAAGGATAAAATGTCTTGGGATAATTATAAATGGTCTGAGGGAGATTATAATAAGCTTACCAAATACAACTATAACGAAGATTTCGGACGTGTAGACAATAATGCGCAACTTGAGATCGCAGACGACATCGCTTATATTAAATCTTCTGGGCAGATGAGAATGCCGACTGAAAGAGAGTTGAATGAGCTTTTACAGACCAGGGAGAATTCCAATTATCAGTGGGAGCATAAATCATTAAACGGGAAACCCGGACTTCAGATTACATATAAAGTTAACGGGAAAAGCATTTTCCTGCCATACGGTGGATTCAGAACGTTCACAAACCCTTATCTCTTCTATTATGAACAACGTGGTTTCTACTGGTCTTCAACTTTGTCTACCGTTGCCCCGGACGGTGCTTACTCGCTTTGCCTTGAGAGCGACGTGGTTTTGAGGGCCGCCAACCGCTTTGTTGGTAACTCAGTTAGACCTGTTCGCAGTAAATGATAAGTGTGCGTACCTTTTCACCGCCTCCCGCACAGCGAGGGGCGGTTTCTTTTTGTTATTATCGTCAGGAATCCTTATCTTGCGGGAAAGATAGCCCCTTATTGTTTAACCCGGCGAATGTCGAGAGCCCACGTTTCGTACTTGAATCCGGGGAGATTGTTTTTTTTGACAGATTCTTTTGTTTCTGTCAAAATTTTGCTATTTTTGACACTTGAACGAATACTCGTCAAAAAATGGACGCATACGACCGTAACACACCTTACAATCAACTGCCACCTCTACCCCCGGCAACAGCCCTGTATCAAGACAAAGAGCTTGTTGACAAGCTTACGCTGGCCAGCCGGCGTCTGGCAGAATTAAAAGGATTGGCATCTATGCTTCCCAACCAATCAATATTTGTCAACACCATAGCTCTCCGCGAGGCTAAGGCCAGTAGTGCCATAGAGAATATATTCACCACTGATGACGAACTCTACCGTTCTTTGTCATATCAGGAAGACGATTATATGGAAGGTCCCGCCAAAGAGATTCTACACTATAGGGAGGCTCTTTGGAAGGGGTATCAAGACATAGTGGCCAACAAGTCCATGACTCTCGGAACCATAATAGACGTTTACCGCGAGATTAAACGTTCCCATGACGGGATCCGCCCGTATCAGGCAGAAGTTGTAATAAAAAAAAGAGGCTGGGGGTCTCTGGTGGCCGAAACCGTTTACACGCCGCCAAGAGGTAAAGGTGTGGTGGAGAAAAAAATGGCAGAACTGCTGGATTTCTTGAATGATGATGAAAAGTACCCCATTGATCCGCTCCTGAAAATGGCAATGTCTCACTATCAGTTCGAGGCCATACACCCTTTCCGGGACGGTAACGGCCGAACCGGAAGAGTTCTCTGCCTGCTGTATCTGAAACAAAAAAAACTGCTGGATTTGCCTATCCTGTATCTCAGCGCCTATATACTCCAGAATAAAGATGAGTATTACAATAGGCTCAATGGCATAACAGGAACCATGCTTTGGAAACCTTGGATCATGTATATGCTGGAGGCGGTTTCGCAAACCGCAGAATATACCACGGACAAGATTTTGCGTATAAAAGCCCTGATGGAAAAAACACGCGAAATCATGCTGGAAAACAGGCTTGCAGTAGCCAGAATGGACATTCCAAAATTGTTTGAGCAACCCTACATCAGGCCGAAGAACCTGCTTTCGGATAAAATTAAAAGCATCAATACGGCAAAGAAGTATTTGACGGAGTTGGAATCTCTTGGAATGCTCAGCAAGGATAAGGTCGGCAAGGAATTCATTTGGTTCAATACAGAGCTCATGGGCATCCTCGCGGATTGATATAACACGTGTCACTCCCCACAGGAAGAAGCGCGTCCAAATTATACATAAGGACATTACGTGATACATTCCTGCTACCTTCTGTCTTAAACTGAAAAAAGTTGACTCCGAAACAAAGAGTTAACAATGTTAGTTTATCAAACAGAGAAGAAAATCCAATACTACGATCAAGTGATCGAGATTTATCCTCAGACAGGAGGGCTACTATCCTTTTCTTAGTTTCGCCACCAAGGCGTTCTTTTTTTTTACAAGGTCCAGTTCCATCTCCAACTGCCCGATACGGCGCTCCGCCCTTGCCAGTTTG
>JAFSSE010000003.1 GCA_017445755.1 Bacteroidales bacterium | reverse complement strand
TCCATCTTGGACTTGATACCCTTGAGGATGGCGGGCATGAAGCCGAGGTCGATGGAACCACCCACGACGCAGTTGTAGAATTCAAGTTTGCCGCCCCACTCGAGCTCGGAGATATCCTGGCTCTTGAAGTTGAATACGGTGTCCTTGCCGTCGATCTTGAAGTTCTTCGGGGCCTCTTCGCCTTCCACGTACGGGCAGACAAGGAGGTGGACCTCACCGAACTGGCCGGCGCCGCCGGACTGTTTCTTGTGGCGGTACTGGGCCGTCGCAATCTTGGTGATGGTCTCGCGGTACGGAACCTTCGGGGCATAGAGTTCAACCTGGAGCTTGAATTCGTTGTTCACTCTCCACTTGACATAGTTGATATGCTGTTCACCCATACCGGAGAGAATCGTCTGGCGGAGTTCCTTGGAGTACTGAACGCCGATGGTAGGATCCTGGGCGGCAATCCTGTTGAGGGCGTCACCGACCTTGGCCTCGTCATTCTTGTCGAGGGCCTTGACGGCGCAGCGGTATTTCGAATCCGGGAACACCATGTGGGCAACCGCCTCGACACCGCCCTGTGCGAGGGTGACGTCGGTTTTTCCGGCCTTGAGCTTCATGACGCAGCCGATATCACCGGCGGCGATCGAGGAAACCTTTTCCTTCTTTGCACCGGCGACGGCGTAGATGGCGCTGAGGCGCTCGCTGTTTCCGGTCTCAGGGTTCACGAGGTCTGCGCCCTCGTTGAGGGTACCGCTCATGACCTTGAAGTAGGAAACGTCACCGATATGCTGCTCGACGGAGGTCTTGAAGATGAAAGCGGCGACAGGGGCACCGGGATTGCAGGCAATCTCGCCACCGTCAATCGTCTTTTCGGTCTTTCCGAGCGGGGACGGAGCGATGTTGACAAGGACGTCCATGAAGCGCTTTACGCCGATGTTCGGTTTCGAAGCAACGCAGAATACGGGGATGGTCTCACCCTTGAGGAGACCTGCCTTAAGACCGGCAAGAATCTCATCGTCAGAGAGTTCCATTGTGTCGAAGAACTTCTCCATAAGCTCGTCGGAACCTTCGGCGGCCTTCTCCATGAGTTCGGCGCGGAGCTCCTCGGCCTCGTCGGCATAAGCGGCGGGGATGTCGAGTTCCTCGTTCTTCGCGTTGTAGAATTTCATCTTGACCACGTCCACGAAACCCTCAAGGCCGACGCCGGGGTTGACCGGGAACTGGCAGAGGATGGCCTTCTTGCCAAATTCCTCGCTGATGGCGCCGCGGACATGCTCCCAGTTGGCCTTGTCATGGTCGAGCTGGTTGACGGCGATTATCATCGGAATGCCGTACTGGTCGGCATATCGGGCGAAGAGGGTCGTTCCGACCTCGATGCCGGCAGTGCCGTTCATCACCATGACAGCGCTCTCGACAACCTTGAAAGCTGAAAGGGCACCGCCGCTGAAGTCGTCAGAACCGGGGGCGTCGATGAAATTGATCTTGCACCCGCCGAACTCCGCGTAAAGCGGGGTCGCGTTGATGGACTTCTGATTGGTCTGTTCGAACTCGGTGTTGTCGGAAACCGTGTTCTTTTCCTCCACAGAACCGCGGCGGTCAATAACTTTGCCTTCGTAAAGCATGGCCTCGGAGAGCGTAGTCTTGCCCGAGCGCGGGGCGCCGATCAGGACGACGTTGCGGATGTCTTTTGTTGTGTAACTTTTCATTTTGTGCTATTTTGATTATTGTTTTATCTCATTATAGGCATAACCCCGCAAAGTTAACAAATTTCAGCCAAGATGCAAAGCCGGCTACCTGTTTCACATGGAAAAATGCTATATTTGCGCTTATGTCAAAGGAAATCACGCTATTGCCTTATTTTGAGGAAGGCCGGCTGGAAGCCGGATGCGACGAGGCCGGCCGCGGCCCTCTCGCCGGTCCGGTCTATGCCGCCGCCGTCATCCTTCCGCCGGATTTTCGCCACCCGCTTCTCAACGACTCGAAGCAGATGACGGAAAAGAACCGGGATATTCTTAGGGAAGTAATTGAAAAGGAGGCGGTTGCGTGGGCAGTTGAGGCGGTTTCCGCAGAAGAGATAGACCGCCTCAACATCCTCGCCGCTTCAATAACCGGGATGCAGAGGGCGGTCCTCCGCCTGGACCCGCGGCCGGACTTCCTACTTATCGACGGCAACCGTTTCCGCCCATTTGAGGGTTATGGATTCAAATCCTACCGTACAGTGGTCCACGGGGATGCAACCTTCTCCTCCATCGCGGCGGCCTCCGTCCTTGCAAAGACCCACAGGGATGAGTTCATGCGGAAAATCGCGGCCGACTATCCGGAGTACGGCTGGGACCACAACATGGGATACCCCACCCCGGAACACATCGCAGCAATCCGTGCCTTCGGGTATACCCCCTGGCACAGACGTTCCTTCGTAGTAAAAGAGCTGGAACCCTCCCTTTTCTAGACGAGCGCGCCGGTCATACGGTATTTTTCGCAGAGCAGCTCGACGACCGGATCAGTATGGACAGTCGTGGCTGAGCAAAGACAACATTTGGGTATAAAGAATTTGACAATTATAAATAATTACTACATTTGCATCAATCATTATAAAAAACAAATCCTATGAAAAATTTAAGCATTATTACGTTAATGATAGTATTTTGTTCTACGGTATCTTGTTCCACACAAGACGACATAAGGGAAGGACAAGAAGTAATCTTAGATCATATCACACGTGCGACAAGGCCATTTAAGAAACAGGAGCCAGAATATAAAGTCAGTCTTAAAGAAGCTCTTGCACTGGCTGACATTCATAAACTCGGTCGGCAGATCGAATCAGTTTCTCCCTATATAGAGGCGGAGGACACAACGCTTTATTTGGTAAAATACAGTAAGGGGTGGATTGTTATTTCGGGAGATAAAAGAACAGATTCAATTCTTGCAGAATCCAAAACAGGAGAACTTAATCTTAATAATAATACCAACTTTAATGCGTGGATTCAAGTAGCATCCAAAGGCATTTTTTATATGAGACGAGAGGGTATGCCTGAAGAAATAAATAAAAGCGATAGTCAGTATTTATGGAGAATAATCGATGATAATATAGGGCAAAGCAGAAGAGAAGTGGGGAAAGACACAAAGTCCGAAGATCCGGATCCTGATGCCTATCTTTGGAAGAGGTGGTTTTTAGGGAGTTCTTTAGTGTCCCATACAGTAATGGATATTCCTTCTATTGTAGAGACAAAATGGGGGCAGGAGTATCCTTGGAATAAAGATTATGTTGTCGTATACAATCCCTACTTGGTAACGTATCAGAATGGATATGTTGGCTGTGTAGCTGTAGCAGTTGGGCAAACAATAAATAAACTTCATCATTCCCTAGGATCGCCCAATGGTTTGTATCACAATGTTTCGTTTACAGGGAGCGCTCCATATCCATCAATAAGTCGCGGTTCTTATGTTTCAAACTCCGACAGGTGGGATTATTTTGCAAGAGACTCGGTCGGCGCAAACGCAGATGCCGACTCGGTGAAATTCGTTAGAGAATTCCTTATCGATATTGCAGACAGGTTTAATATGGAATACCTCTATAATGGAAGTTGGGCGAACTTATCAATCTCCCCTTTTAATTTTTATTCTCTGACGGGAATTCAGACAAATTATAATTGGACATCGTTTCAACGTGTTGTTGATAATGTATCTTCCGGTATACCTGTGATAGTAGGAGCACATTTGTACTCAAATGGACCAGGCCATGCCTGGATAATAGACGGAGTAAATATTCACACATATGTATATGAATATCATTATCTGTGGGAATATAGTCCGAATAACGGTGTTGATGGAGACGGATATCAGGCATTCACTCAGGCAGAGGCCGAGTCGTATTTTACCGGACACCTAGAGGATCTAGTTGACGGCGCAGAAGTCTACACGTCCGTTACAGATCACACTCACTCGTATTATATGAACTGGGGATTCAATGGAAGAAACGACGATGCATTGTATTCAATAATGCCGACTGGGTGGCCAAGCTATACTACGGACGTCGAACTTTTCAGTGATTTTTCGGTGTTATGAAAAGAATAGTTAATTCCCTGTGGCTGATTATTGCGCTCTGCGCGTTTGTTTCCTGTGAGGAAGACTATACAAATAAACGTCAAGGTTTTGATTATCCGTTGTATTTCATCGTAGATTATTCTGGGTATGAATGTCATCTAGATGTCGGTGTTGCGGAAATATATTACGCCATGTCTCAATGCTATTCTAGTGAGTCCGCTTCCCTTAAGTACTCAGACATGTTTTTATATGCGTATTTGGTAGGCAACGACAGTCAGAAATGGGACACATCCGAGTCGACGCCCTTTGCCCAGGCCTTAAAAGTGTTTTATTTGAAATATATATCCGGGAAAGATCTTACCCCGTATCACATTGAGGATGGAACCGGAGGAAGTGATGGTGTTTATGCGGGAGCGGAATACTATCCAAAGTATGTGTCTTTGGCGCGTTATTACCCCAAGTTTTTGTCAAAGATATCGATATCGTTTGAAAGCAGCTCAGGGGAAACGTATTCCGGGATAGAAGATTATATGAATATCCGGGAAAGGAATATTGGTACGAGCTACATCATAAATAGGAAATACAAAGCCGTGGGGACCATTCTCGGTGGGCTCCCGGTAAAGAATTATCTTAACTATACTCCTTTAATGAATGAGTCTGTCCGTTTTTATTTTGAAAAGAAACCGCCATTTAAACTTCCGGCAAATGGAAGGTTTAAAGTGGAATACCATTACACGGACGGAACCTCACTGGAAGGAGAAACCGAAATTGTAGAGATCAAAAAATAACTTTCCCTGTTTTAAACGATAGCGCCGGTCATACGGTATTTTTCGCAGAGCAGCTCGACGACCGGATCTACGGCCTTCGGGAAGACCTTCCTGAGGTCGATTTCGTCCGTTGAGAGGAGGACTTCCTTAAGGGCGCGCATGAAAGTGTCCTTGATTTCAGTCGCGAGGTTGACCTTCACGATGCCGTTCGCGATGGCTTCCCGGACCTGGTCATGGGGAATTCCGGAGCTGCCGTGGAGAACGAGGCAGACGGGAGTTGCGGCATGGATTTCAGCGAGGCGGGCGATGTCGAGCTTCGGAGGTTTCTTATAAAAGCCATGGGCGGAGCCGATAGCAACGGCGAGGGCGTCCACACCGGTCGCATCCACGAAGGCCTTCGCCTCGGCGGCGGTTGTGAAGCCGCTCCCGTCCTGCTCCTGGCCCAGTTTGGCGACGTATCCGAGTTCCGCCTCAACATTGATGTTCCCGTATTTTTTTGCCATTTCAACAACCTTCCGCGTCGTTTCGATGTTTTCCTCGAAGGGCTTTTCGCTCGCGTCAATCATGACCGAGTCGAAGCCCTCGTCAAGGCAGCGCTCCACCAGTTCGACGGAGCCGCCGTGGTCGAGATGGATCCAGCCGGTAAGACCATTGTCCTCGATGGCCCTGCGGCCCATTGAGACGGCCTGCTTCAGCCCCATGTAGTCGATGGAGCTGCGGGTCAGCTGAAGGAGGACCGGAGCCCCGGTAATTCCGGCCGCCTTTACGACGGCGGTCAGGGTTTCAAGGTTGTAGAAATTGGTGGCGAGAACGGCCGTTTTTTCGCTCTGGCACTTGCGGAGTATTGTTTTTACATCCATGTTCATCTATTTTTTCTCAAAGGTACAAAAAAAATGGTTATATTTGGAGTTTGAACATGCTAAAATGAGATTTAAGTATATCATACCCCTTCTGCTGTCCGTCGCGGTCGCCTGTACTGAAGACCGGGATATGCCCGCCCTGAAGCCGGTTGATTCCGGCTCTGAATCGGGAGGCGGGTCCGGAAGTGGCTCGGAGATAGAGCCCACGGCAGAAAAAGAGGTGATAGACTACGATCTTTCGGTCCTGGATAAGCCGCTTACCCGGGACATGATCCTGACAAGCGGGACATGGCTCCAGAACAAGTCAGTCATGCAGAGCTTCGCCCTGAAGGGCTCGTACATGTATGCCGACCAGGTTGCCGCCTCCGGAACGACAAGGCGGCTGAATGTGACCTACAAACCGATTACGTCCAACAGCGGCAAATCCCTGATGCAGCTCGAATACTACGGCCATGGGTCGAACATAGTCCTCGAGGAGGCCTCCGACGGGGACTACATCTGGATCGGATCCTATGGGACCCAGACGAAGGTCGAGAACGGGAATGAATATTATACCAACAACCAGACGGTCGCCCGAGTCAAATTCCGTGAGACCGGGAAGACCTCCCCGATCCTGCCGCAGGACTGCGAGGACCATTTCTACATCCCCGGAATGCGGAATATCCATCCTTCCATCGACTGGGCCAACCGTCAGATAGCATTCTGGTGCGTCGGCGAGACTAACGGCTATTTCTATGTCTATGACCTCGACGAGGTCCTTTCCGTCCCGAAATCCATCGTTACCCTCGCCTATTCCATCACCCGGGGCGGAACAAATGAGGCCTTCCCGAAGGAAACCAAAACATATAACGCTGTTGTCCATAACCTTTCCGCCATTTCCCCGATAGCCCGGCTTACCCTTGCCCCCACGGGAGTTGTCGGGAATGGCAACAACCAGGGGTTTGAGCTCCACGCCGGAAGAATTTACCATTACAGCGGTAGTGGAAACAACAATGACCGGGTTACCCCCTCGACATCCATGGTTACCGTTTTCGATTTCCAGGGGAAAACACTCGCCCGGAAGCAGGTTATGGCCGTATATGACATGGATGCCCTCGAAGAGTGCGGAATTACGGACAGCGGATTCATGGAGTCGGAGGGAATAAAAATCTACGACGGGACCCTCTATCTCGGCTTCGCTACGAAAAAGCTTGAGACAGACGGGAACGCCTCCTACCGTTATGTTACAATTCTGAAATATCCTCTAACCAAAATATGAAAAAGATGAAACGAATCATTCCTTTACTTATTGCATCGTTTTTTCTTGTCTTATCCTCTTGCAGCAAAAAAGAAACGAAGGCGGAAATATCCGTTACGGACGAGTCCGGAAGTGAGCGTACAGAAATCTCCGCTCCGGCAGAAGGAGGAGAGTATGTTTTCAATGTGGATACCCCCATCCGCTGGGTTGTGACAACCGAACAGAATTGGTTGATGAGCTTCCCCGGTTCCGGCAACGGAAGCGGCTCTTTCAAGCTCCAGGTAGCGGAAAACCTTACTACAGAGTCCCGGGAGGGCGTCCTGTCAATTATGAATACGGACGGGAATTACGTCAAAATCACTGTTCTCCAGGAGGGCGTTCCGCCGCTCCAGGTCCCCGAAACCATGGAAATGAAGATAATGTCGTTCAATATCCTCGAAGGGGTCAAGAGCGGGGAAGCCGTCGGGTACGAGTGGCGGACTACCGGCAGGAAGGAGAGGGTTATCACCATGCTGAACGCCGAGAAACCGGACATCTTCAGTCTCCAGGAGTGCCGTCGGGCCCAGCTCCAGGACCTCCAGGGGGCGTTCCCCGGCTATACCTTCTACGCATATGCCAAGGACGGCGTCCTTGCGGACGGATCCTCCTCGAACCTTACGGCCGGGATAAAGGGTGACGCCGCCAATGACGCGAGCTTCAAGAACGGCGGACAACGCAACGTCATTGCCTTCCGGAAGGATCTGTTCACCGTTGAGGACTGGGGCGTTTTCTGGCATTCCGAGACTCCTTATGTCGCTTCCACGGGCTTCGGGACCACAGGGCAGAAGATAACTCTCTGGGTAAAGCTCAAGGTTACCGCCTACGACAAGTCGTTCTATGTTGCCTGTGCCCACTATATTCCCCAGACTTATGGCAACGCGGTCTCGCCGGTTGTCGACGTGATCACCCCTTGCGGAGTCGTCAACGTCGCCGAGATGAAAAAGGTTATCGGGGATACTGTTCCGGAAGGAACGAAGAGCGGCTCCAAGGAAATTCTTTTCTTCATGGGCGATCTGAACGCCAACGACGAGGCGGCGACCATGGCTCCTATGAACGCCTGGCTCGAAAACGCCCGCGCAAAGGCGCCCGTGACGAACAAGGATGCGACATATGCTTCCGGGACCCGGCTGGACCATATCTATTATATAAATGCGACTCCTACCGAGTTCAGCGCCCTGAGCGCCACCATGAAACCGGAGGATACCTCCTCTTCGACATATGGTCTTCTTTCCGACCACAGACCCGTTTACTGCAAATTCACAATCAAACTAAAATAAATAATGAAAACAGCCATCCAGTTCGGCGCCGGGAACATCGGGCGCGGCTTTATCGGAGCAGTCCTCTCAGAGGCGGGATACCGTGTGGTTTTTGCCGATGTAGTTGAGGAGCTTCTCAATACTATCAATACAAGAGGCGAGTACGTCGTCCACGTGACCGATACGGAGTCACGCGATATCCTTATCCGGAATATTTCCGCAGTGAATTCCGCCAGCGACGCGGCGGTTAAGGCCGTTGTAAAGGCGGAAATCATCACGACGGCTGTCGGACTGCGTATCCTGAAGTTCGTCGCTCCGACGATTGCAAAGGGACTTGCCGCCCGTAAGGAAGCCGGCGTAGAGTCCCCGCTCAATATCGTCGCCTGCGAGAACGGACTGAGGGCTACTTCCCAGCTGAAAGAGCTGGTTTTCAACCAGATAGACCCTTCCCTCAAGGAGTGGGCCGAGGCCCATGTCGGCTGGCCTGACGCCGCTGTTGACCGGATCGTTCCCCCGGTTCGCTGCGACATGCCGCTCGACGTCGCGGTCGAGGATTATTTCGAGTGGGATGTGGAGCGCTCCTCCTTCGTGGGAGCGATTCCGGAGATTCCCGGCATGGCCCCGGTCGATAACCTCGAGGCCTATGTCGAGCGGAAACTCTTCACGCTCAATACCGGACATGCCGCTGCGGCCTATCTCGGAAAGATGAAAGGGCTCGGGACCATAGGCGAGAGCATCGCCGACCCCGTTATCCTCCCCATAGTCCGCGAAGTCATGCAGCAGAGCGGCGAGGGGCTGGTCCGGAAATTCGGTTTTGACCACAGCGCCCACTTCGCCTATATCGAAAAGATTCTCAGGCGTTTCTCCAACCCTTATCTCAAGGATGACGTTCTCCGTGTCGGCCGCGAGCCGATTCGTAAGCTTGCCCCGAACGACCGTCTTATCCTCCCCGTCCTGACGGCGAAGGGCTTCTCGCTGCCTTATGACAAGATTCTCCTTGCCATCGGAGCGGCCCTCCACTTCAACAACCCCGAAGACCCCCAGAGCGTAGAGCTCCTTGCCTCAATTGCTTCCGAAGGGCTTGAGGCGACTGTTGTAAAGTACACGGGACTCCTCCCTGCCGATCCTCTCGTCGGGGAAATCGTCCGTGCTTATAAGGAGGTTGAAGCCCTGTAAGCGGGAGGGGCCGGACTGAAGAAGAGTCTATTCCTTCGTCCAGACTTCGGTTTCTCCTATACCCATGACGGTTCCCCGTATCTTAAGGGTATTGCCTCCGGAGAATTCGGCGGTCATATTGGCCTTAAGTCCGCGGTTCGGGTCATATATTTTAGTACCTTCCCAACGCTTTTTGTCGGCGTTGTATTTCAGTCCCTTGAAAAGTACAATCTGGTCGCAGGGGGTGTTGCGTAGGGATTTGTCAGGGTTTTTCTCGTCCAGGAAGACCTTCCCGTTTGCATCGCAGCGCTCTGCGACCCAGCAGACCTGACCCTTGTAAGTCCCGTCGGCGAGTTTTGTGATTTTAACCTTATAGGAACTGTCAGCCGATTTATAGACACCGAGGATGTTGTCTGCTTTTTCGTTCTGTGCGAAAAGGGCGAGGGCGGGAATAACCGCAGCAACAATGAGAGCTAAAATCCGTTTCATTTCAATCTTTGTTTAATAATGTTGAGCCAAAGATACGAATAATCCGGGAATAATGATTAGATTTGCATACAGTCAAAACTTATCCAGATGAAAAGATTCTTCCTTACTCTTTGCTGCGTGATCGCTTCGGCGCTCACGGCATCGGCCCAGCTTTATCCCGACATGGAACTGCTTCCCAAGCGGCAGCAGGAAGGCGCCCTCTACCCCATGCAAAAGGAAAAAACCGGTCTGTGGGGCTTTGCAACTGAAAATGGCAAATTTGTAATCAAGCCCCTCTTCGACAAGGTTGACCAGTTCCGCGCCTTCAGGGACGCTGATGGAAACCAGCTGGCCCTTGCCAGGGTTTACAGCTTCGGGAAAGAGGGCCTTCTGAACAGGAACGGCACCTACCAGATCCTGCCCCTTTTCGATTCCATTGACAATTTCGTGGACGGAATCGCCCTCTGCCAGTACCAGGGCAAGGCAGGACTTGTCTCCATTGACGGAAGAATCCTCGCCAAGGGATATGATAAAATCGAGCTGAAAGATAAGAACGGGCTTTTCTGGTACTATGCGGGCGACCGCCTCGGAGCCCTCGACACCGAAGGGAACGTGGTCTTCCGTCCCGCCTTCGAAACCGTGCCTGAAGAGCCGCTGACGGGGGATTATCTCCTTTTCCGCCGCGCCGGCAAGCTGGGTATAGTCTCCATCGCCCGCCGGAATATCTTCGTGGATGCCCTGTATGATTCCATTTATCTTCGAGACGATTTCCCGGGGAAGATTTTCGTGAAAAAGGATGGACTTATCGGAATCATGGACGGCGACTGCGTCTTCTCGGTCCGTCCCTCCTTCGATTCCCTTTACCGGGCCCCCGGCCAGAAGGATCTGGTCCTGGTCACAAAGGACGGGCTTGTCGGCTGCCTTAACGCCGCTGACAGTCTTGCCATCAAGCCCCAGTTCGAGGATATCCGACCCATCCCTGGCCGTGAAGACCTCGCCCTCACCCTCAAGGACGGTAAATACGGAATTTCCCGTCTGACGAGCGGCGAACTCCTCCTTCTTCCTTTCATGGACACTGTCCAGGACGGCGGTCCTTCCGGAGAATTCTATTATTGGAAACATGCCAAGAACGGTTTTGACCTGCCTTACCGCTTCGACCTTGCGACAGGGACCGCGGGTGTGGCCTTCCCCGACAAGGGCCGTATGAAGCCAAAGAACTTCGACGTTGAGGAGCCCGTTTATCTCAGAGGAGACGGAAAACGGCTCGGCGCCGCCGATGTCACAATTCCGTCCGGCCCCTACGGCGTAGCTGTCCTCGAAGACGGGAAATACTATTTCTGCAAGGAGACCGAAAGCGGGCTCCTACCCTCCTCCTTCCGTGAAGCGCCCCGCTCTTCCCTGCTTTTCCCCGTCCTTCGCTATAAAACCATCGCGTGGGACGGCCGTATCTGCGCCTGCCTCTCCCTCAATGGATGGCAGAGCGAAGAGCCCGGCTGGCAGTTCGTCCCCGTCGTGACCCGTGAAAACGGCTACTATTTCCGTCTCGAGAAATATATGGTCCATATCCTGAAGGAGGAAACACCCGGAGTTTCCGTCTTCTCCGTCGAGGATGCCGAGGACGCCTCCGCCCCTCCGCGCTATGGAATAATCGGTACCGGAGAGCATCGTTTCGTCCCGCCTACCTATACGAAAGAGGCCCTCGAAGCCGCCTTCCCGGTCCATGTCCAGTAAATGATTGGAAAGAACTGATGGCTAAGGAAATAGAGCGAAAGTTTCTGGTTAAGGGCGATTATAAAAAAGAGGTGTACCGCTCCCTCGGTATCACCCAGGGATACCTTTGCAGCACACCGAAGTGCTCCGCGAGAATTCGCATCTGCGACGACCGCGGCATCCTGACCATAAAGGGGCCCAGCGACGCCCGGGGACTCAGCCGCTTCGAATGGGAAAAGGAAATCCCCCTTTCCGAAGCCCGGGACCTGATACCGCTCTGTACAAGCGGCCTGATTGACAAGACCCGCCACCTTGTCCATAACACCGATGGCCGCCACACGTGGGAAATCGACGAATTCCATGGCGACAACGAGGGGCTAGTCGTCGCCGAAATCGAGCTTTCCTCCGAAGACGACCCCTTCGACCGCCCCTCCTGGCTCGGCGAAGAGGTCACCGGAGACCGCCGCTACTACAACGCTTCCCTCTCCCGCCACCCCTTCAGGGACTGGTAGGGCTTTCCCGGGCATTTCCCTGGGGGCTGGACAGCAGGCGTGGCGCGTTTCTAACTTTTTCCCTTTTTGAAAGGGCGAATCCTTTTTTTTATTGGACCCTATTTTATATATTTGCGCATATTTAGTAAGAACCTTTCTTGAAATGATTGCCGAAGGCAAGCTGCTATCAGCGATTTTTCGGGACTGTTTCGACTTTCGAAGAAGGAGTGCGACGGCTGCGTGATTGATGAGAAAGGTGAAAAATAGCCGGGAACGGCTCATAGATAACAAGAGTAATAGTTTAAAACAGCATCTAAAACGCAAAGACATGAAAAAACTACTTTACATTTTGGTCGCAGGAGCTGCCATTCTGGCGGTAGGGTGCGACAAGACAGGAGACGATACTGGAAATACAGCTGACGGGAAGGTCACATCGAAGGATTTCGTCGGCAGCTGGGCCCAGGGTGGAGAAACCGTATATGTCTTCAAGGAGGACGGATCCTATACGGAATCCAGATGGGGGGATAACACCTCCGGTAAGTGGTCCTTCAGCGAAACCGGCAGTACCATAACTTTAACCCCTACCGGAAAAGAAGCACAGACTGTCAAGGTTCTCATGATTGGCGGAAAAGCTTGGCTGGTTATTGTTGACGAGTCGGAGAATGATCAATTCAGTTACCGTTCGACGGAGAGTTTCCGGAAAGTGGGAGCCAAGGTGGAATCAGGCCCCCTCGGTGACGGACGCTGGGATGCTCCTCACAGCGGTGTAAAGCCGGCCGAGTACACCGCAGATACCGATTATCGCCTGTGTTTCCTTATTTCAGGAAAAACTATCGACGTGTATGTTCCTATGTGGGGTTACCATATCCAGGGCTCATTCACATTCAATGACGGAAAACTTCACATTGAAACCGACGACGACCACATCTGGGCTGGGAAAGAGATCAGTTATACGGATTCGTACAATTGGTCTTTCGGTTGGAACGCCTCTGGCGACGGCCCTGACGACGGCTTTTCAATGAACCCTGAAACATTTGAACTAAGGGGTTATACCTGGTACACCGTAAACGCTCTTAAGGGAATGGGACATCAGCCGCAGGGCGATTCGGACTTCTCTTTTGAAGCCGCAATCTGGAATGAAGGTCAGCAATTGCACGAAGAGGCCATGGATCTGTGCGATTTTGAAATCTGTGTCACTCCCGACGGCAAGGAGGCCTACGGCAACGCAGGTGGAATGGGCCTTCCTCTCTGCTGTTACAAACGTTAGGATAACCTCAACACAGAAGGAGGCCGACCGGAAGGTCGACCTCCTTTTTCGTGGTCCCTGGGGGACTTGAACCCACGACCCACGGATTATGAGTCCGCTGCTCTAACCGACTGAGCTAAGGGACCGGTGCCCGGGAAAATGAACCCGGGGCGTCTTAAAACGCTTCAGCGTCCTCAGACCTTGATTTCGACCTCGACACCCGAAGGGAGTTCGAGCTTCATCAGTGCATCGACAGTCTTCGCGTTGGAATCGTCGATGTCCAGAAGCCGGACATAGGAGTCGAGTTCAAACTGCTCGCGCGCCTTCTTGTTTACGAAGGTCGAACGGTTGACCGTGAAGATCTTCTTGTGCGTAGGAAGCGGAATAGGACCGTTGACCTTGGCACCCGTGGCTTTCACGGTGTCGACGATCTTGACCGCCGACTTGTCGACGAGCATGTGGTCGAACGACTTGAGTTTGATTCTGATTTTCTGGCTCATATCAATTTGTCTTTTAAATTTCCTTGATAAACTTATTCGTCTGCAATCATCCGGTATCCGCTCTTCTCGACAATGTCTTTTGCGAGGGAGGCGGGGACTTCGGCGTAATGGTCAAAGGTCATCGTGCTGGTCGCGCGGCCGGAGGACAGGGTCCTCAGGACGGTGACGTAGCCGAACTGCTCGGCGAGCGGGACAAACGCCTTTACGATGCGTGCGCCCGTTGCCTCGGAGTCCATGGCGACAATCTGGCCCCTCCGGCGGTTGAGGTCTCCGACGATGTCACCCATATAGTCTTCCGGAGTCACGACCTCGAGGGACATGATGGGTTCCAGAAGGACAGGGTGGCATTTCGGGCAGCCATGGCGGAACGCCATACGGGCCGCGATTTCGAAGGACAGCTGGTCGGAATCTACCGGGTGGTAGCTTCCGTCGAGCAGCCGCACCTTCATCGAGGGGACCTCGTAACCGGCGAGGACTCCGTTGGCCATTGCCGAGAGGAAACCCTTTTCCACGGACGGGATGAACTCCTTCGGAATGTTTCCGCCCTTCACCTCGTTGAGGAACTGAAGGCCGGTAACGCCCTCGTCCGCAGGAGAGATTTCCACGATGATGTCCGCGAACTTGCCGCGGCCGCCGGTCTGTTTCTTGAAGACCTCACGGAGCTGGTACGAGCTGGTGATGGTCTCCTTGTAATTGACCATCGGAGCGCCCTGGTTGATATCGACGCCGAACTCCCTGCGGAGCCGGTCGACGATGATGTCCAGGTGGAGCTCACCCATGCCGCTGATAACGGTCTGGCCGGTTTCATTATCGGATTTCACCGTGAAAGTCGGGTCTTCCTCGGCAAGTTTTCCGAGGGCGATTCCGAGCTTGTCGAGATCCAACTGGGTCTTCGGCTCGACGGCGATACCGATAACCGGTGCGGGGAACTCCATCGACTCGAGGACGATGGGGTGGTCTTCCACGCAGACGGTGTCCCCGGTTCGAAGGTCCTTGAATCCCACGGCGGCGCAGATGTCTCCCGCTTCCACGAACTCGATGGGGTTCTGGTGGTTGGAGTGCATCTGGTAGAGCCGGGCGACCCTTTCCTTCTTGCCGGTTCGGGCGTTGTAGACGTAGGATCCGGAATCCAGGCGTCCGGAATAGGCCCTCATGAATGCGAGGCGGCCCACGAAGGGATCCGTCGCAATCTTGAAGACCAGGGCGCAGAACGGCTGCTGAGCATCTGGTTCGCGCTGGATTTCGTTTCCGGTTTTCGGATTAGTGCCCTTGACGGCCCCCTTGTCGAGCGGGGACGGAAGGTATCTCATGACACAGTCAAGGAGGAACTGTACACCCTTGTTCTTGAAGGAAGAGCCGCAGCAGGCCGGGACAATCTGCATGGAGATGGTCCCCTTGCGGAGCGCTGCGATAATCTCCTCCTCCGTAAGGGATTCGGGATCCTCGAAAAACTTGTCCATGATGGTTTCGTCGCATTCTGCGGCGGCTTCGAGGAGCTTTCCTCTCCACTCTTCGACCTCTTCAACCATTTCCTCGGGAATCTCGCCGACATGGTAGTTGACAAGTTCCTCGCTGGAGTTGTAATAGACGGCCTTTCTGGAGATAAGGTCCACGATACCTTCAAACTGGTCCTCCGCCCCGATGGGGAGGCAGACAGGGACGGCATGGGCCCCGAGTTTGGTGTGTATATCCTCAACGCATGCGAGGAAGTCCGCACCTACGCGGTCCATTTTGTTGACATAGGCGATCTTCGGTACACGGTACTTGTCGGCCTGACGCCACACGGTCTCCGACTGGGGCTGAACCCGCCCCACTGCGCAGAATGTGGCGATGGTCCCGTCAAGAACCCTCAGGGAACGTTCAACCTCGACCGTGAAGTCCACGTGACCGGGCGTATCGATCAAATTGATCTGATACGTCTGATCGGCGTAGTGCCAGAAGGCGGTGGTTGCAGCGGAGGTGATGGTAATACCCCTCTCCTGCTCCTGCACCATCCAGTCCATCGTGGCCGCACCCTCATGCACCTCCCCGATTTTGTGGGTTTTTCCGGTGTAATAGAGGATACGCTCCGAGGTCGTGGTTTTACCGGCATCGATGTGGGCCATGATGCCGATGTTCCTGGTGTATCTAAGATCCCTTTTTGCCATTGCTGCAGATTAGAAACGGAAGTGGGCAAACGCCTTGTTGGCCTCTGCCATCCTGTGCATGTCTTCCTTACGCTTGAACGCGCCACCTTCGCCGTTATAAGCAGCGATGATTTCGGCGGCGAGTTTTTCTGCCATGGAGTGCCCTGAACGTTTCCGTGCGAACTGGATCATGTTCTTCATGGAGACGGAGACTTTCCTTTCAGGACGGAGCTCCGTAGGCACCTGGAAGTTGGCGCCGCCGATACGGCGGGACTTGACCTCGATCTGAGGGGTCACGTTCTCGAGCGCCTTTTTCCAAATATCTATGGGAGCCTTGTCAGAATCTTTCATCTTCTCGCCGACCATGTCGATGGCATCGTAAAAGATAGCGTACGCGATACTCTTCTTTCCCTGGAGCATAAGGTTGTTCACGAAACGTGTAACCTCCACGTCGTGGAACTTGGGATCCGGAAGTAGAATCCTCTTTTTAGGCTTCGCTTTTCTCATTTTGAAAAAGAATTAAGGTGATAAAAATTACTTCTTGGATTTCTTGGGCCGCTTTGCGCCATAGAGGGAACGGGACTGGGTCCTGCCATCTACACCAGCGGTATCAAGAGCTCCACGAAGGATGTGGTAACGTACACCCGGGAGGTCCTTTACACGGCCGCCGCGAACCAGCACGATGCTGTGCTCCTGGAGGTTGTGACCTTCGCCCGGAATGTAGGCATTGACCTCTTTTGCGTTGGAAAGACGTACACGGGCAACCTTACGCATTGCTGAGTTAGGTTTCTTAGGGGTAGTTGTATACACCCTAAGGCATACGCCACGCTTCTGAGGACATGCGTCCAGCGCACGAGACTTGCTTTTTACTTCGATAGTCTCGCGTCCTTTGCGAACAAGTTGTTGGATTGTTGGCATAAATAATTGTTAATCTTTAATTTATGTTATTTCCCAAAAAAATTGGGACGGCAAAGTTAGTAAAAAAATCGGTAATTAACAAAGTTTTCAACAGTTTCTACGGCGTCAAATGCGCCCCGCTCCGCCCCTCCGGCCCATTGCCACCGCTTCCACCGCCCCTCCGTTGCCGTCAGCATCGTCACCCCACCGCGCGGTACTGAATGTGCACGTTTTTGCCTCAAAACGTGTACAACGAGTGTTAGGTATTGTGTATTAGAGAAGACGGCTTACTGGCCGAGCTCGCGTTTGATCAGGTCGCGCTTGAGGGCGGGGCCGTAGGCGTAGTCGCCGACGTCGATACTGTCGAGAAGGTAAAGGTCGCTGCCGCGGAAAAGCGTCGATGATTCGGCGTCGGCGCGGATTTCGGCGATGCGGTCAATTGATTCTTTGGGGACCACGAGGTGGCAGGGGACGATAACCGCGAGGGGATTCAGCGTCATTACATGGGCGACCTGGCGGTTTGCGGTCGGGAAGCCGCAGAGGGCGGCGAAATCTGTGTAGCTCATCAGGCGGCCGGGCCCCGGGTGGGTTACAAGGAAGAGCGTTTCGAGGACGCTCTTCTGGAATTTGGTCCCGAATACGAGTAAATCATCCCACTCCAGCCGCCTGGAAAGGGTCATAACCTCGGAGGTCGTCAGCTTCCGGGTCGATACCGCACCGACCTCGGATGGCTTCATGGCCGCGATGCGCCCGGCCACGGCGGCGAAATGGCGGTAATCCGGGGCGACGGAAGCTATTTTTCCATCGACCTCGGTCAGAATCCATTGGGTTTCGGCTTTCATTTCGGAGGGGAATTTCAGTTACTCAGATAAGCTTTCAGCGAAGACCATGGCAGGGTCAGGGAGACGACCCCGAGGGAGTATGCCCCGATTTCATAGGGCTGATAATACCAGGTAACCCCCTCGGAACCAACCTCATAGCTGCCGTTCGGGAGGAGTTCTTTTTCGAAAACGGAGTCATATTCTTCCGCCGAAAGGGTACTTGGCAGCAGCTCGGAGAGGGCCTTTCCGATGGGTTCCTCGTACCCGGGAGCGAAGAATTCCGCCTCGGGGATTATGTTCCCGGTCTTTTTGTCGAAGACGACAGGGGTCATGGTGGAAATTCCATGGGCGCCACCCCTGAAGGAGTAATACTCAATCATATATGAAACTACCCCTTTGCGCCTCCCGGAGAAATAACCGTTGATTCTGTCTTCCCATGAAAGGGGGCCCCCTTCGAGGATAAACTGGTCCGAAAGAGCCGCTTCATAGCGGGAAACGGTTTCTTCGAGGGTCGTAGGGTCTTCTTCGAGGTCGAAGGCGGCCGAGAGGATGGCCGTCCGGATCAGGGAATCCCTCACTTCGGAGCCGGTCGGATACTCCAGCGAAATGCTCACATAGAGCGAGTCTGTCCCGCTGGTTGCACTCTGGCTCATCTCTTCAGAGAATACATCGGTTTTAAGCCCCGTGCAGGAGGCAAGGGCAAGTGTGGCCGCGAGGGCTATGGCTTTGACGGAACGTTTCATAATAAAAGGGCTCTCTCTTCGCAGCAAAGATAACAAATCCGGTGCTCAGTTCAAAACGAATCATTATCTTTGTACCCATGATTTACAAATGGATACTTGCCGCGACCGCGGCTTTCTTGCTGGTCTCTCCGCTCCAGGCGAAGGACAAGGCCCCCGAAAAGGTCACAAAGGCGAATTATGCCCTTGCGGAACGCTTTTCTGCGAAAAGGGTCGGGAACATGGTTTATTCCACAAGGATTACTCCCTCATGGTTCAAGGGCGACAACCGCTTCTGGTACAGCTGGAAGTCCTCCGAGGGGACGAAGTGGTATATAGTGGATCCCGTGAAGGGGACGAAACAGGAGGCCTTCGACCTTCCGAAGCTCGCGATGGAACTGACCTCCAGGGTCCATGACCCCTTCGACGCCCAGCATATACCTTTTAAGAAATTGGAACTAGTTGACGACAAGGCGTTTACCTTTGATATCCAGAGTACCGCCGACGAGACCGATTCGACGAAGTTCAAAAAAGGAAAGCCCGGGAAGAAGGTCTTCCATTTCCGCTATGACATCGCCTCGAAAACCCTGACGGAGGTCGCTGAGAAGCCGGAACTCTACCCCGACTGGGCCAATGTTTCCCCGGACGGGACGGTCGGGATTTATGTGAAGAACCACAATCTCTACCTCATGGATTCGACCTCGCTCCGGAAGGCCGCCAAGGACCCGAAGGACACGACCCTCGTCGAAAAGCCCCTGACGGAGGACGGGACGAAGATTTTCTCGTGGAATGGGGATAACTACAAGGGTGACATGGAAACCGATTCCACCGCCCGTTCCTTCGCCCCTGTTTGCTGGGCCCCCGACGGGAAGCACTTTGCCACCGTGCGCTGGGACATGTCGGCCGTGAAGGAGCTATGGGTAATCGACGCCCTGGCCAAGCCGCGTCCGAAACTCGAGGCATACCACTATCAGATGCCGGGCGAGAAGGGTCCGAGGCCGGAACTGTATGTCTTTGACATGGACGGGAACCGGAAGTATATCCCTTCCATCGCCTTCAAGGACCAGGAAATGGAAGTTTTGCGGTCAAACCCGACACGCGAGGACAACTATACCGGTTTCCGCTGCTCGAAGTGGCTCGGTGACGGGAGCGGGTTCTACCTTGTCCGCCAGAGCCGCGACCTTAAGCGGCTGGATCTCTGCAGGGTGGACATCGGCGCAGACAGCACCCGGACAATAGTTTCCGAGCGGATGAACACCTATGTCGAATACCGCAAACCGGAGTTTCGGGGCGACCGTTTCGTCTGGTGGTCAGAGCGTAACGGCTGGGCAAACCTCTATCTCTATGAAAAGGACGGAACTCTCGTTAAGAACCTCTCCGAGGGGGCCTACCACGCCGAAGATATCCTTGCCGTGACGGATTCATATGTCCTTTTCAGCGCTTGCGGAATGGAAGAGGGTGAGAATCCATACCAGATGCATACCTACCGGGTCCCCCTTGCCGGCGGTACTCCGGTGAAGCTCGACATGGATGACATGGATGTGCTTTCGACCTCGAGCGATGACGGGAAGTACTTCATAGCCAATTACTCCCGTGTTGACGCCAAGCCCGCCTCCGCGCTTTTCGACGCCGCGAGAGGAAGGAAGGTCATGGACCTCGAAGAGGCCGATTTCTCCCGGCTTTTTGCGGCCGGATACCGCTTCCCCGAGCGCTTCAAGGTGAAGGCCGCCGACGGTATCACCGACCTTTACGGAGCGATTTACAAGCCCTTTGACTTCGACAGCACCAAGGTTTACCCCGTCTGCGACTACGTCTATCCGGGTCCCCAGGTTGAGGCGAACAATATCTCATGGTCCCGCGGCTTCACCCGCACCGACCGTCTCGCCCAGCTTGGCTTCATAGTCGTGACCGTCGGCAACCGAGGAGGCCACCCGAACCGTTCGAAATGGTACCATAATTACGGCTACGGAAACCTCCGTGACTATGGGCTCGAGGACCAGAAATATGCCATACAGCAGCTTGCAGAGCGCTTTTCCTACATGGACATATCCCGTGTCGGCATTCATGGCCACTCCGGGGGCGGCTTCATGTCCACCGCAGCCATCCTGACCTACCCCGACTTCTTCAAGGTAGCCGTTTCCTGCGCCGGGAACCATGACAACTCAATCTATAACCGCTGGTGGTCGGAGCAGCACCACGGGATTACCGAGAAAATCGAGAAGGGGGACACGACCTTCGTTTACCACATCGACACCAACCAGGAACTCGCTTCCCGCCTGAAAGGGCACCTGCTTCTGGTCCATGGGGATATTGACAACAATGTCAATCCAGCTAATTCAATCCGCGTAGTCAATGCTCTTATCCGTGCGAACAAGCGTTTCGACATGCTGATTCTGCCAGGCCAGCGCCATGGTTTCGGTGACATGAACGAGTATTTCTTCTGGAAGATGGCGGACTATTATACCCTCCACCTGATGGGAGACCGGACGCCCCGTCCGGTAGATATTTCCGAGCGGAACAACGACTGAAAAAAAGAGGCCATCCCAATGAGATGGCCTCTTTCATGTAATTAGGAATTATCTTACTTCTGCTCAGCAGCGGCCTTCTCGGCAGCGGCGACCATTTCCTCGTTTGCGGAGATGTAAACCTCAACGCGGCGGTTCTGGGCACGGCCTTCCTCGGTGTCGTTGGAAGCGACGGGGAAGTCATAAGCAAGACCTTCGGCGGTCATGCGGTCAGAAGCGATACCGCAGCTCTTGAGATATTTCTCAACTGCGTTGGCGCGGTTCTTCGAGACCCTCTGGTTTACCTCGAGGGTACCGGTGTTGTCGGTGTGTCCGTAGATTGTAAGGTTGGTCTCAGGCATGTCGGCGATACCGTTTGCAAACTGCTTGAGGGCTTCCTTGGACTCGGCGGAGAGGGTTGCGCTGTTGGTGGCGAAGAGGATACCGCTGTCGAAGGTGACCTTGATGGCCTTGAGACCGTTGATGTCAACGACCGTCTCGACCTGGGCGTTCTCGAGTTCAGCGAGTTCTTTTGCCTTCTTGTCCATCTGGTCACCGATAATTGCACCGGTGCCACCGCCTACGGCAGTTCCGATGGCTGCGCCGATTGCTGCACCCTTGCCGTCACCGCCGACAAGATAACCGATACCTGCACCGATTGCAGCACCTGCGCCGGAGCCGATAAGGGCACCGCCGGCAAGATTCGACATGGAGCCGCAGCTCTGGAGAAGTACCAGGCCTGCGAGGAGGATAGTTCCGAATTTTTTCATGATACTTATTGGTTTAAAAATAGTTTCAACGCCGTAAAATTATTGAATTATTCCCGAATCTCAAAATAATTGTTAAAAAACGGCGGCGGGAGAGTTACTTTGCTTTCCTGTCAGCAAGGTCTCCGGCTCCCATGGCAGGCCAATTACTAACAAAGATAACGATTTTCGTCAAGTCTTCTCCGCAAAAGTCGTATATTTGTAAGTTAATAGGCAACATACACATACACAATGGCATTTGAGCAAGTCTTCAAAAATATAGATAACGCCCTGCGTACCGATGAGGGGTGCAGCAGCGAACTGGATTATGTGGAGCAGTCCTCGTGGATACTCTTCCTGAAATACCTGGATGACCTGGACAAAGAGAACGAAATGGCGGCTCTTCTGGGTGGCGGGACCTATTCTCCAATCCTGGATGAAGAGTACAGGTGGAATACCTGGGCTATGCCGAGAACCGCCGCCGGGGAATATGACATCCATAACGCCATGGTAGGCGATGACCTCATAGAGTTCGTGAATGGCAAACTCTTCCCCTATTTGAAGAACCTCGGGCAAGGAGAAACGGATAATACCTCCATCAAGGTCAAAATTGGGCTTATCTTCGCCGAACTCCGCAACAAACTGGTAAGCGGGTATTGTATGCGGGACATCATTGAGCAGATAGACGGCCTCAAGTTCCAGACCAGCGAGCAGAAGCACGAAATGACCTACCTGTATGAGAGCCGACTCAATAAGATGGGCAATGCCGGTCGCAACGGGGGTGAATACTACACGCCCCGTCCGCTCATCCGGTCCATTGTCAAGGTCGTAAATCCCCAGATTGGTGAGAGCGTGTATGATGGCGCCTGCGGTTCTGCCGGGTTCCTCTGCGAAGCGTACAACTATATGCATGCCCAGGTCCATACGACCGCAGATGAAGAAAAGCTGCAGAAGACCACCTTCTATGGCAAGGAAAAGAAGGCGCTTCCGTATCTTATCGCAATGATGAATATGATACTCCACGGGGTCCAGTCACCGAATATCATAAAGACCAATACCCTGGGAGAAAACCTTGCTGATGTCCAGACGAGGGACCAGTTTGACAATATCCTGGCAAATCCGCCCTTTGGAGGCAGTGAGCGTAAAGAGGTCCAGCAGAACTTCCCCATCAAGACCAGTGAAACGGCCTATCTGTTCCTGGAACACTTCATTAAGTACCTCAAAGCAGGTGGCAACGCCGGTATCGTCATTAAGAATACCTTCCTATCCAACACTGACAACGCTTCCATTGAGCTGCGTAAGAAACTCCTGGAAGACTGCAACCTCCACACGATACTGGACCTTCCTTCCGGAGTATTCCAAGCAGGTGTTAAGACCATTGTGCTCTTTTTCAAGAAAGGGGAACCTACACAGAAGGTCTGGTTCTACCAACTGAACCTGGACCGCACCCTGGGAAAGACGGACCCGCTCAGCGAGAATGACCTGGCGGACTTCGTTGAGAAGCAGAAGACCAAGGTGGATAGCGAGAACTCCTGGTCCGTGAAGGTCGCTGACCTGGATGATAACTACGACCTCTCCGTTAAGAACCCCAACAAGGTTGAAATCGTGGATGAGCGTACTCCCCAGCAGATTGCCGCTGAGATTGAAGCCCTTGCCGCCGACAGCCAGCGTTTGTTGAACGAGATTATGGAGATGCTATGAGGGCAGATTGGGGAATAAAAGCGTTTGATGCTTGCATTGAAAAGCGCAAAGCGCCAACAAAACTTCTTTCTTCATCATACCAGGAGAAAGGGTTGTATCCCATTGTTTCACAGGAGAAGGACTTGATAAGCGGCTATTGGGACAACCCGGATGATTTGTTCGTTCATAGAAAACCAGTTGTGGTTTTTGGAGACCACACAATGGTTGTGAAATATATTGACTTTGACTTCGTTGTTGGAGCCGATGGCGTGAAGATACTTGAACCCAAGGGGTTCCTCTTGCCGAAGTACTTCTTTTATTGGGTATCGTCTGTTCATATCAAAAGTAGAGGATATGCGAGGCATTTTAGGTATTTAAGGGAGGCAAGTGTCCCCGTGCCATCTCTCCCAGAGCAGCAGCGTATCGTGGATATTCTGGACCGGGAGTTCGCGGGGATTGATGCCCTGAAAGCCAATGCCGAGAAATCCCTTCAAGCAGCAAAGGACCTCTTCCAAGCGACATTGAAGAAGGAACTGGAACCGAAGGATGGATGGTCGGTTGCCGAAATTGGTTCCGTTTGCTTGAAAACCGACAACATCAAGTGGAGAGAGATTCCGGAAGAAATAGAATACACATACATTGACTTGACATCCGTTGATAGAAGCACGAAATCTGTTGTTGAACCGCAACGGATAAAGAAGTCCAATGCTCCGTCCAGGGCGCAAAGGCTTGTCTGTGAAGATGATATTATTTTCGCCACAACACGACCCACATTGCGTAGATATTGTATTATCACGGAGCAATATGACGGACAGATTTGTAGCACTGGCTTTTGTGTCCTGCGTCCTGACAAAAGGAAAGTGAGACCTTCGTGGCTTTTCCATTGCCTTTCCACAGATGCCTTCTATGACTATGTTGAACCACTGCAAACCGGAGCGACATATCCTGCCATCACAGATAAGGATGTTAAGGGCTACACTATTTTACTGCCCACTATTACGGAACAAGATGACATTGTTTCTCGCTTGAATGACCTCAACGACAAGAGCAACACACTCCAACAGAACTACCAGAAGACCCTCACTCTCTGCGATGACTTGAAGCAGTCCCTTCTCCGCAAGGCATTTACTGGAGAACTATAAAACCTCAACGATATGAACGAAATCGGCATTATAGCGTCTGTGATTGCAGCAATAGCGGCGATAATCACCCTCATATTCACCATCCGCAATAGCAAAGGTAATGTCATCAAACGGATTGAACGAAAGCAACGGGAAATCCGGGAACTTGACAATCAATTTGTGAGAACCTATGGCTTGAATGCCAATATGAGAATGCACTACCCGACACAGGAGAAGAAAGATAAACTGGAAGCAGAAATCAACGAACTTCGTAAGAAGATCTAGCGACAGATCTATGAACGGGCCGGTTTGCGGAGATCTTTATTTTTCTGGAAATCGATAAAAAGTGGCCGATTCAGAAAAATAAAGCGCTCTTAATTTGCGAAATTTGAGGTGATTGCTATCTTTGCAGAAAAATAAAGAACCATGACAGGAAGACAGGAGGAACAAAAGCGACTGGAAAAATGCTTTGAAAGCAAGCATTCAGAATTTGTCGCCGTGTATGGACGACGCCGGGTGGGGAAGACCTATCTGGTAAAGGAGCAGTTCAAAGACCGTTTCCTGTTCTGGCACACAGGCCTCTCTCCCTACGGCCGCGACCGGAAAAACCTTCTGCAGGACCAGCTCCATGCGTTTTACGTGAATCTTCTGCGCTATGGCCTGAAGAAAGGAGCCCAACCTTCCTCATGGCTGGATGCTTTTGCGTTGCTCGCTCTTCTTGTGGAAAGCAAAAAAGGGCCCGGCAAGAAAGTCATATTCATCGATGAGATGCCCTGGATGGACACGGCAAGGTCACGCTTCATCCCGGCTTTCGAGCATTTCTGGAATGATTGGGCTGCCAAAAGAGACGATATCCTGCTGATCGTATGCGGAAGCGCCACCTCGTGGATAGAAGACAATCTTATCCACAACAAAGGGGGACTGTACGGGCGCCTGACAGAAAAAATCCACCTGCATCCTTTCACGTTGAAGGAAAGCAGGGAGTTCTACCTCAGCAAAGGGGTGAAGATGTCGGATTATGATCTCGCTCAATCCTACATGATCGTCGGCGGCATCCCTTATTATATGGCCGCATTCGACAGTTCCTGCTCCCTTGCCCAGAACATCGACCGTTTGTTCTTTGCCGAAGACGCCGCCTTGGAGGACGAATTCGACCTCCTGATGGGCTCCCTTTTCGTAAATCCGGAACAATACAAGAGCATCTTGCGTTTCTTGTCCAACAGGCACGGGGGATACACCCGGGAGGAGATTGTCTCCGGCACCGGCATCGCTGACGGAGGAGGGCTCACAAAACAATTGAAAGCCCTTATTGCCAGCCAATTCATTGAGAAGTATATTCCTTTCGGAAAGGGAGGAAACGACACCTGTTACCGTTTGTGCGACTATTTCTGCCGTTTCTGGATCACTTTCATGGAAAAGAAAAAAGTGAAGGATTCCAAGTACTGGGAGAACAATATCCAGTCTTCGGCGCTGGCTGCCTGGCGTGGCTTTGCTTTCGAGGATCTTTGCGTCCAGCATATTTTGCGAATCAAGCAGGCCCTGGGTGTCGAAGGTGTCGCCTCGACGCAATCCGCGTGGTGTCTGCCAGGAGACGATTCTCAGGAAGGCTCCCAGATAGACCTCGTTATCGATCGTGCCGACAACGTTGTGAATTTATGCGAGATGAAATTCTACGCAGATGATTTCCGGGTATCAAAGGAATATGCGAAGAAACTGGGAGGGCGGGTTGCCGCAATTCAAGAAATAATACCGCGTCGCAAGGTTGTCCATCTTACACTTGTTACGACCTATGGCGTTGCCGGCAACGAATATTCCGGCATATTCCAGAAGATCGTTACCCTCGAAGATTTGTTTTAATGGCCTATGAACGAAAGCCAGACCAGATTGACCAAGATTGACCCCAAGTTGAAAGAGAACGGCTGGGGCACTACAGCTGATAGTTATATCCTCACGGAAGTTCCCATCACCCGGGGAAGGATAAGCCAGACTGTGAGGCCCAGACCGATGAAAGCGGACTACATTCTCCAATACAAGGGTGTCAAACTGGCTGTCGTGGAAGCGAAGAGTGACGAGAAGCCGGTGGGTGAAGGCGTGATGCAGGCGAAGGAATACGCCGAGAAACTGAAAATTCGCTTCACCTACGCTACCAACGGCGACACCATCTACCAGATTGATATGGAGACCGGCGAGGAAGGTCAGGTGGATGACTACCTTTCCCCGGAAGAGATATGGACACGGACCTTCGGCGATGCTGATGAATGGAGGGACAAATTCTACGCCCAGCCCCTGTATAATGACGGACAGAAGGTTCCAAGGTATTACCAGGAGATTGCCATCAACAGGGTCCTCGATGCCGTAGCAGCCGGAAAGAACCGCATACTCCTGACCATGGCAACGGGAACCGGCAAGACCTTCATCTCCTTTCAGATTGCGTACAAACTCTTCCATACGAGGTGGAATGTGAGGAAGACCGGAGGCAGACCCCGTATTCTCTTCCTGGCCGACCGGAATATCCTTGCAAACCAGGCGTTCAACGGGTTCTTCGGGTTCGCGGGTGATGCCCTGTGCCGCATTACGCCGGATAGCGTCCGCAAGAACGGCAAGGTCCCGACAAACGCCTCCATCTTCTTCACCATCTTCCAGACCTTTGAGAGCGGTGAGGAAGACAAGCCCAACTTCGGTCAGTATCCCAGGGACTTCTTTGATTTCGTTATCATAGATGAGTGCCATCGTGGGGGAGCGAATGATGAGAGCAGTTGGAGGGGCATTATGGAGTATTTCAGCAGTGCCGTGCAGCTCGGTATGACCGCAACGCCGAGACGGGATGTCAATGCCAACACCTATGAATACTTCGGGAAACCGGTCTATGAGTATTCCTTGAAGGAAGGCATTGCTGATGGTTTCCTCACCCCGTTCCGGCATTGCAAGATGCAGAGCAACATTGACGATTACATCTATTCCCCGGAGGACGAAATCCTTTCCGGCGAAGTGGAAGAAGGCAAGGTCTATACGGAGAACGACTTCTACCAGGGGAATATCACCATCCGGCAAAGGGACGAGGCCCGTGTCCAGGAGTTCTTGAAATACATCAAGGACGATGAGAAGACCCTGGTGTTCTGTGCGACCCAGGACCACGCAGCCAAAATCCGCGACATGATAAATAAGTTCCATCACGGAAATCCTAAGTATGCAGTCCGTGTCGCAGCCAATGACGGAAATCTGGGAGAGCAGTATTTGAAGGAGTTCCAGGACAACGAGAAGACCATTCCCACGATACTCACCACTTCACAGAAACTCTCAACGGGTGTGGATGCGCTGAATGTTCGGAATATCGTCCTTCTGCGCCCCATCCGTTCCATGATTGAGTTCAAGCAGATAATCGGCCGAGGAACGCGGCTCTACGATGGCAAGTATTATTTTACCATCTACGATTTCGTGAAGGCGTACGAAAACTTCCAGGATCCTGCCTGGGATGGAGAAGAGGACCGGTCCCTTTCAAATACAGTGACTGGATATGGGCCTCAGGAAGATGTGAATGATGTCCTTCGTGAACCGGATGTCCCCTATAGTGGCAGAAGAAAACCCGAACCTGAGGATGAGGATAAACCCGAGAAACTGGAAATCCGCCTGTCTTCCGGACACACGATGAACATCAAGCACATTAAGAGCGATATGTTCTGGGGACCGGATGGCGTGCCGGTGAGTGCCGAAGAGTTCCTACAGATGATGTTCGGAAAGTTGCCTGAGTTCTTTGCTGATGACACGGAACTTTGTGAACAGTGGTCTTCACCAACCACAAGACGGGAACTATTGAACAAAATGGCTGACCAGGGTTATGGAGAGGATGTCCTGAAACAGATCCGGAGCCTGATTGATGCCGACGACTGCGACCTCCTGGATGTTTTGGAATACATAGCTTTCCAAAAGAAACCGGTCAATCGCGCCATTCGCGTCCAGAAAGCAAATCTATTCACCGGGAAGCAAACTCCCGAACAGGTATCGTTCATACAGTACCTCATCTCAGTCTATGTCAAAGCCGGTATTGACGAACTTGAAGCAGACCGGCTCCCGAAACTGATGGCGAACAAGTACGGAACTATTATGGAAGGCACCGCTGCACTGGGTGGAATAGAACAAGCCATAGGAACATTCTACAACTTCCAGCGCCAGCTTTACCAGCAAGCGATATAGGCGAGGTAAAGGGATACTAATGCAAAAAAAGATGCGCTCCTTTTCCGGAAAGAAGCGCGTCTGAAAAATGCAATATGCCAATTCCTAGTTGCGGGCTGCTGTGTATGCCTTGGAAAGCTTGTCAGCGTAGATATTGTACTCTGAAGGGCCGTAGTAAAGTCTGGCAAAATCTACCCAGGAGCGGTTTTTGAGAGCATCGACCATCTTTGAATTCGATTTCAGGAAAGCCACGAACAAATCAAGTTGAGCGACCTCGCTTTCTTTCATCTTGGAAACAAACTCCTGCACGGACTTGCAGCCGCACTTTCCGTAATTGAAACCCATTATCTGGAACATGCCCCAGCTCGCAGAAGAGAGAGCGGCATCTTCATGAATCGCGACGGCCCTCTCAAGACG
>JAFSSE010000035.1 GCA_017445755.1 Bacteroidales bacterium | reverse complement strand
CCCTCGGACGCGTTAGAGGGTGGGACCCGACGGATGCAAGTTATCGCATAGCGATGACGCCGCAGACGTTGGGAGGGATGGAGTGAGCGAAGCGAACGGAACCTTCCGGGGGCGACCTACCGCCTGCCGGCGGAGGAGCACATTGAAGGGCGGACAGCCGGCGCTAGGGCGCATTGGAGGGCGGACAGCCAGTGGGCGGTAGTCGCCCCAGGGAAGGCGTGTCCACCCTCGGACACGTTAGAGGGAGGGACCCGACGGATGCAAGTTATCGCATAGCGATGACACCGCAGACGTTGGGAGGGATGGAGTGAGCGAAGCGAACGGAACCTTCCGGGGCGACCTACCGCCTGCCGGCGGAGGAGCGCATTGGAGGGCGGACAGCCGTCCTCGAAGAGGCAAGCTGCCACCTGCTGGCGGAGGAGCGCATTGAAGGGTGGGCAGCCGTCCTCGAAGAGGCAAGCTGCCGCCTGCCGGCGGAAAGGCGCATCAACGCCTCAGCCGCAGGGAGTTGGAGACTACGCAGACGGAGCTGAGGGCCATGCAGGCCGCCGCAATCATCGGATTCAGCAGGAAACCGGTCGAGGGGTACAGGACCCCGGCGGCAACCGGAATTGCAAGGATATTGTAAAAGAATGCCCAGAAAAGGTTCTCCCGGATAATCCTCACGGTCCTTCTGGAGAGGCGGAACAACTCCGGAATACGGGCCAGGTCGGAAGAAACGATCGTGACCATCGAGGAATCGATGGCGATGTCATTTCCTCCTCCCATGGCAATGCTGAGGTCGGCCTTGGCAAGGGCTGCACTGTCATTGATACCGTCTCCGACCATTGCAACACGGCGTGTCTTCTGTAGGTCAGCGACATATTGTTGCTTGTCCTGGGGCAGGACATCTGAACGCACGTGGGTAATTCCCGCCGCGGAAGCGATACGGGCGGCAGAAGACGCGTTGTCACCCGTCAGCATATGGATCTCGATTCCACTTCTCTGAAGCTCTTTCACGGCACGGACAGAGCTTTCCTTGATCTCATCCTCGAGGGCAAGGACGGCGTATATCTTCTCATCGTCGAAAAAGACCGTGACGGCATACCCGGCATCGAGGAAACTGCGAAGCGGCTCTGAAAGTGCCGGCGAAAAAGGTATATCGTCCCCGAAGACATCCCTCAGGAGCGCATAATTCCCGACATAGTACTTCTTTCCCCGGACCACTCCGGAAACCCCTTTTCCAAGAACCGCCTCAAAAGAGGATACGACAAGCTGTTCGCAGCCGCGGAGGGACGCGGTAACGGCGACGGCAAGCGGATGGTCCGAACGCCTTTCAAGCGAATACAGCACGTCCCTAAGGTCCAGTTCCGAAGGATTGTCCTCCGACAGGATTTCAGGCAGATAAACCGACTCCGTGACTGACGGACGGCCTTCCGTCAGAGTTCCTGTCTTATCGAGCACGACTGCCTTGATGCGGCTTGCAACCTGGAGTGCGCCCGCGTCTTTAATGAGAATACCCTTTTCGGCTCCTGCGCCGATTCCCGCGATGATGGCGGTCGGGGTAGCAAGGCCGAGCGAGCACGGACATGCAATTACAAGCACCGAAACCATTGCGAGAAGCCCCCTTGTAAGTCCGTCTTCAGGGGCGAGGAAAACCCAGCCGAGGAAGGTCAGGAGGGCAAGTCCCATAACTACAGGAACAAAGACCGCAGCGACCTTGTCAACCGTATTCTGAATTGGCGCCTTGCTGCCCTGGGCATCCCGGACCATCCGGATAATAGCCGACAGGAGGGTGTCTCCGCCTGCCTTTTCCGTCCGGACATTGAAAGAACCGCTGCCGTTGACAGTACCTGCCCAGACCGGGGAATCCGCAGTCTTCAGGACCGGGACAGGTTCACCCGTAAGCGAACTCTCATCAACATAAGAAGACCCCGAAGAAACCTTTCCGTCCACCGGAATACGGTCTCCGGGGCGAACCAGTACTATATCTCCCGGAACAACCCCGGAAACAGGCACACTCTCTTCCCTGACTGAAGGGACCCCGTCCTTGACTTCAACCCTCTGGACAGTGACAGTCGCCGGCTGGAGGGCCCGGAGCTTCCGTATGGAAGCAGTGGTACTGTGCTTTGCCCTTTCTTCCAGGATGCGTCCCAGCAGGATAAAGGCGACAATCATCGTACAGGACTCGAAATACACATGCGGTTCTATGCCGCGCGAGGTCCAGACCGAAGGGAAAGCCATGTTGAATACGCTGAACAGGAAGGAAATACCCACCGAGAGTGCCACCAGGGTATCCATGTTCGCCGCTCCGTGGCGAAGCTGCACCCAGGCGCTCCGGAAGAATCGTCCGCCGCACCAGAAAACGACGGGAATTGAGAGAATCAGAAGGACAAGGTTCTTATATGGAAAGGGCTTGAAGCCCATCCCGAGAATCATTATAAGGGCGGCAATGACCAGGGCGACGACAGCCTGGCGGCGAAGGCGCCCATATTCCTGCCGGACCCGTCGGTCCGCTTCCGACTCAGCTTCGTCTTCGGTCCCTTCGATAATAAGCTCATACCCCGCTTCGCGGACGGCGCTGCGGAGCCCTTCCGGAGTGCAGACAGAAGGGTCATAATCCACTCTGGCGAGATTGGAGGCAAGGGAAACACTCACTTCCCTTACCCCTTTCTGACTCTGGAGGGTCCCCTGGACCCTTGCCACGCATGCCGCGCAGCCCATCCCCTGAACGGGAAAACTTCTTCTGACCGTTGTCATATGGTTAGTACTCTGAATAGTCGTTTGTCAATCGTGAACACGTAAAAGTCCTCTGTTCTCCGGAAAAAGGATAGGTCACAGTTGCACGGACTTCCCAGTTTTTCTCAGAAGAAGGAAGGCCGGAAGAGGGCTTATAATACCAATAGTGGGTTCCTACCTTGGAGCAATAGGCATCACTGTCGAGTCCGATCTTATTATAATAAAAAGACGTGATAGCGATATTGCAGCAGGCCTTTTCAGGGGTTCTGATGAAATCTCCCTTTTTGACTCCGTCCTGCCAGAATTCAAGCGACCAGTTTGCCCAGTCGTCATCCCATACCTCCGCAACAAAGGAATCTTTGAAAGAGGCATATCCCTTGGCCGTATCAGGGCCCGTTCCGACTGAATTGTTCACTGTATACCAGCGAAGGATGTAATTGTTCACAAGGCCTGATTCTTCACCCCAGGGACGATTCCCGTCGTAAATCCGCATCTGGTATCCCTCGTCCCGCCGGGCTCCCTTGCATATCCATGAGGCAATTGAATTTCCGCAGACCCGATACACATTGTATCCGTTGGGAGAACCCGTCTTGCTGGAATTACTCTGCCAAAAGGCGCCGCATGCCGCTCCGTGGACATGTTCATAAATGGGTTTCCCTCCCTTGCAAACGTAGTTCGTGTGGATGTGGTTCTGGGAATAATGGGTATGGGCATCCATGATGTGGGCTTCGTGGAATTCACTCAGAAGGATGAGTACATTCTGGAAATTCTTGTATCCGTCCGCTCCGGAGCTGAGCCGGAAAGGAATGTGGCAACAGAAAACGACCAGCTTGTTCTCTTTGTCCGGGACCATGGAAAGATCTTCTCTCAGCCAGGCGAGCTGTTCGTCACTGAGTCCGCCGGTATAATCGCAGGTATAACCGTCCGGAAGTTTTTTCTTTCTGGTAATTCCATAACACCCGACATCATCCATCACGACAATGTGGGCGCTTCCGCGGTCAAAAGAATAATCAGTCGGCCCGAAGGTCTCGACAAAATCGGTTGTAGAGAGATAATCCGCCTCCCTGTCCGCTGTGGAAAAAGCAAGGGACTCCGTATCGTCGTATTTGGACTCAAGTGCTGCGGTGGCCGTGTGGTCATGATTCCCGATACATTGGAAAAAGGGAACGTATCGTCCTGACACCTCGACATTGGACATCGCCTGACGCATCTTGGGCCAAAGACCGGTGGCATTCCATACGATATCCCCGAGCGTCACTGCATAGGGCCTGGGATAAGACGAGACGTAGCTGCGAAGATCTGTCATAGTCTCATCAGTGTAACGGCTGAGATGGGAATCATTCTGACACTGCGGGTCTCCCAGCATTATCAGGGAAAACTCCGTCTCAGGAGCGCCGAGCGGCTGAAGAGAAAAATCATTTCGGTTTCTCTTATGTAGATCAAGCCCTCCGGCATAAAAAGCCGGCACATGGGCGTTTACATCCAAGGGTATCTCATAGTCGGCTGGAACCGTGATATAGACAAGACGGGCCCTCCCATCCAACTTAAACTGATAAACTCCCTTTTCATCGGTCCGGGTCCAACTGTAACCGTCCGTCACCGGGACCCCGGCGATGCCCTTTCCAGTCGAGGCGTCCGTGACCATCCCGACAGCATTGTTCTCTTCCAGAATCGACACTCCCGCAATCGAATTCGGGTCATCGACAGGATCGACAGTGGTGGTATCCGTCTTTTCAATCTCCTTCGGTATGAAGACTGGCTCTTTTTTGCAGGAGATAAGACAGGCGAGCCCCAACGCGATAAACAGCAACTTTCTTTTCATATCCTACAAAGATACTTACTTTTCCGAAGAAAGTCAAAGGAGGCCGGCTCACTATGAACCGGCCTCCTGAAATTCAAGGAAAGCGATTACTCTCCGAAGGTTACACCGGAGACAGAGCTGCCTTCCGCCATGGCCGCACCGACCACATACTCCAGATAATTCGCTGAAGTCAGGGTCGTAGCGGTTTCACCGACGGTAAGGGTAACGCCAGCCACCTTGCCGGTAAGTGCGGTGGTGAGGTTAGCCGCCTTGCCGATGGCCGCTCCAATGGATCCGGAGCCGATCGATGCGGAAGAAGAGGCCCCTACGACAAAATCAGTGAAGGTAGAGGTAGCGCTGTTGGTCCCGCCGACGATTCCACCGACAAGGCCACCGACTGCGTTGGTCTTTATTTCTGCATTGTTGGTACAACCGGAGCAGGTAATCTTGGAATCGGCTTCACCAAAAGCGATGACACCGGCGGCTTGATTGTTGGCATACGGGAAATCGGACTCCACAACGCCGGTATTGGAGCAGTTGGTGACAGTAATCTCGGTGAACTTGCCACAGTGGGAAATCAGTCCAGCCGTACGGGTACCTCCCGTGGAGAGAGTACCTTTACTATAAATCTTACCGGAGTTGGAGCAGTTCTCATAAACAAGGGTCCCAGTCGGCATTCCTTCGGCATTGGAGGAGTACCCGGAAATACCACCTATATAGGACCAGGAGCTTTTCTTGTACCCGTAATTATAGAGTTCGCCCTTATTGACGCAGTTTTTGAAAACGATGTTGACGGGGGTTACAAGATACCCTGCCATACCGCCCATGCGGACGGAACCGGCATTATCCGAGAGATCGTAAGTAACCTTACCCTCGTTGACACATCCTTCCAGGGTTCCGTTTAACTCGATATGGCCGACCATTCCTCCAATCTGGGAAGCGTTGCCAGCACCATTGATGATTATTTCAACATCTCCCTTGTTCGTACAGTTCTTCAGGGTGGTTCCGGCTATGTAACCGGCGATTCCGCCCATATGATGGGTAACCTTTTTCTGCGAAAGGACGGTAACCGAACTCTCGCAGTCCTCGATGATGCCTCCATTGGCGGCTTTACCTACGATGGAACCGATTTCAAAGGTTCCGGAGGTGGTATTGACCGTCAGGGATCCTGCCACTTTGAGGTTGCTGATTGTGACATTGTCCATCGTACGGAACAGTCCGACCTCAAGCGGGGTGTTTTCTGTCTGGGTGAAGTTGTACGTAACCGTATGGCCCTTCCCGTTGAAGTTGCAGCTGAGGGCAGAAACCGGTTCAGTCACGGTAATATCGGCCTCGAGGGTAACGGTCTCGGAAGCCGTGTAATCGCTCATGCGGGTCGCAAAGGTAGCGAACTCTTCAGCACTGGTGATGGCCATCAACTTCGCCGTTCCAGCAGCATCCTGGGCAATCTTGAACTCATAGGACTTAGTAGCGACCTCAGCGGTCGTAGAAACGGTAACCGTATACTCGGCTGCCGTGGAAGCGGTATTGGCAGGAATAGTCACCTTAATCTCGCCGGCGCCCTTTCCGGATGCAGGATTGAGGGTAGCACCTCCGGTAACGGTAGCAGTCCAATCGACATTGCCGCCGACAGTAATGACGGACTCTCCGCCCGCGGCATTGATAGAGGAGCCGGAGGTCAATTCAGCCGAGAAGATAGCTGCTTCATAAACCTCGTTCCAGGAAATGAGCTTGACCGGCTGCTGGGAATTCGGATAGCTGGAGAAGATGTAACTTCCGCTGTTGTGGTTAAGGCGGATGACGTTGCGGTTATTGCCCCTGGATTTGGCACGCGTGGCGACCATGACCGTTCCCTCATCCGTATCGTTGATCGTCCACCAGCCGTTTTCGCTGAGAACGTCGTGTCCCTTGAGGTAGTTCTGGGAGGCAACGCCGTCACCGTCACTCTCGAGATACAGGCCCTTGCTGTCCCGGATGGACCAGAAGGTGGTATCGCTCTGGGCATCTATCTTGGCAATGGTCAGGCGGCAGTCGCCGATTTCGTCCGTTTCGTTCTTGGGAACAATCTTATTGTTGGCATTCCGAGTAATGACCATGTACTTGAGGTTGTTGTCAGCAGTACCGCTGCCGCTGCCATAGTACTTGGCGGCGACGTCGACATTGTCGGTCTCATCGTGTCCGGTCAGGATCCACTCACCGGCCCAGTCACCTGCAGGAGTCGCAGCAGCGGCTTCCTGGGAAACGCTGACCTTCGCGGTCTTGTCGGTATCATATGTGAATACAATCTCGCCGCTGCGGGCTTCGCCGGTATTGGCGGCAAGCGCTACGGTTATGCTTGCATCGCCGTCTCCCCGGGCAGGAGTGAGGGTCACCCAGTCGGGGCCCGCGGCGGTCCAGGCAGTATTGGCGGTAACAGCAAGGGCAAGCTGAGCTTCCGCTGCAGTGGAAGTGAGTGCCGAAGGACTAACCGCGAGATACGGTCCGGAAATCACGGCGGCTTCCTGACTGACCTTTACGGTAGCGGACTTGGTTCCGCAGGAGAAGGTGAGGGTCGCCTCACGGGCGGAGGCCACCGTATTCTCGGCAACCGTTACGCTGACAGTTGCGTCACCGTTACCCTGGACGGGAGAAACGGTAACCCAACTTTCACTGGACTTGACCGTCCAGCCGCTGTTGGAGGAGACTTTCACGGAAGATGTAGTGGCTTCCGCCTTGGCAGTAATAGAGGTCGGAGCGACCGACAGGGTCGGTTCTTCCTTTTCCTTGTTACAGCCCGCGACAATCCCGATACAGGCAATCGCCGCGAAAATGAATCCAAACTTTTTCATTTATCGGTTTATTAATAATAATTACCTCCACGAAGGTCACCGCTGACGCAGTAGGCCGCGTCCTTGACATTAGCGGTCAGGGTTCCGGTATTGGAGCACTCTGTAAATACCGCCGCAGAATTGGAGCAGCCGACGATTCCGGCAACTGCACTTACGCGTTCCGTCGCAATTTCACTTTCATTAATAAAGGTGATGGCTCCGCTGTTCGTACACTTTGTAAAGGCAACATCAGCAGCGGCCGTATGGGCATCCGCAACGATACCGGCCACATAGCCGACCCACTTGGACGTAGCGGGAAGGACAGGGCTGTTCACAACCTTCAGGGCTCCGCTGTTGGTACAGTCGGTTGCTCCATAGGCACTGCCTCCGGCGATACCGCCGAGACGGTTGACCTGGGCAGGGCTGTTAAGGGTAATGTCACCCTTGTTCGAACAACCGGAAATGGTTCCGGTTACATAACCGAAGACACCGCCCACCTGGGTGTTCGGAGTCTCGGTAATGGTACCGAAATCAATCGTGAACGAAGCTTCATTGGTGCAGTTCTCAAACTTGACGCTGCCATCATGGGTATAAGGACCTGCAGCTGCGATTACTCCGCCGAAACAACTCGGCTTACCTACGCCGTTACCGGCTGCGCGGGCTCCGTCAGTACCGCCGGCGAAAAGGCCCTTGATGGTAATGGTCCCATAATTCTGGCAACCGGAAGCACCGGCCGTAACCGCTCCGCCAACACCTGCGATACGGGGGCAGGTCCAGGTTGCAGTTTCAGAATCGCAGACTGCGGAAATAGCTCCGCGGTTGATGCAGCCGCTGAGGACTCCCTCGACATAGCCGGCAACGCCGCCCAAATTCGGATAAGCTCCGCTGCCTCCGGAAATATAATGCATCGAAACGTTTCCGGTATTGGTGCAGTTTTCAATAATACCATAGTTCCCGGGAGTTTCTTTGGCAGACGGCGTTCCGCCGACGACGCCACCCGTGAAGACATAGACGGCAGTACCATACTCGACGCTCACAGCCGCGCTGTTCGAGCAGCCGCTTACCATAACCTTCCCTGCTTCACCCTCATAGGTTCCGACGACACCGCCGAAAGCATGGAAAGTAGACTTTACAGGAGCAGATACTGCGAGGGTAAAGTCTCCGCTGTTCACGCAGTCCTTCACAAGGCCTTTGTTATATCCGACAACACCGCCCCAGGAGCAGGTAAGTTTTTCAGGAAGAGTGGTGTAGCTGAGATTGACGACAGCCGCCTTTGTGCAGTTCTCAACAGTTCCTTCGTTAGTGTCCACAATGACACCGTAATTCGTTGCAGCTATCGGCTCCGGGAAGGCAACCGTACAGGTTGCATCAACGGATACGCCGGAAACAGTTCCTCCGGCAGCAAGAGTTCCGACTACACCGAACGTAAAGGAAGAATTGGAGAAAGTAATGTCCTTAACAGTTCCGCTTACACTTGTAAACAGGTTGGTCGTGAGGGTGGCATTCTTGATAACCTTACCGCCGCCGTCGAGGGTTCCCGCGAAGGAAGCAGCAGGAGTGATGGTCTTTCCGGTGAGGTCGATATCAGCCGTGATCTTCCACTCCGCATTGGTCGGATTGGCAAGGAAGGCGATAAACTGATCTGCCGTTGAAATTTCCGTTCCGGCAGGATCCGGTCCCGGAGTGGGCGTAGAAGAAGCGGCCGGCTGGGAAACGGCGACCTTTGTGCTGGCCGAAGAAGCCGTAATGACAATTTCTCCGGAGCGCGGCTCAGTCGCCTCGTTCGCGGTGAACTCAACCTTCACAGAAGCGTTCCCGTCACCCTTGGCAGGGGTAAGACTTACCCATGAAGGGGCAGTTGCCGTCCAGGCAACATTGGAAACAACAGAAACAGTTGCGCTGTATGCATCGGCTGAAGGAGCCGCTACGCTTGTAGGCGCTGCTGAAACAGAAGGAGTGACCTCCGGCTCTACCGGATCCTTCTTACAGCCCGCGACGATCCCGATACAGGCAATGGCCGCGAAAATGAATCCAAACTTTTTCATATGCTTTGATTTAGTTAGTGTCATATCTTTACAAAGATAAATAATTAAAAATGAAAACACCAAAAAAACATCAATACTCAGAATAATCAGTCGTCAGGGAATTGCGCGTATAAGTGTGCGTAATACCGCTTGTCGGAATCTTCCGGATGAAACGGACCTCCCAGTTGGTTTCGGAGGCGGGAAGGCCGGAGACGGGTTTATAATACCAGTAGTGGCTGGCCGTAGTAGAGGAGTAGCTCGTCGAGTTCTTGCTCTTTTCATTGAACCAGTAACTCGCAAGGGCGATATTGGTGCAGCTCCCATTGGCGAGCCGGGTGAAGTTCCCGACCTTTACGCCGCCCTGCCAGAACTCCACAGAGCAGTAGGTATCGTCATCGTCCCATGCCTCGACCACGAAACAGCCCTTCAGGACAGTATTGCCCTTGGCGACAATGCTGCTGCTGCCGCCCTTGTTAGAAGCGTTAAACCAATTGTAGATATAACCCTTCGTTCCGGTATAGGTCTGATTGCCGTCATAGACACGGAGTTGGTAGCTCTCGTCACGGTCGGTACCCTTGTTGACCCAGTCCTTAATCGAATTTCCTTCAACCATGTAGATATTGTACCCGTTCGGAGCTCCGGTAGTACTGGATTTCGCAGCCCACCATGCGCCGCAGGCGGCCTGATGGATGTGCTCATAGATATAGCTCCCGCCCTTGCAGGTATATCCCTTGTGGATCCAGTTCTGGGGATAATGGGTATGGCCAATCATAATATGGGCCTCATGGAACTGGGAGAGGAGGGTAAGGACATCCGCATAATGCTTGTCCGTATTGACCGAGCTGCCGCCGCTTGTGGCGCCGCCACGGAAAGGAATGTGGCAGCAGAGGATGACAAGGGTGTTCGCCTTGTCCTTAACCGTATTGAGGTCAGCGGTCAGCCAGGCGAACTGTTCGTCCGAGAAGCCGGCGTTGTATCCCCATGTCGCCCCGTCCGGGGAAGAATTCGAGGAAGGAGTCGTGCAGACGACGTTGTCCATGGCGACAATATGGGCCTTCCCGCGGTTGAAGGAGTAGTCGGTCGGGCCGAACATGCCGGTATAGCGGGCTGTCGCCTCATAGTCGGAGGACGTCGTAGCGGTATGGTCATGGTTCCCGATGCACTGGAAATAAGGCAGCCAGCCGGATCCAACCGAAACGTTCGACATGGAGTTCTTCATGTTGGTCCACTCGTTGGTGGAGTCCCAGATGATATCCCCGAGGGTCATGGCATAGACATTCTGATATACCCCCTTCCCGGCAGTGGACTTCATGTCCGGAACGGATTCATTGACATAGCGCTTCACATGGGCATCGGTCCTGCACTGGGGATCGCCGATCATAAAAAGCGTGAACTTGTCTTCCGGGGAATCGAGCGGCTCAAGCGAGAAGTCGTTACGGTTCTGGATACCGTGGGTCACGTTCTTGGAGCTGTAGAAGAGAGGAAGATGGGTCGCCGCATCGAGAGGGACCTTGTACTCCGAAGGGAGAGAGAGGTAAATCTTTCTGGTGAGGGAATTCATCTTCATCTGGTAAACACCGTTTGCATCGGTAGTTACGTACTTGTAACCGTCCGAAACCGGAACTCCGGCAATCCCCTTCCCGGTCTTGGAGTCGCGGACTACGCCGATAGCGTCACTCGTCGATGCGATAGCCGTTCCTTCAAGCTCGGTAAGCGCCTCAATAGTAGGATATTCAATTACTTCAATCCGGATATTGTCAAGGTAGCAGCGGTGCTGGCTGGAACCGGGAGTATTGTCCCTCTTGCAGCCGACTCCGATTCTGGCTCCTACGGGAACATTCTCCAGGGTGACGCTGTAGGTCTTGAACTGAGGATCGGACGAAATGGTCACGTCCTTTGTGTCAGTCGGAAGGTTTGCGGAATCGTTCGCGTTAATCCACCAGGTCTTTGTCAAGCTGACATCAGGTGAGAATACGTCAACTACGCAGCCGAGTTTATCAGTCGCGGTAGTTGCACCCCAGCTGATATAGGGAGCCGCATCGAAGGTAACCCTCAGGTTGGCCGTTTTCTGGAGACAGTCGAGCGGAGGGGTCACGATATCCCCCGTATACTTGCTTGCACCGACCTTAAGGCAGCCGGACTCAATGCACATGGCTCCCGCCGTATTGTTCTGGACATAGGCAGCCCAGGAGTTCAGACGCGTGGAAGGAATGAGCTTTGCCATGGTGTTGAAAAGACCCATGTGGATATCCGGATAGACGAGATATAGAGAGCCGGAGCTGGCCGTGACCGGATCCGTTCCGCTCGGAAGTATCGCCGCAGTATCGCTGGAACGGGTAGTCGAAGAGTATCCCGGGACGGTTTCCGGGGAACGGGCGCCGTAAGGGAATTCGGAGAAGGTCTCATAGACGATGGTCTCTCCTTCCCGGGCGCTGGATGCCGCCTTTTTGGTCACGTCCACAAGCGGACTGGCGGCAGTAGTGTACTTTTTGGTACTGAAACTGCCGTCCGTCCGGTCGGTAATCCGGATGTAATAGTCGGTGGAGGGGTTCAGCGAGGAGAATACGAACCCGGGAGTGAACTTCTTGTAGGAAGCGTTCCCGCTCCAGTTATAGAGCAGGGTTTCCGGATTGGAGGCGTCTGCGAGGTCCCATGACCATATAAGCCGGGTCGCCTCCTTATCCTCATAGACCGCAATTGTATAAGCCCTTCCGGCATCCTTTTCGACATCGGTAAAATCGCTGACCGACCAGTTCAGGATAATCTGGCTGTCGTCCACCAGGACCAGTTTCTGCTTCGGTCCGTTCTCCGGTTCCGGTTCGGGTTCGGGTCCAGGGGTCGGCTCCTCCGCCTTCCCACCCTGTGTCAACGTCACTTCGGAACGCTTATCCGATCCATAGACGAAGACAAGGGTCCCAGCCCTCTCCTCTGCATAGGTATTTTCCGTGAACACGACCTCAACCGCCTGATTCCCGTTTCCGCTGGAGGGATTGACAGAAACCCAGGTCGGATAAGAGGTGCTCCAGGGGCAGTTTGCCGTTACGACGACGGCAAGGGCCGCACCCTCCGAAGTGGCTTCAAGAAGAGCCGTATCTACGCTGAGAGTATCTTCTTCCTGAATTTCAGGAGTAGTACAGGAAAAGAAAAATACTATACCGGCAAGGGCCGCTGCAAGAAATGACTTGATTTTCATTTTTTAGTGTTATTGCTCTAATCTAACTTACAAAAATAATGCTTTTCAGGGAAAAATAAAAGAGGTGAGGCCTCCGCGGCCATCACCTCATTTCCGTTTTTCCCCTTTTCCGGCCTACTGCTCGTCAGGACCCTGATCCGGTCCTCCCTGCTGGGGACCGCCCTGGAACGGGCCCTGAGGATCACCTTGCTGGGGACCACCCTGCTGGGTCTGCTGGTACATCTTTTCGAAGGCCTTCTGGAGCGCCTCGCTGTAGCGGTCGATATCGGCGATATTCTGCGCCTTCACGGCTTCCTTCAAGAGGTTTACGTTGCTCTCGACCTCTCCCTTGATATCGGCAGGGACCTTGTCCCCGTTATCACGGAGGAATTTCTCGGCCTGGAAGGTAAGGGCGTCGGCATTGTTGATTTTGTCAACCCGCTCCTTCTCCGCCTTGTCAGCGGCCTCATTTGCCTTCGCCTCGTCCCTCATGCGCTGGATTTCAGCATCCGAAAGGCCCGAGGAGGCCTCGATGCGGATGTGCTGCTCCTTTCCGGTCGCCTTGTCCTTGGCGGATACATTGAGGATACCGTTGGCATCGATGTCAAAGTTTACCTCGATCTGGGGAACGCCACGGGGAGCCGGGGCGATTCCGTCGAGATGGAACATGCCGATTTCCTTATTGTCCTTCGCCATGGGGCGCTCACCCTGGAGAACCCGAATGTCAACGGCCGGCTGGTTGTCGGCGGCAGTCGAGAAGACCTGGGACTTGCGGGCCGGGATAGTGGTGTTGGACTCGATGAGCTTTGTCATGACACCGCCGAGAGTTTCGATACCGAGGGAAAGCGGGGTCACGTCGAGAAGGAGGACATCCTTGACATCACCGGCGAGGACACCGCCCTGGATTGAAGCGCCGATAGCGACAACCTCGTCCGGGTTAACGCTGCGGTTGGGTTCCTTACCGAAGAAGTTCTTTACGAGCTCCTGGACATAAGGGATACGGGTCGAGCCGCCGACGAGAAGGACCTCGTCAATGTCGGAGGGCTGGAGACCGGCATCCTTCAGGGCCTGGCGGCAAGGGCCGATAGTGCGCTGGAAGAGGGCGTCGGAAAGCTGCTCGAACTTAGCCCTCGAAAGGGTCTTCACAAGGTGCTTCGGTACACCGTCGACAGGCATGATGTACGGCAGGTTGATATCTGCGGAGGTCTGGTTCGAGAGTTCGATTTTCGCCTTCTCGGCCGCCTCTTTAAGACGCTGGAGAGCCATCGGGTCCTTCTTGAGGTCGATTCCGCCGTTCTCTGCGGCGAACTCCCCTGCGAGCCAGTCGATAATGACCTGGTCGAAGTCGTCACCGCCGAGATGGGTGTCACCGTTGGTGGATTTCACCTCGAAAACGCCGCTTCCGAGTTCCAGGATGGAGATATCGAAGGTACCGCCACCGAGGTCATAGACTGCGACCTTCATGTCCTTGTCCTTCTTGTCAAGTCCATAGGCAAGGGCGGCTGCAGTCGGTTCATTGATAATACGCTTGACATCGAGTCCGGCGATACGGCCGGCCTCCTTGGTCGCCTGGCGCTGGGAGTCGGAGAAGTACGCCGGAACGGTAATAACCGCCTCGGTAACCTCCTGACGGAGATAATCTTCCGCAGTCTTCTTCATCTTCTGGAGAATCATTGCGGAAATTTCCTGAGGGGTATAGAGTTTCCCGTTGATATCCACCCTCGGGGTATTGTTGTCACCGCGCACCACCTTGTACGGCACACGGCCCACTTCGGTAGAGACCTGGTCGAAGGTCTCGCCCATGAACCTCTTGATGGAGAAAACGGTATTGTTCGGGTTGGTAATGGCCTGACGCTTAGCCGGATTACCGATCTTACGCTCTCCGCCATCGGTGAACGCAACGATCGAAGGCGTCGTACGCTGGCCCTCGTTATTGATGATTACGGTTGGCTGATTGCCTTCCATGACGGCGACACAGGAGTTCGTTGTGCCGAGGTCGATTCCGATAATTTTTCCCATAATATTGTCGTTTTTATTTGTTTTCCGACCGGGAAACTATCGAACTCCGTGCCAATCCCCTTATCCTGCCATTTTGTCAGATTTCGATGGCGCGGCGGAAGGCGGGGATTGTTTCATCGAGGGAAAGCCCCTGGCGGTAGATACCGGCCGTTCCGCCGACAAAGATGCTGGCTCCCAGTCCTGCCATATAAGCGGCGCGCTCGGCGCTGACCGAGCCATCGACCGAGATTTCCACATCTGGACGCCCGTTACCGTCGAGGAACTCTCGGGCCGCAGCGACCTTTTCCATGATCCCCTCCACCATCTTCGCCCCGGCAAAACCCGGATGGACCAGCATAAGAGTAACCCTGTCGATAATGTCAAGATGGGGCTCCAGGGCCTCCACGGGGGTCTCTGGATTGACGGCCAGCCCGAAAAGGGCGCCGGAGGCATGGACCTTCGAGGCGAGTTCCCGGTAAGAGCGGGGATCGGAGGGGAAGGGAGCGTCCTGCCCCGCCTCGGCGGCGGTAAGTTCCACATGGGCCGTAAAGATATCTCCCTCCCTAAGGGTCAGCTTCGAGAACATCAGCTCCGGGTCCGTGACCATGAAGTGGCAGTCCACCGGGAGGCGGGTGAAGCGCTGCATGGCCTTTATGAAATCAGGGCCGAAAGTCAGGTTCGGGACAAAGTGGGCGTCCATGACATCTACATGGAGCATATCTACGCCGAGCCGCTCCAACGTCTCAATATCGCGGCCGAGGGACAGGAGGTCGGAACACATTACCGACACGGAAATCTTGGGACTGTGTCTCATAGGGATTCGAATTTTTCAACGCCCTTCCAGGTAGAGGGAAGAGGGGCGACAAGGGTCATTTCCTCCTTCCTTACAGGATGGACGAAACGGATTGAACGGGCATGGAGGGAGATTCCGCCGTCCGGATTGGAACGGGGGGCTCCATATTTAAGGTCACCCTTTATCGGGCAGCCAAGGGCGGCCAGCTGGCAGCGGATCTGGTGATGCCGTCCCGTAAGAAGCTCTACATCAATAAGATGATATCGGTCTGTAGAGCCCAGAACGGTATAGATAAGCTTCGCCAGCCTGGCTTCCTTCGGAAGGGATCCGTCAGGGCGGGGCTTTACGATATAGGCCTTGTTCTGCTTTTCATTTCTCATAAGATAATTGTCCAGCTCCGCCGAAGGAACGGCGGGAGCTGCGCAGCAGAGAGCCCAGTAATGCTTATGGACAGCGCCGTCCCGGAACATCCCGGAGAGGCGTTCCAAGGCCTTGGAGGTCTTTGCGAAAATGGTAAGTCCGCTGACCGGACGGTCCAGCCGGTGGGGAATGCCGAGGAACACCTGTCCCGGTTTTCCGTCCCTTTGCGCTATAAAGCCCTTGAGCGTCTCTGCAAGCGGTTCATCGCCCGTCTTGTCACCCTGGACAATCTCCCCCACCCTCTTGTTGAAGACCAGCAGGTGGTTGTCCTCATATATAATACGGGCCGACAGGTCCGCGAATTCCGCTTCCGACAATTCTCTGTACATGGTGCAAAGATAAGAAAAAAAGAGACCGGTTTCCCGGTCCCTTTCAAAAAAGCTAGAATGTACTGTAATCCGTCGTCAGTTTATTCGCCGTATAGGTGTTGACCGTTCCGGAACCAGGGATGGTGTGGTAGGCCCTCACCTCCCAGTTCGTTTCCGCGGCCGGATTGCCGGATGCGGGTTTGTAGTACCACTCATGGCTTGCCGTAGAGTTGGTCCAGGTATCCGTAGACTTACCCTTCTCATTAAACCAGTAAGAGACAAGGGGGATGTTGCAAATTCCGCTGGCACTTGCACGTGTAAAATTACCGACCTTCTGGCCGTTCTGCCAGAACTCGACTTTCCAATTGGAGACGTCGTCGTTCCAGATTTCTGCGACAAAAGATCCGGCGGCGTTTGCAAAACCCTTTGCCGTAAGGCCGTTCACCGTATTGGACGCATTGGACCACTTGAGCTTGTATCCCTTGCTGCCGGAAAACTCCTGGTCACCGTTCCAGATTCGCATCTGGAAACTGTCGTCGAAGTTGGCATTCATCGCCTGCCAGTTCTTCGCCTGTTTCCCGGAGACTTCGAAGTAGCCAAAGCCGTTAGGAGCGCCGGTCACATTGGAGTTACACGCCCACCATGCGCCGCAGGCAGCACCATGTACATGCTCGTAGATCGGGGTTCCGCCCTGGGTCTTCTCCGTATGGATGTAATTCTGCGAATAGTGGGTATGTCCAATCATTATATGGGCTTCGTGGAACTTGGTTAACAGGGCAAGGGCCTGGGAGTAGTATTTGTCCTTGTTCATGCTAGCACCGGATGTCGATCCGCCGCCGCTGCGCCACGGTATGTGGTTGCACATTATGACCATCTTCTCGGAAGGATTCTCCACATTGGCGATATCCTGGACGAGCCACCTGTACTGCGCCTCACTGAATCCGGAAGCATATGTACAGGTCTTTCCGTTGCTCTTGGAAGAAGAGGAGGAACCCGTCACATAGACATTATCCATAACGATTATGTGAACGTTGCCCCGGTCGAAGGAGTAGTCCTGGGGACCGAAGTACTTCACGAAGTTGGCCTGGGACTTCCACTGCATGTCGAGACGTTCATCGCTGGTTGAGAAGGAAGTTGCATCGTGGTCGTGGTTACCCATGCACTGGAAGAAGGGAATCGTCCAGTCACCGGCCACGACATTGCGCATCGCAACGTACATCGGATACCATGTGATGTTGCTGTCGAAGATGATGTCTCCGAGGGTAATCGCATAGACATGCTTGCCGGTCTTGACGGCGTCTTCTTTGATCTTGGGGATGGTCTCAGTAACGTACCGGGCCACCTCGCCAGTAGTCGCACACTGGGGGTCGCTGATAGGGAAGATGACGAAGTCAGTCTCAGGAGCGTCCAGCGGATCCAGGGTGAAGTCAATCCGGTATTTCTTGCCGTAGGAGACATTGTCCTTGCAGTAGAAATTCGGATAACCGTACTGGTCCAGTCCTATCTTGTACTCCGAAGGGGTCGTGATGTAAATCTTGCGGGCTTTTTCATTGAAGGTCATCTGGTAGACGCCGTTGGCGTCCGTCTTGACCCATGAATAGCCGTCCGTAACGTTTACTCCGGGAACCGGCTGCCCGGTCTTCAGGTTCTTGATGAGGCCTGCGACCGTAGCGGAAGAGGCGATGGCTGTCCCGCCGATAGCCGTTTCAGTAAGCTCCGACATTACCGGATCCGTCTCGGAGGCAACCGTTTTCTGTCCTTCGTCCGGGTTTTTGTCATCTTCGCAGGCAGTGGCCCCGAAAAGGGCCACCGCTGCAAATAAAATCAGGTAGTATACTTTCTTTCTCATTATGAATTAATCCCATCCGTAGTTCTGGCCAAGGGCCGGGTTGATAGTATAGGCACTGAGCGGAATAGGACGGCAATACTTCTTGGCCTCCCAGGCGAGGGCATAAACATAGACAAGATATCCATGATCGCCTTCGGAAAGGAACCAGTCAGTGTTAACGACGCTCGCTTCCGGCTTGATCGGATAGTTGGTAGTCGAGTTGACGGCTCCGCTGGCAGCGCTCTTGAAGGTATAAGTCATGCCTTCGAACTTCAATCCGTCGGCCGCCTCTTCAGGAGTAACCCAGATACCTGCCCAACCTTTGCTCTTATACCTCCTGACGACGAGATCGGCCTGGCCGTAACGATAGAGGTCGGCCTGGCGGAGTTCGCTTTCGAAGGTCAGCTCGGTAACCCTCTCACGGCGGATCTCAAGCATTACAGGAGTAATGGAAGTAGCCGGATTGACAAGACCCTCAGTATAATAGTTGTACAGCCAGGGGTCGCGGGCTGTCGGATAGACATTCGTGACTCCGGCCCTCTCGCGGAGTAGTCCGACCGTTGCATTCCATACATCGGCGGAAATAGTTCCGCCGTCGAGGTTAGCAAGGGCCTCGCTGGCCTCGGCGTAGTTCAGCAGGACTTCCGGATAACGGACGATCGGAATACTGTTCTCGTCAACGGAGTTCTGGAAGTGCGACTCATCTGGAATGCACCACTTGACGATCTGGTAACCGGTCTTGCAGAAGGTGAAGTCCACCGTCTCGTTCGCAGTGGCACCCGCCGCGTTGACAATCTTGCGGCCAGGGCCGAGGACCGTCGCGGAAAGGCGGCTGTCACGTCCGTTGAACTCGGTAGTGATCGACTGCTGGGCCTCGGCGTCGGAGATCGGAGTACCGTCAGTCTTGAGGAACATGCGGACGAGGTCCTTGGTTCCGGAATACTGCTGTCCGAGGGTCGAGGAGTGGAAGTAACGGGTATAGGAGTGACGCCCGTTGACTTCGGTGAGGAAGGTCTTTCCCCAGATAACCTCATTGGAGAGGAGCTGGTCGCTGATGAACAGGGAAGGATAGTCCTTCACAAGCGAATAACCGCCGTTGTCGATTACATCCTTGGCGTACTTCTGGGCCTTCTCGTAGAGGTCCTTTACGGTCTCGTAGGAATTGGTCCAGGCCTTGTTCGTCGCAGGGTTGACCTTGACGTTCTGGCGGAAGGAGGCCTCATAAAGGTAGAAACGGGAGGCGAAGGCCTCGACGATATCCTTGCAGATGACAGAACGCTCGGCGGTCTTGAACTTGCCGTTCATGACGTTCTCGCAGGCGAAATCAAGGTCTTCCGCAATTTTGTGGAATACATATTCGCGGTCGTCACGGGCACCGTAGAGGATTGCCGTATCGCTCGGCTGGACATAGTGCTCCACCCACGGAATGTCGGAGAAGGTCTTGAGCCGGGAGAAATAGTTGTAAGCCCTCCAGAAGCGGGCGACACCCTCATAGTGATTGTAGATGTCTTCGCTCACGTTATTCTTGGCCTTGTCCATGTTGTCGAGCATGTAGTTCATCTTCCTCAGGAAGCCCCAGCTCCAGGAGCCCTGGCGGGTGCTGTTCCACTCGACGTCGGCGCGGAAGAAGTCCGTGGAGGTCTTCGTCGCAATCAGGTCATTGTAAGAGTCGCCGCCGGCGGTCTCGGTATAGTCGGGCATGTAGGCGTTGAGCATACCGTTCGCGTACATCTCAAGCTCCGCCTCCGAAGCGAAATAGGTTTCTGCGCTGAATTCATTGATCGGTTCCCTGGTGAGGAATTCCTCAATGTCACAAGCCGTCATTCCGAAGAGAACAGCCGCAGCTGAAAGAATATTGATAAATTTTTTCATTGTCATTTCCTCCCCTTAGAATGTTAAGTTGACACCAAAGGTATAGGTACGGAGCATCGGGTAGCTGTAACCCTCACCGACACCGGAGAGGCCGTAGTAGCTGGAGCCCGAGCTGTCGAAGTCGGAGTCGCCGAGCCCGATGACCTCAGGGTCGAACATGTCGGTGATCCTGAACATAGGAGACCAGGTCCAGAGGTTCTCCATGGCGACGTAGAAACGGACATTGGAGATGTCGGTTCCCTTGAGAATCTTCTCCGGAAGAGTATAGTCGATGGTCAGGTTCTTGAGACGGACATACGCGACATTCTGGAGATAGTGGTCGTTCTCATAGGTGAGAGGACCGAGGTTACGGTTGGCGCTGTAACCGACACGGCGGGACCAGTACGGGTTCGAATCATAGTTCGTAACCGTCCAGTTCTCGGTGCTGTAGTCGACATGGGCGTAGTTGTCGCCGGTCATCGTCTTGGTGAGGTACGGGCTGTACGGACGGTTGTAAGGGCCGTAGAAGAAGCCGGTTTCAACCGTAGGATACCAATCCCTCTTTCCGACGCCCTGGAAGAACATGCTGAGTCCGAGACCGTTCCACTTGAAGTCAAGGTTGAGGCCGAACTGGTAGCGGGGAGTAATGTTACCGATTACGGTAAGGTCGCCGGGATCTTCCACGGTATAGTTGCCATAGTTGATGTCGCCGTCACCGTCGAGGTCGACGAACTTGAGGTCACCGGCATAGGCGCGGAAGTTGGAACCGTTCTTATGCATGGTATCGGTAGCCCAGTTGTTGGCCTCCTCGTTGTCACGGAAGATACCTGCGGTGCGGAAGCCCCAGATTTCACCGATCTCCTTGCCTTCATAGTAGTTGTTGACAGTGTGGGTCGTCGTCTCATACTTGGTCACCCAGGTACGGCTGTCCCAGAGACTGCCCTTGATGCTGTACTGGAAGTCTTTTCCGGCAAGCTTGAACTGATCCCTCCAGGAGAGGGTGAGTTCCCAGCCGTCGGTGCGGAGTGCGGCATAGTTTCCGATAGGCGAGGACGTGGAACCGTATATGGCCGGGATTTCAGGGCCTGAGGTAATCAGGTCGGTCGTATTCCGGCGATAGATGTCACCGGAGAATGAGAGCCGGCTGTGGAGGATGTCCATATCCATACCGAGGTCATAGGTCGTAACCGTTTCCCAGGTAAGGGATGAAGGGATCGGGGTCGGCTGGCTCGTGTAGTTGGCCTTCACGCCGCCGATAACGATGTCGGTCTTGCTGATACCCATCGTCTCGAGGAAGGTGTACGGGCTGACGGTACCGTTACCGAGTGAACCGTAGTTCGCACGGATCTTCAGGTTGTCGAGCCAGGTGCGTGACCACTCCATGAAGGGTTCCTCGGAAAGGCGCCATCCGGCGGAAGCCGAAGGGAAGAAGCCCCACTGCTGGGAGGTCGGGAACTTGGAGGATCCGTCATAACGTGCGGAGACTTCAAAGATGTAGCGCTTCAGGAGGGTATAGTTGGCACGGCCGAAGAAGCCGAGGATACCGTAGCTGCTGTCATTCTGCTCAACCTTGATCTCTGTTCCGTCGAAGAGCTCGTAGGAAGAGTACATCGCAGGGAAGAGCATACCCTTCCTCTGGATGTAGAAGCGGTTGTACCTGTAGTCCTCGAGGTTGGAACCGGCAACGACGTTGAGTTCGTGGTTCGGCCCGAGCTTCGGGGTCCACGTGAGGACGAGGTTCGCCTGGATCTGATCCGTATCATAGGTCCAGCGGGACTTGTAGGAGGACTCCTGCGTAACATAGTCGGTGGCCTTCCCGGGAGCGCTGTAGAATGCCAGAGGGGCACGGTAGCGTTCCCTCCAGCGGCGGATTGCACGGTAGCCGAAGTCGCCGCGGATCTTCAGGACATCCTTTACGATGTCGAGGTTGATTCCGGTCGTTGTGGTAACGGTAAGGTTGGAATCGTCCTGGCCGGTATTTCCTTCTATAAAGGAGGCGAAGGAAGTCTTGTTGGCGGCGAGGGCATAGGTTCCGTCCGGGTTGTAAGGGACGAGAACCGGCTGGCCGTGCTGGTCGATCTGGTGGGCGACCAGGGAGCCGGTCGTGAACATCGGCTGTGTCTGGATGCTGCGGTAGAGGGAGGTATTGTTGTCGATGGAGAGCCACTTGTTAATCTTCACCTTTGCCTTGGCGCGGAGATTATAGGTGTTGTAGGACTCGTCGCCCATCTTATAGATACCGTCCTGGCCGTAGTAACGGCCGGTAAGGGAGAAGTTGACCTTCTTGCTGGATCCGCGGACGCTGATGTCATGGGTCTGGGAAGCGTACTGTCTCTTGTAGAAATAGCTGAGCCAGTTCGTATTGCCATAGTAGAGGAACTGACCGCCGCTGCCGAGGGAATAACCCGTCGGGTCGTCGGGAAGAACACCGTATTCATTGTATTCCATACCTTCTGCACGGGCGGCGGCGATTGCCCTGTAAGAGTCGAGATAGGTCATGCCGGACATGGCGACGCTCTGGGTGTTGATAGTCGTCGGAACCTTTCCGGAAGCGCCCGGAACGGCCGCGTCGGCGGCATAGAACTCATAGAAGGCCTCGAGCCACTCGAGACCGTCGCTGACGATGTTGTCCTCCCACTTGATGAGACGCTCGTTGATGGAGTAGGAACCGCTGTAGGTAACGGAAATCTTCTCGTCCTTGGCTTCCTTGGTAGTAATGAGGATAACGCCGTAGGCGGCCTTAGCACCGTAGATGGCGGCGGAGGAGGCGTCCTTAAGGACGGAAACCGTCTCGACGTCGCTGGGGTTTACCTGGCCGAGGGATCCTTCCACACCGTCGATGAGGACGAGGGCGGAACCTCCGTTACCGATGCTGTGACCGGAACCGGAAGCGCTCGTCGCACTTGCACGCGTGTTGTAGGAAGTCTTGTTGCCACGGATGTAGACACTTCCGGAGTGGCTGGCCTTACCGTCAGTCTGGATAATGTTCAGGCCGGGGATCTGGCCCTGGAGGGAACGGGTGATGTTGCTGTTCGGGCGGTCTGCGATGACGTCACCGTCGAGGTTCTCGACCGAACCGACAAGCTGGCTCTTCTTCAGGGTACCGTAACCGACAACGACAGTCGCATCGAGGACTGTCGCATCCTCCTCAAGGGAGAAGTCTACGCGGGTCCTGCCGTCAATGGCCACCTCAATTGTCTTGTACCCAAAGAACTGGCACACAAGAATACCGTCTTTCGGAGCCCTTAGCGAGTAAGTACCGCTTGCCCCGGTCACGTCACCGGTAGTGGTGCCCTTAACCATGACGGCCGCCCCTGGAACCGGTTCATTCGTCGCTGCGTCATAAACCGTACCGGTGACCGTCACGTTCTGTGCAAAAACAGAAACCCCCATCAGGAAACCGACGAGCGCCGCTGCACAGGAGAAAATCTTGATTTTCATAACTTGGTCCTTAACGTTTTAAATAAACATTGCCGCAAGCCGGGACTAAGTCAAAAAGCGAAAACCAGACAGATTTCAGGGATGTTTTTAGTTAATTAGTTATTATTTTTAAAAAATTTAATTATCGCATTGTGTTTTACCGGACAAATTTACATTATTTTTAATCAAAGTATACATTATTTTCAAATTTTTTTTACCTTTGTACCTGCAAGCCGGGCAGCCGGAAATAACAGATTGATTGTCAGGGGACGTTCCACAAAAACGGACCGTTTAAATTTATTGTTTTAACCAAAGCAATCAACGAGTATGAAATCAATCAAATTCCTGGCGACGGCTCTTTCCCTGTCCGCTCTCCTCTTCTTCTCCGCGTGTACCCAAGACACGCTGGAGGTTGGGATTGACGGGAACAAGCCCGGTATCACCAACCTCGTTCTCGGTGAAGTCACCCACGCCAGCAAATCCGTGACCCTCTCCTGGTCCGCCTCTTCGGCGGTCAACGCAGGAGCGGCCTCGTTTACCGTCCAGTTCCTCGAGAACAAGGACACCACGGATGGCAAACTTCTTAAGCCGGACATGTACGACGCCACTATCGCAAAGACAGTGGATGTCACCCGGGACGAGAACGGCAACGCCACCGCAACCGACTATAGCGCCACAATCGACGGCCAGAAAGTCGGCAGCAAGTATTACATCCGCGTCCGCGTCAACTATCCCATGTCCGTCTACTCCGACTGGACATGGCTCACCGACGCAAACGGGAACATCGCTTACTATAAGGTCGGCCGCGGCACCGTGACCGAAGGTCTCGAAGACCCGTACCTCTATAAAGTAACCGGCACATCAACCGGACTCATCGTCAAGTGGGACGAGATTCCCGGAGCCCTCTCCTACCAGATCGAGTACAAGGCCTCCAGCGCATCCTCCTGGGAAAGTGCGACCGTGAACGCCGGAGAGGCCACCGTTTACAAAATCAACGGACTCACCTCCGACACCTCCTATGACGTACGCGCCCTGGCGACCTACTCCAACGGCAACTCCGACTACTGCACCACCCAGACCGTTTCCACCCGCGCTCCCGGTTCCTTCAAGAAGGAAATGGGTACGGCCCAGGAACTGGTAGACTGGCTGGAAGGCGGTGTCGTCGAAGTCGGCAGCTCCGATGTATTCTCCATCACCGCCGATATCGACCTTACCGGTATCAGCTATACCGCCATGGATGAATCCATGATCGGTACCTTCGACGGAAAGGGACACACCATCAAGGGCGTTTCCTCCCCCCTGTTCTATGAAATCGAGACGACCGGTGTCCTGAAGAACTTCACCGCCGAGGGAGAAATCGCTTCCTCCGACGACAACGTAGCGGCTATCGCCCTCTCCAACAAGGGTACCATCCAGGATGTCACCTCCAAGGTCACCATCAACTATACCGTCACCTCGGCCAACACCATGCTCCTCGCCGGTATAGTGGCCGAGAACTCCGGCACTGTCACCGGCGTCACCAACCTGGGCAATGTTACTGCTACTGCTTCCGCAGCACTGGAGATTCCGGTAGTTGTTGGCGGTATCACCGCCCACTCCACCGGTACCCTTACCGACGTTCATAATGAAGGCGCCGTCGCCCTCAAGGCATCCAGCACCATTTACGCTGTTTCCGTCGCCGGTATCGTAGGATACCTTGAAGGCCCCGTCACCAACTCTGACAACAAGGGAGCCGTAAGCGTTACGGCATTAACCCCGAATGGCAAGTGTACGCTTTTCGGCACTTCCAGCGCAACCCCGGCAGTGGCCGGTATCGCCGGTTTCGGTAACACCGATGCCTTCGCGATTACAAACTGCACCAATGACGGCCCTATCACCTATGACCTCAGCGGCATTGACAAGTACACCTCCGCCAACTACAACAGGACCCAGGTCGGCGGTATCGTTGCGAACCCTTACGGACTCGTCAAGGACTGCACCAACAACGGCGCTCTCACCCTCAACCTGAAGACCACCTCCGGGAACGCCCTCACCGGTTCAGGCCATGAGCACATCATCTGCGCCGGCGGTATCGGCGGCGGCGACTATTTCGCCAGTGCCGACCAGAACCTTACCAGCTACGACGGCTGTATCAACAACGGTAACATCACAGCCGACATCGCTTCCGCCCAGTCCAACTCCGCCATCGGCGGTATCGTCGGCTGGCCTGGCAAGGAAGGTTCCCGTTCCAACAAGACCACTAACTGTACCAACAACGGCGACATCACCCTCATCGGACCCGGAAAGGTCCGCTGCGGCGGTATCCACGGCGGTTCCGGAGCAATCTCCAACTGCAAGAATACCGGTGCTATCACTGCCAACAACGGTACGACCTGTGCCATTGGGGGTATCTCCGGATTCTCCTCCAACGGTCTGAAGATTACTGGAGTCCGCAATGAAGGAGATGTAATCTCCCGCGCCAGCGGAATCTATGTCGGCGGCCTTATCGGTAACGTCGGTAACAGCGCCGGAACCGGTGACTGGACCGGAGGCAGCTCCGTCGCCTGCACCGTTTCCTCCGTCGACACAGACCAGACCATCGTCGGTATGCTCGTCGGTTACTGGAACGGAACCAGCGCCGCCGTCACAGTCGGTAAGGAGGGCGATCCCGTCCTTGTAACAGGTGTATACAACGGAACCAAGCTCACCGCTGGCAACTTCAGCAACTACCTTGCAGGATCGAACAATTCTGCGGCCATCCACGAAATCTACGCCAGCTTCGACCCGACTCCGTATGAGTCCGAAGGCGGCGGAGAAGCCGAGACCCCGGCCCTTGACGCTCCTTCGAACGTAACCGTTGCCGTCTTCTACAACTACACGACCGTATCCTGGGATGCCGTCAACGGCGCCGAGTGGTATGTCGTCGAGTACCAGAAGTCCGGCGAAAACTGGACACCGTGCCCGAAGACCGAGAATACCTCTTATGATATTTACGGCCTCGACCACGGCGCCTCCTACAAGTTCCGCGTAAAGGCCTATGCCTCCACTGGTTCCGGCTATTCCGAGGAGAAGAGCGGCGAAACCCTTCCCGAGGTGAACCTGTCAGCTCCGGCTATCTCTGAGATTACGCCCGCCGCAACGGAAATAGCCCTCAAATGGAGTGCTGCCGCCAACGCGACCGGATACAGCGTAGGTTACAAGAAGGCCGCTGACAGCGATATTAAAGTAGCTGTCGAAAGCACCACCGAAACAAGCTATACCATAACAGGTCTCGATCCGGAGACTGCCTATGTGGTTTACGTTAAGACCCTTGGTGCCGGAGGAAACGCCTCCGACTGGTCAGCCGGAGATGCGGTTTCCACCACCGAACTCAAGAAAGTGGCCACCCCGGCGGACATCGTCGCAGCTCCTAAGTTCGAAGCTGTCACCCTGACCTTCCCGGCTATTAGCGGAGCAGATTCCTTCGAAGTATATAACGGAAGTACCAAACTCACAAGCTCTGTAACCTCTGCTGCTGCGGACGCAAATACTGTCCTCCTCGTAAGCGGACTCAAGACCAACGAAAGCTACTCGCTCCAGGTCAAGGCAATTTCCGCCGACCCGACCGTAGAAGCGTCAGATCTTTCTGCGGCAGTCAGCGCCAAAACTGCGGAGATTACGGTTGTCGCTCTCAGCCCGACCGATGTCGTTCTCGGCTGGACAGATATAAATGCCAGCCACAAGTATGAGGTGGCCCTCGCAGACGCAAGCGGAAACCGCATTGGCGGCAACTATGCCTTTACCGTCGGCAATTCAACAATTCCGACCGGAACATCCACACGGCTTCCCGCCCGCTTCCAGTATCCGGGTCTCCAGCCGGGGACGGCATATAAACTGCTTGTCAAGGAAAACGGCGACGAGAACTTCACGGCCTTCGACGTCACTACGGCTGCAAAACATGTAGCAGGCGCCAACGAGGTACTCTTCCAGGGCTTCGACGACTTCTTCTGGGCCGGTGACTGTCGTAACATGGCAACGTCCCTGATGTCCAAGACAGCCGACGTTTGCAACAGCACCGACTGGCCGGTTTCTACGGAATGGATCTGGGATGCGGACCACTCCGCCATAATCGCTGCCGGAACTGCGACCAGAAGTTCGGCTATCTTCACATACGCCCTCGCTGATCCGGAATGCTCCGCTTATGGGTATTCTCAGGCAGGTGTAGAAATGCATACCGGTTATGTCAAGGTCGGCAGCGGAACTGTTATCGGTTACATGCAGACCGCCGAACTCGGCACCGGAAAACTGAATGCGACGACTCCTACTGCATGTACGATTACAGCAAAGGTATGCCCCCGTTCCGATGGAACAGCATCCACGGCTAAGATCAACATCGTTGTCGTCCACGCAGACGCTACGGAAACCAAGGTTCTCGAGGGCTTCTCCGTCCTGACCGACAATGATTCCTACAACTACTCATGGAAAGAGGCCAAGGCTACCGGCGTCCAGCTTCTCTCCACGGATAAGGTAAAGATCATAGCCGACACGGACACGGCTCACGGCTCACATCGTTTCCATCTCGATGATATTCTCATCGTGACCGAATAAACGATACTTTGATCATCTGGAGGCCGACTTCTTGGGTCGGCCTCCTTTTTTATTCGCTCCCCAGCAGACGGTACCGTTCGCGGCGGCACCAGGAGCCGGGAGACTCATGGCAAAGCTGCTGGAAGGCGGTATAGTAGGTCGAAGACGTGGCAAAGCCGGAAAGGGATGCAAGCTCCGTGACCGGAATGCCGGGAGAGCGGCGGAAAAGGTCCATGGAGTACTTTACCCGGTAGCCGTTTACAAAGCGCCGGAAGTTCAGCCCGGTCTCCCGGTTTATGACCCTGGAAAGATAGCCGGTATTTGTCGCAAGGGCTGAGGCAAGGTCCCGAAGGCAGAAACTTTCGACAAGAAAGGGCCTCTTTTCCTCCATGTATTTCCGGCATCTGATATAAAGAAGACGCCCCGACTCTTCACTGTCAACCTTCCCGGAAGATACTTCCTGCGAGTTTTTCGTTGCCATGTGAATCTTCCCGTCAAGGGCAGGAGAAAAGAAAAAAGGGGAACCGTATGAGAGATGGAAAATCAGATAGATATCCAGTAGAAAGGAAAGCGTGAAGGCCACGGCTCCCCCGCCGGAAAGGGAAAGAAGGAGGAAAAAAAACCAGGAAAGCTCCTCAATATCCCTCGCGTAAAACAATGAGAATCGGTAAAAGTCGATGCCGGGATCCGATTCGGGAACGTTCCTAAGGAGCCGAAGGGCCGGGATCAGCCGGGAGAAGAGGATAAAGAAAGACGGTATAAGAGCCGTCCACCTTCCAGACGGATCAAGATAAACAGCGGATGAGGAAAGAGCCGGAAGATATGGAATAATCCCGCTGGAAGACCCCTTCTTTCCGTCCGAGAGTAGAATAAGCGAGGCGGAGGGGTAAAGCAGAAGCAGGGCCGCCCCGGAGAAGGTAAGCGGACAGGGGATGATCAGAAGGAGCGCAGACACCGCTGTCAGTATAAGAGGCGGAATAAGGATACGGAAAGAAAAACGTCTCAGGTGGAGGGAAAGGATAAGAACCGTTCCCACAAGAAGTAAAGCGGCTGCGAAAAGGAGAATCAGTAAGTTCATAGTTTTAGCGTTTCAACTATGACAAAGATATGGAAAAACCTCCCGAAACCTTGGTTTCAGGAGGTGTAAATAAATGGTTTTTAGAGTGGTTTTACTTTTTCGACGAACCCTTGATCTGCTGGAAGCCCTTTCCGTAAACCCCGGAAACCGAGGAAACAGAAAGGAAGGCCTCCGAGTCAATCGCCTTTATATAGCGGAGCAGCAGGTTGAGGTCAGTTTTCCGGGTAAGGACCATCAGTACCTCTGTCTGTTCCTTGGTATACCAGCCCTTGCCCTCGAGTACGGTGACTCCGCGGTGGAGCTCCTGGGTAATGGCATCTGCGATCTGCTCATGCTTTTTCGAAAGGATGAAAAGCTGGACGCTCTGCTGCGAGCCATTGATATAAAGGTCAAGGACAAAACTGTTGACAGTCACAAGGATAAGACCGTAAACGACAGTCGTGAACTTCTCCGCCCAGGGCATAAGGTAAGTAGTCACGGTGCCGTCCGCAGCGGTCTCCGTCACAACCGAGGGGATGAAGAAGGAGGAGCAGATTATAATCACGTCCAGGAAGAGGATAACCTTACCCGGAGAGACATTCCGGTACTTGGTATAGATAATCGCTATGATATCCGTGCCTCCCGTGCTTCCCCCGTTGGATATTGACATGCCGATGCCTATTCCGGCCATGATTCCGCCCATCAGGGTGGACATCAGCTTCCCGTTCTGCAGGGCCAGCGTATCGATGATTTCATGGGGAATCACACCCTGGAAGAAGGTCAGCCCGAAAGAAGCCAGCACAATGGCATAAATGGTCTTCCCGCCGAAACTGCTTCCGAGGATAAAGAAAGCGGCCACCAGAAGAAGGGCGTTCAGCACGAAATAGGAATAACCGATCTTGATTACGCCTCCAGTCGCATACTGTATGATGGAGCTGATACCGGTCACTCCCCCGCCGACCAGGTTGTTCGGAACCAGGAATACGGACCATCCGACGGTATAAATAATAATACCGAGGGTAATCAGGGACCATTCCTTGAAGATGGTCCAGATGTTCTTTTTCAAAGTAGGCATATCACTTCTTTTTTCTGTTCAGACCTGTCTTTATCTCTTCGAAGCCCTCTCCGAAAACGCCGCTCGCAGGAGTTACCGACATGAAGGCCTTGGGATCCACGGCTTTTACCGCCCGCTTGAGTTCATGGAGCTGGGTCCTTCTGACAAGGACGAGAAGGACTTTCCGGTCCGCCTGGGTATACCAGCCGACAGCATTCAGGGCGGTAACACCACGGTCAAGGACATTGATTATATAATCGGCAATCTCATTGTAGTGGTCGGAGAAGATAAAAAGCTGGACCGTCGATTTCCGGCCTGTCAGTATCCAGTCGATACCAAAGGAGAAGGCAAACATCGCGATGTACCCGTAAATCATGTCCTGAAGCGTCTTTCCGGGGATCATGAGGATCGAAGCAATGATAACGAGGTCGAAAACAATGAAAACCTGGCCGAGGGATACCGGATAGAACTTATTGACGACAAGGGCAAGGATATCCGTTCCCCCTGTACTGCCGCCCCGGTCCATGATAAGGGAGATGCCGAACGCCTCTATAAGTCCTCCTATAAGCGGGATAAGAACCTTCTCGCTGATATAGAGCGGATGGTCCGGCAGGCAAAGGATACTGTCCACCCCCGGCATTACCCTGAAAAGGACAGTCGCAAGGAGAATTGCATAAATGGTCCTGAAACCAAACCCCTTGCCCAAAATAAGGGACCCGACTATAATAAGAAGGGCATTGATGGAGACATAGGTCCATGCAACCGGAATCCCGGTCCCCATCTCGATAATCGTGCACAGTCCCGTCAGCCCGCCGCTCGCAATCCCGTTAGGAATCAGGAACGAGGTCCATGAAACCACATAGACGAAAACTCCTACGGAAATGAGGAAATAGTCCCTCAAAACAGCCCATATTTTCTTTATATCCATAGCACTTTATTTCAGCACCACATTGACTATGCGTCCAGGAACCACGATAACTTTAACTATATGGAGATCACCGACATACTTTGATGTAGATTCATGGCTGCGGACAGCCGCTTCGACCTCCGCGGGAGCCATGGAGGCGGGAAGGTCAAGCATGAACCGCGTCTTCCCGTTGAAGGAGACCGGGTAGCGGACCGCATTTTCAACGGTATATTCCTCATGGTACTCCGGGAAGGAGGCATAGGTCACAGTATCTTCATGGCCGAGCTGGTGCCAGAGCTCCTCTGTGATATGGGGAGCGAACGGCGAGAGGAGGATTACCAGAGGTTCCAGGACAGAGCGCTTGGAGCAGCCCTGAAGCTCGCCAAGGGCAATCATGAAGGCGCTGACGGTAGTATTGAAAGAGAAATTCTCGATATCTTCCTGCTCCTTTCCAATCAGCTTATGAAGGGCTTTCAGCTCGTCCTTTGTAGGTTCCTAGTCGGTCACGAGCCACTTTTCACGGTCCCAGAAAAGGCGCCAGAACTTCTTGAGGAAGCGGTTGACCCCGTCGATTCCCTTGGTGTCCCAGGGCTTCGACTGCTCGATGGGGCCGAGGAACATTTCGTAGAGACGGAGCGTATCAGCCCCGTAGGTATCGCAGATCTGGTCGGGATTGACGACATTGTACATCGACTTGGACATCTTCTCGACCGCCCATCCGCAGACGTACTCCCCGTCTTCGAGGATGAACTCGGCGTCGGCGTATTCCGGCCTCCAGGCGCGGAAGCCCTCGATATCCAGCCGGTCGTTACGGACCAGGTTGATATCCACATGGATCTCCGTCGTATCATAGGAATCCTTCAAGCCAACCGACACGAAGGTATTCGTACCTACGATGCGGTAAACGAAGTTGGACCGGCCCTGGATCATGCCCTGGTTGATAAGCTTCCGGAAAGGTTCGTCCTCGCAGACGTATCCGAGGTCATAGAGGAACTTGTTCCAGAAACGGGAATAGATAAGGTGGCCGGTGGCATGCTCCGTACCTCCGATATAGAGGTCCACGCTGCGCCAGTAGGCGTCCGCCTCGGGGCTAACAAGGGCCTTGTCGTTATGAGGGTCCATGTAGCGGAGATAGTAGGCGCTGGAACCGGCAAAACCCGGCATCGTACTCTTCTCGAGCGGCCATCCCCCGTAGGTCCAGTCCTTCGCACGGGCAAGAGGCGGCTCTCCGGATTCGGTCGGCTTGTACTCGCTGATTTCCGGCAGGGTCAGAGGAAGGCGGTCCTCCGGAACCGGGGTGGCAATTCCGTCCCTGTAATAGACCGGGAAGGGCTCTCCCCAATAGCGCTGACGGGAGAAAATGGCGTCCCGGATTCGGTAGTTGACCTTCCTGTGGCCTATTCCATGCTTCTCGACATAGTCGATGGCGGCGGGTATCGCCTCCTTCACATCGAGCCCGTTCAGGAAGCCGCTGTTTATCATCTTTCCTTCCTTTGCGTCAAAGCTTTCCTCGCTGACATCCGCCCCTTCGATAAGGGGGACAATCGGGAGGGAGAACTTTTTCGCGAAGGCATAGTCGCGGCTGTCATGGGCGGGAACCGCCATGATGGCACCGGTTCCATAACCGGAAAGGACATACTCGGAAATCCATACCGGAACCTTCTCCCCGGTCAGGGGATTAAGGGCATAAGAGCCGGAGAAAACACCCGTAACGGCCTTTCCTGCAATTCTTTCCCTCTCGGTTTTCTTCTTTACGGATTCCAGGTAGGCCTCCACTTCGGCCTTCTGGCCCTCGGAGGTGAGCCGCTCAACCCATTCGCTTTCCGGGGCGAGGACCATGAAGGTAACGCCGAAGACGGTGTCCGCCCTGGTAGTGAAAATCGTGACGTCGTACTCCCTGTCACCGTTGAAGGCCTTGAAGACCATCTCGGCGCCCTGGGACTTCCCTATCCAGTTCCGCTGCATCTCCTTCAGGGAATCGGTCCAGTCGAGACGCTCAAGCCCTTCGAGAAGGCGTCCGGCATAGGCGGATACCCGGAGCTGCCACTGGATCATCTTCTTCTGGAAAACCGGATGGCCTCCACGCTCGGAGTAGCCGTCCTTCACCTCGTCGTTCGCCAGAACCGTCCCAAGGGCAGGGCACCAGTTTACGGTCGATTCGCCCTGGTAGGCGATACGGTAATGCATGAGGATTCCGGCCTTCTCCTTTTCATCCATGGCGTTCCACTCCTCCGCGGTAAAGGCGCGGTCATTGTCAGTCGCGGCATCCACCGCCGCCGAGCCGCCCTCCGAAAACGCCTTTTCCAGCTCCTCGATCGGTCGGGCCTTCTGCTCCTTATTGTCATACCAGGAGGCGAACATCTTCAGGAAGGCCCACTGGGTCCATTTATAGTAATCCGGATCGCAGGTCCGGAATTCACGGTCCCAGTCATATGAGAAGCCGATCCGGTCGAGCTGGCTCCGGTACCGGGCGACGTTTTCATGGGTGGTCTTCTCGGGATGCTGGCCGGTCTGGATAGCATACTGCTCCGCAGGAAGTCCGAAGGCATCATAACCCATCGGATGGAGGACATTGAAGCCCTTCAGGCGCTTGTAGCGGGAGAAGATGTCGCTGGCAATGTAACCGAGGGGATGGCCGACATGGAGTCCCGCCCCCGAAGGATACGGGAACATGTCCAATACATAATACTTCGGCCTGGAAGCATCCTCGGCTGCCTTAAAGGTATGGTTCTCAGCCCAATAGGCCTGCCACTTCTTTTCAATCTCGATAAAATTGTAATCCATATTGCTATTTCACTATTTTCCCATTGATACCGAAGCCCTTGTCCGACTTTTTCTCGAGCCGGAACTCTATCGCGAGGGTCAGCGACGTACGGACTTTCTTCCCGCGGTGACGCCCCGGTTTCCACTTCGGGGAGGCGTTTATGATTCTGAGGGCCTCCTCGTCGAGCGCGGGAGAGACTCCCCTTATTACGCGGGCGTCCCGTACCTCCCCTTTCTCATCAATCACGAAATCGACGAGAACCCTTCCCTGATTACCCGCCTCAACGGCCTCTTTCGGGTATTTCAGATACTGATAGACCCACTTCTCGAGAAAGACCCTGGGGTCGCTGCTTCCAAGGAAAGTCGGCCTCTGATCTACGTCAGTAAAAGAAATCGTCGTCTCCGACACAGTCTCCTTCCTCGGGAAACGACTCGGGTCAAAGACCGGTTTCGCCGCCCCGGAAAGGGAGAGGACATAATTATAAATGTACTCCAGCTCCCGTTCCATTCCCTCGTAATCCAGGATTGAAGGGGTGTCCTTTTCCGTTCCATGCTCCGGATATCGGCCGGTGGTAAACAGGACCGAAGGAATCTGGCGGTCGTAAAAGGCCTGATGATCGGAGGGATACGGCTCGATGGCCGTCAAAACCGGACTTATGGGCAGGATATCTCCCTTCATTGAGGAGATGGTCATGTTCATATCCGCATTGGAAGAGGTATAGGCATAGAATCCGCGGGAGGCGGTCCCCAGCATGTCCAGATTCACCATCGCGTCGATTCTGTCCACATCCGAAAACGCCCTGTTCAGGAAATACCATGAACCGGAGAAAGTCTCTTTCGAAGCCCCGAAAGCGATGAGGATGACCGAGCGGCGGAGGGTAAGGCGTCCGGTATGGAGCATCTTCCCGAGTTCCAGGAGCATAGACAGCCCGGAGGCATTCCCGTTGGCCCCGTAATAAATCCGGTTGACACGGACACCGTCAACCATATAGGTATCGGAGCCAAGGTTATCCATTCTGGCACCGACGACTATGTAGCGGTCATTAAGGGCAGGATCGACACCCTGGATAAAGGCGGCGACATTGCGGGAGACAAGGGTATCTCCGGCGGCTCCCTTAAGTCCGAATTCGGATCCGCTGACCGGGGTAATCAGCTCAATTCCATACGATCTGAGGGTCTCTCCGATATACTCCGCAGTAAGTTTTTCCCCTTCCGATCCCGCCTTCCGGCCCTCCATTCCCGAAGAAGCGATATAGGAAACATGGCCTTTCAGGGCCGTTACCGTTTCGCTGTCATACAGAACGGAAATGTCAGCGCTCCGGTACTGGGCGCCGAGAGAAAGGGAAAAGAGCAGGGCGAACCCTGCAAAAAAGAATCTTTTCATTTTATTTTCAGTCACTTACGAGAATCCAGCCATCGGATGGACAGATAGCAGATCCGCGCAGGGCCTTGAGATTCCGGACCGTCTCCCCGAGCTGGTCGGAAGGGCAGACGGCTACGGCGTTAAGCCCGTTTTTGAAAGTAAACACGGAGGCGGGATAGCCGGCCTCTTCGCAGCGCTGCGCCTTGCGGGCGGCATTCTCCGGGCTGCGGAAGGCACCCACAACGATGCAGTAGCGGCTCGTCGGACGCGTTTCGCCAAGACCACCAAGGTTTCCGGACCTGACCATCGCTCCCTTAGTATTCGACAGGGAATCAATAAGATGGGCCTCAAGGGCCTCGAGCGAGTCCTTAAGCTGCTTTTCAATAGCCGCAGCCGAATCGAGACGGGCATTGTGCTCCGCTTCCGCACGGGCGGCGATGGCCTCCCGCTTCGCTTCCAGGTCGGCCGAAGTAGGACGGCCGCCAAGGGCCCGGAAGAAGTCGCAGCCGGTCACCAAAAGGGCGGCAAGGGAGAGTAAGAGTAAAAAATGAGTCTTCTTCATCATCTTGAATACATTACCTCATAACATGCAAATTTAACCATTTATCCCGCCCTTACAAAATAAAAATGTATGTATCTTTGCAGACGTGAAAGGAAGACTCCTCATCTTCGTGACCATTGCGGCCCTTATTCCCTCCGTCCTCCGGGCTCAGCTCCTGCCCCGGTGGAGGGATACCCTTACCTTCCGCTCCGCCCTGACCCTTCCCCAGGACCTGGTTTTCATCAAGGAAGTTCCGGATACCGTGTCCCTGTATTTCCTTGGAGACGTGATGAGCCACGGGGCAATGATGAGAAGCGCCGGAGCGATGTACACTGGCACTTCCACCAATCCCCATGAGAGGTTTGATTTCTCGTATTTTTTCCGCCATCTGGAAGGCGACATAGCCGGAGCCGACATAGCCGTCTGCAACATGGAATTCCCCCTTGCAGGGCCGCCGTTTCTCGGTTACCCCTCCTTCTCCGGGCCGGATTCCTATCCCTTCTACCTCTCCGGAACCGGGTTTGACATCCTTACCCTCGGGAACAACCATGTCCTCGACCAGGGGGACCCTGGCCTGGAACGGACAATCAGTATCCTTGACCGCCTGGAGCGGGAAACCGGAACCCGGTACACCGGAGTATCCTCGAGTTCCGCCGACGAAGAGGGCCGCTATCCCCTTCTCATGGATGTCCGGGGAGTACGCTTCGCCTTCATCAATTTCACCTATGGAACCAACGGCGGCAGTTACCAGGCATGGCCCAAGGTCAACCGAATGAGACGGGAGGATATCCGGAAGGCCATCCTCCGGGCGAAGGATAAGGAGGCGGATTTTATCATAGCCCTCCCCCATTGGGGAATCGAATACGCCCCGAGGCATTCCGAAGACCAGGCGGACCTTGCGAGATGGATGGTGGAAGAGGGAGTGGACCTCATCGTCGGATCCCATCCCCATGTCCCCCAGGACACCTGCGTCATAGGAAAAACACCCGTAATCTATTCCCTCGGTAATGCCGTTTCCAACCAGAACGACCTTCCGGCCCGGCTGGAACTTGCCGCGAGGGTAAAAATAGTCGTTCCACAGAGGGGAGAGCCCTATATGCTTATCCCTCAGCTGGATTACCTCTGGTGCACAAAGCCGGGGATGATTGAAGATTCCTACACGGTAGTCAAGGTGAGGGACGTCCTCGGAAGGAAGGATCTCTGGAAGACCGCCGGAGACTATGAAAAAATGGAAAAAACCTATTACGAAACACAGCATAACACCGGACTATATGAAAAAAACCATTACCCTGGAAGCCATTGACCCGATTGAAATATACGGAGTCGGAAACCGGATTCTCACAGAGTTCTGCACCTACTTTCCGAAGCTGAAAGTGACCGCCCGCGGCCATGAGCTCATCCTTGAAGGCAGGGAAAGCGACATCGAAGAATTCAATGTCCGTTTCGGGGAACTTATCGAGAGGAGGCACAGGAAGATGAACCTTACCGTATACGATGTCGAAGAGATATTCGACGGGGAGAATTCCGCTGACAAGTTCCGTCTGAGCGGCGACGCGATTATCGTCCACGGGACAGACGGGAAGCCGATCAAGGCCAGAAACGCCCGCCAGCAGGAAATGGTCAAGGCCTATTTCGACAACGACCTCGTCTTCGCGGTCGGCCCCGCCGGAACCGGCAAAACCTATATAGCCATAGCCCTCGCAGTCCGGGCCCTGAAAAACCGTGAAATCAAACGGATCATCCTGACCCGTCCCGCCGTCGAGGCCGGCGAACGCCTCGGCTTCCTTCCGGGAGACCTGAAAGACAAGCTGGACCCCTATCTCCAGCCCCTCTACGATGCCCTGGAGGACATGATTCCTTCCCGCAAACTCCAGGAATTCATGGCCGAAGGCACCATCCAGATTGCTCCTCTGGCATACATGAGGGGACGGACCCTGGACCGCGCCTGCGTCATCCTCGATGAAGCCCAGAACACTAACCTCGGCCAGTTGAAGATGTTCCTGACCCGAATGGGCCGGAGCGCAAAATTCATAGTAACCGGGGATGCCTCCCAGATAGACCTTCCCCGAAGGAGCGACTCCGGGCTCATCGCCGGAATTCGCCTCCTGGAGGGAATAAAGGGAATATCGACCATTGTTTTCGACAGCTCGGACATAGTCCGCCATCCCCTTGTCACAAAAATAGTCAGGGCCTTCGACACTGCTGCCGAAAGCCCCGATGAAAAATAAGCTCAGAGTAAGCTTTTACTTCGTCCCTTCGAGGAAGCTGTTATACTTATCGTAAGCGGCCTGGTTTTCCGGAGACTCGCTGCGGAAAATGAAGTAAATCCTCTTCAGGTAGTCGGCCACATTGGTCTTCACCGCATCGTGCGCGGTCAGTTCGAAGCACTTCTCAAACGGCTCGATGCACTTTTTGAGGGTGACCTTCAGTTCGTCCTGGAGGGCGTCGTACTTCTTATACTCGCTGTAAGGAAGGGCGTTGGCCTCTTCCTGGATTTCGAGGGCGCGGTTGTACCAAAGGACACCTTCACCATAGAAGCCCATTTCGTACTTCGGATCAATCTCATTGGCCTTGCGGTAGGATGCGACTGCGTTGTCGTAGTCCTTCATCTTCGCATAGATGTCACCCTCGACATAGTAGAGGGAGGCATTGCCGGGAAGCTCTTCCTTCGCCTTTGCAAGAAGGTCGATGAGCTTGAGGGGATCCTCGTTGATGGTGATGTAGAGGTTGATGAGGTTCGTCAGGACCTGGGGGTTCTCAGGGAACTTCGAGAAGCCGGTCTCAAGATACTCACGGGCGGCGAGGGTATCCTTCTGGGCGAAACGGCACTCGTAGAGGTTGGCATAGACGGCTCCGTCGGAGAAATAGTCATAGCCGAGGGCCTTCTTGAAATAACCTTCCGCCTTGGCGTAATCCTGGGCCTCGAGGGAGGTGATACCCGCATAGTAGATCGAGCTGGTATCAACCTCGGAAACGGGAGCAGTCAAAAGCGCATCCGCACTGAGTGCGAAGTAGTCACTGGCCTTCCTGGCGTCGCCAAGATAGTAGGCGTTGAACGCATCCTGGTTGTAGTTCGAGGAAATCTGGCGAATTGCCTCAGCGATATCCTTCGTCTTCTTTCCCTTCACATCGGTCTCTGCGGCCTTCTTATAGGCCTCGAGCGCCTTGGCAAGGGCATCACCCTCGTAAGACGGTTTTGTGACCTCAACGATCGCGAGGTTTCCGTTAGCGTCGAAATATAGATTCTTCTGGTTGTAGACAACCTTCTCATAGGGCTGGTTCCCGAGGACCACTTGCTCTGAGGAAACCGGCTTGTCATTACCCATGACGAGCTGGAGCTGCTGTTTGTCTCCGCCGACAACATTGGCCGTCGGATTGTTATAGGCATTGAGGTACGCCTGACCGAGCTTGATCCAGTTGCCGGTGTTGTCCGCCTTCTTCGCCACAGCCGCTTCGGCCTTGGCGATCGCCTTCTGGATGTCGGCATCGGATTTAATCTGCGCAGAAGCCATCACCGAGACGGCAATCAGCGAAAGTGCTAGAATAAGTCTTTTCATGACTGATATTGTTTAACTGTTTTCGTTTTCAACCTGAGGTTCGCCGGGAGTCGTTTCCTCTCCGACTTCCTCCTCCGTACGGGCCACCACGGAAAGCGCCGCGATAGAATCGCCGTCCTTTATACTGATCAGCTTGACACCCTGGGTGGCTCGTCCCGCCACGCGGATATCCTTGACCGGCATCCGGATTGTAAGTCCGGAACGGCAGACTATCATCAGGTCATCGTCATCGGTCACATTCTTGATCGCGACGAGCGGACCTGTCTTTTCGGTGATGTTGAGCGTCCGCACACCCTTCGCACCGCGGGCCGTCTGGCGATAGTCCAGCGGATCGGAGCGTTTCCCGAAGCCATGTTCGCTGACCGCGAGCACCTGGCGGGAGGCGGCTCCCTCCGCCGTCGGATCCTGACAGACGACGCCGACTACAAAGTCACCTTCATCAAGATTGATGCCACGGACGCCGGAGGCGGTCCTGCCGAGCGGCCGGGCCTCGGTCTCGTCGAAGCGGACACAGCGGCCTCCATGGGCGGCAATCATGATATTGCAGCGCCCGTTCGTAAGGATGGCTTCGAGGAGTTCGTCTCCGTCGCGGACCGTAATGGCGTTGATGCCGTTCGTCCTCGGACGGGAATAGGCCTCGAGGGTGGTCTTCTTCACGATACCATGACGGGTGACCATCACGATGTAGTTGTTGTTGATATACTCCTCGTCCTTGAGACTCTTCGTGTTGACATAGGCCTTCACGGAGTCGTCGGGGTCTATCATCAGGATATTCTGGATCGCGCGGCCCTTGGAGGTCCTGGAACCTTCCGGAATCTCATAGACCTTCAGCCAGTAGCAGCGGCCCTTCTGGGTAAAGAGGAGCAGCGTCGCATGGTTGTTCGCGATGTAGATATGCTCGATGAAGTCGGAGTCCCGGGTAGCGACACCCTTCATCCCGACTCCGCCCCTGTTCTGGGTCCTGAACTCGGTCAGGGGGGTACGCTTGATATATCCGAGATTGGAGATTGTAATCACCTGCTCCTCATCGGAATAGAAGTCCTCGGGATTGAATTCGTCCTCGGCGAGGGTAATCTCGGTGCGGCGGGGATCGCCGTATTTTTCCTTAATTTCCATGGTCTCGGCCTTGACGATCTTCAGCTGCTCCTCAGTGCTGCCGAGGATGACGTTGCAGCGCTCGATGAACTTCATCAGCTCGTCGTACTCGTTCTGGAGCTTTTCCCTCTCGAGTCCGACCAGCTGGCGGAGACGCATATTGACGATTTCCGAGGCCTGGATTTCGGTGAATCCATAGCGGGACATCAGCATTTCCTTCGCCTCGTCGATACTCTTCGACTCATAGCGGATGATATGGACGATTTCGTCGATGATGTCCATGGCCTTGAGGAGTCCCTCGAGGATATGGGCGCGCTTGAGGGCCTTGTCGAGCTCGAATTTTGTCCTCCGGACCACGATTTCGTGGCGGAAATCGACGAAATTCTGGATAATCTCCTTGAGGGAGAGGGTGCGCGGGCGGCCCTTGACCAGGGCTACGTTATTGAACGAGAAACTCGACTGGAGGGGCGTGTACTTGAAGAGCGTATTGAGCACGACATTGGAATTCGCGCCCTGCTTGAGCCGGATGATTACGCGGATCCCCTCGCGGGAAGTCTCGTCATTGATATAGGAAATCCCGTCAATGCGCTTATCCTCGACCATCTGGGCGATCTTCTCGATCATCTCCTTCTTGTTGACCATGTAGGGAATCTCGGTCACGACTATGGTCTCGCGGCCCTTGTCATCGACCTCAATTTCGGTCCTGGAACGGACTACGACGCGGCCGCGGCCGGTTTCGTAGGCCTCCTTTATGCCGCTGCGGCCCATGATGATGCCGCCCGTCGGGAAGTCCGGGCCCTTGATATGTTCCATTAGACCGTCGGTCGTGATTTCCGGATTATCGACATAGGCGCAAATGGCATCGCAGCACTCGTTGAGGTTGTGCGGGGCCATGTTCGTCGCCATACCGACGGCGATACCGGCCGAGCCGTTCAGCAGGAGCAGCGGAAGCTTCGTCGGAAGGACCGTCGGCTCCATCTCGGTATCATCGAAGTTGCCGACCATATCGACCGTATCCTTGTCGATATCTCCGACCACATCCTCCGAAAGCTTCTGGAGTTTCGCCTCGGTATACCTCATGGCAGCGACGGGGTCGCCGTCCATGGAACCGAAGTTTCCCTGGCCCCAGACGAGGGGGTAACGCTGGTTCCACCACTGGCCGAGGCGGACCATCGCGTCATAGACGCTGGAGTCTCCGTGAGGGTGGAATTTACCCATGACGTCACCGACGATTCTCGCCGATTTACGGGTCTGGGATGTATAGGTGACGCCCATCTTGTCCATTCCGAACACGACACGGCGCTGGACCGGCTTCAATCCGTCCCTGACATCCGGGAGGGCACGGGAGACGATAACCGACATCGAGTAATCGATGTACGAGGTCCGCATTGTACGGTCTATTTCCACCCGTTCAATGGTACCGGTTTCCGGCTCTTCCACAATGTCTTTTTTCTCTTCGTTGTTGTCCATAAATATTCTTTTCACTATAAGCGTACAAATTTAGTGATTATTTTTGGAAATTCCTTATTTTTGCAGTACAAATCACTTGGAATGGAAATCAAGATTTCAGACGAACTCAACGGAATCATCCGCTACTCGCGGGACGAGGCCATGAGGACCGGCAGCTACGGCATCGGTCCGGACCATCTCTTCCTCGGAATCATCCGCCACGAGGACAACAGCGCCTTCCGGGCCCTGTCCGCCCTGGGCGTGGACCTTGCGGATTTCAAGCAGTTCATAGACGGACGAATCTCCACCGGAGAATCTATCCCATATCAGGAAGAAGACAGTATCAGTTTTTCGCGTCCGAGCCATAATGTGCTCAGCATTGCGGTCATGGAGGCGTCCCGCCTGAAAAGCCAGGAGGCGACGCCGATCCACCTTCTGCTCGCCCTCTGCCGGACAACCGGCAGCTATGGCCAGGTTTATCTGCGTCAAAGAGGTATCGACTACGGCCGTCTCCTGTTGTGGTTCGAGCAGGAAGGGCTCCTCTCCAACCCCGCTTCCCAGGAGCGGAATGACGATGAGCAGGCCGAAGAAGAGGTTCCCCAGCAGGGCCGGCAGGGAGAGAGCGAAATCAACCTCGAAGACTATGGATACGACCTCACCAAGGCCGCTTCAGAAGGGAAACTGGACCCTGTGGTGGGCCGTGACATGGAAATCCGCCGGGTAATAGAAATACTCGGGCGGAGAAAGAAGAATAATCCGATGCTAATCGGGGAACCCGGTGTCGGAAAATCCGCCATCGTGGAGGGTATCGCCCTCAGAATCGCCTCCGGGGAAATCTCCCCTTCCCTCGCCAAAAAACGGATTCTCTCCCTCGATATCGGTTCCATTGTTGCCGGGACCAAGTTCCGCGGGGACTTCGAGAAGCGCCTGAAGGCGATTATCCATGAAGCCGAAACCAATCCCGACCTCATCCTTTTCATCGACGAGTTCCACACCATCGTCGGGGCCGGAGGGGCACAGGGCAGTCTCGATGCGGCCAATATGCTGAAACCCGCCCTTGCAAGGGGTGGAATCCAGTGTATCGGAGCTACGACCATGGATGAATTCACGAAGATTGTGGAGAAAGACGGAGCCCTCGACCGGCGGTTCCAGAAAATCATCGTGGAACCTGCCGACGTCAAGATGGCCATCGAAATCCTGACCAACCTGAAACCCCACTACGAGGAGTTCCATCACATCAAATACACCGACGGGGCCATCGAAGCGGCCGTACGCCTGACTGACCGTTACCTGACCGACCGGTCCCTCCCGGACAAGGCCATCGACGCGATGGACGAAGCCGGGTCCATGGTCCGGCTGAACCTCGCCAGAAAGAAGGCGGCCGAGCCCGTCGTCAGCGCCGAGGACATCGCCGCGGTCGTATCCAGGATGACCGGAATCCCGGCCGGAAAGATCGCCGAGGGCGAAGGAAACCGCCTGGTGAAGATGGAGCAGCGGCTCACAGAGAGGATTATCGGCCAGGATGATGCCGTCCGGACAGTCGTCCGCGCCATCCGCCGCGGCCGTGCGGGACTGAAGGACCCTTCCAGGCCTATCGGCACCTTCCTCTTCTTCGGTCCGACCGGGGTTGGAAAAACCCAGCTGGCCCGATCCCTCGCCGAGTACCTCTTCGACTCGGAGGACAACATGGTCAGGATTGACATGAGCGAATACATGGAAAAATTCTCGGTTTCACGCCTTATCGGTGCGCCTCCGGGATATGTCGGGTATGAAGAGGGAGGACAGCTCAGCGAGCGGGTCCGTAGGAAACCCTACTGCGTAGTTCTCCTCGACGAAATCGAGAAGGCCCATCCCGATATCTTCAACCTCCTTCTTCAGGTCATGGACGAAGGACGGCTCACGGACAGCAACGGCCGGACCGTGGACTTCAAGAACACTATCCTTATCATGACTTCGAACGTCGGCAGCCGGGAGCTCGAGGAATATGGAAACGGGATCGGATTCCGCTCCGCAGGAAGAAACATCGAGGCAGACCGCAAGAGCGTCCTCGAAAAGGCCGTAAAAAAGCATTTCCCGCCGGAATTCATAAACCGCGTCGATGAACAGGTCTTTTTCAACTCCCTCACTAAGGAAGACATTACGAAGATTATCGACATCGAGCTGAAGGACCTCCGCTCAAGGGCCCTCGAAGCCGGCTATAAGCTGAACATTACGCCCGCCGCAAAACGGCTCGTCGCCGATGCCGGTTACGACCCCAGCTACGGAGCGAGGCCCCTCAAGAGGGCGGTCACCCGCCTCATCGAGGACCCCGTCTCCGAATTTATCATCACCGAGCGGCTGCTGCAGAAATCCGGCACAACACCTCTCCGCACGCTGACCGTCGGACTCACAGAGAACAAGGAGTCGACCGCGGTTTCACTCAAAGAGCCGTAACCCCGTCAAACTCGAGGGCGAAGTCGTCAATCATTCCGCGAAGGGCGGCAAGAGAGGATTCGGTAGCTACGAAGGAGGCAAGGGCCTCGCTGTTGAATTCTGTATTTTTCATATCGCGTTATTATTTGTTTCCGAGTGCAAAGATAACTCGACCTTGTGCCACACCACGGCACAAGCTAAATTTTTTTTCATTTTTTTTCACTTTTTTTTCATTTTTCCTCATTCCATGGAAAATGATTAACTTTGCAGCCGAAAAATCAGGTATATGGCAGACAACAATACACTCCTCGAAAAGGTTCTGGGACTTCAGGACAAGTACAAGGCGCTGGAAGCCCAGCTCGCCGAGCCCGAGGTGATAGCGGACATGAAGAAATTTGTCCAGCTGAACAAGGATTACAAGCAGCTCGAACCCATTATCAAGGCCGGGCTCGAATATAAACGCCTCACAGACGAACTCTCCCAGGCGAAAGACCTCTTCATGAACGAAAAGGATGAAGACCTCCGTGAGATGGCCCGTGAGGAAATTGCGGAGATAGAGCCGAAGATTCCGGCCCTGGAGCAGGAGATAAAACTCATGCTTATTCCGGCCGACCCGGACGACTCGAAGAACGCCATGGTCGAAATACGCGGCGGCACCGGCGGTGACGAAGCGGCGATTTTCGCCGGCGACCTCTTCCGCATGTATTCAAAATTCGCCGAGAAAAAGGGATGGAAACTGGAGGTTACCGACCAGGCGCCCGGTACTTCCGGCGGCTTCAAGCAGATTGTCTTCAAGCTGTCCAGCTCCTCCGAGGGCGTTTACGGCATCATGAAATATGAATCCGGAGTCCACCGCGTACAGAGGGTTCCCCAGACCGAAACCCAGGGTCGTATCCAGACTTCCGCCGCTTCGGTGGCCGTCTTCCCGGAAGCCGGAGAATTCGACATCGAGCTGAATCCCGCCGATATCCGGAAAGACCTCTTCTGCGCCTCCGGTCCCGGCGGCCAGGGCGTCAACACGACCTATTCCGCCGTCCGCCTGACCCATATTCCCTCCGGAATCGTGGTCCAGTGCCAGGAGGAGCGCTCCCAGTTGAAGAACCTGGACAGGGCCATGGAAGAGCTGCGTACGCGCCTCTACAACATGGAGCACCAGAAATACCTCGACGGAATCGCGGCAAAGCGCAAGACCATGGTCTCCACAGGCGACCGCTCTGCCAAAATCCGCACCTACAATTACCCGCAGGGACGGGTTACAGACCACCGCATCGGCTGGTCCATGTATAACCTCCCGGTCTTCATGGACGGCGACATCCAGGAGTGTATCGAACAGCTCCAGATTGCCGAAAACGCAGAACGCCTGAAGGAAGCCGGTGAATGATAAACTGCGGAAAAAGCTTGCTTTTGAAGGAGAAGTAAAGGTTTTGGGAGGGGCCGAAGCTTCAGCGAGGCGGCACGGAAAGCAAAGCAGTTTATCATTCGGGATTGCTTAATAAATAACTGATTGAATATGGCAGCAAGAGATAAGGACGGGCTGGAAGCCCTCGGGAAAAAGGTGGAATACAGCCAGGACTATGCACCTCAGGTTCTGGAGAGCTTTGAGAACCTCCACCGCGACAATGACTACTGGGTAAGGTTCAACTGCCCCGAGTTTACGACCCTGTGCCCCATCACGGGCCAGCCGGACTTCGCCGAAATCCGGATAAGTTACGTTCCGGACGAGCGGATGGTCGAATCAAAGTCCCTCAAACTGTACCTGTTCAGCTTCCGCAGCCACGGAGACTTCCACGAAGACTGCGTCAACACCATCATGAAGGACCTCATCGCGCTGATGGATCCGAAATACATCGAAGTAACAGGATTCTTTACCCCCAGGGGAGGCATTTCAATCTACCCGTACGCCAATTACGGACGTCCCGGAACAAAGTGGGAAAAACTTGCATGGGAGCGCCTCTCGCGCCATGAATAGCCATCTATAGGCCCTTGGCCTTAGCTTCGTCCCAGATTTCATCCATCTCCGAAAGGGTCATGTCCTTCAGGAGGCGGCCCTTCCCCATCGTATTGTCTTCCAGATAGGTAAACCTGCGCCGGAACTTTGCGCAGGCGCGGCTCAGGGCGACTTCCGGATCCAAGCCGTAAAGGCGGGCGGCATTGACCGTCGCAAACATGAAATCACCGAGCTCATCTTCAGCCCTGTCCCTGGCGGCATCGAAGACGGGGCCTTCCCCGGAGGCGGCCATGGCCCTGAGCTCATCCTCAAACTCGTCAACCTCTTCGCGAACCTTCGCCCAGACATCCTCCTTCTTTTCCCAGTCAAAGCCGACATCACGGGCCTTTCTCTGGATTTGCATGGCCTTCAGCACACTCGGGGCGGATTCCGGCACGCCGTCGAGGACATGTCGCTTCCCGCCGTTCTCCATACGTTTCCGGAGCTCCCAGTTCTCCGATACCGAAGCCGCGTCGGTCTCCTTTTCCCCATCTCCGAATACGTGGGGATGGCGGAAAATCATCTTTTCACACTCGCGGAGAGCGATATCGGCGATGTCGTACTTCCCTTCCTCCTCGGCCACCTTCGCATAAAAGATTACATGGAGCAGAAGGTCGCCCAGTTCCTTTTCTGTATCGGAGTCGTTCTTCTGAAGAACCGCGTCGCTCAGTTCAAAGACTTCCTCCAGGGTCAGGGGCCGGAGAGTCTCATGGGTCTGGGCTGCATTCCATGGACATTTCTTCCTGAGTTCCACCATTATGTCGAGAAGCCGGCCGATGGATTCGAGCTTTTCTTCCTTCGTGTGCATGATAATTTTGTTTGCGGAAGCAAATTTAGCAAAATAATCCGTATCTTCGCGGCGGCAAAAACAAGAAAACCAACATGAAAGAAATCCATTTCGTCAGCGCCGACGAGGCCGTGCGCGTCGTCAAGAGCGGAGACCATATCCACCTCAGCAGCGTCGCAAGCGTTCCCCATGCCCTTATCCAGGCCCTGTGCCGGAGGGCTGACGCGGGAGAAGTCGAGGACCTCCACTTCCATCATTTCCATACCGAAGGCCCCGCCCCGTACAGCGAGCCGCGCTACGAAGGGATCTTCTTCGACCAGGGCTTCTTCATCGGACCGAATGTCCGCGCCAACGTGAATTCCGGCTATGCCGACTACCTCCCGGTCCATCTCGGGGAGTCCCAGAAGCTGTACCGCAGCGGAGCCCTCCACCCTAATGTTGCCATGGTCCAGGTCTCCCTTCCGGACGAAAACGGGATGGTTTCCCTCGGAACCTCCGTGGACTGCTCGATAGCCGCCATCGAGGTGGCCGACCATGCCATCGCAGTCGTCAATCCGAACGTTCCCTTCGCCTACGGGGACCTCGTCCCCATCGACCGTTTCGAGTACCTTGTAAGCGATGATACTCCGCTCGTTACCAAGGAGTTTGCCGAGCCCACGCCGACAGAGGTCATGATTGGAAAGAACTGCGCGGAGCTGGTTCCGGACGGGGCCTGCATCCAGATGGGCATCGGCGCCCTTCCGAACGCACTTGCCGCCCAGCTGGTGAACCACAAGGACCTCGGAGTCCATACTGAAATGTTCGCGGACGGAATCCTCCGGCTCATCAAGAAGGGAGTCGTCAACGGGAAGAACAAGAAGGTGGACTGCGGCCAGGTCGTCGCCTCCTTCCTCCTTGGCTCATCCGACGTCTACAATTTCATCGACCACAACAGAGCGGTCGCCATGAAGGACATCAAATACACAAACGACCCCTGGGTAATCGCCCGGAATCCCCTGATGATGGCCATCAATTCCGCAACGGAGGTTGACCTCACCGGCCAGATCAGCGCCGACTCCATCGGTACCCGGATTTTCTCCGGAACAGGCGGACAGCTCGACTTTGTCAAGGGTGCAATCATGTCCGAAGGCGGAAAGTCAGTTACGGCCTTTGCCTCCAGGACCAACAAGGGGAAGAACAAAATAGTCTCCTTCCTCAATCCCGGGGCCGGAGTCGTAACCCCGAGGGCTGACGCCCACTGGATTGTCACCGAATACGGTGCAGTCGATCTATACGGAAAATCCCTCCAGGAGAGGGCGAAACTCCTTATTACCATCGCCCATCCGGACGACAGGGAAACGCTCGACCGCGAGGCGTTCGAGCGTTTCGGTCCTCACTGGAGAGGCGTATTCGTCCGTTAGGGGCTACAGGGTCGACATCCGGTCGACGGCAAGCTTGATCAGCTGCCTCACCTGGGGCTTGTAATCCGGGTTTGAACTCTGGAGATAGCGGTTTGCAATTGCACAGCAGACCGTGCAGACGTTGTGTCCGAGATGGGCGCCGAAGCCGGCGAGCGGGGCTCCTTCCATCTCGAAATTCGTGATCCGGTATTCTCCGAAGCGGAAGGACTCTATCTTTTCGAGCATGTCCGGCATAACGAGCGGCATCCTGACGACGCGGCCCTGGGGGCCATAGAAGCCCGGAGCGGAAATTGTCACACCCTTCAGAGTCACATCGGAGAAAAGGTCGATCATCTTCTGGCTGGCCTTTACAAAATATGGCGGCTGGAGCACCTGAGGCCAGTTCATATGCTTCTTGAAGGCCTCTTCCATATCGGCGAGGGCAATCTTTTCGCGGTTGGCATACCAGTTCATAACCCCGTCGAAGCCGACGGAAATATGGGAAAGGACAAAACTTCCGAGAGGAATATCGGCATGGAGGGCGCCGGAAGTGCCGACCCGGATGATATTGAGGGCCCTGTGGACGGGTTTGACCTCGCGAGTGGTGACGTCGACGTTTGCCAGGGCATCGAGTTCGGTCATGACGATGTCAATATTGTCCGGCCCGATTCCATGGGAAAGGGCGGTAATGCGCGTTCCGTTCCGTTTTCCGGTCACGGAAACGAATTCCCGCGAGGCGTGGCGGAACTCTATGTCTTCAAGATATTCAGCAATCATATCGACCCTGGAAGGATCTCCTACGAGGATGACGTTGTCTGCGAGTTCTTCCGGCTTCAGGTGGATATGGAACACGGATCCGTCCGAGTTGATAATCAGTTCCGATTCGGGTATTCTCATGGCAAATGGTATTAGTTAAAGGGCAAATATAGTTTTTTAGACGGGATTTTCCTATTTTTGTCATGATTTTTAAACAGAACGACCATGTGGCAAAGAATTCAGACCCTCTATCTCGCAATATCCACAATACTTGTACTCTGCCTGGTTTTTGGGACCGCCTGTTCCGTCAATGGCGCCGACGGGCTTGAAAGCACCCGCTACCTTGCCCTCCAGAAGCCGTATTTCGGGATTTTGCTGGTCATCCTCGCCCTCATGACCATCCTCGCGCTCGTTACCTTCAAGGTACGGATTCTCCAGATGCGACTGTCGGTCCTTTCCGCCCTCGTTGCACTCGGCGCCCAGGCGTGGCTTGCATACATGTATTTCAGCGCTCCCGAAGGCGTAGTCTTCCGCTGGACCGTGATTTTTCCTCTTGTAATCGCAATTTCAAACGCCCTTGCCGCCCGTGGCTGTTTCCAGGACCAGCTTATGGTCGAAACCGCCTACCGCATCCGCGACTCCCGCCGCGACCGCCGCAGGAAATAATTACTCTCCCCTCCCGGAGAATAGCGCTATGATGCTCTCGGTATAGGTTTTCGTAACCGGGATGGGAGGAATGCGCTTGTCGTCGAGGTCCAGCTCATAGCCGTCCCTTTCCCTCCGGAGGGCCTTTACCTTATTCATATTCACTATGAACTTCCTGTGGCAGCGGACGAGACCGCTTCCCTTGAAGCTCTCTTCGACCGTTTTCAGACGGCAGCGGAGCATATAGGTTTTAAGGACATTCTTCGTGTCTATATACCAGACCTTGATGTAATTGTCGTCCGATTCGATATAATAGAGGTCCGAGCTGCTGATAGAAAGCTTCAGGACGCCGCTGTTGTCGAATAGGGTTATCTTCTCGGACGTAGTCTGAGCGGGGTGTTCCACCCCTTCCTCAGACGCCTCTTCTTTCATGTTGATAAGCCGGATAATCTTCTTCTGATGGACTACCGTAAAGACCAGCCCGGCAATAATATACGGAATGCCAAGGCAGACGATTCCATAGGCGAGGGAGTGGACGAAAATCGGGAGGAAGCCCTGACCTTCGGGGCGGGCGACAGTAAGGGTAAAGAGGGTGTAGAGAAGGCAGATCACGAGAACCTCCGAACCACACCACAGGACGTAACCGGTCCAGTTCAAAGGGAAATTTTTCCTCGTCCTGTACATCACGAAACGGCTGAGGGCGACTATTACGAAGGCGCCGAAGGCGAAGAGGACGGTAAACCGGAAGAAAATGCTGTTCCCGAGACGGAACCAGGCGTTGTCCGAAAACGGTATCACCATAAGCAGGAAAACGACAGAGAAGAGGGCCGCAAATATAATCGTCCCCATCAGCTCGAATTTTTCCCGGAGAAAACCGGGAATGTATTTTTTCTCCTCACTTTCCATAGAATGCAAAATTACAAAATTTCCAGTAAAAAGTGTTATCTTTGCAGTCTACTAAATAAAGGACATACTATGCAACAGCAATACAGAAGAGTAGTTGTAACCGGCCTTGGAGTCGTATCCTCCATCGGAAACGACATCGGGACATTCTGGAACAACCTTCGCAGCGGAGTCTGCGGCATTGAATTCGTCGAAGAGTTCGAGCAGGCGGACCTGCCCGTCAAGATAGCCGGAAAGATTAAGAACTTCAATCCGGAGGAGTATGGAATGGACAAACCGTTCATCCGCAAGCAGGACCGTTTCACCCTTTACGGCATGGCAGCCGCCTACCAGGCCATGAACGATTCCGCTCTCTGCTCAACCGGGGAAAACCGGAATATCGATCCGTTCCGTCTAGGGGTCTATGTCGGCTCCGGAATCGGCGGCTTCGAGGTACAGTACCGGGAAACCGCAAAGATGATTGAAGACCCTACCGGGAAGTGGGTTTCCCCCCTCTTTGTCCCGACCATGATTTCAAACATCGCAGCCGGAAATATCGCTATCAGGCACACGGCAGAAGGCCCCTGCCTCGACATCGTAACCGCATGCGCAACATCTTCCCACTGCATCGGAGAGGCCTTCCGGGCCATCCGCCACGGATATGCTGACGCAATCATCGCAGGCGGCTGCGAGAATGCGACGATTCCGCTCGGCATCGCCGCCTTTGCAAACGCCCGGGCCCTTTCACGCGCAGAGGATCCCAATTACGCCTCCCTGCCCTTCAATGCCAACCGCCAGGGCTTTGTCATGGGCGACGGAGCCGGAATCCTTATACTGGAAGAGTATCAGCACGCCAAAGAGAGGGGTGCGAAAATCTACGCGGAGATGGTCGGTTACGGCAATACCTGCGACGCCTACCATGCAACCGCACCGAGGCCGGACGGCACGACCCAGAGCCAGTGTCTCAAGGATGCGCTCCGGGAGGCCGGCTTCGACGCCTCAAAAGACAACCTGTACATCAACGCCCACGGAACCGGAACCCACCTTAACGACGTCGCCGAGACGAAGGCATATAAACTCGCCCTCGGAGACTTCGCATACAAAGCCCATATCAGTTCGATCAAGTCCATGACGGGCCATATGTTCGGAGCCGCCGGAGCAGCCGAGGCCATTACAACCGTCCTCGCCCTCCGCGACGGAATCGTTCCGCCGACAATCAACCTCGACAGCCCGGATCCCGAATGCGATCTGGACTACACGCCGAACGTCGCAGTCAAGACGGACCTGACAATCGGCATCTCCGATTCCCTCGGCTTCGGCGGACACAACGCCTGCGTCGCCTTCCGCCCTTTCAAGGGTTAAGAATCAATACAGAGTATCCCTCGTAGGGGCCTCCCAGACGGGTACGGAAGGATCATCAACCGTAGCATCGACGATGCTGCGGTTTCCTTTCATTACGTTCTTACGGATAAACTCATCCTGGTAGGGCCAGAGGGCGATAAAGTTTGCCGCAATATCGTGGGCATGGCCGACAAACCGGTAAATGTTATAATTATAACCGTTTTTAGCATATATGCCGGCGAGCACATTCGATCCCCACATCCCAAGCTTCAGGACCTGGAGCTTGTTGTACTGGACAAGACGGTCCTCAATCCCATGGAAAAGAAGGGTCGGACAGGGGGCGGAGGCGTACTTCGGCGTTCCCCCATCATCCACGATCGCACCCGCATATGAGATTACACCCCGGAAATTAAACCCTTCCGGAAGCGTCTTAGCGATTGTTTCACCGTTAGAGATGAAATATTCGGCTCCGAGGGAGATGATTGCCCCGGCGGAACTCCCGGCAAGGACGATTTTGTCCGGGTCGACCCCGAGGGCCTCCTTGTTGTCCACAATGTAATTGACAGCTGAAAAGAGGTCCTCAACCCCGATTTCCACGGCTTTCACCGTATTTTTGGCAGTCTTGATAAGTCCTGTAGGACTGAAGGAGACCTTCTTCCCCTTAAGCCCGAGACGGTAATCGACGGTTATCACCCGGTATCCGTTCTCGTTCATAAGGCGGAACCAGCCGAGATAGCCGGAATTGGAACGCTCCCCTCCTACGAACCCGCCGCCGAAAACAAACAGTATGGAGGGTTTCTCTACCCCGTCAACGGCTGTCTCGGAGCCGGGAGCGGGGTCATAGACGTCGAAATACAGGTCGCAGGTATCCCGCTGGGCAAACAGGTAGGTCCCGGAAAGATTCTGGGCACGGGCAGCGCCCAAGCTAAGGAAAAGAACCGCTCCTATGGCGGCAAAAAGCATCTTTTTCATACCTTCTACTCTTGTTTCATGGAAGCGATTACGCCGAGATTCACTTCCCTCAGCCGGGAAGCATCCATCTTTATGACCTCACGGTCATATGTCATGAGTCCGTTCACCTCGATTTCAACATCGGTGGTCTGGGTATAGACGGCGGCAGCGCAGCCGCGGGCAATCTCACCCTTAAGCTGCTCCGCATAGCTGGCGTAAGTTTCGAACACCTCTTCGCCGGTCTTGTACTGGACATAGCCCCAGTTGCGGTCGGGCTGCCAGAGATGGCCTTCCACCGCGAGCCCGATACCGCCGTACTCGCCGAGGACATTCACCAGGGTATCCGCCCAGAGGCGCATCTTCGGGTCGGGATAGTGATGGGAGTCGAGGATGTCTCCGACTTCGGCGAAGAAGTTTCCTCCGGAGGCGGAATTGATAAGCCGAGTGGGATCCTGTGCCCTCGTAAAGTTCACTACGGTTGAAGTTTCAAACTGGGCCCATGCCTCGTTGAAGGGCACCCATGTCACTATCGAAGGGAAGGTCCTCAGATGGGAAATAATCTCACCCCATTCCTTATAATAGGTCTTCCGGACCTCTGCGGGGGCATCCCATTCGGTCCCGCCGTACGGGGTGTTCTGGTCCCATTTCTGGAAGCGGTGGTCGGTAATTGAGGGCATGTCCTGCCAGACGAGTATTCCGAGCCGGTCACACCAGGCATACCAGCGGGAGGGCTCTACCTTAATATGTTTCCGGATCATGTTGTATCCGAACTCCTTTGTCTTCTCGATATCGAAACGGAGGGCTTCGTCGCAGGGGGCGGTATAGAGCCCGTCGGGCCACCAGCCCTGGTCGAGGGGCCCGTACTGGAAGAGCGGCTCCCCGTTCAGGGCAAGACGCTGAAGTCCCTTTTCATCCGTCGAAACGCTGATTTCCCTGAAAGCGGCATAGCCAAGGGCCCGGTCCACGACCTTCCCGTCTTTTCTGAGGGTGAATTCCAGGGCATAGAGATAAGGGCTCTCCGGAGACCATGTCCGGACCTCCCCGGCCTTCAGGTCAACCCGGCCGTCGGAAACCACGGCCTCGGAAATACGCTTTCCGGGCTTTCCCGTATCCGCAGCCCAGCCCTTTCCTCCTTCCCGGAGGGCAACTGTTAGTTCTCCTTCTCCCTCAATCTCGGGGAATACATAGATGGTCCCGTCTTCGAGGGAACACTCCGTATAATAAGCTTCTATACGGTCTGCGGCTACCGGTTCCATCCAGACGCTCTGCCAGATTCCGGTAACCGAGGTGTACCAGATGCCGCGGGGCCGTGAAACCTGCTTTCCGCGCGGCTGGGTATTGTCATCCGTCGCGTCATAGACCTCTACGCGGAGGGTGTTCTCTCCCGGTACGAGAAGGTCAGTAATGTCGGCGGAGAAAGGCACATATCCCCCCGTATGGGTCACCGCGGTTACCCCGTTGACCGATACTGATGCAGCCCAGTCCACCGCGTCAAAATGGAGAACCGTCCTTCGTCCGGACCATTTTCCAGGGACGCTGAAAAGGCGCTCATACACCAGGCGGCAGGAGTCCCCGACATGCTTTCCAACCCCGGAAAGTGCTGACTCTATCGCGAAGGGAACCAGTATCTTACCGTCCCATGAGCTTATTTCCGAGGGGGTCCATTCCGCCGGATCAGCCCCTTCTTTTGAAGGGACTACGGCATAGTTCCAGAGCCCGTTGAGGTCCTTCCACTCTTTCCGGACAAGCTGGGGGCGGGGATACTCTTTCCAGCAGTTTTCCGGACTTACTTCCGAAGCCCAGCGGGTCATTATCCGCCCTTCCACAGGGGCATACTGCTCTTTATTGCCGGAGCAGGAAAAAAGAAGAAGCGCAGCGGAGAGCGCCGGTAGGAGGATACGCAGTGTTTTCATACAGATGTTATCAGTTTTACCCGTTAAAGGTACGAAATATTTTCCTTATCTTTGCTGAACTAAAACATTTTCAACCGATGATTTCGTTCATATTGAGTTTTGTCGCCCTTATTCTGGGCTATATCCTCTATGGAAAATTCGTGGAGAAGGTCTTCGGACCGGAACCCGGAAGGAAAACGCCGGCCGTCACGAAGGCCGACGGTGTTGACTTCATCAAGATGCCTTCCTGGAAGGTATTCATGATCCAGTTCCTCAACATTGCCGGAACAGGCCCCATCTTCGGTGCCATCATGGGCGCGAAATTCGGGCCCTCGGCCTACCTGTGGATTGTTTTCGGCTGCATCTTTGCCGGTGCCGTCCATGACTACATGGTCGGAATGCTCTCGGTCCGGCATGGCGGCGTAGGGCTTCCGGAACTCGTCGGAATCTACCTCGGCAAGGGGACAAAAAAGGTGATGCTCGTCTTTTCGGTAATTCTGCTGCTCCTTGTCGGAACCGTTTTCGTGTACTCCCCCGCCCTGATTCTTGGAGACATCGCCGGAGACGGAGGCCGGAACTCGATAATGCTCTGGGTCCTCATTATCTTCCTTTACTATATTGTAGCAACCCTCCTTCCGATAGACAAGATTATCGGCAAAATCTACCCTCTCTTCGCTTTCGCCCTGCTTTTTATGGCGGTTTCCCTGATGGTCGTGCTCTTCATTAAATGGCCTTCCCTCCCGGAAATCTGGGACGGACTGGGCTCACGGGGACCGGCGGACCAGCCGATTTTCCCCTGCCTGTTCATCACCATCGCCTGCGGGGCGATAAGCGGATTCCACGGCACCCAGAGTCCCCTTATGGCCCGCTGCATGGAAAATGAACGCGAAGGACGGGCCATATTCTACGGCTCCATGATTACGGAAGGAATCGTCGCCCTCGTCTGGGCCGCCGTCTCCTCCTACTTCTTCTTCGACGGAGGCGCCGCGGAGGTCGGGTCCACTACCGCCGCTGCCGCCCCGACCGTGGTCACCAAGGTCTCTGAAAGCTGGCTCGGCATAGTGGGCGGCATCCTCGCAATCCTGGGGGTCGTCGCCGCCCCGATTACCAGCGGTGACACCGCCTTCCGGAGCTCCCGGCTCATCATCGCCGACTTCCTGAAAATCGGTCAGAAAGACGTAAAGAACCGCCTTATAATTGCGATTCCCCTCTTCCTCGCGGCAACCGCCCTCCTGTGGTTCAATGTGGCAAACGAGGATGGTTTCAACATCATCTGGCGTTACTTCGGATGGGCCAACCAGACGCTCGCGGTCTTCTCCCTCTGGGCTGCGACGGTATATTTTGTACGGAAAAAAAGCGGCCTGTACTACCTTATCACCTTCCTCCCGGCGGTATTCATGACTGCGGTGGTAACCACCTATATCGCAATCGCAAAGATCGGCTTCAACCTGCCCTCAACGTGGAATGTCGCGATCGGAGCATCCGCCGCGCTGATTTCGGTCGTTCTATTCTACCTGTGGAAGGGAAAAAGGGCTACTTCTCCATCAGAGAAAGAGCAGTAAGGCGGGCCTTGGCGGAGTTCCGGTCATTTTCCGTTTCTCCGTATTTTACCAGCATCGGAAGATACTTTTTCTCAAGTTTTATGTTCTTGTCGTTCCTGGCAAGAAGGATACAGTTCCGGATGGCCGTAAGGTCGTCCGGATGCTTTTTCAGAACCTTGTTGTAATACTTCAGCGCCTTCTTGCTGTCGCGCTTTGCGACCAGCCAGTATGACCCCATGTTATCGAGGAAAAGCGGATTGTCCTTATTGTATCGGAGCATCTCCTCCGAGAGCTGGCGGAAGGCCTCCTGGGAGAAGGGGCTTCCTATCCTGAAAAAGGAATAGCAGCAGTCCTGGATAAGGGCGCAAAATACCTCATTGTCAACTTTTTCCATCCCCGGATAGGTCCATTCCGGCTTCGAAGAATAGTTGTAGGCGACAATGCCGAGGATATACTGAAGGGCCATGTCCGGGCTTTCCTTCTCATACCCAATATACGAATTGGTTTTCGCAAGGCGGTAGTCAAAGCGGGAAGGGGCGATGGATATCGCCTTGTCAAGGGCACTTCCGGCGAGGGCGAAAAGGGAATCACTGTACTGGTAATCCTCAAAATAATTCACCGACCTGCCGGTTGAATCCTTCAGCGGAACCACGGGCTCCCGGCCGAGATACCTGTCCTGGGACAGGATTATAATGGTCGGAGTCACGCTTTTCTGGAGATAATAGGAGAACTTCGCTTCGAGCATATTGAGGTCTTCCGGGAAGGCCGCCTCCCACTTTATAAGAAGCGGTTCCACCCCTATTCCTCCGGCTCCGACCCTGTCCACAAGGTTCTGGTACCTGCGCTGGAAGTCCTCCTTCGTCGTCTGGGCCGAGGCCCCGGCCATTAGTGCCAGGGCAAGTATTGTCATTATAATTCTTTTCATCTCTTTTCTCATGTCAAATGCTCATCCGTATGCGGCTTTCTTTCGGATAAAGGTTATTGCAGCGGGATCCAAGGTTCTTTGCCTGACCCAGCGGATGGTCCTCGAAGGTAAGCGTCAGTACTCCTGTCGGGGCCTCTGGTGGGAGCCGTAGGGCGTCGCCATGGAGATACCTCACCGCTTCGTCCCGGGAAAGGTCCCAGAAGGGACCGGACAAGGGTTCCGGAGCGGGGCGCTCGGCCCCGAGAAGGGCAAAGAGGTCATCAGGAGGGAGGGAGCTGTCCCCGTCTTTTCGAAGGGCGGCGGCAAACTGGCCTTCCCCGCGGACAAAACCGGGCAGAAGGGAGTACCCGTATTCAGTCTTGAAAACTCCCTCGAATGGTCCGAAATCAAGCACCTCCGCACCTAGCTCAGAAGCTATCCAGGAAAGGATTCCGTCGTTTTCCAGGCGGTTGAAGGTACAGGTCGAGTAGATAAGGTATCCCCCCGGCCGGAGCGAGGGCCAGATGTCCGAAAGAATCCGCTTCTGACGGGCGGCACAGAACTCCACAGTACTCTCTGACCAGTCTTCCACCGCTCCGGAATCTTTCCGGAACATGCCTTCTCCGGAACATGGAACATCGGCTAAAATTATGTCAAACAGCGGTTTACCCGGGAAACCGGCCGGATCGCGGGAAAGGGTTCCTACCCTCCGGTCCCCCCATGTGCGTACATTGCCCCGAAGGACACCATACCGCTTTTTCATGACCTCGTTTGCAATCAGGGTAAAATCATCCCCGAACCTTTCCCGGAGGGAGGCGGAAAGATCCGTAGTCTTTCCTCCGGGCGCGGCGCAGAGGTCCAGGACCGAAACCGGCCCTTCCAACTCTCCGGCAATCCTCCGGAAAAGCTCCCCGACGAACATCGCCGAAGAATCCTGGACATAGTAGCAGCCCGCATGGAATAGCGGATCCAGGGTGAAGACCGGACGCTCGGGAAGGAAATACCCGTATGGGCTCCACGGGACCTTCTCTCCCCCTTCGAACGGGCACTCCGTCAGTTTCTCCGGATTCAGCCGGATAGATACTGACGGGAGGGCTTCCAGGGCTGAAATGACGACGGATGCCGCATCGGCGCCAACCGACTCCTCCAGCATCCTTATGAAAGCGGGGTCAAACATTCATTCCGAACTTCGAAGGATCGAAACCCTCGGGCATCTTCCCGTTGGAAGCGTCCACAAGGGAATCCACGACCTTGTTCAGGGCTTCCCTGAGTTTCGGCTCAAGCATCATCTTCAGCATGAAATTCATTTCCGCCTCGAACTTTATATGGAAATCCGTCTTTGCCGGATCCGCTGAAACCGGGTCGAAATGAATCTCCACCTGGAAGGCGAAGGGAGCGCCCCAGTCCACGAATTCGATTCTGGAATAAGGGGCCCTGTCATGGACCTTAACCCCTATCGACATACCGTTCATGGAAGCGGAGAGGGTATCGTAATCCGCGGTAATGTCTCCGCGGCGGTCCTCAGGAAGGAAATTTACGAAGTTCCTGAGGTCTGCGAAAGTCATATACAGTTCATACGGCTGGCGGGAAACTATACCGTGTTTGCTTTCAATTTCTGTCATAATCACTATCTTTGCAGCGGCAAAGATAACAAAAATCATGCACAAGATCTATTTCGGAAAACGCTGCATAGTCATCTGCTCTGCGGACGACGAGCAGCTGTCGGACCCTAATTCCGTTGAATTCCACCTCGGGGACCGTCTGGATGTAAGCCGGCTCGTCACCATGTTCGAGGTACAGGACACGCTTTCCCGCATTTATATTCCCTCCGACGACACCGAAAAAACCTATCGCAGGATTTGCGCCGAATTCCGGGAGGTAAACGCCGCGGGAGGTCTTGTTTCCAACCGTCGCGGAGACTTCCTCCTCATCTCGAGAAACGGGCTATGGGACCTCCCAAAGGGCCATCAGGAGGCGGGAGAGGATATAGAAGTTACGGCCCTCAGGGAAGTTCAGGAGGAAACCGGAGTAGATGAACTCCAGCTCCGCCGCCTCATCTGCATAACCGACCACTGTTATCTTCGCGACGGAATCTGGCACCTCAAGCACACCTGGTGGTATGACATGCTCTATACCGACCCGACCAACCTCACTCCGCAGCGGGAAGAAGACATCACCAAGGCCGCCTGGGTCGCCCGATCCTCCCTGCCCCCCTTCCTGAAAAACACCTTCCCCTCCATCATCGAAGTATTCAAAGAGGCAAGGATTTGAAACTTTTTCCGGGAAAGCTCCGTATTCTAAAAGTATCACAACTACGAAACAGCAAGACATGAAGCTTTCCCAATTCAACTTCGAACTCCCCCAGGAAAAGATCGCCAAAGAGCCGGTCCGCTGGAGGGACGAGTGCAGGATGATGGTCCTCAACAAAAAGACCGGCGAAATAGAACACCGCCAGTTCAGGGACATCGTCGATTATTTCGGTAAAGGCGACCTTTTCGTCCTCAACGATACCAAGGTCTTCCCGGCCCGCCTCTACGGACGGAAGGAAAAGACCGGCGCTGACATTATGGTTTTCCTCCTCCGGGAGTTGAACCGGGAGCAGCGCCTGTGGGATGTAATCGTGGAGCCCGCCCGCAAAATCCGTATCGGCAATAAGCTTTACTTCGGAGAAGACGATTCCCTCGTCGCCGAAGTAATCGACAATACGACCTCCCGCGGCCGTACCCTCCGCTTCCTTTTCGACGGACCGTACGAGGAATTCAAGCAGGCCCTTTTCGCCCTTGGAGAGACTCCTGTCCCGATTTGGGTGAAGGATAAGGTGACCCCTGAAGACACGGAGAATTTCCAGACGATTTTCGCCGCCAACGAAGGCGCCGTTTCCGCTCCCGCAGCCGGTCTCCACTTCAGCCGTGAGCTATTCAACCGCATGATTCTCAAGGATATCGACAAAACTTTCATCACCGTCCACATGGGCATCGGCCATTTCCGCCGCGTTGACGTCGAGGATCTTTCGAAGCACCGCATGGACTCCGAGCGGCTGATTATTCCGGAGAAGGCCGCCGCCGATATCAACCGCGCCCACAGCGGGGGCCACAAGGTCCTGGCAGTCGGAGTGACGGTTATGCGGGGCATCGAGACCTATGTCACCACAAACCGTGAAGTCAATCCCTTCGACGGATGGACCAACAAGTTCATCTTCCCTCCCTATAAATATGTCATCCCGGACGCGGCTGTTTCCAACTTCCACCTGCCCGAGTCAACGATGCTGATGGCCGTAGCCGCCTTCGGAGGATATGAAAAGGTCATGAATGCCTACCGGGTCGCCCTCGAAGAGGACTACCGCTTCGGTCCCTATGGCGACGCCCTGCTGATTGTGTAAAACCACAGCTGAAACCAGCGTAAAAACAACTGATTTTTCCCTGGAACCTTCCATCTTTGCAAAAACAAAGCTATGGAAGGTTCTTCTTTTTCTGAAACCGCGGCCCTCGCAGCCCTGAACCGCATCTTCGGATACATGCCCCAGGTCGGGCTCGCCCTCTGCAATTATGCCGGCAGCGCCCTCGATGTCTTTTCCCTCCCCCCGGAAGAAAAGGAAAAGGCGCTCTCCAGGTATCCCGGAATCGCAGAACGTCTTACGGCAGAGACCCTCGAAAAGGAAGAGCTGGAACTGGAAAGGATAAGAAAGGCGGGAGCCCGCTTCATAGGAATGGACGAGGAAGACTACCCGAGCGCCCTCCTGGAGTGTCCGGACCACCCTCTTGGACTGTATTTCAAGGGCGGCTCATCCCCGGAAGAAGTCTTTGGAATACGGCCATCAATCGCAGTCGTCGGGACCCGTAACCTTACCCCTTACGGACGCGAATGGACGGCGAAGATAGTCCGGGCCATGGCCGAAACGCCCTCCAGGCCCCTAATTGTCAGCGGGCTCGCCTTCGGGGCCGATTACATCGCCCATGATTCAGCCCTGAAAAACGGCCTTCCGAGCGTCGGGGTCATGGCTACCGGAATCGACAAAATCTATCCCTGGCAGCACCAGGACCTTGCCCGGAAGCTATGCAGCGAAAGCGGATGCGCCATCGTGACTGATTATCCTCCGGGGACCGCCCCCGTCGCCTTGAATTTCATGAGACGTAACAGGATAATAGCGGGACTCTGCTCCGCAACCATCGTCATCGAGAGCGCCATAAAGGGCGGAAGTCTGATCACGGCCCGGTATGCGGCCGATTATTCCAGGGACGTTTACGCCCTCCCGGGAAAGCTGGGGGACGTCCGTTCCGAGGGTTGCATCTACCTTATCGAGAACAAGATGGCGGACATAATCTCCGGGACGGATTCCCTGATAAGGAAGCTCTCCCTCGGCGCTCCGGCCCGCCGGAAACCCTCCGACGCCCTCCACTCCGCGGCGGTTCAGTACCGCATGGACCCGGACGCAAAAAAGCTCCTTGCGGTCCTCGAGGCCGTAAAGGAAGCGAGGATTCTCCCTATGGAAGAACTTGCGCTCCGGACCGGACTTCCCTACGGCGAGGCGGCAGGACTCGCCGCTACACTGGAAGCCGACGGCTTCCTTGAGACGGATCTCCTCCAAAGATGTTCAATCAACCTCAAATTCCACTGAGAGGCCCTCGGAAATCCCCGGGAAATCACTATTTTTGCATCCATGTACATTGACACCCACGTCCATTTCTACGACGAGTGGCTGCTGCCGGATGCGGAAGCGGCCATAGGGCGTGCGCTGGACGCCGGGGTCGGGAAGATGATCCAGCCGGACATAGACAGGTCGGAGAGGGAGGGGATGTTCCGCCTCACGGAAGCCCATCCGGGAGTCCTGTTTCCGATGCTGGGACTCTATCCGGGGTCCGTACGGGAGGATTGGGAGGAAGAGATTGAGGCGCTCCTCAAGTGGCGGGACCGCGGTATTGTCGCCGTCGGGGAAATAGGGCTTGACTACCATGAAGGGAAGGAGTACGCAGACCTCCAGAAAAAGGCCCTACGCGTCCAGCTGGAGCTCGCCGCAGAGTGGAATCTTCCGGTCAATATCCATCTCAGGGACGCCTGGGAGGACTTTTTTTCCGTCCTTTCGGACTGCCGCCATCTTGGGCTCCGGGGAAACCTCCACTGCTTTACTGCGAGCTATGAGATATTCTCGAGGGCGCAGAAATACGGAGATTTCTCGGTCGGAATAGGCGGGGTCGTGACCTTCCGGAACGCTTCCCTGGCGGAAACGGTCAAAAGTATCCCGCTGGATAAGATTCTCCTCGAGACGGACGCCCCATACATGGCTCCGGTCCCCTTCCGGGGAAGGCGGAACGAAAGCGCCTATATCCGCTATATCGCCGAAAAAATAGCCCTCCAGAAGGGGCTGTCCATTGAAGAGGTCGAAGCGGCGACGACCGCCAACGCAGAAAAAATGTTCGGAATATGAAAAAATCGTCCATCCTCCTGATTTACACCGGAGGAACCATCGGCATGAAGCAGGACCCCGTGGACGGGACCCTCAGGCCTTTCGACTTCTCTGAACTGCTGAAGGAGGTTCCTGAACTGATGAAATTCGCCCTCCGGATCGACACCTATACCTTCGACCCGCTTATCGACTCCTCCGATGTGGAACCCTCGCTCTGGCAGTCGCTCGCCAACCTCATCCGCGACCGCTACGACCGCTATGACGGCTTTGTGATTCTCCACGGGACGGATACAATGGCCTATTCTGCCTCCGCCCTCAGCTTCATGATTGACGGACTGTCCAAACCGGTCATTTTTACTGGGAGCCAGCTCCCTATCGGTATTCCCCGGACGGACGGAAAGGAAAACCTGATTTCCGCCGTGGAAATCGCTTCCGCAAAAGACGCCGACGGGAAGTCGATGGTCCCGGAAGTCGCAATTTTCTTCGGATCCAAGCTGATCCGGGGCAACAGGGCTACGAAAGTCAGCGCCGAGAACTTCCGCGCCTTCGACTCTCCGAATTTCCCCCTTCTCGCGGAAGCCGGAATCAATATCCGGTACAACACCAGGGTTATCCGACCTGCTGCACCAGAAGGATCCCTCTCCGTCAAAACCGACCTCGACACCCGGGTTTCCATCCTCAAGATCCACCCCGGAATGACCCCTCAGGTCCTCCGCCACCTCCTGTGCGGGGCGGAGACCCGGGCCATTATTCTCGAAACCTACGGCTCGGGAAACGCTCCGACATCCGAATGGTTCCTCGACATCCTCCGGGAATCGGTCGGCATGGGGAAGGTGCTCGTAAACGTAACCCAGTGCCTCAGCGGGGCGGTGGACATGGACCTCTACGCCAACGGAAAGGCGATGGAAAAGGCCGGGGTCTGCAGCGGATATGACGGGACGACGGAGAGCACGCTTTCGAAACTGTTCCTGCTGCTCGGTGAAAGCAGGGACAATTCATGGGTGAAAGAGATGCTCAAGAAAGACCTCAAAGGTGAAATATCGCGATAAAACTTTGCACTTTCACATTTTTTCCGTATCTTGCACAAGATTTTCTGAACTATAGCGAAAATATAATTAACTAAACAAACACTCATAAAAATTAAACACTCAAAAACGTTATGAAAAAAATTTTCATGTTTTTGGCAGTTGCAGGCATCATGACCTTCTCTGCAAACATCGCTTCCGCCCAGGACGAGCAGGCAGCCGCTCCTGCCCAGGAGCAGGCCGCTGAAGAAGCTGCCCCCGCCTCCGAAGAGGTCGTCGACCTTTTCGCAGGTTCCGGTGAGGAAGTTCCCCTCCACCAGGCCCTCAAGACCAAGTTCATCGAAGGTGGCGCCGGCTTCATGTCCCTCATTATCATCTGCCTTATCCTCGGTCTTGCCCTCGCTATCGAGAGGATTCTTTACCTCTCCTTCTCCAAGACCAACACCACCAAGCTCCTCGAGAACGTCGAGAATGCTCTGAAGGAAGGCGGAGTTGAGAAAGCAAAAGAAGTCTGCCGCAACACCAAGGGACCGGTCGCTTCGATTTTCTATCAGGGCCTCCTCCGCATGGATCAGGGTGTTGATGTAGTCGAGAAGACCATCGTTTCCTACGGCAGTGTCCAGATGAGTCTCATGGAGAGCGGTCTGAGCTGGATTTCCCTGTTCATCGCCATCGCCCCGTCCCTCGGATTCCTTGGAACCGTTATCGGTATGATCCAGGCATTCGACGCCATCCAGGCAGCCGGTGACATCTCCCCGAACGTCGTTGCAGGAGGTATGAAGGTCGCCCTTATCACCACCGTCGGCGGTCTCATCGTCGCCATGATTCTCCAGGTGTTCTACAACTATATCCTCGCCAAGATCGACTCCCTTACCATCGATATGGAAGATTCTTCGATCCGCTTCGTGGATACCCTCACCAAATACAACGAGAACAAGTAATTTACCTCTGAAATGGAGAAACAGAAATATTCAATCATCTTCAAGGTAATTTCCTGGGTGCTGATGATCGTCAGTATCGCAGTCGTAGTCTGGGGATCCATTGTCGGATATCCCAAGACTGTCGCAGGCGATAACGGGACCGTCGATCCGCTGCTCTACTGGACGTATATCATGATTGGTATCGCCCTTGTAGCAGTCATTGTCGTCGGACTCATCATCTCAATCAGGAACAACCCCAAGAGTCTCCTCAGGATGCTCATTGTGGTTGTGGCTGCCGCCGTCCTTATCGGCGTCGCCTACCTGACCGCCTCCGGTGCTCCGGCCGTCGGCTACACCGGTGCCAAATTGCCGAGCGATGCGGAACTCAAAATTACTGATACAGTCCTCAACCTCGCCTATATCCTCGCTGCCGGGGCTATCCTGTCCATTGTCTGCGGCGAAGTCATCATGGCTCTGAAAGGCAAAAAAGCATAAGTCATGGGCAAGAAAAAAACACCTGCAATCAACTCTAGTTCAACGGCAGACATCGCGTTCCTCCTGTTGTGCTACTTCCTGATGACAACCACCATGGGAGAGCCCTCAGGTCTGCAGCGCCGTCTTCCCCCTATTCCTGACAAGGAACAACCACAGGAGGATATCAAAGTTAATCGACGGAATATCATTATCGTCAAGATTAACTCTGCCGACAGACTTTTTGCCGGTAACGAAGCCCTAGACGTAGTTTTTCTGAAAGACAAGGTTAAAGAATTCCTCTCCAACCCCGCCGACGATCCGACGATGCCTGAAAAGGAACCGCAGGAAATCGAAGGCAAGACCTACATGGTCTCCAAGGGTGTTATCTCCCTGCAGAACGACCGCGGTACCAGCTACCAGGCCTACATCGCCGTCCAGAACGAACTGGTGAAGGCCGTCAACGAGCTGCGCGACGACTTCAGCATGAGGGAGTTTGGAAAGAAATACGCCAAGCTTACGGAAGATCAGCAGAAGATTGTCAGAAAAGTAGTTCCCCAGAACATCTCTGAGGCAGAGCCGAAGGATGTTACGAAGAAAAAGTAGCTTATAGGAGAATAGAATTATGTCAAAATTCGGAGGTTCAAACAGTAAGAAGGACGTTCCCGGTATTTCTTCGGGATCCCTTTCCGATATCGTGTTCATGCTTCTGTTCTTCTTTATGGTGACCACCCAGCTCCGTGAAACGGAGAATAAGGTTATCGTGAAGCTCCCGGAAGCTACTGAAGTTGCCAAGCTTGAAAGGAAGGACCTGACCTCGTACGTCAACATCGGAACCCCTGTGAAGCATCTCCAGGGCATGTACGGTACCGACGCTCGTATCCAGCTGAACGATTCTTTCAAGACTGTCGATGACATTCGTGACTTCGTCGCTGCAGAGCGCGACGCCATGAGTGAGGTTGACCGCTCCTTCATGACAATCGGTCTTCGCGTTGACGAAGACGTCAGAATGGGTATCGTTACAGATGTGAAGCAGGAGCTGCGTCGCTGCTCCGCGCTGAAGATCATGTACGCGGCAAGAAAACCCGGAGGAGACAAATAGTCCCCTTCCGCTATTGAAAAGAGAGGTCGACTTAACGGTCGACCTCTCTTTTTTGTAGGGAGGGGTATGGGATGCCGGGGGGACTCCGTTCCGCTTCGCTCCACTCCGGCCCCTCCCACCGCTTCGCGGCGGGCCCCTCCCCCTATACTTGTCCGGGGGTGGACAAGCCCCCCGGCACCCCATACCCCT
>JAFSSE010000034.1 GCA_017445755.1 Bacteroidales bacterium | reverse complement strand
GACATGGGTCGCGAGTTCGACCCCCTGTATTAAAGCCAAAACGATGGCCACAAGGACCATCGTTCGGCTTTAGAGCGGAAAACGAGACTCGAACTCGCGACCCCGACCTTGGCAAGGTCGTGCTCTACCAACTGAGCTATTTCCGCAGACGTTGTACCCCGTTTTGGTTGGACGGGACGACAAAGGTACAACATTTTTGCTTATCCACAAATTTTTTGCGGATTTTTTTCTTAAATCCAGTCGGAATAAATAGGCGCGCCCTTTTTCCCGAAGCACTCGCGGGGCCGTACGGCAAAGCGGTAGCGCTTCCCTTCCGGAAGTTCCGAAACCCCGAAGACGCAGACAGTCTCGTCCGCATCCTTTTCCTGGGCGAGATAGAATTTGGGAGAGTAGACATACTTTGTCAGAACGGTTTTCTGAAGGTCCACATCCTCGATTTCTACCTGAACCTCATAATCATGGGCGCGGACGGCCTTCTTTCCGCCCTTCACCGTGGGGAAATGGACGGTTACCTGGTCCTGCTCCACTCCGTAGCGGTCTTCGCCATGACCCGTGGTCACACTGACTGCGGCTCCCTTGGAGAACTCCGGCGCCGTGGCCCTCTCGGCCCTTTCCTTCCAGCTGAATGAACCGTCCCTTAGGGGAATTACCCAGTTGTCTGCCAGCGGGAGGCCGTTTCCGATATCCCATTTTTCAAGCGTCAGGTAATTGTCATACACAGTCATGATCTGGCCCTGGTGGCCGTCCTTCCCGTCGATATAGGGCATCTGGGCCGGGACGTTTTCCTTGCTCATGTCAACCTTGCTGTTCTCCCTTCCGCCGAAGGGGATGATGTATTTCAGGGCAGCGGTGTTGATGCTTATGAATTCGCCTTCCCAGACAGCCCTTTCGTCGGTCAGGGACGAGTGGGAATGGCCGGAAAGCGCGACGCCATTAGGATAGCGGGAAAGGATTCTCGTCGTCGTTCCGTCGTCCTGGCCCCAGACCCATGGCGCAAGGCAGGTTCCCTTCGGGTGGGGGTGCTGGATATAGAAGAAGGGCTTGTCGGTGGGGAGGTCGGCATGGTCCATGAACAGCTCCAGCCCCGGGACATTGTTGTCATTCTCGAAATGTGCGCAGATGAACTTGTACCCCTTGACTTCTTTCATGTAGATAGGGGCCCATTTTTCATGGAAGCAGTCCTCCCAGACCTCCGCCCGGCGGTCCGTATCTCCCAGAATTCGGTCCGCCATTATGTCCGCATAGTAGGGAAGCTTCTTGGCCGCCTTGGATTTCCAGCTTCGGATGTCATGGTTCCCGTAAATAAAGATTTTCTCGACATGGTGCCCGTCGGGGGCCTTGTCATCGGGGAAGACCGAATACCAGGCGTCGGCCATGTAGTGGAGCTGGAAGCCGGCCCCGCGGTCGGCAAGGTCTCCGGCGACGACAACCCCGTCAACTCCGCGGTCGCGGAATAGGGAAAGCGCCTTTATGAACATATCGGTACTGTCCGCTTCGGTAAGGTGGATGTCGCTGAGGACCCCGATACGGAGTTTTTCCTTGCCAAGCCGCCTGACGGTCCTGGAAAAGACCGGAACATCGAGGCACAGAGCCCCGGTAATCAGGGCCGCGCCTTTGATAAAATGTCTTCTATCCATTTGAGACTCAGTTTATTCCGGAAGTACTCCCTGCTTTGTAAGGTATTCTCCGATGCGCTCCAGCCAGGTATAGCTTCCCGTTCCCGGGGCGGCGCTTCTCTGGAAGCAGTGGGGACGGAGGGCAAGCGTATGGAGCTCGCTCTGGATGCCCATGGCCCTCATTTTCTCCCATACTTTGACGGAATTCATGCAGGCCCAGACGTCGGCGTCGCCATGGATGAGGAGCATCGGCGCGGTGTCGAGGTCAAAGCTGAAATCCTGCACGAGGATATCCTCGTCGTTGTTTCCGCCATGGATATTGTGCTGGTCGGCCCCGTCGGTCAGCGCATATGCCGGGTAGATTCCGATGCCCCACTGGACGTTGCAGGGGAGCTTGTCAACCTTGTCTATGGGGTTGTAGGAGTTGTGCCGCGATGAGGTCACGCCCATGAGGGTCAGGTGCCCGCCGGCGGAGCTTCCCATGATTCCGATCTTATCCGGGTCGAGCCCATATTGCTCCGCCTGGCTCCTGACGAGCCGAATTGCCCTCTGGAGGTCCTGCCATGCGGTTACATGTTTTTCGAGCCCGCTCTCCTTCAGCGGCCTCGGGGTCCGGTATTTCATGGTTACGACCGTCATGCCCTTGGCGTTGAGGTATCTCCGCGCCGGGGCGACTTCGAAGCCGTCCGGGTTATTGTTAGTATAGCTTCCTCCGGAGTAGATAATCTGGATGGCCTTGGTTTTCAGGACCTTCGGGAAGTGCCACTCGATATATGGTTCGCACTGTCCTTCCTGGGGGTCCGGCATCTTGCCTTCGGGCCATACCTTCTCTTTCACGACCTTCGCCCTGTCCCCGTCGTCCTTGTAGCGGTCCGCGATCTTTTCCTCCGGCTCGAGGGGGCCGGGGAAGCCCATCTGGCGCATGAATTCGACGGTTCTCTCAAAGCCGAGGGCCTTGTGGCCGACGTTGGGGTAGAGGTGGACCTCCGCGGGGATTTTCCGCTTCCGGAGCTCCCTGTAAACCAGGGTGGAACCGTTCGGTGAATAGGGGTCGAGCCCGCCGTGCTGGAGGGTCATGGGGCAGGTCTTTTCGTCGAACTTGAAGACGTCGCTTATCTTCACGTCCGGACCATATCCCTGCCGCGAGGCGCGGATTCCGGTCTCTCCGTCGGAAGTCACATATGCCGGCGCGTTGACTATGGCCCAGTTAATATGGCACGGGATATCGTCTGTTTTGTCAATCGGCTCATAGGCAGGGGTCTGGGAGCTCGTTGCGAGAAGGAGGGAGAGATGCCCTCCCGCGGACATGCCGATCACCCCGATTTTTTCGGGATCATAGCCCCGCTTTGCGGCCTGGCTCCTTACGAGGCGGACCGCCCGCTGCCCGTCTTCCCATGCGCTCTGGTAAATCGGGAGCCCTTCCGGCCGGGGCGTCCTGTATACGAAATTTACGCACTGGAATCCCAGGGCGGTGAGCCACTTGTTCCAATTCTTAATGTATTCCACATCGCAGCAGTTCTTGTAGCTTCCGCCGGAAATCAGTATCATGCAGCCGCCATTGGGCTTTTCCGGGGCATCGAACCATTCGAGGTATGGCATCCGGTGCTTTTCGGGGTTGAACCCTTCTGCAAGGGACTCATCCGTCATTGCGGCAATCTGGTGCTGCTGGGCGTCAGGCATCTTCTTTTTCGGCCAGATCGCCTCCCTCTCGACACCATAAGAGAATGTAGTCAAGAAGGTTAGAATCAGGATAATCAGTGATTTTTTCATGAAAATGTGGTTTATCTGACCAAAGGTAATTAATCTTTCCGAAAAAATGGTATCTTTGAGACCGGAAAACCAATATAATAAAGATTATGAAAAGAGTTATTTCCATGTGTGCCTCCCTCGCAGTTGTCCTTGCTGCGGCCGTATCCTGTTGTAACAAAGCCCCTAAGGTAACCGCCCTTGTGGCAGGTCCTGAAGCCGAACCGGTCGCCCTTGTGGTTGACTACGGTGCTCCTGTTTCCGCAGAATCCGTAAGCCCTGAAACCTTTGTGGTCCCCGGCCGCGAAATCGAGAATGTGTTCGTGGCGGACTGCCCCGAAGCTGCCAGCAGCGTAATTATTTTACTGAAAGGCAACTGCCCCGACAAGCCCTGCGACAAACCCGCTGAGGAGCAGTGCGATAAGTGCAAGGCCGGCGAACCCTGCGAGGCAAAACCCTGCGGCAAGCCCGCAGAAGAGCAGTGCAAGAAGGATGGCAAGTGCGAGCTGCCCGTTCCGGAAATTGCTGTCCGTCAGGTAGCTCCTGTTACCGGAGTTGACGGTAAGGAAATTAAGCCATGGAAAAAGGATGCAAAGGCGACTGCCGCCGCCCCTGCGCCCCGTCCCCATCACCATGTGAAACCCTGCAGGAAATAACCCTGCAAAAATATTTCAACAGAAGATGAGTGGAATAGTAAAAAGGCAATTACTTGTTTTAGTTCTTTCCATATTTACTCTATCTTGTTCAAAGATTGAAGTTGACAACCAGATTAGTAATCGAGTTTCTGATTTTAGTAATCGCAGTAGTTTCATTCCTGAGCAAAAAGTACATCGTTTTGTAAACCAGAGACGTCTTTCTTCAAAAGCGTCTCTGGACCCTAATTATACTATTGAGGCCTACGAGACTGAATGCGGCGACACTTTGATGTATCTTATAAATTTCGGTCAGGAAAACGGATGGATGATTATCTCAGCTGACGACAGAACGCCTGTTACTCTTGCAGAAGCTCCTAGGGGTTCAATTTCTTTTTCCGATAATAATCCTGGTTTTAAAACGTGGTTGTACATTCTCTCAAACAATATGAAAAGAGTACGAAGATCTTCTGATGAGCAACTCTCATTCAGCACGGAAGAGATTCAGTATTTCAAATCTTGTTGGGAAGAAGAGCCACAACTGGACCCTGGCTTGAATGATGGTTATTGGGAAGTTACGACAACCTCGGTTACAGAAGTGTTTGATTCGTGTTGCCATTTAACTCCTAGATGGGATCAAGATGAACCGTACAACGAGTATTGCCCATATGCCTCTTTGACGGAATATTCTGGACTAAGGTCACTTGCCGGTTGTGTTGCTGTAGCTGGTGCGGAAGTATTATACTGCTTGCATCGCAAATATGGTGTTCCTGAACGCATGTTCAGTGATGCATATTGTGATGGGAATCTCCTAACGGACTCCTATTATTTTGGTAATGCTCAAAGTAGCGTTTGGGCACAAATGGATACAAGTTATCGAACTGATTCTTATTCTCAACGACCAGAGGCTATAATGATTGGTTATATTGGGCGATTAGTCAATATGCATTATTGGACCTCCTATTCCTGGGCCTTGCCAAACAACTTGATAACGAATGTTTTTGAGCCGTATGGTTATTCGTGTTCTAGTGGTAATTATAATGAAACTATTGTGAAGAATAGTTTAAATGACGGCGTCCCTGTTATTATCACGGCCTCAGATCTTCTCATACCGACCGACTGGGATATTCATACATTCGTCATAGATGGATATATGCGAACCAGGATAAAATTCATTCATTATCATCATTGGGTTGACTTAGGCGGAGGCCTTTTGGGCTCGGGAGATCAGATTAATGCAAATATTATAAATCGCGACTATTATACTTTTTCATATTCATCACCAACCGTATCGGCGGTAAAGATAAACCTGGGATGGGGAGATGACATACCTATGAATGAAGTCTGGTATACTTTAGCGGCGGGCTGGACGGTTAATAATGGAGTGAATACATACGATTATAATCACAATATTTCAATGATTTATGGTTTTGAATTAAGTAACTAAGTTTTTTAGACTATTGATACATGAAAAACAGGTTCCGCATAATTATCACGGCCATACTTGTGCTTATAGTAACAGGTTGCGAAGGCCTTCCTTCTGGTTTTACAAGAGAGAGACACCAATTTACTTTGGTTCCGGGAGATTGTGCCGTAACATATTATAAAAGTGGAGTGAATGGTAGTGGCGGTGTTGACAGAATCGAGTTTAGACTTTATTTATTAGAAAATACTGATATTTACAATCGTGTAGGCACTGTTAGTAAGAAAACGGGGACAATTCATTACTTCCCTTCAGAAGATGTTTTCAAGAATTACGAAGGGTCTGTTAAAAATGCCTTTTATAATCTATCTTTCAATTCCGAAAAGAATATGGAATGGTGCCCGCCTCGTGCATATTACAGCACGGTATTTCCTATCGGGCCAACGTCAGTTACTGCTAACAAGGAATTCCAGGGAATCCCGGCAGGTGAAGAGCTTTCATCTATTATGATTAACAGCGCACCGGAGTATTATTCCGAACCCTGGGATCATCCTCTGAGAATCAATAATATCAGCGATTTTAACAGCGATCTGGAAACATACCATAATTTGGGTTTTATCTATATCAAACTTCCCGCCCCGAAAATAATGGAAGAAGAAACCCGTTTTACGGTTTCCATACCCGTAAGAAGAGTTAAAATACTGCAATGGCTCAGCGACCTTACTGTATCTCCAGAGTCGCCGATGCCTTATTCTGATGAGGTTTTATCTTGGACAATCGATTTTAAGCCATTTACCTTCGATGAAAAAGGAGACTTAAAATGGCTGTAAATCGATCGTGTCAACAATAGGTTAAAATACCAGCCGGGCTTTGATAGGGTAGTGGTCAGAGATGAAGGGAATTCCTTCGTAGGAAGTGTCAACCACGTCGAAGGTCTTACACTTTTTGAAGCCGGCGTAATAAATATAGTCAATGACTTTGCCCTCGGCACCCCATCCATTGAAGGAAGGGGTGTCGACGGTTTTTTCAGCCGTGACACGGGCATCCTTCATAAGGGCATTGACCCCCTTGAGTCCCGGATCATCCGGGAAGACATTGAAGTCACCCGTAAGGACCATGGGCCATCCTTCCGGATTCATCGCAGCTATCTTTTCGGCAATAAGGGCGAGCCCTTTTTCGCGCGCAACCACACCCTTGTGGTCGAGGTGGGTGTTGACATAGTAGAAGGGCTTTCCGCTCTGTTTTTCTTTCATGAGGGCCCAGGTGGCGGTCCGGAAGCACTTGGCGTCCCAGCCCTTGGACGGAACGTCGGGAGTCTCTGAAAGCCAGTATGTTCCCCACTCTACGAGTTCGATTTTCCCGGTATTGTAGAAGATGGACATGTGCTCTCCTGTGGAAAGGCCGTCCTCACGGCCTACGCCGAGGGCTTTGTACTCAGGGCACTGCTCCTCGATATACTGGATCTGGAAATCATAGGCCTCTTGGACGCCGAAAATATCCGGTTTATTGGCGCGGAGCATGGAAGGGGTAGCCGCTTTCCGGTTTTCCCAGCTGTTATCCCCGTCGTTTGCTACGCCGAGGCGGATGTTGTAGGACATAACGTCGAGGGTCGTTTCCCTCTTGCAGGAAAGGGGTGCCAGAAGCAGAAGGGCGGCCGGAATAAGCCAAAGGGAACGTTTCATGGTTTATGTGGTATTAGAATAGTGAATAATACAGTCCGACAGTGTGGAATTTAAGGTTCATTCCGCCCTCTGGGAAGATGCTCTCGGGGGAGAAGCGATAATAGAAACCCAGTCCGAAGACTTCGACGGCGGTTGAAATATTCCAGTCGAGGGTCTTCGCCCCAACCTTTTTCCACCTTGTTTCGTTGGTCATATTCCCGGTGATGGAAGTGTTGAGCACATCGCGGCGATAGCGGTATATCAGATCCACTCCGGCCTGGAGAGAGATTACGCCAAGGTTTGCCCTTATCCGGAGCGGTGCTGCCAGGGAGGTCAATCTTATTTCAGAGAAACTCCGGTCTGCTCCGGTAGCTGCGGGAGCGATGGAAACCTGGTTGTCCGCTCCGACGGAAAAACTTTCAGAAACCGTTTCGAATGAATCCCAGCGGATGTCAACTCCGGCTGTTAGGGCTATCGGCTCAGCGGGGCTGTAACGGATTTCGCCGAGGGTTATGAAGTATTCCCTGCACCTTTTCGGAACGGGCGTAAAGTCGGCGTTCTGGACAGTGTGGTAACCGTAACCATAGCTGCAGAGTATGGATCCGTCGAAAACCTTCCACTCCTTTTCTTTCTTTTGCTTGACTTTTTCTTCTCCCGTAATTACCTTGTCTTCAATTTCTTTCAGAAGATCCGAAGAGTTTTGTGCGAAAACACCGGCGGCGGAGATGGCCGCGGCAATGCAAAGTATGATTTTTTTCATTTTCTAGAAACGGATAGGGTCAATGTAGAAATAATCCATGCGCGCGACGGCGTTGAATCCCGGTTTCAGGGATTTTACAAGCGGCGGTTTTTTGTCTTCCTTCCCGGAAGAGAGGAATTCCTTAAGGGGGTCTTTCTTTTCCGGGTAGGTGGCAAGCCGGTATGAATCCAGCCCCGCAAGGGAGGCCGCACATTCGATTGCGTCGAGAATCGTTCCCCGGCGGTCTGCAAGCCCGATTTCGAGGGCGTCTTTCCCGGCCCATACCCGGCCTTGGGCAAGGGCGTCGACTTCGTCATAGGTCATGCCCCTTCCGTCGCAGACGACACCGACGAAATCGTCATAGATTCCTTCGATCTGGTTCTGGTACCATGCGGTCTCCTCCTCGCTGAGGGGGGCGATTCCAGAGCCCATCGAGCTGTGGACATTGGTTCCGATCGGGACCATGTTTACGTGGAGATGCTTTTTCACCGCATCCCCGTAAGAAGGAATCATTCCGAAGACCCCGATGGATCCGGTCAGGGTGGAGTTGTCCGTAAAAACGCTGTCACAACCGGCTGAAATAAGGTATCCTCCCGAGGCGGCATATGAGCCGTAGCTTGCAACTACGGGTTTGTCTTTTTTCAGGAGTTCAATTTCCCGCCGTATCATGTCCGCTGCTACAACCTCTCCTCCGGGGGAGTTGACCCTGAAGACGACTGCCTTTACGCTGGAATCCGCCCTGACCTTTGCGATCTCGCGGGAGAGTGTCTCCCCGACGATGTCGGAAGAGCCGCCGCTCCGGACAATTTCGCCGTCCGCATAAATGACGGCGACTTTCTTTGACCGCGGACCTTTGTTCTTAACCTTGCCGGCATATTCGTCAATCCCGATGACAGACAGCTTAGACGGGTCTTTCGTTCCGAAAAGGTGGCAGAGGTACTGCTCCATCTCGTCGCGGTATTTGAGCCCGTCGACGAGTCCGTATTTTTCCCAGTCCTTCGGGGCCGTCGGCTCCAGGCGGTCAATCCACCTCATCAGGGAATCCGGTTCCAGCCCCCTTGAGGAGCTCATTTCACAGACCATTGAGGACCATATGGACCCCAGCAGTTTTTCATATTGGAGGCGGTTTTCCGGGCTGATGTCGTTTCGGATATACATCTCTCCGGCCGACTTGAACTTACCGTGGCGGATCAGCTGGATTTCAACGCCGAGGGTGTCGAGAAGGTCTTTCAGGAACATCTGGGTGGAAGAGAGCCCCGAAAGGGTACCGTCCCCCTTTGGATTCATGAATACCCGGTCCGCCGCCGAAGCGAGATAATATGATCCGTTTCCGAAAGAAGTCCCGTACGCAACTACCGGCTTCCCTTTTTCCCGGCACCGGACCATCCCGGCGCGGATTTCCTCTGCGGCGGCCATCCCGGCGGAAAAATGATCCGTGTTGAGGTATACAAGGGCGATATCCTTGTCCTCTGCGGCCTTTTCCAAGGCCCTCTCAACGGAAAGGAGTGAAATGGAGTTTCCGGTTGAAATACCGCTCAGGGAAATGCCGAAATCGGAGCCGCCCTGTTCGCTGATCCGGGACCCGGTCGAGAGCCGCAGAATCTTTCCCTTAAGGAAACCCTCGGCGCTAAGAGGCGAGGAGGAAAGCAGGCCAGCGGCCAGGAAAAGCAGTAAGTGGATACGTTTCATTGTCGTTTTGTCTTTCGGATACAAAGGTAGTGAATAATCCCGTTTTTTGTTATATTTGCGAAGATGGGAGAAAAAAAGAAAAAAGGGAAAGGGGCGCTTACCCGCCGATGGAGTTCGGCCGATACGGTTTATGCGGTCGTATCAGTCCTTTCTTTGCTGGTTTTAGCCGTGCTGGGAAACCGTCCTACGCTGGAAACCGTGGCGGTGCTCCTGCTTCTTTACGCTGTCCATAACTACCTTCTCTATCCCTTTTTCAGCCGTAAGAATTACAAGGTTTATATTCCGCTCGCCGCAACCCTTATCCTCGTCTTTTTCTTTTTCTGCATGTGGTCCCACGGCGTCCACGAAAGGAGACTTACTCCTCCCTCAGATCCGGAGCCGGGGCTCTTTGAGTCCCCTTCCTTCGACCGCGGCGCTCCTCCGAGGCACGGAAAAGGCCCGATGGGCCCTGAAATAAGCATGTTCCTCATAGGAGTCCTGCTCGTTTCGTGCAACCTTGCCGGGAGGGCATGGATTGATTCCGTCGAGCGCGAGAAAAGATACGCAAAAATGGAAGAAGAGCATCTGAATCAGCAGCTTACGTATCTTCGATATCAGATTAACCCCCATTTTTTCATGAATACGCTGAACAATATCCACGCCCTTGTGGATATTGATCCTGCGCTTGCAAAATCCAGTATCGTTGAATTCTCACGGCTGATGCGTTACCTGCTTTACGAGGGCGACAAGCCGACGATTCCCCTTGAAAAGGAGGCAGAGTGTATTGAGCACTATATTGCCCTTATGCGGCTTCGCTTCTCTGACAATGTGGAGATATCTTTCAATGTCAGCGGAGTCAAGGCCGACACGGAGGTTCCCCCGCTGCTTTTTGTGACCTTCGTCGAGAATGCGTTTAAACACGGAATATCCTATGAATCAGATTCTTTCATAAAGATTTCCATCCGGAACGAAGCATCCAGGGTCCTCTTCAGCTGTATCAACAGCCGTGCCTCGACGCCCCTTGACAGCGCCCATGGAATCGGGCTCCAGAACATCCGTAATCGGCTGGATCTCCTCTACGGGGAAGACTACGACCTTTCCATCGAGTCCTCCGGGGAAGAGTACAGCATCCGGCTCGACATCCCCTCAAAATGTAAATTTCTTGAAACAACCTGATTATGATAAAATGCCTTGCCGTTGATGACGAGCCCCTTGCCCTTCGTCAGCTTGTCTCTTACATAGAGAAAATACCCTATTTCGAATGCGCGGCTTCCTGCATGAACGGGATTGAGGCCCGGGAGGTCCTCGACGGGGGTAATATCGATGTCCTTTTCGTCGATATCAACATGCCCGACATGAGCGGTATGGATCTTGTCCGTTCGCTTCCTTCGCCGCCGATGATTGTATTCACCACGGCGTATTCCGAGTATGCCATCGAGGGGTATAAGGTCAATGCGATAGATTATCTCCTGAAACCGTTCTCTTTCGAGGATTTCGAGAAGGTTGCACAGAAAATCCGTGACCGCTACGCTGAAAAAACGGTTGCGGAAAAATCCGATTCCGACAATTACCTGTTCTTCAAGACGGATTACAAGATTGTCCGGGTCGAGATCCCGAAGATTACCTATGTCGAAGGGATGAGCGAGTACTTGAAAATCCATCTCGAGGGCGAGAGCGCCCCTGTTGTCGTCCTTCTCAGTATGAAAAAACTCGAGGAAAACCTTCCGTCTTACTTCATGCGGATCCATAAGTCTTATATCATCAACCTCGGGAAGGTCCGCGAGGTCAACAAGGGCCGGGTCAGTGTTTCTCCGGAAGTGTACCTGCCGATAGGCGACCTGTATAAGGACGCCTTCAACGAGTATATCGACAGTCGTTATCTTGGCCGCTAGTCGGCGCTCACACTGAAGGCCTTAGGGCGGGTCATTACGGTTTCATGGACGATTCTTCCGGTTTCGTCCCGGAGGATGATTCGTACCGTGGATTTCGCCTTCCGTGCCCTGGCGCGGAAGAGGTGGTGGCAGATGACAAACTTCTGCTCTTTGAAGAAGGTCTTGTTATTCACCGGACTGACAAGCAGGAGGGGATCGGATTCATCCACTTTTTCCACATTCAGCTTTTTCCCGTTTTCATACATCTCCACCGTGTATTCCGGCTTCCACATCCAGATGTTGGCATAAACCATGTTCTTGCGGTCTCCCTCCCCGTAGTTCGTCCAGGAAGGATTTTTCTTGAACCGCTCGGCCGAAACCTCGTCGGTGAGGAAGTATTTCTTGACAGAGTTCATGTCATAGGTCCTCATCCATTTCTCTCCGTAGGCATGGGTCAGATACTCGTCCGAGACCTCGTCGCCGCGGAAATGGCAGATTACGATTCCGGCGTCGCAGGCGTCGATTCCGAGCATCTGGTTCTCTCCGTTCCCCCAGACGTTTCCGGAGGCGGCAGGTACCATGAGATCCCTGACGAGCGGGTAGCGCTCGTTCCGGGCGAACTGGAAGCGGTGGGTATGGCCGGTGTAGGCCTTCATGGTCCCGAAACGGGTCAGCATCGCGTACAGCTCGTCCATTTCCTCGTTGGAGGTGAACTGGGTTCCCTTTCCGACGGGGAATTCAAAGAGGAAGGAGGCATGGGCGCAGACCCTGACATTAGTCCCCTCGGGGACCGTCGCAAGGTCTTTTTTCAGCCACTCCTTTTCGTCGTCGTTCAGCCCGATGGTATAGTTGCGCTTCCCGGCGATATTGGGGTCCTTTACCTTCGCGGGGGTGTTGACATAGCGGATATTGTCAAGCATTACCCAATGGTCCTTTCCGATGTTCATTGAGTAATAGGTCGGTCCCATGGCTTTGCGGTAGAGCCACTCGGCGTTGAAGTCCTCGTCCGGGTGCTGCGGGGTCGCGAGAGTCGCCCCGTCGTTGTCATGGTTTCCCATCACGCTGTAGAGCGGCCCGGGATAGCCCTCTTCCCGGAGGAAGTTATAGGCCTTTTCGATGTCCCAGTCGAAGGCGTACCAGTCCTTGTCATGGGCGAGGTCGCCGAGGTTCATCATGACGACCGGCCCGTAGGCGAGGTTCTTCTCATACTGCTCCCGGACATGGGGAATCAGGTACTCCCGGATCAGCTCCTTATCCCGTAATTTTGGGTTGTTCTTGGTATGGATATCCGTCGCGAAGATGACCGTATATCGCTCCTGGTTCTGCTTAATGAGCTCGAAATTGTGGACCTCGGGAACGCCGGCGGGCTTAGTCAGGTGGGCATAAAAGGCCGGCTGGAGCCCGTCCATGAGCGGAACGGTGTACCCCGAGGGGCTGATGACAAAAACGAAGCCCTGGCGCTTGTCGCTGTTGATTTTATACTTCCCTTCGGCGTCCGTCCGGACGATATCAAGCCCGTCGGAGACATATACTCCCTCAACGGGTTTTCCTTCGCAGGTAACCTTTCCTTTCAGGTTCTGGGCCCCCGCCCCGACCGAGAAAAGGAGGGCGGCGCTGAAGATTGTGAGAAGAATTCGGTTCATATTTAGTTGACTATATTAATCTGACATGAGGCCATGGTATCGAGGGCGGCCGCATGGCGCTCGGGGGATGTTCCTGCGCAGCATTCAGAATCGACGGCGATATCCATGTTATTCCACCCGGCGGCTTTCAGAAGGAGGGCGTTTGAAACGACGCAGATATCCGTGCACAGCCCAATGAGGGTCACTTCCGCGACCGTTCCCGCCGGCTCCACGGAGGGAGATTCTCCGATGATCCGAAGGGCTGCGTTTACGACTTCCATGGACCCGAAGGTTGGTTTTTCCACGAAGATTGCGTCCTTCCCTTCCAGGGCTTTTGCAACCTCTTCGTTCAGCTCCCAGCCGCTGGTTCCCTTGATGCAGTGTTCCACAGGCAGTTTTTCCCCTTCTTTTGAAGAAAGGTAATCCGGCCCGTGTGTATCCAGGGTTACGATTATTCCGTCCCATGGCTCCCCGATCTTCCTGACCACCGCGGGGACTATTTCCTCCGCCTCTTTACTTCCGAGAGATCCGTCGACAAAATCATTCTGCATGTCGACTACAACGAGAATTTTTTTCATTTTCCAATGTGTCTTTTTTCGGCGCATCCGACTTTCGTTACAAAGGTAAAAAAAATTCGCTACCTTTGCACTGTCTTTCCGACCAACGCCTTGGTGGTGAAATGGTAGACACGAGGGACTTAAAATCCCTTGGCCCGAAACGGCCGTGCGGGTTCGATTCCCGCCCGGGGCACAGAAATACGCTTTCTAGGTATCTAGAAGGCGTATTTTTTATAACTTGGCAAACATTTGG
>JAFSSE010000033.1 GCA_017445755.1 Bacteroidales bacterium | reverse complement strand
GCGTTCGGGATTGACATCCCCGAGGGCTGCGCCCCGCTCTACCGTTCCCGCAAGGCTCCAGAGAAGCGTCGCGGCAGGCCTAGGAAGCCGCAGGCAGTGAAGCTGGAGAGTTAATTGTACAAAAAATTGTAAAACTTACGAGATTTAGTATCATTTTATAATTAAAATTTTTTCTCCCCCGGCTGCTTTTTTTTCTTCTTTGTATCGATTCCGTCTTTTATTTGTGGATTAATTCATATATTTGCGTAGAAACAAGCGATCGGCTATGAAAAACTTACTGCCCGTAAACATCTATGTTGTAGCTCTTTTGGATCTTTTCCTCCCGAGAACATGCCTCGCCTGCGGAAGAGTGCTCGGCTGCAGGGAAAAACACCTCTGCATCTACTGCCGGGCGGATATTCCGCTCACTTACAACTGGGAACTTGCCCGGAACCGGATGGCGGACCGTTTCAACGAACGGATCCAGGAAGGACTGAACCCTCCGGAAAGGGAGCCCTATGCCTATGCCGCCTGTCTTTTCAGATATTCTTCCGACTCTGGTTTCAGGGAGATTCCCCAATCGCTGAAATACCGTTACAACCGCTCAGGCGGCCGTTATTTCGCGAGGATGCTGGGAAGATACATCGCTTCGTCGGCCCATTTTTCAGATGTCGACCTCGTAATACCCGTTCCGCTCCATTTCCTTCGCAGGTGGAGAAGGGGATACAATCAGGCCGAAGTGATCGCCCGCGAAATCGCCTCTGTCCTGGGCGTCCCTCTTTCCACCGGACTCCTTTACCGCCGCCGCTACACCAGAACCCAGACGAAAACCGTCGTTTCCTCCAAAGCGCGCAATGTTTCCGGCGCCTTCGCCCTTCATCCCCGCGCCTTTCCTTCCGCTCCCCGCCACATCCTTCTTGTGGATGATGTCTTTACTACCGGGGCGACCCTATATGCCTGCTTCAGCGCTCTCAGGACCGCTTTTCCAGCTCCGGTGAGGATAAGTGTCGCCACCCTCGCCGCCCTGGAGCGCTAATCTGGTTGCTTTTACAGCGTCCGCATGGCGTTGAGGACTGCGAGGACGGTGACTCCGACGTCGGCGAAAACGGCCATCCACATCGTTGCAAGGCCGAGGGCCGCGAGAAGAAGCACCAGAAGTTTGATGCCGATTGCGAAGGCGATGTTCTCGCGGGCGATACGGACGGTCTTTCTGGCAATCCGGATTGCGGCGGCAATTTTCGACGGCCGGTCGTCCATCAGCACTACGTCTGCCGCTTCTATGGCGGCGTCGGAGCCGAGAGCGCCCATGGCAATGCCGATATCGGCCCTGGCGAGGACTGGGGCGTCATTGATGCCGTCACCGACAAAGGCGAGGGCCCCTTCGCGGGCTTCGCCGAGAAGGCGGCCAAGTTCAGCGACCTTGTCCTGCGGGAGCAGTCCGGCGCGGTATCCGTCGAGCCCGAGGGCAGCGGCGACCGAGGCGGCGACATTCTCATGGTCCCCGGTCAGCATGAAACACCTCCGGACTCCCTCTCCCTTGAGGGCGGAAATGGCTTCCGGGGCGTCGTCCTTGATGCGGTCGGAGATTACGATATGGCCGGCATAGACCCCGTCGAGAGCGACGTGGATAATGGTTCCTTCCTTAGAGCAGGGGTGCCAGGCGGCTCCTACGGAATCCATCAGGGAGGGATTTCCGACAGATACCCTGACTCCGTTTACAAGGGCCGTCACGCCCTTACCGGCGATTTCCTCCACTTCCGAGACGGAGCAGCTGTCATGCTCGTCGGGGTAGGCGTTTCGGAGGGCGGCGGCGATAGGGTGGGTGGAGTAGCGTTCGACATGGGCCGCAAGGTGCAGAAGAGCGGTCTCATCGAGGGTCTCCGGGTGGACGGCGGTGACTTCAAAGACCCCTTCCGTAAGGGTGCCGGTTTTGTCAAAAACAACCGTGGAGGTCTTCGAGAGGGCATCTATGAAGTTTGAACCCTTTATAAGTACGCCCTTTCTGGAAGCTCCGCCAAGTCCGCCGAAAAAGGCCAGGGGGACGGAGATGACAAGGGCGCAGGGGCAGCTGACGACAAGGAACATAAGGGCTCGGTAGAGCCATGTCGGGAAGGAGAGCGCAAAGCTTCCGGAAAGAAGCGGAGGTATGAAGGCCAGAAGCGCTGCCGCGGCAACTACAATCGGGGTGTAGATCCTCGCAAAGCGAGTAATGAAGCGTTCGCTGACGGACTTCTTTTCGGAGGCCTCGGTGACAAGCTCGAGAATCTTTGAGGCGGTTGACTGGAGGAATTCCTTTGTGACCCTGACCCGGAGAACCCCGGAAAGGTTGACGCAGCCGGAGAGAATTGCATCGCCCTCCCCGACTTTTCTCGGCACGCTTTCGCCGGTAAGTGCCATGGTATCAAGGGTTGAGCTGCCTTCAATGACGGTTCCGTCCATCGGGACCTTCTCGCCGGGACGGATGAGCACAATCTCTCCGACCCTGACTTCGTCCGGGTGGACGACGACGACTTCCCCGTTCCTCTCAAGGTTGGCCGAGTCCGGACGGATATCCATAAGGTGGGCTATGCTCTTTCGGCTCCGGCCTTCGGCGATGCCCTCGAACATCTCTCCTATCTGGAAGAAGAGCATTACGAAAACCGCCTCCGGGAATTGCGTTTCCGCCCCCGGGAGAAAGCCGATGCAGAGGGCCCCTGCGGTAGCGAGGGCCATGAGGAAGTTCTCATTGAGAGGTTCCCCTTCTTTCAGACCTTCAGCGGCTTCCCTCAGGGTGTCCCAGCCGACAATGAGGTAGGGTACGAGATAGACGAGAAGGAGCTGCCAGGTACTAAGGTCCGTATATTTTTCGATAAGGACCGCGATTACAAGAAGGACTGCCGCAGCGGCAATCCTTATAACCTGTTCCCTGGTTTCACCGCCTTCGTGGTGGTGTTCGTGGTGGTGTTCGTGATGGTGTTCGTGTGCCATAATGCCAATTTTTCCACTGGCAAAGGTACGGCACATTACCTGCAACCGGGTTGCATTCTTCCTAGCAGTAGAGTCCTCCGTTGACTGCGACGACCTGGCCGGTCACATAGGAAGAGAGGTCGGAGGCGAGGAAGAGGGCGACTTTCGCGATTTCATCGACATCTCCGCCGCGGTGCATTGGAATCTGCTTCACAAACTCGGCGCGGATTTCCTCCGAAAGGGCGTTTGTCATCTCAGAGATGATGAATCCCGGGGCGATGGAGTTGGCGCGGATTCCCCTTCCGCCCATTTCGCGGGCGACGGTCTTTGCCATGGCGATGAGCCCACCCTTGGAGGCGGAGTAGTTGATCTGCCCGACATTTCCCATCTGGCCGGCGATGGAAGCCATGTTGATTATGCTCCCGTTGCGCTGGCGGGCCATCGAGGGCAGGACGGCATGGATGAAATTGAAGGCCGATTTAAGGTTCACGGCGATGACCGCATCCCACTGGTCCTCGCTCATTCTCATGGCGAGCCCGTCCTTCGTTATTCCTGCGTTGTTGACGAGGATGTCGATTTTTCCGAAGTCCTTAAGGACCTCATCCACAACCTTCTGGGTTTCATCGAAGAGGGCGGCGTTGGAGGCGTAGCCCTTCACCTTATGTCCATAGGCGGCGATTTCCTTCACCGTCTCTTCCGCCTGCTCATTGATTACAAGGTCAGTAAAGGCGACATCAGCACCTTCCGAGGCGAAGCGCAGGGCGATTGCCTTTCCGATTCCGCGTGCGGCCCCTGTAATAAGGGCGGTCTTTCCGTCTAAAAGTCCCATATTGAATGATTTATTTAACTTCAATTACGTTTCCATGTTCCCTGGCGACGGCGTCTTTCCAAATTTTGGTGTAGCCCGGCTGAACCACCTTTTTAGGCATCTTGGTGGAATAGTCTGAGTGGAGGAAGGAGCCGTCTTCCGCCTGGGGTTTCACATTCCCGTCGATATACTTTACGAGCAGCAGTTCCTCGAGCTCGGTCCACTTCCGGAACTGGCTCTGGGCGGTGTCAGTGCTGTATTTTGTGAGATATTTCCGCACCTTGGAGAAGGGGTCTCCGCTGACCATCGAGTAGGAGCTTTTCTTCTCCATCTTCTTCTGGATTTTCTCGACTATACCGTTGTAGATTGCGATTGCGGTCGAGTCGGCTGTCCGGATTCCCCGGGTCATCTGCTCCAGCTCGAAGAGGTCGGCCTCTGCGCGGACGGTCGGGGCCATGATATTGTACATCTTGTAGCAGGCGTTGGCAACGCGGTTGTTCATCCAGAAGGACGCTGTCGGAGAGTAGTGGAGCAGGTCTCCGTTACCCTCCCGGAAGCACTCCGGAACGCTGTCCACGCAGGTGTAGATGGGGGTCAGGTACGAAGTCGCGGCGTCATCGGTTCCGAACCAGATTATTCCTCCGATGATGTCCGGATAGTATCCTCTCGCCTGGGCGACGAACCAGAAGCCGGTCTGCTGGGTGGCGATGGCCCTTTCGTTGATATAGGTCTTCCCCTCGCTTTCGAACTCCATCGGGCGCCACCTGTACGGGAGGGCGTTTCCGCCCGCTCCGATGTCCTGGGTCATGTCCATGGGGGTGCCCTCAAAATGGTCCCTCATCACGTCCGCAACGTCCTTCGCGGTCACTTTCTTGTTCGGATAGACGAACAGGGGAAGTGATCCCTCGAGGTCATAGCCCATGACATAGTCGAGATAGGTCGCGGCATCGTCGGTCCTGACGGCGCCGTCGGCATCCCTGTAGGTGAACCATCCGTTGCAGAGTATGTTGCAGGCGCTCCAGGCACGGGCGTCGCAGGCGCGGACCGTCCCGAAGTCGAAGGGGTTGTAGGCCTTGCGGAAGCTGAATTCGCTGTCCGGTCCCTCGAAGAAGCCCTGCTTCCTCGCAAAAGTGATTATATCTTTGGAATAGAGGCAGTTATCGGGGTCATCCATCGGGAAGGTGTCGATTCGGGCCTGGTTGGCATGGGCGCAGATTGCCCCGTCCGGGACCCGCCTTGCCACCCAGACGATGCCCTTGTTGATATTGACCCCGTTTTTCATGTTCATGCCCTTCCCGCAGAGCTCCATGATCCAGGCCTCGTTCTTGTCCGCGATGGAGAAGGTCTCGCCTTCGGAGGAATAGCCGTATTTTGTCGCCAGGTCCACAATGATGTCTATGGCCTCGCGGGCTGTCCTGGCCCTCTGGAGGGTGATGTAAATCAATGAGCCATAATCAATTCCGCCGGTGCGGTCCACGAGTTCCTCACGGCCTCCCCAGGTCGTTTCGCCGATGATGAGCTGGTGCTCGTTCATGTTCCCGACGGTCTTGAAGGTATGGGCCGCCTGGGGAATGTCCAGGAGGTATTTTCCCGTATCCCAGTCGTGAACCTTCAGCATCGTCCCGTCTTTCCAGTCGGCTGCCGGGTGGAAGTACAGCTCCCCGAACAGATAGTGGGAGTCGGCGGCGTAGGAGACGAGGACGGAGCCGTCCGCGCTTGCGCCCTTGGAGACTATTACGTTGGTACATGCCTCCGCCCGGGGGACAGCCAGGGTGAAAAGGGCGGCTGCCAGGGTGAAAAGGGCGGATTTTCCGATAGAATTGACCATTATCCGTTAAAATTTTATAATTTTGTCATTTGATATAGAATGCAAATTTAGTTAATTTTTTTTAGATGAAACGTTTATCCTTACTCATAACTGTCTGCCTCGCTTTTTCCATGGCCGCTTACGCACAGCAGCCGTCTTCCCCGGAGGAAGTCGAGAAAAAGCTGATGGAATACATCGATTCAGAGGTGGAGCGCCTGACCTCGACCCTGAACCTCGAGTACTGGCAGGAGTTTTATGCCGACTCGACCCTCGTCCATGACTACCACGCCATGCAGGATGAGCTGAAGGCCCTCCAGGAGTCCAAGGTGACCAATTCAGAACTCTATACCGCCGTCCAGGACAAGTGGAACGAGGCGATATACCTTTCTTTCCAGAAGTTCCTCGACAAGGACCAGTGGAAAAAATATCAGAAGAGTGGGGCTCTCCGCGAGAAGAAAGCCCGGGACAAACGGAAAGAGAAAATTGAAAATATCAAGATAAAACCATGAAAGAAGCGATTGAGAAGATTACTGCGGAGCTGGAAGAGCTCAAGTGTGCCACCCGGAAGGAAGTAGAAGAAGCAAGGGTCCGTTTCCTCGGACGCAAGGGTGAGGTGACTGCTCTTTTCGAGCAGTTCAGAACGGTTGCTCCGGAGCAGAAACGGGAATTCGGAAAGAAGCTCAATGAGCTCAAGCAGGCCGTCACCGCCCGGATTGAGGCCTTGAAGGATAGCGTTGAAGAGAGCGTTTCCGCTTCCGGTCCTTCCGAGGACCTGACGATGCCCGGCGACCCCTTCCCGCTCGGATCGCGCCACCCGGTTTCAATCGTCCGGGAGCAGATTGTGGATATCTTCCGGAAATTCGGCTACGATGTCGCCGAGGGCCCCGAAATCGAGGATGATTACCACGTCTTCGAGGCCCTGAACTTCCCTCAGAACCACCCTGCCCGCGATATGCAGGATACCTTCTTCGTTTCCACCGGCCATGTCAATCCCCTCCTCCTTAGGACCCATACCTCATCGGTCCAGGTCAGGGAAATGGAATCCAAGTCGCTTCCGATCCGGGTAATCTGCCCCGGAAGGGTTTTCCGCAACGAGGCGATTTCCGCCCGCGCCCACTGTATCTTCCACCAGGTTGAAGGACTCTATATCGACAAGGGAGTGACCTTCGCCGACCTGAAGCAGGCAATCCTCCTTTTTGCCCGCGAGATGTTCGGCTCCGACACACAGATCCGCATGCGTCCCTCCTATTTCCCCTTCACCGAACCGTCTTCGGAGGTTGACGTAAGCTGTAATATCTGCCACGGCAAGGGCTGCAATATCTGCAAGGGAACCGGCTGGCTCGAGATTCTCGGCTGCGGCATGGTTGACCCCAACGTCCTCGAGGCGAGCGGTATCGACTCCAAGGTTTACAGCGGTTTCGCCTTCGGCATGGGCATTGAGCGTATCGCCATGTTGAAGTGGCAGGTCAACGACCTCCGCCATTACTTCGAAAACGACATGCGTTTCCTCCGTGAATTCGACACTGCCACGGAGGTCTAAAACAATAAAAAGGTGACCCGCCGGTCACCTTTTTTTGCGTTCCTCCGCCAGCAGCGGTAGCACACCTTTAATGCGCTTCTCCGCCAGCAGGCGGTAGGTCGCCCCCGGAAGGTTCCGCTCGCTTCGCTCGCTCCATCCCTCCCATCGTCTGCGGCCACTGCGCAAGGTCGAAAAACAGGTGGGGGACCTTGTGCACAAAATCCTTGCTGGATGGCATCAGGGGGCACATTCGCTGCGCAAGGTCCCCGAGGTATAATTCGACCTTGCGCATGTTCAGTACCGATCAGTTTTTCAGGATAACTTCTCCGCCGGCGGCATCTACGGTGACAGCCGAATCTTTCCTGACAGTGCCGTCGAGGAGGGCTTTTGCAAGCTGGTTTACCAGTTCCCGCTGCATCAGCCGTTTGACGGGACGGGCGCCATAGGAGGGTTCATAACCGTGCTCGACCATATAGTCTTCGAAGGCCGGGGTGAATCTTACCGTGATTCCGCTGCCAGAAAGCTGCTTCGAGAGAATCTCCTCCTGGATGTGGAGGATGTCCCGGATGTCGCCTTTGGTGAGGGGATCGAACATGATGATTTCATCGATACGGTTGAGGAATTCCGGCCGGACACTGGCGCGAAGGACGTCCAGTACCCTCTCCTTGCACTCGTCGAGGAGTTCCCTCCTTCGGGCGATGGCCTGGATGTCGACACCCGTAACCTCGGGAAGCCGGTCCATGTAGCCCTGGATAATGTCGGCTCCGGCGTTCGAGGTCATTATCAGAATCGTGTTTTTGAAATCCACGGTCCGCCCCTTGTTGTCTGTCAGCCGGCCGTCGTCAAGGACCTGGAGAAGGACGTTGAAAACATCCGGGTGGGCCTTTTCAATTTCGTCGAGCAGGACTACCGAGTAGGGTTTTCTCCTTACGGCTTCGGTCAGCTGACCGCCCTCATCATAGCCGACATATCCCGGAGGGGCGCCGACAAGACGCGAGACGGTATGGCGTTCCTGGTATTCGCTCATGTCAATCCTCGTAATCATGTTCTCATCATTGAACAGGAATTCCGCGAGTGCCTTCGCGAGCTCGGTCTTTCCGACACCGGTCGTACCCATGAAAAGGAAGGAGCCGATCGGACGCTTCTCGTTTGACAGCCCGGCGCGATTCCGGCGGACGGCGTCGGAGACGGCGCGGATGGCCTCGTCCTGGCCGACAACCCTCTTGTGGAGTTCGCTTTCCATCCTCAGGAGCTTTTCCTTTTCGCTCTCCAGCATCCTCTTGACGGGGATTCCGGTCCATTTCGCCACAACCTCGGCAATGTCTTCCGGGGTCACCTGCTCGGTTATGATGGGGTCTTTGATGGCGGCCTGGCGCTTTGAGAGTTCATCGATGCGCCGCTGGGCTTCACTCATCTTGCCGTAGCGTATTTCCGCGACCTTCCCGTAGTCCCCGGACCTTTCGGCCGCCTGGGCGGCAATCTTGTAGTCGTCAATTTCCTGGCGGGCCGTCTGGAGTCCGGTCAGGATTTCCTTTTCCTCATTCCAGCGTTTCATAAGGGCCTCCCGCCGGGAAGTGACATCCTTCAGCTCCTCTTCGATTTTGTCGAGTTTGGCGCTTACGCCTTCCCGTTTAACCGCCTCCTTTTCGATTTCGAGCTGGCGGAGACGGCTGTCGAGGTCGGCAATCGGCTCCGGCACGGAGTTCATCTCGAGCCGCAGCTTTGAAGCCGCCTCATCGACGAGGTCAATGGCCTTGTCCGGGAGGAAGCGGTTGGTGATATAGCGGTGGGAGAGGTTTACGGCCGCTATCAGGGCGTCGTCCTCGATACGGACCCTGTGGTGGTTCTCATATTTTTCCTTGAGTCCCCGGAGGATGGACACCGACTCGGAGGGTGAGGGCTCATCAACCATCACCATCTGGAAACGCCGCTCCAGGGCCTTGTCGGTCTCGAAGTACTTCTGGTACTCATCCAGCGTCGTGGACCCGATTGTCCTCAGTTCGCCCCGGGCGAGGGCCGGCTTGAGGATGTTGGATGCGTCCATGGCCCCGGAAGTCCTGCCCGCACCGACGAGGGTATGGATCTCATCTATGAAAAGGATGATTTCCCCGTCGCTGTCAACGACCTCCTTGACGACGCCTTTCAGACGCTCTTCGAATTCTCCCTGATATTTTGCGCCTGCAATCAGGGCACCCATGTCGAGGGAATAAATTTTCTTCGATTTCAGGTTTTCAGGAACCTGGCCGTCGACAATCTTCTGGGCTATCCCTTCAGAGATAGCCGTCTTGCCGACACCCGGCTCACCTACCAGAATCGGGTTGTTCTTGGTCCTTCTTGAAAGTATCTGAAGGACCCGGCGGATTTCATCATCCCTTCCGATGACGGGATCCGTCTTGCCTGCTGCCGCCCGCTCGTTAAGGTTGATTGCAAAGCGGCCGAGAAATGTATTGTTGTTGTTTTCGTTCATGGTTTTACCTCCTTTTTCCCTTCGGGGTACGGCAAAAGCCGTCTGCCCCGGGAGGGCAAACGGCTATGTATCAAAGTGTATTCCCGGAAGGGAAATTCTGACAAATTGTCAGATTATTCCTCGCTCTGACCGGCAGTCGGATCTACCTGCGGAATAGCGGTAGGGAAGGCGGGAGCCGACTCAGTGGGCTGGTTTACAATCTCGGAGGAGATGGTATCCTGGGTCGCGGAAGAGGAGGAGTGGGTCAGGGTCAGGGTGCTGGCGATGGAAACCACGAGGACGAAGGTTACGAGATACCAGGTGAATTTCTCCAGCTGGTTCGCGGCCTGACGTACACCGAGGGCCTGGTTTGCGGCGGTGAAATTGGTAGCAAGTCCGCCGTCCTTGCCGCTCTGGAGGAGGACGACGATTGTCAGGAGAATTGCCGCGAGGACAATCAGGACAGTAAGAAATACGGTCATATTTTCTTATTTTTTATTTCAATTTTTCGATAAGGGCTGCAAAGTAAGCATTTTTTTCTGGATAAACCAAAATTAGTTTTGAATAAATGCGCTTTGCAAGCTCCGGATATCCCTGGTCTGCGTATATTTCCGCGAGGGCTTCGGTGCAGAAAAGGTCGGAGACATCGACCTCCTCTTCTTCGCTGACCTTTTCCTTCTCGGACTTTACGGTAAGCTTAGAAAAAATGCTTCCCTCGCTTCGGACGCGGTCGTACTCCTGCTGGGAGAAATAATCCCCGCCGACGACATGGACCTTCCGGGTCTCCTGCTCCTCCTCCGGCTCCGCGGGAGCTATAAGCTCTTCCAGGAGGCGCTGGACATCCTTATCCGCGTAGTCGGCGGTATCGGAGGAGCGCACGAGGGCGGAAATCTGCTTCCTGTCCCCGATATAAAGGGCCATTTCAGCATACTGGTCCTCGCTCCATCCTCCGGTCCGGGCCATCCTCCGGCAGAGTTCCTTGCGCGCCGTAGCGAACCACGGGTACAGGTTTACCACACCGGCGAGTTCCTCCATCGAGAGGTTGTGCAATTCTATGAAATCTGTTCCTACCATTGGGCTACGGTTGCATTGAAAATGTCTTCGCAGAGTTTGTCTATGATTTCCTCACAGAGCCCGCTCTCCACGGCTTCGAGTCCCTGGGTGGAATCGTAGTCGGCATAGGCGGAAAAAGACTTGTCTATGTCCTCCTCTGGGTGTTTCCGGTTGGTGAAGACACATTTGACGGTCACTGTCAGCCGGTTCTGGGCTGCGACTTCGTCGGCGGTTACCGCCGTGGCGGCCACGTCGTATCCGGAAATGACACAGGCGACCTCGAGATCCCCGTCGACATCGACCTGCTCGAGGGAAGTCAGCTTGCGGTACTTGTCCTGCAGGGCTTCCGTAAGGTCATTTGACAGGGACGGGTTTACCTTAAGGGCCTTGTATTCGACATAGGGAATGGTTATGGTCTTCACGTCCGGCTGGATGGAAGTCCCGGTAAATGAGTATATCCCGCAGGAGAAAACCAGCGGGACCAGGGTCATCAGTAGGATAATGTGCCGTTTCATTTCCTTTCTCCGTTTTTCTTGAACTCGTCCGGAAGGTTCCGATAAATGGTCCTTTCAGAGATTCCGAGTTCCTCCGCGGCAGCTTTGCGGTTGCCTTTGTGCTTTATGAGGGCGCGGCGGATGTTCTCTTTCTGGATTTCTTTCATGGTCCGGCCTTCAGGCGCATCCTCGGGCTCCTCCGGGACCTCATAGTTGTTGAGGTGGACGACGGGACGGGAGGGCTTGGACTCTTCTTCGCCCTGCCATTCCGCCTCGAAGGGGTCTTCCTCCGCCGGGCCGGCAATCTGGGGCGCGGGGGCCTTGCCGCCATGGACCTCCGCCTTGAGCGCATCGACTTCCTGCTTGAGGTCGATGATGGCCTTGAAAATCGCCTGCCTTTCGGCGTCGGAGAGGGTTCCTCCCTTGTCTCCCTCATAGATTGCGGGAAGGTTCGGACCCTGTTCCTTCGGCATGTACCTTGCGACGGTCGCCCCGTCGAGGACAATACGCTGGCTGGTCGGGGTTATTTTCATGGATTCCTGGGCGGTGAGGGCCTCGGTGAAACCCATGAGCTGGCGGATATTGCCCGGCCAGCGGTAGCTTTTGAGGACGGCGACGGCGTCTTCCGTCAGGGCTATCTTGCACATTCCGTATCGCTCGGAGAAGTCCGAGGTGAATTTCCGGAAGAGGAGATAGATGTCATCTTTCCGCTCGGCGAGCGAGGGGACCCTGATTCGGGCGGCGGAGAGCCGGTAGTAGAGGTCCTCGCGGAATTTCCCCATTTTCACGGCCTCGTAGAGGTCTATGTTCGTTGCGGCGATGACCCGGACATCGGTGTGCTCGACCTTGTTGGAGCCGACCTTACGGTATTCTCCGTTCTGGAGAACCCTCAGCAGGAGGGCCTGGGAGAGCATCGGAAGTTCTGCGATTTCATCCAGGAAAAGGGTACCTCCGTTCGCCTCTTCGAAGTAACCGGAGCGGTTGTCGGACGCTCCTGTATAGGCCCCTTTGACATGTCCGAAAAGCTCGGAATTAATCAGCCCTTCGGCAAAGGCGCCGCAGTTGACGGTGAAGAATTTTCCGTTTTTCCTCAAGCTGTACTGGTGGATAATCCTGGAAATATTCTCCTTCCCCGCTCCGGTTTCTCCGGTAATGAGGACGGAGAGGTCGGTCGGGGCAAGCCGCACCGCAGTTTCCAGGGCCAGGTTCAGCGCCGGGTCGTTGCCTATGATATTGAATTTGTTTTTTAATGCCTGCAAGTCCATAGCGTTGCAAATTTAGCAAAAAAATCATTTTAAATGACTATCTTTGCACTATACGGAATAACAACTATCCAAACGATATGAAAAAAGCACTTAGAATCCTTGCCGCTTTTGCGGTTATTGCGGGAGCCGCTTCGTGCGCCTCCTCCGAGAAAATGGTTAAGATGGCGGAGAACGTCAGTGTGACCTGCACGCCCGCCGTCCTCGAGGCAGTTGCCGGAAACATCGATGCAACCGTCTCCGTGACCTATCCGGCCGATTATTTTGACAAGAAGGCAATCCTTGAAGTAACGCCGGTTCTCGTATATGATGGCGGTGAAGCCAAGATGCAGCCGTTTATCTATCAGGGCGAAGCGGTCAAGGACAATTACAAGGCGGTTTCCTCCGCGGGCCAGACCGTGAAGGAGAAGATCCACTTCGACTATGTGGAAGGAATGGAGAAATCCTATCTCGAACTCCGCGGCGTAGTGAAGTCCGGTTCGAAGGGACTTGCCCTTCCCGCAAAGAAGGTGGCCGAAGGAGTCAATACGACCTACATGCTCGTAAAGGACGCCGGAGTTTTCGCCACTAAGGAAGACGGCTACCAGGCGACCTATACCGGGAAGGAAGAGGGCCAGATCCTCTATACCGTAAACAGCTCCGAGGTCCGCGGAAGCGAGCTCAAGAGCATTTCCATGCAGGATTTCGAGACCGCTATCGACCGTGTCCTGGACAACAAGGGTGCTAAGATCACCTCTACGGAAATCGTTGCATACGCTTCCCCGGAAGGCGCCGAGGACCACAACAACAAGCTTTCCTCCAACCGCTCCGAGAGCGCCAGCAAGGCCTGGGACAAGATCCTGAAGGACTATGACATCGCAGCCCCCGAGGTGAAGAGCGTCGGTGAGGACTGGGAGGGCTTCCAGAAGCTCGTCGCCGAGTCCAACATCGAGGACAAGGACCTGATTCTCCGCGTCCTTTCCATGTACAGCGACCCCGCCGTCCGCGAGAGCGAAATCCGGAACATGTCCGAGGTCTATACCTCCCTTAAGGGTGAGGTCCTTCCCGAACTCCGCCGCGCCCGCTTCATCGCCAACGTCGAGTACAGCAACTACACCGACGAAGAACTCGTGGAACTCGTGGCCAGGAACTGGGATGTCCTCGATGAGCCCTCCCTCCTCCATGCCGCGACCCTCGTGAAGGATCCCCTCCAGAAGGAACTCCTCCTGATGAAGTGCATGAAGAAATTCAACAGCGACAAGGCCAAATACAACCTCGCAGGGCTCTATCTTTCCCAGCAGAAGAACTCCAAGGCAGAGCAGACCCTCGCCGGGCTCGGAACCGAAGATCCGGACGTTCTCAATATGCTCGGTGTGATTTCCCTCCGCAAGCGTGACCTTGAAGGCGCCGAAAAATTCTTCACCGCTTCCGGTTCTACCGAGGCAAAGGCCAATATGGGCGTTGTGGATATCCTGAACGGCAATTATGAGAAGGCCGCCGAGGAGCTTAAGGACGCTCCTGGATGCTGCCACAACCCCGCCCTCGCGCTTATTCTTTGCGGCCGCCTCGACGAGGCCTCCAAGACGATTCATTGCGCCAGCGCCGGCTGCCTCTACCTTAGGGCCATAATCGCCGCCCGCCAGGGCAAGGCCTCCGAAGTGAAGAAGTACCTTGAGAAGGCATCTGAGAAGGACGCTTCCCTGAAGGAGCGTGCTGCGAAGGACATCGAATTCGCCCTCTACGACCTGTAAAAAGCTGGAGCCGTGAAAAAGTTAATACTGACGTTTTTCACCTCTATCCTGACCTTGACCGCCCTTGCCGGAGTTCCAAATCCGGAGGGCGGCTCTGTTTTTTTGACTGATACGCTCCTCTTTAATCTCGACGATGCGCCTCAAGCGGTGGGGACCCTTCATGAAAGCGAAGCAACGCATAAATTTTCCCCGTCAGAGGAGCGAAAGTTTCTTCGCGGCCGCTCCGGGTTCAGTTTTTCGAACGGATGGAACGGGAACTTCTATCGCGGGAAAATGACTTCCTACCTTGGCGCAATGCATGATTATACAATAAACGTCGGCTTTATAAACGACGGCTTCAGGGTCTATGGGGACATGTGTTTCGGCGGCGCAGGACGGCTTCGCAAGGGCGGTTTTTCCCGTGACGGTTATACCTGGCAGGAGGGAGAAACTGTCTCCGGACTGAAATTTTCGGTCTTCGCCGGATACCGCATCCTGGAACTGGGCCGTGTCTCCTTCATTCCATTCTTTGGCGTAGGAGCAACTGTCCTATCCCAGGGGACCGGTGAATACGATTATGACAGCGAGGGAGATTCTTATGAAATAACCAGCGATAGTGGCGCTCTTCGTTATTTCGGCGGACTTCGGGTAGATTTGCCTTTTGCAAGGTTATTCTCGAAAGACCCTTCGGGAGTGCGTTACAGCTCCGCTTTCGGCGATGTATTTGAATACGGCCTTGCCCTGTCTTTCTATGTCGCCAAGGAAAACTACTCCGTCCCTTGCCCGGCTACTTCAATAAATGTAGGTATCCAGCTCTATTTCAGTACCTTCTCTATCTTTTAGCCGGCTCTGAAAACTGTGGTCAACCTACCCGGAAACGGGCAGGTTGGCTATTTTTTTGAGATCAGAAGGAGTCCCAGGAAGGTCAGGCCGGCGTTGAGAAGCAGGAGCTCATAGCTGAATTTGTACCCTCCGAACCAGCGCTCGGAGTTCATCTGGAGGACGAGGCAGAGGATGGGGGCGACGACTGCGACAATCGGGACTCCGCGGTCACGTACGGAGCGGCGGGTCAGGATTCCGAAGGCGAACATTCCGAGAAGAGGGCCATAGGTATAGCTTGCGAGCTTATAGACGGCGTCAATGGTCGAAGTCGAATTGACGGCGTTGAAAACGATGATTACGACGGCCATGCAGAGAGCCATCGCTACATGGACGGTTTTCCGCGTCCTGGAAACCTCTTTTTCAGTTTTTCCCTTCGTCCCGAGGATGTCGAGGGTAAAGGAGGTTGTCAGCGAAGTGAGGGCCGAGCCACCAGCCCCGTAGGCCGCCGCGACGAGGCCGACAATGAAAAGGATTCCGGTGACGGGAGGGAGGATGCCGCTCGTGACAACAGCCGGGAAGAGGTTGTCGCCCCTTTCCGTGATGCCGTTCTTACTTGCAAAGAGGTACATCAGAACTCCGAGGCAGAGGAAGAGGAAGATTACGACGGTCTGGAGGACGGAGCTGACGAGGAGGTTCTTCTGGGAATCCCTGTAATTCTTGCTCTGGAGGGTCCTCTGCATCATGTCCTGGTCCAGTCCGGTCATGGCGATAACCGTAAACAGTCCTCCGAGGAACTGTTTCCAGAAGAACTGCGGGTGGTTGACATCGTCGAAGAAGAAAATCTTCGACATGCCGCTGTCCCCGATTGCGGAGACCGTGCCGGAGAAGCTGAGTCCGAGGTTCCTGGCGATGAAAACTATGGTAAGGATGACCGAAACGACCATGCAGACGGTCTTCAGAGTATCGGTCCATATTACCGAGCGGACTCCGTTCCGGAAGGTATAGATGAAGACGATTGCGACCGAAATGGCGACATTGAGGGCGAAGGGCAGTCCAAGCGGGGAGAAGACCAGCAGCTGGAGGGTCAGGCAGACCAGGAAGAGTCGCACCGAGGCGCCCAGCATTTTCGATATGAAGAAGAACCAGGCCCCTGTTTTATAAGTACTTACGCCGAAACGTTTCTCGAGATACTCATAGATGGACACAACGCCGAGTTTGAAGTACAGCGGGGTCAGGACAAAGGCGATGACGACATAACCGACCATGAAACCGAGGCACATCTGGAGGTAGCCGAACCCCGAGGTTGCGACCATTCCGGGGACGGAAACGAAGGTGACACCCGACATGCAGGCGCCGATCATGGCTATTGCGACCAGCCACCATGAAGATTTTTTCCGGGCTCCGAAATAGTCCCCCTTGCCTCCACGGCCGGAAAGGGTCGAGACGAGGAACATTGCTGCGAAGTAGATGAGAATGGTCAGGATTACGGAAAAGGGACTCATGCTAGAAATACTTTTTTTCCTGCCTGTAGAGGGAGAGGAAGATGAAAATCAGGATTGTGAATGCCCAGAGGGAGGATCCTCCGTAGCTCAGGAGCGGCAGGGGGATTCCGATTACCGGCATGATGCCGACGGTCATGCCTATATTTATGAACAGGTGCATGAAGATACATGCGGCGACGCAGTATCCGTATATTCGGGTGAAGGATTCCCGACATCGGTCCGCGTCGAAAATCAGCCGTGTTATCAGGAATACATACAGAAGTATGACCACGAGGCAGCCGATAAAACCCCATTCTTCGCCGACGGTGCAGAAGATGAAGTCGGTGCTCTGCTCCGGGACGAAGCCGTAGGTCGTCTGGGTGCCTCCGAGGAAGCCCTTTCCGGAAAAGCCGCCGGAGCCGATGGCTATCTTCGACTGGTTGACATTGTATCCTACTCCGGAAGGGTCCTCCTTCATTCCGAGAAGGACCTCGATACGCTTTCGCTGATGGTCCTGGAGGACGTTGTCGAAGATAAAATCGGTAGAAAAAACAAGGAGGGTTCCGGCGATGAGGGCTGCAACGGAGAGACCGAGGAAGGAGTTCCTCTCCCGGTATGAGCGGTAAACCCCGATAACAGCGCCGATACCCGCCGCGGCTATGAAGAAATGGACCGGGCGGATCTTCAGGAGGAAGCTCCAGAAATATCGGGGCTCTTCCCCGGCGCGGGGGACATAGGCGAGGTTCGAAATGGCGTCAGCCCTCGCCTGGACAGCGCCAGTAACAAGGCCCCACAGCCAGGGCAGGAGGGACAGCACCAGTACGGCGAGTCCTCCGTAGATTATCCATCTCCAGAACCTCCGTCCGTCCTGGAAGGCGTTGCAGAGGATAAGGAGGGCGGCGAGTATGACCAGCGAAGCGTATGGGCTGAGAGTCAGCGTCGTTATGAACAGCAGAATCACAAGCCCGATAAGGGCCAGCCACCAGCCGGAGAGGCCCTCCCTGTAGAGGACGAAGATGAAACCGATATAGACAAGGGCGGACCCGGTTTCCTTCTCGCCGAGGATTATCAGCATCGGAAGGCCGATTATGGCTACGGCGAGGAAGAAGTCCCGAGGCCTGGAAAGCCGGAATCCGGTCCTCGAAAGGAGCATGGAAAGCAGCAGCGAAGTCGATATTTTCGATACTTCAGCGGGCTGGAACCGTACAGGGCCGAATTCGAACCATGATCTGGAACCCTTCACCTCGACCCCGAGGAAGATTACGGCGCCGAGGAGGAATACGACCCCCAGGTATATCCATGGCGAAAGTCCCTGCCACCACGAGGGCGGTATGACAAAGAGGATTGTCAGCGCCAGGGCGAAGGAGGTCAGTATCCAGACGAACTGCTTGCCGCTCCGGACTCCGAAATCGAAGATTGAAGCCGGTTCGGACGAGTGGACGGAGGCATAGATGTTAAGCCAGCCGATAAGGACCAGAGCCAGGTAGCAAAGCACCAGCTTCCAGTCAAGCGACTGCCTCAGTCCCCTCTGCGTATAGTTCTCCCGTATCATTTCGTCCGGACGTTGACCATTGTGTTTCCTTCTTTCATGCGCTGCTCCAGGGCCGGCCTGGAGGTCCCGCCCTTAAGGTATTTCTCCACCATCAGCGAGGCCAGGGGGCAGGCCCATGTGGCTCCGAAGCCGCCGTTTTCCACGAAGCACGCCACCGCTATTTTCGGGTCGTCCTTCGGGGCGAAGCAGATGAAGACCGAGTGGTCCTTCCCGCGGGGGTTCTGGGCCGTTCCGGTCTTGCCGCAGATATCGAGCCCGTCGACGGCCGCGATGGAGGCCGTCCCTCCGGACCCGAAACCGCTGTTTACGGCCCTCCACATGCCCTGGATCACCTTCGGGAAGTGGACCGTATCTACCAGGGTATATTGCTTCTGGTGGTATTTAGGGTCGATTTCTATGTCTTCGGAATCCTTTATGATGTGGGGTATCTTATAATAGCCGCGGTTGGCGATGGTGGCGCAGAAATTGGCAAGGTGCATCGGGGTTGCGAGAATCTCGCCCTGGCCGATGGACAGGGAAATTACGGTGACTGAGTTCCAATGGCCCTTTCCGTAGCGCTTGTTGTAGAATTTTCCGGTCGGGATGTTCCCGCCGAGTTCAGCCGGGAAGTCGCTCCCGAGTTTCCGCCCGAATCCGAAGCTCATGGCGTATTCCCGCCAGTGGTCCATCGCATCGTCAATTCCCTGGTACTTGCTGTTGTCGAGGATGTTCCTGATGACATAGCAGTAGTATGCGTTGCAGGACATCATTATGGATTCTTCCATGTCGAGGGGGGAGCGGTGGGCATGGCAGCCGAGCTTTCCCTTCGCCCCGAAATGGTAACCCTGGCTGCAGGGATAGCGGTTCTGCGGGGTAAGAACCCCCTCCTGGAGCCCTATGAGCCCGTTTACGAGTTTAAAAACGGAGCCGGGAGGGTAGGAGGCCTGGACGGCGCGGTTGTACATGGGGTTGTAGGGGTTGTTCGCTATTTCATCGTAGTATTTCCCTATATCCGCAAGTTGGTTCACGTCGATACCAGGGCTCGAAACAAGGGCGAGGATTTCCCCCGATGAGGGCTCGATCGCCACGATACTTCCTACCTTGTTCCGCATGAGCTCCTGGCCGTACTGCTGGAGTTCGGCGTCGATGGTCGTGACAATGTCCTTTCCCGGCACCGCTTCCACGTCCATCTCCCCGTCCCTGTAGGACTGCTCAATCTGGTTTTTGGAGTTTCTCAGATAAATATGGTAACCCTTTTCCCCACGGAGGTCCTTCTCCCGTGCGGCCTCGATGCCGGTTTTTCCGGCGTAGTCGCCGCGGCGGTATTCCCCGGGATGGCGGTCCAGGAAGCTCTGGTCCACTTCGGAAACATATCCGAGGAGGTTTCCGCCGGCGTTGAAGGGATAATCACGGATGGATCGGGGCATGCCTTTGAAGCCGGGGAACTTGTATTTCACCTCGTCGAACCGCATGTATGTCTCCGCCGGGACCTGCCGCAGCATGACTACGGACTGATATCCAATGCGGCGCCGGTTCTGCCGGTATTCTTCCATCTTTTCCCGGATGAAGTCCTCCCCGGTTCCGAGAACGCGGGCGAGGGCGGCCGTGTCAAAGGGCTGGACCTCCCTTGGGGTCACGAGGATGTCATAGGCGACCTTGTTCCCGACGAGAATCCTCCCTGTGCGGTCATAGATGACGCCTCTTGTCGGGTAAATCATCTCATATACCATGGAGTTGTTGGAGGCGTCCCTCTTGTACCGGTCGTCGAGAATCTGGATCTGGAAGAGGCGGGCGACCAGAATTGCGACCGCTACCCCCAGACCTATGAGAAGCCGTGTGCGTCGGGGTGAATCCGTCATTTTCTCGCCTCCGGAGCTATAGTGTCGATGAGAAGGAGGGACAGGGCAACCCCGGCCGCGAGGGAGAGGACAAAGCGTACGGTGTTAAACCCGAAAGAACGGGTACCGGCTCCGTCAACTGCGATGTAGAGGAGGAGGAAGAGGGCCTGGACCATAATAATTGCCAGGGCGGTCTTTCCGAAGCCGTTTCTCCGGGCGGAGAACTCCTCCTTTCGGGAAATCATGTCTTCGCCGAATACCAGGGAAATGACCGGAATCCTCAGCAGGGCGACAGGCACCAGGGAAAAGGCGTTGATGCCCGGGAGACCTTCTGCGAGGAAATCCACCGCAAGCCCCGTTGCAAAGGCGATGACCATTGCCAGGGGGGCGGGGGTCCGTATCGGCAGGCAGAGAATGAGCGCGGGGAGTATGCTGACAGTGACATACGGGCCGAGATGGAGGTAGTTGCAGAGAAGAATCTGGGCTACCACCATCACCAGGTAAGTGATTACGTAGTTTTGATTTCTCATTGCTCCAGCGCCTCCAGTTCTTTCAATTCGGTGTTGCTCACTACTGTCACATACCGGAGCGCGGAGAAATCCTGGAACAGGGTCACGCGGATTTCGTTTGTGGCTCCGTTAATGAGTTTCGCCTCTCCGGCGGTTCCGAGCGGGATGTCCGGAGGGAAAATCGAGGAGTAGCCGCTCGTATAGACGGTGTCCCCGGGCTCGTAGGCGTACTGCAGGGGGATTTCCTTCAGGATGGCCCCTTTCTGGGAGACCCCGTCCCAGACGAGGGGACCGACGGCGCCTTCCGTTCCGAGGCGGGCGCTGATGGAAATGGCAGGATTCATAAGCGTAAGGGCGAAACTGTGGTGGCGATCCACCGCGTCGATGATTCCGATGACTCCCTTCCCGGTAATGATGCCCGAGGAAGTTGTGACCCCGTCGTCGGAGCCCTTATTGATTATCATGTAGTTATGCTGCCTGTTCCGGCTGACTTTTATAACTTCCGCCGGGATGTAGGAGAAGCCCCTTACAGTTTCTCCATGGGTCTCGGGCAGCTCTGCCTCGCGATAGCGGAGAAGGGCCATTCGGAGGGCGAAATTCTCCTCGGCGAGGGCGTCGTTCTGCCCGCGAAGGGAGAAATACTGCCGGACGGCCTGGGTCCCGCCCCAGACGGCCCCCATGAAACTGTGGGACATCCGGGAAAGCCACATGCTCTGGACGGTGGAACCGTTACGCAACATTGACAGGGCAGCGATTTCCAGGATAAGGAAGACCGCTGCCGTAAATACCTTGCCGGTTATGTTCCGGTTCCGGGGCATTATCGCATCAGGAAGGAGTAATTGTCCGTATTCTTAAGGGCGATGCAGGTTCCTCTGGCAACCGCGCGGAGCGGGTCCTCAGAGACATGGAAGGGGATATTCACCTTTTCGGACAGACGTCTGTCGAGTCCGCGGAGCTGGGCGCCGCCGCCGGAGAGCCAGATGCCGTTCTCCACGATGTCGGAGTAGAGCTCCGGAGGGGTCTGCTCGAGGACATGGAGGATCGATGCCTCGATTCTCGCTACGCTCTTGTCGAGGCAGTGGGCGATTTCCTGGTAGGAGATGGTCGCCTCGACAGGGTGGGCGGTCATGAGGTTCGGACCGCGGACGACGAAGGGTTCGGGCTCCTCGTCTAGGTCGGGAATGACCGCGCCGACTGCAATCTTGATTTTCTCGGCCGTGGTCTCGCCCGCGCGGATATTGTGCTGCTGGCGGAGGTAGGTCTGGATGTCGCTCGTGAAGACGTCACCGGCCACGCGGAGCGAATCCTGCTGGACAATGCCGCCGAGGGAAATTACGGCGATTTCCGTGGTTCCGCCGCCGATATCTACGACCATGTTGCCCTTCGGCGCTTCCACGTCGAGGCCGATACCGAGGGCTGCCGCCATCGGCTCATAGATAAGGAAGACGTCGCGGCCTCCGGCGTGTTCGGAGGAGTCGCGGACGGCCCTGATCTCGACTTCAGTGGAGCCGGAAGGGATGCCGACGACGATTTTCAGGTTCGGGGCGAAGAGACTCTTGTGCTTGGAGTTGACCTCGCGGATGAACCCGCGGATCATCATCTCCGCCGCCTGGAAGTCGGCGATAACGCCGTCCCGGAGCGGGCGCACGGTCTTGATTCCCGGATTTGTCCTTTCGTGCATCAGCTTGGCCTTCTGGCCGATTGCGATACACTTGTTCGTATGATTGTCAATGGCGACGATCGACGGCTGGTCGAGGGCGATCTTGTCATGCTGGAAAATGACGGTGTTCGCGGTTCCAAGGTCGATGGCCAGTTCCTGTGTCAGAAAGTTGAATGCCATGGTCTTCGATTCAAATTGTGTTTATCGCGTAAAATTACGAAAAAAAAGTTATATTCGCGTAATGAATTTCGACGGCTCCATAAAAAAATTTCTCCTTGTCACCGCGGGCGGCCATGGGACCCGTATGGGCGCCGCTTTGCCCAAGCAATTCCTGGAGCTCTCCGGCAAGGCGATACTCCAGCTGACTATCGAGCGCTTTCTCGAAGCTGTCCCCGGAATCCGGGTCGTGACCGTCCTCCCGAAGGAGTTCATAGGGGAGTGGAAAGAGTATTGCAGCAGCAGGAATTTCATCTGTCCCCAGATTCTGGTAGAAGGGGGAATCACCCGTTTCCATTCGGTGAAAAATGCCCTCGGGCGTATTCCGGACGGAGCCATCGTCGCCGTTCATGACGGGGTCCGGCCCCTGGTTTCAAAGGAACTGATATCGGAAATGTTCTCCCGGATGGACGGCTGCCGGGGACTTATTCCGGTCTTCCCTTCTACGGATACCTTGAAGGTTCTGGAAAGGGACCGCGTAAGCGGGGAACTCAAAACCACGGAGGAGAAGGTTGACCGCAGCCGGATATGGTGTGCCCAGACTCCTCAGATTTTCTGGAGCGAAGATCTTAAGCGGGCTTACAGCCAGCCCTATGACACGTCCTTTACGGACGACGCTTCAGTCGCTCAAGAGTACAAAATACCCCTCTCCTATATCGAAGGAGAGAGGTTCAATATCAAAATCACAACGCCCGAGGATCTCGTCCTTGCAAAGGCGCTGCTGTCCCGTTAGGAAGCTACCGCCGGGTGCTCTTTTCGTCGTTGACCCAAACCTGGCGCTCGATCGGCTCGTCGAGTGAAATCATCGTTTCAGTCGCCTGGATGAAAGGAATCTTCTGGATAGTTGTCAGAAGGATTTCCATAAGGTGGTCATTGTCGAAGCAATAGACCTTGCAGAGGATGGCGTACTTTCCGGTAACAAAGTGGCATTCAACGATTTCCGGAATCTTCTTCAGGGAAGAAACAACCTCCTGGTACTTCGCCGGCTCGGAGAGGGAAATACTGATGAAAGCACAGATATTGAGTCCGAGGGTCTGGGGCTTGACGAGGAGACGGGATCCGGTAATGACACCGTTCTGTTCCAGTTTTTTGACCCGCTGGTGGATGGCGGCTCCGGAGACGCCGCATTCCCTTGCGATTTCAAGGAAGGGCATTCTCGCGTTCTTTACGAGGAACGAGAGGATTTTCTGGTCGGTGGCATCAATGTGGTACGTTGCCATATTGCTTACAAATTAAAAGTTATCTCCTGCAAATATAGTTAAAAAATCTATTTTTTATGCCACTTTCTTGATTTTCCGGTAGGTTGGGAAGACCTTATAATCCGTTCGCAGTCCTCCCTTGTAAGGGTTTCTGCGCGGGCGCCTTTCGGTATCCTGTAGTTGGCTCCTTCGCTCTTGATATAAGGGCCGTAGCGACCGGAGATAACCTGGATTTTCCCGTCTGCGTAATCACTGATAACGGTATTCGCCTGCTTCGCGTCGCTTTTTTCCGCTCCGAGGATGATTTCTTTGCACTGTTCGATGGTAATCTTCAGCGGATCGGCTCCCCGGGGGAGTTTCACATTTTTCTCACCGTATTTGAGGTATGGACCGAAGCGGCCCTTCGTCGCCACAACCTTGACTCCGTCGATGGAACCTACGGTACGGGGCAGGGCAAAGAGCTTGAGGGCGTCTTCCAGGGTCAGGTCTTCAATCAGCTGGCCGTTCTCGAGGGAGGCGAATTTCTTGTTTTCATCTTCACCCATCTGGACGTAGGGACCCCACTGGCCGTATTTTGCCACAAGCAGTTCCCCGGTCTCCGGGTTCCGGCCGATCTCTCTGGTAACCTTGGAAAACTCCTTGTTTGAGAGGGCGCTCTCGACTCCGGCATGGAACTCTTTGTAGAAAGTCGCGATAGGTGAATTCCAGACCACCTTCCCCTCCGCTATCTCGTCGAACTTCTCTTCTACCCGGGCGGTAAAGTCGTAGTCAATAATTTTCGGGAAATTCTTCACGAGGTAGTCGGTCACAATTATGCCGATTTCCTGAGGCAGCAGCTTCCCTTTTTCGGCTCCGACGGTCTCCTGCTTCGTTTTGGTGGATATTTTTCCGTCTGTGAGCGAGAGGTTTGAAACGGAAATTTTCCGCCCTGTCTTATCTCCCTTTACGATATAGTTCCGGGTCATGAGGGTCCTGATTGTGGGCTCATAGGTCGATGGACGGCCGATTCCGAGCTCTTCAAGCTTCTTGATAAGGGTCGCCTCCGAGAAGCGCGGCGGGGCTGCGGTGAATTTGCATTCGGCGCTCATCGTGGAAAGGGCCAAGGCATTTCCTTCATGGAGTTCCGGCAGGAGGACATCCTCGTTGTTCTCCGCTTCGTCGTCCCTTCCTTCTATATATACTTTCAGGAAACCGTCGAAGAGAACCTGCGAGGCCTGGACGGCGAATTTCTCGTCCCTGTGGTCGGAGCCGATCCTGATGGCGGTGTTGAGGACCCTGGCGTCTGACATCTGGGAAGCCACCGTGCGTTTCCAGATGAGTTCATAGAGTTTCTGCTCCTGGGCAGTACCTTCGATTTCCGTTCTGGAGATATAACTCGGGCGGATGGCTTCATGGGCCTCCTGGGCCCCCTTGGAGCGGGTTTTGAACTGGCGGGGGGAGGAATACTGCTCCCCGTAGTTGTCCGTGATATACTGCTTTGCCGAGGCGATGGCCAGTTTCGAAAGGTTAGTCGAGTCGGTCCTCATGTAGGTTATGAGACCGCGCTCATACAGGGTCTGGGCGACCCGCATGGTGACGCTGACCGGGAAGTGGAGCTTCCGGGCCGCCTCCTGCTGGAGGGTCGAGGTCGTAAAGGGGGTCGCAGGGAAACGGGTCCCCTCTTTCTGTTCCATGGAGTCGATGCGCCAGGCGGCTTCAGCACTGTCCTCGAGGTACTTCCGTGCTTCTTCCAGGGAGTTGAAGCGGTTCTCGAGAGTGGCCTTGACCCGGGCGGAGGTCCCTTCCGGGATGAAGACCGCGTCGATACGGTAGTAGGGCTTATTCTCGAAATCCATGATTTCTTTCTCCCGGTCCACGATAAGGCGCAGGGCGACGCTCTGGACACGGCCGGCGGAGAGTTTCGGCTGGATTTTCCGCCAGAGGATCGGGGAAATCTCGAAGCCGACGAGGCGGTCGAGGACACGGCGGGCCTGCTGGGCGTTCACGAGGTTCATGTCAATATCCCTCGGATGCTCAATCGCATCGAGGATTGCCGGCTTTGTAATCTCGTGGAAAACAATTCGTTTCGTGTTTTCTTTCTTCAGCCCGAGGGTGTCGTAGAGGTGCCATGAGATGGCCTCTCCCTCGCGGTCCTCATCGGAGGCGAGCCAGACGGTCTCTGCCTTTTCGGTAAGGGCCTTGAGTTCCTCTACGGTCTTTTTCTTATCCGCGGGAATGATATACTCGGGCATAAACCCGTTGTTTATGTCAATGCCCAGTTTTTTCTCTTCAAGGTCCCGGATATGGCCCTTGCTTGCCGTAACGAGGAAGTCACTCCCCAGAAAGCCCCCGATAGTTTTCACTTTTCCCGGAGACTCGACTATGATAAGATTCTTTCCCTTCATTTCCGTTCGATATTTTTTGCAAAGTAAACGCATTTCGAAGAATTTTTCCAAATTTTATCGCTATTTTTGTGAATCCATCAACCGGCCGGTTTTTAACAATACCAAAGGTATTGCCGGAAGAAAAAAAATTGAGATGAAAGTAGAGACAAAAAAGAAAATAACAAAGTGGTTCTGGATTCTCCTGACCGCTCCGATTGCGCTGATAGCCGTGCTTCTGGCGGTTGTCTGGGCTTTTTCAGACATCCCTACTATCGAGGAACTCGAGAATCCGGACAGCAAGCTGGCGACCCAGGTCCTCGCGGAGGAAGGGGAGGTTATTACTACATATCATATAGAGAACCGAACCTTTGTCAGCTATGACGAACTTGCCCCGAGTCTCGTCCATGCCACCGTTTCTACCGAGGATGAGCGCTTCTATTCCCACTCGGGAATCGACATCACATCCCTCTTCAGGGTCGCTTTCAAGACCCTCCTCATGCGCCATTCCAGCCAGGGAGGCGGAAGTACGATAACCCAGCAGCTCGCAAAGACCCTCTACCCCCGTGGACAGATCCGCTCGAAGCTCGGGATGGTCTGGATAAAACTCCGCGAATGGATTACGGCCGTGAAGCTCGAGAGGAACTATACCAAGGAGGAGATTGTGGACATGTACCTCAATGCGGTCTTTTTCGGAAGCAATTCCTATGGAATTCAGTCCGCATCCTCCTTCTTCTTCGGGAAGAAGCCCATCGACCTCGAACCCCAGGAGAGCGCCGTCCTCGTGGGCATGATCAACAAGCCGACCCGTTACAATCCGGCTATCAATCCGGAACAGGCCCTTTCCCGCCGCAACCTGGTCCTTTCCCGAATGGAGAAAAACGGCTACCTGACAAAGCACGAGTGCGATTCGCTCCAGCACCTGCCGATAGAGCTCCGGCAGAAGGGCTTTGACCGTACAACCGGCGTCGCCCCCTATTTCCGGGACATGCTCCGCAATACCATGAGCGCCAAGCGCCCGAAACGCTCGGCCTATTCTTCGGCTGAGGACTATAGCGTAGATTCCCTCCTCTGGGCGGATGACCCGCTTTTCGGCTGGCTCGAAAAGAACCGGAAGGCCGACGGAAGCCGCTATGACCTCGACAAGGACGGGCTCCGGATCCATACGACAATCAATTACAGGATGCAACGTTACGCCGAAGAGGCGGTCCGGGAACACCTCGGGAAGGATCTCCAGAAGGCCTTTTTCAAGGAGCTGTCCTACCGTAGGAACCCTCCCTTCTCCTCCGATACCGAGAAGAGTGTAATTGAAACCACGATGAAACAGGCCCGCCGCTGGAGCGACCGGACCCGTATGATGAAGGCCTCAGGCGCGACGGATGCGGAAATCGAGAAGAGCTTCTCGGTGCCGACCAAGATGCGCGTCTTTACCTGGGAGAACCCGGGATACCGCGACACGACAATGACCCCGGATGATTCCATCCGCTATTACAAGTCCTTCTTCCGGGCCGCTTTCATGGCGATAGAACCCGGAACGGGCCATATAAAGGCCTATGTGGGAGGCCCTGACTACCGCTATTTCAAGTATGACAACGTCCGTCAGGGAAAACGCCAGGTCGGATCTACAATCAAGCCATACCTCTATACCGCGGCCATGGAAATGGGCATGACCCCCTGTGACGAGGTGGTGAATACCCCGCCTGTGATCATTGTCAACCAGGACCAGACATGGAGTCCTCAGGATCCCCATGCCGACGGGTCTATGGTGACGGTCCGCTGGGGTCTCCAGCACAGCTCCAATGCCGTCGCGGCCTATCTGATGAAACAGCTCGGGCCGGAACAGATGGTCCGCGTGATGCGGAAGATGGGAATAAGCGGGCGGATTGACCCGGTGGTGTCCCTTTGTGTCGGTGCTGCGGATCTCTCTGTATTTGAAATGGTTACGGCATACAATACCTTCCCTTCGGGAGGAGTCTATACAAGTCCGATTTTTGTCACCCGGATCGATGACAGCGACGGAAATGTGCTGACTCAGATTTCCGACCGGAAACGGGAAGCGATTTCGGCCATGACGGCGGCGAAGATGGTTGACATGATGCGTTCCGTCGTTGACGGCGGAACCGGTTACCGCCTTCGTTTCCGCTACGGGCTGAAGGGTGAAATCGGGGCTAAGACGGGTACGACCAACGACAACTCCGACGGATGGTTCATCGCCTATACCCCCTCGATTACGGCCGGTATATGGGTCGGCGCCGAGGACCGGTATGTCCGCTTCGCTTCCACGGCCCTCGGCCAGGGTGCCAACATGGCCCTCCCGATATGGGGAATCTGGATGAAAAAGTGTCTCGCGGACAATACGCTCGGACTCTCTGAAAATGATGTATTTACGGTCCCGGAGGGCTATTCGGCCTGCCACGAGAAGGCGGAGGGTGAAGAGCCGGAAACCAGCGGACGGAATTTGGAAGAATATTATTTCGAATAGGATATGGCAAAGTACAAAAGCATCGCCGTAATGTACGGCAGCGATTCGTCAGAATGGGAAGTTTCCTGCAGAAGCGGGGAGTTTACCGCCTCCCGGATTGACGAGACCGGCTATGATGTCTATGAGATTTTCGCGAGGCATGGAAAATGGTCCCTCGTCGCCATGCGCCGGGCGGATTCCATGAGGGTCCCCTTCCCTGAAGGGTCCCGTCCGGAGATTGACAAGAATGATTTTTCGGTAAGGGTCCTCGGAGAGAAGGTTAAATTCGACTTTGTTTATATAATGCAGCATGGCGCCCCTGGCGAAACCGGGCTCCTGCAGGGATATTTCGAGATGCTCGGAATCCCCTTCTCGAGCTGCAGCGCCTTTGTTACGACCGTCGCCTTCGACAAGTATTCCTGCAAGAGCTACCTTCGCGACGCCTCCTTCGTAAAACTTGCCCCGGACGTGTTTATCCGGAAGGGAATGGATGTCGAGAAGGTCTGCGCCGAGGCGGCCGCACGGCTCCGTTTCCCCGTTTTCGTGAAGCCGACGGACGGCGGATCCAGTTTCGGAATTACCAGGGTTACTTCACCGGAAGCCCTTCCGGAGGCGGTCCGCTTCGCCTTTTCAGAGGGTGAGGCCGTGATTGTGGAAGAAGGGATAAAGGGCAGGGAGCTGACCTGCGCCGTTTATTTCAACGGGAAGGAAGTCAAGCCGCTCCCCGTAATTGAAATAATTTCGGAGACCGGCTGGTTCGATTATGACGCGAAGTACAATGGGCTCAGTCGCGAGGTCTGTCCGGCGGAAATCCCGCCCGAGCTCGCCAGTGAAGTCCAGGAAACCTCCCGCCGGATTTACACCCGCCTCGGATGCAAGGGTGTCGTCCGTATGGACTATATCAGCTCGGAAGACGGGCTGTACTTCCTTGAGGTGAATATTATTCCCGGCATGACCAACGCCTCGCTGGTGCCGAAGATGGTTCGTGCCGCAGGGATGGACATCACCACCTTTCTTTCGGAGGTTATCGAAAACTCATAATGCTCCTGAAGGAGTTCATCCAAGACGCTTCAGCCGCCCTCGGGCGGCTGTATCCGTTTGAGGAGGCCCGCAGAATAGTGATTCTTCTGGTGACCGACCGCCTCGGCGTTACTCCATATACTCATCTTATTGACCCCGAATTCCGAATTGATGGGCCTTCTGCCGACCTTCTGGAAAAGGATATGGAGCGGCTCCTTAGGTATGAGCCCATCCAGTATGTTCTCGGATACGCCGAGTTCTTCTCCCGTCGTTTTCGGGTAACGGAGGCGACTCTCATTCCGCGCCCCGAGACGGAGGTTCTTTGCCGTGAGGCACTTCGCTATCTTCAACGACGGGAGGACCGCCCGAGGGTCCTCGACCTCTGTACCGGTTCGGGCTGCATCGCCTGGACCATCGCCCAGGAAAAGCCCACCGCAGAGGTCTTTGCAACGGATATTTCAGAGGAGGCGCTGGAGGTCGCCCGGGGCCAGGGGTTCCCGGGAAACGCTCCTACCTTCGCCCGGAGCGACCTTCTGACGGAGGACCCGCCCTTCCCGGGCCTCTTCGACCTCATCGTCTGCAACCCGCCTTACATTGCGGAAAGTGAAAAGGAGGCGATGCGGCCGAACGTGCTCTCGTTCGAGCCCGACCTCGCCCTCTTTGTCCCGGACAGCAATCCGCTCATGTATTACCGCTCCCTCGCCGCCCTCGCCGCCCGTCGTCTTGCTCCGGACGGCCTCGGCCTTGTCGAAATCAATGAACGTTTTCCCGAGGAGACCGCGGCCGTTTTCCGCTCCTCCGGCTTCTCCTCCGCCGAGGTTGTTTCCGATTTCTTCGGCCGTCCCCGCTTCATCCGCTTCCTTCGATAATAATAGCCGCCTCCCGGTACTCACTGTACACGTTTTGAGCCCAAAACGTGCACGTTCAGTACCGCGAAGTACTCGCCGTGCACAAAAATGGTAAAAAACGTGCACGTTCAGTACCGTCAGGGGTCACGAAGTACCGTAGATTTTAAAAAACGAGTCGTCGGAAGAGGGAAAAACCGCCCTTATAATGCATTGGGATGCCATTTTGAAAAACTATCCGTTTAAAATAGAACAAACGGATAGTAATTCTTTTCTTTGCGACATGAGAAATAGTCAGGCAAAGCGGGAAGAATACCGCTCCCTTGGAAAGGGTTATTATCACTTTTGTACAGACGGGCTGCAAGGCGCTCTTATCTTCAACAATGAGTGTCAGTATGCTTTTGGCATGTTGATGCTTGGCCTTGTTAGTGTCAAGTTCGGGATTCGTATTTATGCCTTCACAATCTGTTTTAGCCGGTAAAAACCGAGCATTTTTTAGTTTTATTTTCAACATCCGGCTCAATGGGGCATTCTGCCCCAGCCGCCGCGGCTTACCCCTGAGAAGTTTTTCATAGTGTTTAGTGGGCTTACGCCACCTTACGCTCAT
>JAFSSE010000032.1 GCA_017445755.1 Bacteroidales bacterium | reverse complement strand
TCCGAAGGCCCCAGCCCGCAGGCGGAACTCGGCTTATGTACTACAAAGTCAGAAAAAATTGAAAGGCCACAAATCGCCCCTACAGCGGTCTGTGGCCCATTATTATCGGCAAATCAGTAAATCCTAAGTGTCAAACACGGGGTTCATCTACCACGACGGGGCGGAGGTCAAAAAAAAAGACCTCCGGGACTATGCCTGAGAGGTCGATAATTTTGTGATCATGTCACTCAGCATCAGGAACAAGTCCGGAGCGGTTTCTCTCGTGATGCTCTCGCACAAGACGGCGCTGCCTACGGCGAACGGTACTTCGAGAAGATCCTCCTGCAGTTCCTTCCCCCTGCGGGTCAGGGAAACAATCTTCTGGCGGGCGTCTGCTTTCCCCTTGGTACGGACCACTATCCCCTCCTCTTCCATCCGTTTCAGGAGGGGTGTTACCGTGTTCGTTTCCAGATACAGCCGCTTTGCGATATCGTTTACCGGCTGGGCGTCCTTCTCCCACAGGACCAGCAGTACCAGGTACTGAGGATAGGTCAGTCCATGGGCTGAAAGCAGAGGATTATAGACCTGTGTGAGAAGGCGCGAAGCGGTATAAAGCCGGAAGCAGAGCTGGTTATCCAGTCTGAACTCTTCCCTTATCATAGCATTCCCTTGATATCCTTTTCGATATCCTCGGGAGCGGTGGTAGGAGCGTAGCGCTTGACAACTGTCCCGTCGCGGTTTACAAGGAACTTGGTGAAATTCCAGCGGATATCGCTGTCCTTTTCCATGGTATTGCTAAGACCCTTGAGCAGTTTCGCGGTCGCTTTCGCCTTGATTCCGATATACTCCTCGGTCGGGGCCTGCGCCTTCAGATACTCGAAAACGGGCTCGGCGGCAGGGCCGTTGACATCGGTCTTGGACATCAGGGGGAGGTCACGCCATGGTTCAGGCGGCAGAACTCGGCAATCTCCTCGTTGGAGCCCGGTTCCTGGCCCTTGAACTGATCGCAGGGGAAGCCGAGAACGACAAAGCCCTGGTCTTTGTACTTCTGGTAGAGGGCCTCCAGAGCATCATACTGAGGGGTAAAACCGCACTTGGACGCGGTATTGACTATCATCAGAACCTTACCTTCGAACTGGGCGAAATCCACTTCCGCGCCCTTATTGCTGGTAGTCTTGTAATCGTAAATCTTTGCCATATTACTGTTGTTCTGAGCAGCTGCAATCAGAGCTATCAGCACTGAGAGCAATGCTGTTGCCAATACTTTTCTCATTTCCGGGCTTTTTAATTAGAGCTGCTTTACGAGCCAGTTCTGGAGACCGATCTTTTCGATAAGGTCGAGCTGGGTCTCGCTCCAGAGCATATCCTCTTCCTCGTCGAGGGCATAGGCCTTAAGGATATCATAAGTCTTAAGGTCGTCCGCAAGGGAAAGGACCACCTGCTGGAGGATGGGAACCTGCTCATGGGAGATGGCGAGGTCCGCCTTGATGTACTCAACGGGGTCAGCCGTGACGGGCATTGCAGGAGCTGCGGCGACCTGCGGCATTCCGCCAAGGTCGAGTATGCGCTCGATGAACTGATCTACCCAGCCCATCTCCTCGGCCGCATGTTCGGCATACTTTTCACCGAGTTTGGTAAATCCCTGATCCGCAAGGATCTTTCCTTCCGTCTTGTGCTGAAGTGACTGTGCGGCAAGGCCTGTTGCATATGCCTGAAGCGCCGCGATTGATTTCTGCTTATCCATAATTATTTGTATTTATTATTAATATCGTTCACGATGCAAATATACAACTTTTTATTTTATATCGCAAGCGATATTTCTAAAAAAATGTATTTTTTTTCCTTGCACCCTCTCCCACCCCATTGCCACCCCGTTGCGTCCTCTCACTCCTTTCCGCGAGTACACAAAAACAGCCACAGAGTGCGGTTATCTTGCACTCGCGGAGAAGAAAGAAAAAGAGACGGCAGGGCAGCGGCGCGGCGTGTGTCTGACGAGTGTTAGACGGCGCCGACAGGTGCCGGCTAAAAACGAGGAGTTAGCCGCGTAGCGACCCGAGGCGGAAAAGCCCCGCCCTGTTTTTCGACCTTGTGCAGTATTAGCGACAGCTGGGATGCCGGAGGACGGCTAGAACTGGAAGTAGATGAAGGACTGGAGGTCGGCGGTGATGAACTGGTAAACCAGGAAGACGACGGCGGCAACGGCGAGGGCCATGATCCCGAGAGGGAGACGCGAGAAGGCGAGGCGGTAACGCCGCTTGAAGCGGTCGGGAAGCCAGTGGATCAGCATGCCGATGGCAAAGACGATGAGTACCGGCGCGTGCTGGGCGGCGATTTCCCCTATCTTGGAAAGGTCCCACGGGGAGCCGATCCTTTCGACCATGTGCCGGGCGGTGTTCCATGCGGTTTCATTCGCCTCGGCGGGGTCAAGGTTGGAGCCGGAACGGAAGAAAAGGCGGGTGAAGGTAATGAACACGAAAGTCTCGAAAACAGCCCACGCACGCCCCAGGAAGCCGAAATCCGGGGAGGCATTCCCCTTCCGGTCATAGGTGTATTTCATCGTTCCCGCATGCGTCCTCGCAGCGTAAATGACCATCTGGACGACCGCGCCTGCCCAGATAATGAGGGCCCAGACAAAGAAAAGATTCCAGACCGGAGCCGGAGCAAAGCGGGTCAGAAGGAACAGAACAAGGGAGAGGCCGGTAATCACCGCAAGGCGAAGGAAAGGGTTCCAGCGCTTCCAGAACTTAAAGATAATCATCCCGATCCCGTTAAGGCCGCCCCAGATTACGAAATTCCAGCTCGCCCCGTGCCAGAGACCGCCAAGGAGCATGGTGTCCATGTTGTTCACGTTGGTGAAAATCTTCTTCCTGGAAGAGGGCTTGAAAATCCAGAAGGCCCCGACGACGAGTACAAGCACTCCGGCGGAAACGGCCACCCAGGGGCTGCCGGAGAGGAAAACCGCGATGAGGATGATGGTAAAAATACAGATCCATGTACCTGGAGTCGCATTTCTGTTGCCTCCGAGGGGAATATAGAGGTAGTCCTTCAGCCAGGACGAAAGGGTCATGTGCCAGCGCTTCCAGAACTCCCCCGCATTCGTCGCCTTATACGGTGAATTGAAGTTTTTGGGAAGGTGGAAGCCGAGAAGGAGGGCGACGCCTATTGCAATGTCTGTGTATCCGGAGAAGTCGGCATAGACTTGGAGCGAATAGGCGAAGAGGGCGGCAAGGTTTTCAAAGCCGGTATAAAGAAGCGGATTTTCAAAGACCCGGTCGCAGAGGTTGACGGCTATGTAATCACTCAGAATCAGCTTCTTCATGAGTCCGTTCAGGATCCAGAAAACCGCAATTCCAAACCAGCGGCGGCTAAGGGAATAAGGTTTATGGAGCTGGTCGATGAACTCGGAGGCACGGACTATCGGTCCCGCGACAAGCTGAGGGAAGAAGCTGAGGTAGAAGCCGAAATCGAGGAAATTCCTTACCGGGGCAATCCGGCCGCGTTTTATATCCACAACGTAACTTACCGCCTGGAAAGTGAAGAAGGAGATTCCGACAGGAAGGAAGATACTGTCAACGCTGAAAACGGGGCTCCCGGCAATCTGGTTTCCGGCCCATGCAAATATGTCAAAGACCCGGAAGGAGGTGCCTAAAAGGTTGTTTACAAGATCCGTCAGGAAGTACGAATACTTGAAGTATCCTAAAAGCGAGAGGTCAACGGCGACGGAGAGGACCATAAGGGCGCTGCGTCCCTTCTTCGAACGGTATATCCATTTGCCGCAGAAGAAGTTCCAAACGATTACAAAGAGAAGGAGCAACAGGAAAAGCCCACTGGTCTTATAGTAGAAAAAAACGCTGGAGGCAAAGAGGAAGGTGTTTCTAAGGAGAACCTTCGAATGAATGAACGACATTATCGCCAGTACAAGGGCGAGGAAGGCCCAGAAATAGAACTGGGTGAATAGCAGCGGGTGGGCCTGGTCAAATGAGAACAGGTTCCTGAGAAAGTCCCTTATGAGGTCCCAGAAGGTCATTTTCTTCGAACCTCCTCCTTCCAGGCATCTACAATGGCATTGAAAAGAAGGTCCCCGAGAAGGTCATAGCCCTGGCCGGTGAAATGGACACGGTCGCCCCTTGCAAGACCCGCGGCCTCCCAGGATTCTATCGAGCCGAGCCCTCCCATGATATCGAAAACATCCCAAAGGGCAGCGTCATAACTAACCGCAAGGCGGGCGAAGGCCATCCTTGCCTCCTCCCCCTGGCGGTTCGGAGAATGGTGCCGGTAGCTGTCGGTACAGGTGGTGAAAAGGATTGCGCAGTGGGGAGATGCCGACCGGACGGCATCGACAAGGGAGGAATAGTTCCGGATAAAGCGGTCCGCGCTGAAGTCAGCCCCCTGGATATCATTGATTCCGATAGAAAAAATGACAAGGTCGGGGCGAAGGAAGGCCATGTCCCTTTCGAAGTTTTCGCAGTTTAGGAAGGATCCGGTCGAAGCGCCGTTGACTCCGGCCTCGGAAAGGGTCAGCCCTTGCTGCGGCCTGTCGAGATAGATTCCGCTAAGGGAAAAGGAGCCGAGATTCCGGAACCCAACCCGTAGGTATTCCGCATAATGGGGCAGGTCAAAATGGTATCGTCCATCCGAAAAAACGCCCTCCAACGTATCCCTGTCCATGAAAATCACGGGGCGGGCAGAGCCGGAGCCGAAGATATCGACGCTCCGGAAAGTAAAGCCCGGAGCCCATTCGCGGGAACTCTGCTCGACGAGGTCGATCATTATTGTCGCGGCCGTATCCGAGGTCTCGACCGCCATGCCGGTCACTCCGAGGGGCATCGACGGATCGGGCTTGAGGCAGCGGCTGTAGCGCCATTCCCCCGTGCAGCGGGAGATGTACCCGGAAGGGGTATTGGTCGCAGCCGCGGCAAAAGGGAAAACGAGGCCCCTGCCGCCGTCCAGGCCATACCTGATGCTGAGAAGGTTACGCCGGAGCTGCTGGGTCCATGCTCCGCCCTGGACATGGGACCCGCCGACATGGACAATGCGGACATCCCCATATCCGAGGAAGGCGGCGCTGTCAAGCTTCCGGAGGAAAAGCGAAAAATCCGGGCTGGTTCCGGACGGGGTCTGAATCCGGTTCCGGTCCGCCCTGATAAAGGAATACGGGGGTACGCGGCGATGAATCTGGGCCTGGGCTGAAACGAGAAGAAGCAGGCCGGCAAGCATGCAAAGCCATCTTTTCATCGCTTCATGGCTTTACGGACCCTATCCTCGCCGAGTTCTCCCCGGAGCCGGTAGAAGTCATGATAAACCAGCAGGGAGCGGGACAGCGTTTCCCCGACAAGGGTTGCTCCCAGAGGCGTGAAATGGATATAATCGGCCCCGGCGTACGGAGGGGAATGCTTGACCCAGCGGACCATGGAGTTCTCTCCGCCCATGACCTCGTACAGGTCCCAGAAGGCCGCCCCGTTGGAGAGGGCCGTAGCTTTCAGGGAATCGACAAGTTCCGGGAGGTGAGGCCAGGTCACAATGCGCCCGCGAACGGATTTTCCCATGTCGGAAGGGCCTATGAAAAGGATTTTCGCTCCGGGAGCGACCTCCCCGAAATAGCGGAGTTCGGCCTCGATCCGGCGCATGTATTCGGAAATCTGCTCGGAGCCACGTATCGCAGGCATCATGTTGCCGCCGAACTGGAGAATAATCAGATTCGTCCTGTCGAGAGAAAATCCGCGGGACATCACCTTCGGGTCTATCCGGTGGAAAATCGTGCCTGAAGAACCCCTGAGGGGGATGTTGTCCACAGCGACACCGCCTTTTCCGTCGCAGGCGACCCCGTAGATTTCAGCATCGGAGGAAATCGAAATGCGGGCTTTGGAGACGCTTTCCGGAAGATCCCAGCTGACAAGGTGGCCGCCAAGGGTATCCCGGTCGAGGACGACCGGCACAGGACGGATGGTATCCGAGACAAGGCGGAGGGTACAGCCCTTCCGGTTCCTTCCGAGAAGGACTGAAACCCGGGAAAAGGTCTTGACCCGGGGATAGGCGTTTTTGGAGGGCGTCGCCCGGAGGGAAAGCGTACCGGCGCCGGAAAGCTCGGTAAGCTGGGCCATGACCCCGTAACGGCGGTGGGGCGCCCGGACCGTCGTAGAGTCCCCGTACATCGTATAATGGACCATGGCCCCGGAGGCGCTTTTTGCGATGCTAGCCGAAGGGACATTGGAGAGCACCGGGAACATGCCGGTCCCCTCTCCCCCGAAACGCTCCTGGAGGGCGTCGCGAAGGTCCGCAGAAATCCGGTCCATTTCTATCTGAGAGTCCCCGTAATGGGCTACTCTCCAGGTAGTTCCGGTTTTAAGCGCGCTGTCCCACGAGCGGAAAACCGGATCGAAGAAAGAATAGTCGTCCCCCGGGAGATAAATCCGGTTAGGATTCTCCGAGAAGAAGGAACGGTAGTATTCGAGAGTATCCTTCCCGACAGTGAAACCTTCTTCCGCCGCGTCGATGACCGCATCGACGTCCACTTCGGACGAAGACGGCTCCAGGGCCCTTTCCAGCGAAGAAAACCTCAGGTTCATCCCGCCCACGTCAATCCCGTCAGCGGGAAAGAACAGGGCGCCCAGGCCGAGGATCATGAAGACCCCGAGGATGAAGCCGAAAACGGAGGATGGTTTCATGGGAAAAGATAAAAAAGCCGCCCGCTTGTGGAACGGGCGGCTCTATAAGAACTTTCTAATGAAGCATTACGGTGAGACCCGCCATCACGATTGAAACCATCGACATCAGCTTGATGAGGATGTTCAGCGAAGGGCCTGACGTATCCTTGAAAGGATCGCCGACCGTGTCGCCCACAACAGTGGCATGGTGGTTCTGGGAGTTCTTGCCGCCGAAGTGGCCTTCCTCAACATACTTCTTTGCATTGTCCCAGGCACCGCCGGAATTGGCGAGGAAGATAGCGAGGACGAAACCGGCACCGAGGCCGCCTGCAAGGAGGCCGATGACACCGGCGGGACCGAGAAGGGCTCCGACCAGCATCGGGACGATGATGGCAAGGAGGGACGGGAAAATCATCTCGTGCTGGGCAGCCTTGGTGGAGATGCGCACGCAACTGGTGTAGTCCGGGCGCTGTTTTCCTTCAAGGATGCCGGCAATTTCACGGAACTGGCGGCGTACCTCTATGACCATCTTCTCTGCGGCACGTCCAACGGCGTTCATGGTAAGACCGCAGAAGAGGAACGCCATCATTGAGCCGATGAAAATGCCAACCAGCACCATAGGGTTCATAAGGGTGATGTCATAGTGCTCCACAATGTCGGTGATGCTGCCGTGAGCGAGGCGGGAGAATTCCGCGGCCATTTCGCCGCCCTTTGCGGCAAGGTGGCCGAAGCCGATCTTGATTTCCTCAATATAGGATGCCAGGAGGGCCAGGGCAGTGAGGGCTGCGGAGCCGATTGCAAAGCCCTTACCGGTTGCGGCAGTTGTGTTGCCAAGGGAGTCAAGGATATCGGTCTTCTCACGTACGGAGGGATCCAGTTCACTCATCTGGGCGTTGCCGCCGGCGTTATCGGCGATGGGGCCATAGGCATCCGTTGCCAGGGTGATTCCAAGGGTTGAGAGCATGCCCACGGCGGCGATGGAGATGCCGTAAAGGCCCATACTCAGAGTGTCAACGCCAAAGTGGAAGCCTGTTGCGAAGCCGTAGGCCAGAAGGATGGCAACGGCAATTGTAACAACGGGAACGGCGGTGGAGATCATACCAAGGCCAACGCCATTGATGATGACGGTTGCAGGGCCTGTCTGGGCGCTTTCGGCCAGTTTCTGGGTGGGCTTGTAGGAATGGGAGGTATAGTACTCCGTAATCTTACCTATAACCACGCCCGCCACAAGGCCGCTGACCACGGAAAGGGCCATCTGCCACCAGTTGGGGAAGCCGAGGACGTAGAACACGCCGAAGGAAACCAGGGCGATGAGAACGGCCGCAAGGTTGGTGCCGCGGCTGAGGGATCCAAGGAGGTCCTGAAGCGAAGCGCCTTCCTTTGTACGAACCACGTAAATACCTAATATTGAGAGGACTACGCCAATTGCCGCAATCATCATAGGGGCAAGGATAGCCCTCATCTGGACGGCCGTACCGTCTCCGAAGAAGGCCGAAGCGCCAAGCGCCATGGTGGCAAGGATGGAGCCGCAGTAACTCTCATAAAGGTCTGCGCCCATGCCGGCTACATCGCCCACATTGTCACCGACATTGTCGGCGATGGTGGCGGGGTTCCTGGGGTCGTCCTCAGGGATGTCCTGCTCCACTTTACCCACGATATCGGCCCCAACATCCGCGGCCTTGGTGTAGATGCCGCCGCCC
>JAFSSE010000031.1 GCA_017445755.1 Bacteroidales bacterium | reverse complement strand
GCGGTGAGGAACCACCTCTTCCCATTCCGAACAGAGAAGTTAAGCTCACCATCGCCGATGGTACTGACCCACCAGTTGGGAGAGTAGGTAGCTGCCGTTCTTTGAATCCCCCGAAAGTCAAACGACTTCCGGGGGATTTTTGTATATTTGCCCCCGTTATGAAAAAGATTTTTGCCCTGGCCGCAGCGCTATGTGCGGCCGCAACGCTTTCCTGCCGGAATTCATCCAAGGTGGATACCGGTAAAATCGGCAGCCCCCTTCCGCAGTGGGAGGAGGGTATGCTGGATATCCATTTTGTTAATTCCGGAAGGGGTGAGTGTGCTTTTTTGATTCTTCCCGACGGGACGACCATGGTCGTTGACTGCGGAGACATTCCGGACAGCAAGAAGGCCAGGTGGCCGGAAGTTGATCCTAAACCCTTCCCTGGCGAGCGTGCCTACAAGGTGGATGCAGAGTATATAAGACATTTCCTTCCGGAGCATTCCGGAGGGATGGTCGACTATTTCAACCTCTCTCATTTCCATATAGACCATATGGGCACCGCCTCATGGAAGGGGAATGATATTTCTCCGGACGGATACGCGCTCACGGGTCTTATGGGACTCTATGACCTGGTCCCGTTCAAGACGCTTGTGGACAGGGGATATCCGGACTATGACGCCGCCTTGGAGAGAACGACGGCCCATACCAATATTGACCACTATCGCAAATTCGTCAGCTATGCTATTTCTCAGGGGATGAAGGCGGAGCGGTTCAGAATTGGTGCCGACGACCAGTTCGTACTTAGGAACAATCCGGAGGCGTATCCGGAATTCAGTACCTTCAATTACGCCTGCGACGGGATGCTGTGGCAGGGAGGGGAGGTCGTGGACCTCTATGCGGGAGAAAAGCCCAAGGAGAACGGAGCGTCATGCTGCTTCCTTATTAAATATGGGAATTTTGAGTATCTTACCTGCGGAGATGCGGGTGCAAATACGGCGGTTGAAATACCGCTTGCCCATGAGATAGGCCACCGGATCGAGGCAATGAAGGGAAGCCATCATATGGCTTGGGGCACCCATACGAAGGAGGCGATGGCCATTCTCCAGCCCGGTGTTATCGTGGTCCAGAATTTTACATCCCATAAGCCGTGGATTCCGGCAATGGAAACCACGTGGGAGGGCTCGCCCAAAACCCGTATATATACGACCAACCTTTATCCTGAGAACCTCCAGAAGGAGGATGTCCAGAGATCCGGCTCAGACCATGGTGGCTCCGCTGTGACGGACGAAGTATATGCAGCCGAGACGGAAAAACTTTCTTCCAAGAACGGGCATGTAGTAATCCGTGTCGAAAAAGGAGGAGCCCGTTACCGGGTCTATGTCCTTGACGACACCGACTATGAATACCGTATCAAGCAGATAGACGGACCCTTCAGGAGCAGGTAATCTTGCTCAGATTCTCTCTTTAATGTTGTATTCGTTTCTGGCAGAGGAACTTCTGGAAATCATTTCCCCTATGAATCCCGCCAGGAAGAAGAGTACGCCGAGTACTATGGCCAGTAGGGCCAGGTAGAACAGCGGCTGGTCGGTCACGGCCCGGTAGCGGACGCCATGGGCCTGGTTGATCAGCTTTGCCGCAATGATCCAGACTGTCATTATAAAGCCGACCAGGAACATCAGGATGCCGCTTGTTCCGAAAAAGTGCATGGGTTTCTTTCCGAATTTGGAGAGGAACCAAAGCGACATGAGGTCGAGAAAACCGTTTACGAAACGCTCAATTCCGAATTTACTCACTCCGTATTTGCGCTTCTGGTGGTGGACGGGTTTTTCTGTAATCCTGTCGAATCCGGCGTTTTTGGCGAGGTAGGGGATATACCTGTGCATTTCGCCATAAACCTCTATGTTCTTGACGACCTCGTTCCGGTATGCCTTGAGCCCGCAATTCATGTCATGGAGTTTGATGCCGGTGACCTTTCTGGCAGTCCAGTTGTACAGCTTTGAGGGCAGATTCTTAGTCAGTTTGTTGTCCTTCCGGTGCTGTTTCCAGCCGGAAACTACGTCCCAGCCCTCTTCAGTGACCATCCTGTACATCTCGGGAAGCTCGTCCGGCGAGTCCTGGAGGTCTGCGTCCATGGTAAATACGACCTTTCCTGCAGCCGAAGCAAAGCCCTCATAGAGGGCTGCCGACTTCCCGTAATTGCGGCGGAAGGAGATTCCCCGCACGGAGGGGTCCGAGGTGGACAGGGAGCGGATTTCCTCCCATGAACCGTCGGTGCTCCCGTCGTCAACCAGAATGATTTCGTAGCTGAAACCATTCTCCTCCATGACCTTTTTTATCCATGAAGTCAGTTCAGGGAGGGACTCTTTCTCGTTGAAGAGAGGAATTACGATGGAGATGTCATACTTGTATTCCATGGCTACTGAGGATTGGTTTTCGGCCCCGGAATCCTTCTCGACAGGATGGCCGAAAGGACGAGGCCGTAAACATAGGCGTAAATGAACTGGGAGAAGAAAATGACCCCCGGGCTGTCTGAAAGCGTTGTTCCGGCAAGGGTTTCCCTCGAGGCCGCGTCCATCATGGAGGAATATTGTTCCATCATCATGTTGAACTGACGGGTTAGGAGATTGTCCGGATAATATACGACAAGGGCGGTTGTCGCCACGGCAAGGATTAGCGAGGAAAAGAGACAGATGCGCTTTCCGAGCATATAGGTGTCGAGAGTGGTGGCCTCGTCATTCCCTTCCGTGAATTTTTTCATGAAGGCGCGGAGAAGGAAAATCGCCCCGAAGAACTGTATGGCCCAGACAAGAGCCCCGACAAGGTTTGACGCCCCGCCTTCCCATCCGGACAGAAGCTGTTTCAGGGCAAGGCAGGCGACAGACAGCATGCCGAGGGCGATGCCGTCTTTGGAAGCGAGGTCCCAGAGGGCCTTGTTGCGGGTTTTTTCTTCCATATCCAGGGCCATGACAGGACAAAGATAAGAAAAAAATCCTTACCTTTGCGTGATTACAACTAATGCAGTAAAGTACTTGGTATGTAATACGCTCATCAGTTAACTCAAATTAAAGTAATTATGATCAACATCATGTTCCCTGACGGCAGCGTCAGAACCTATGAAAGCGGCGTTACCGGCTATGACATCGCGATGTCCATCAGTCCCCGGCTCGCCCAGGATGTGCTGGCTGTATCAGTACGCTCAATGGGTGCGGACGAAACCGAAAAGGGTACCACAATCGACCTTACGCGTCCTATTATAGAGGATTGCGAAATCCGCCTCCTCAAGTGGGAGGATGACGAGGCGAAGCATGTTTTCTGGCATTCTTCATCCCACCTTATGGCAGAAGCCCTCGAGGCCCTTTATCCGGGCGTAAAGTTCGGTATCGGCCCCGCTGTCGAGAACGGCTTCTACTATGACGTAGACCTCGGCGGACAGTCCCTTTCCGACGCCGATTTCGGGGCAATCGAGAAGAAGATGCTCGAACTTGCCCGCGAGAAGCAGGATTTCATCCGCAAGGAGGTCTCCAAGGCCGATGCCATGGCCTATTTCAAGGAAAAAGGCGACCCTTACAAGCAGGAACTTATTTCCGAGCTTGAAGACGGAACCATAACATACTATACCTGCGGCGCTTTCACCGATCTCTGCCGCGGACCTCACCTTCGCAATACCGAAGTTATCAAGGCGGTGAAGGTCACCGCTCTTGCCGGGGCCTATTGGAGAGGCGATGAAAAACGCCAGCAGCTGACCCGTATTTACGGAATTACATTCCCTAAGAAGTCCATGCTCGACGAGTACCTTGTGGTTCTCGAAGAGGCCAAGAAACGCGACCACCGAAAGATTGGCAAGGAGATGGGTCTCTTTACATTCTCCTCCCGCGTCGGTGCCGGTCTGCCGCTCTGGCTCCCGAGGGGTGCAGCCCTCAGGGGAACCCTTGAGGAATTCCTCCGCAAGAAGCAGGCGAAATACGGCTATCTCCAGGTAGTCACTCCCCATATCGGCGCGAAGGACCTCTACGTTACTTCGGGCCACTATGCAAAATACGGCAAGGACTCGTTCCAGCCGATCCATACTCCCCAGGAAGGGGAGGAGTTCATGCTCAAGCCGATGAACTGCCCCCACCACTGCGAGATTTACCGCAGCGCGCCGCGCTCCTACCGTGACCTTCCCCTCCGTTTCGCCGAGTTCGGTACGGTCTATCGTTACGAGCAGAGCGGAGAGCTCCACGGACTGACGCGTGTCCGCGGTTTTACCCAGGATGACGCCCACCTTTTCTGCCGCCCGGACCAGCTCCAGGAGGAATTCGAGAAGGTTATCGACCTGATTCTCTACGTTTTCAAGACCCTTCACTTCGAGAAGTTCACGGCCCAGGTATCCCTCCGCGATCCGAAGAATCCTTCGAAGTATATCGGCTCCGACGAGAACTGGAACAAGGCCGAGCAGGGAATTATCGACGCTGCGAAAAAGAAGGGCCTTCCCTTCGTAGTCGAGACCGGAGAGGCCGCTTTCTATGGTCCGAAGCTCGACTTCATGGTAAAGGATGCCATCGGCCGCAGCTGGCAGCTTGGAACAATCCAGGTTGACTATAACCTTCCTGAGCGTTTTGAACTGGAGTATATCGACTCCGACGGAAGCCGTCAGCGCCCGGTTATGATTCACCGCGCTCCTTTCGGTTCCCTCGAACGTTTTGTGGCAGTTTTACTCGAGCATACGGCCGGCCATCTGCCCCTCTGGCTCAATCCGGACCAGGTTAAAGTACTGCCTGTCAGCGAAAAATTCACAGAATATGCAAAAAAAGTTGTAAATCTGCTGAATAATTCCGAAATTCGCGCCTCAATAGATGATCGCAACGAGACACTCGGCAAGAGGATCCGTGAGACCTCTTTGATGAGAGTCCCTGTGCTCGTCATTGTGGGCGAAAAAGAAGTCGCCGAAAATACCGTCTCCGTAAGAAGGGACGGAGTGGACCAGGGCTCCATGACGGTGGATGGATTCATTAAGTACATCCAGGACGCCGTCAAGGCGGAACTGGCCGAATAACAGATGTTTAACTAATAGGAGGAAAGACCTATCGCAACACCTTACAGACCGTCTCCGAGGCCGAAGCCCGGAAACAAGAACAACCTTCAGCAGAATGCTAAGAAGGACGAGAACGAGCTGAGAACCAATAGGGAAATCACAGCTCCGCAGGTTCGTCTTGTCGGAGATAACATCCCCGAGCAGGGCGTATACCCTATTGCCAAGGCCTTGGCCATGGCGGATGAACTGGACCTCGACCTGGTGGAAATCTCTGCGAAGGCCGATCCGCCGGTGTGCAAGATCCTGGACTACCAGAAGTATCTTTACCAGCAGCGCAAGCGTGCGAAGGAGATGAAGGCGAATGCCGCGAAGGTGGTCATCAAGGAGATACGTTTCGGACCGAACACCGACGAGCATGACTTCCAGTTCAAGCTGAAACATGCCCAGGGATTCCTTCAGGAGGGATCCAAGGTTAAAGCGACGATTTTCTTCCGCGGACGTTCCATCATGTTCGCCGAGCAGGGACAGAAGCAGCTTCTGCGTTTTGCCGTCGAGCTTGAGGAATACGGAAGGGCCGAGAGCATGCCCGTCCTCGAGGGAAAGAGGATGCACATGATGATCGCCCCCAACAAGAAAAAATAACCGCGTGTAGCGGTATGTATAACTAAAATATTGTTTAACAATGGCAAAGCTCAAAACCAACTCCGGTGCCAAAAAGCGTTTCACGCTTACCGGAACGGGAAAGATCAAGAGGAAGCACGCTTACCATAGCCACATCCTCACCAAGAAGACCAAGAAGCAGAAGAGGAATCTCGACCACTTCGCCCTCATCGACAGGGACGACGTCAAGAGAGTAAAAGAGCTCCTGGTCCTGTAGTACTTTATCAAGTTTAACTGGAACGCAGTTGGAAGCGCTTAATTATCAAGCCACTGCCTCCAAAAATCAATTCAACAAATGCCAAGATCAGTAAATTCAGTCGCCTC
>JAFSSE010000030.1 GCA_017445755.1 Bacteroidales bacterium | reverse complement strand
TTTTAAGTGCGGCCCGATTTGATAGGCCGCACTTAAATTACTTCGCCTGGCGAATCTCGGCCTGTGCCGCGGCGAGACGTGCGATCGGGACGCGGAACGGGCTGCAGGAGACGTAGTTGATGCCGATTGTGTTGAAGAACTCGATGGACTTCGGGTCGCCACCATGCTCGCCGCAGATGCCGCACATAAGGTCGGGGCGGCGGGAACGTCCGCCGTCGACACCGATCTTGACGAGCTTGCCGACCGCCTTGACGTCGATGGTCTGGAACGGGTCGCCGTCGAGAATCTTGTTCCCGAGGTAGTCGCCCATGAAGGTTCCCACGTCGTCACGGGAGAAGCCGAAGGTCATCTGGGTGAGGTCGTTTGTACCGAAGGAGAAGAACTCTGCTGCGCGGGCCATCCTGTCGGCGGTCAGTGCGGCGCGGGGGATCTCGATCATGGTACCGAACTTGTACTCGAGGAACTGCTGGGTCGTTGCCTCTACTTCGGCCTTGATCTTGTCGCAGATAGCCCTCTGGAAGCTGAGCTCACGGGCGGAAATCGTAACCGGAATCATGATTTCAGGCATCGGGCGGAGGCCTTCCTTCTGGAGTTCGGCGGTGGCGGTGAAGATGGCCCTGTACTGGGTTTCGGCAATCAACGGATAGGAGACATGGAGACGGACTCCGCGGTGACCCATCATCGGGTTCACCTCGTGGAGGGATTCACCCCTCTTCTCGATTTCCTTGACGGAAATGCCGAGGTCGGAGGCGATTTCCTTCTTCTTGTCCTCAGTCTTCGGGACGAATTCATGGAGCGGCGGGTCGAGGAGGCGGAAGACAACCGGTTTCCCGTCCATGATCCGGAGGGTCTCCTTGACTGCGGCCTTCATGTAGGGCTCGAGTTCGGCAAGGGCTGCCTTGCGCTCCTGCTCCGTGTTGCAGAGAATCATCTTGCGAAGCTTGGAAAGCGGGGTGTCGGAGTTCTTTCCGTAGAACATGTGCTCGATACGGAAGAGCCCGATGCCCTCGGCACCGAACTTCAGGGCACGTGCGGCGTCCTCAGGCGTATCCGCATTGGTACGGATTCCGAGTTTGCGGAACTTGTCGCAGAGTCCCATGAATTTCGCGAAGAGCGGGTTCTCGGAGGCGTCCATGGTCTCGATGGCGCCTGCGTATACGAGACCCTTGGCACCGTTCAAGCTGATGGCGTCGCCTTCCTTGAGGGTCACCTTGCCGCCGAAGCTGACTTTCTTTGCGTTGAAATCGATCTTCAGGGCGTCGCAGCCGACGATGCAGCACTTGCCCCAGCCGCGGGCGACAAGCGCCGCGTGGGAGGTCATGCCGCCGCGCTCGGTCAGGATACCGACCGAAGCGTGCATACCGTCGATATCTTCCGGAGAAGTCTCCTCGCGGACGAGGATGCACTTGCGTCCGGCCGCGGCGCATTTGATAGCGTCCTCGGAGGTGAATACAATCTCTCCGACGGCGCCGCCAGGGGAGGCGGGGAGACCCTGGGCGAGAATCTCGGCCTTTTTTTCGGAGGCGGGGTCAAGAATCGGGTGGAGCACCTCGTCGAGCTGGGCGGGGCAACCCTCATCACGGCCGTCTTCTCGTCGATGAGACCTTCGTCGACCATGTCGACCGCCATCTGGAGGGCGGCAAGGCCGGTGCGCTTGCCGATACGGCACTGGAGCATCCAGAGCTTGCCTTCCTGGATTGTGAATTCGATGTCCTGCATATCCTGGAAATGCTCCTCGAGTCGGGTACGGATACCGTCGAGCTCCTTATAGACCTCCGGCATCGCGGTTTCGAGGGAGGCGAGGTTCTTGTTCTTCTCGCTCTTGGTGGCCTCGTTGAGGGGGTTCGGGGTACGGATACCGGCGACCACATCCTCGCCCTGGGCGTTGATGAGCCACTCGCCGTAGAATTTATTGTCCCCGTTCGCAGGGTTGCGGGAGAAGGCGACACCCGTTGCGGAGGTCTCTCCCATGTTTCCGAAGACCATGGACTGGACATTGACGGCCGTGCCCCAGTCATCCGGAATATGCTCAATCTGGCGGTAACGAATCGCCCTCTTGCCGTTCCAGGATTTGAAAACGCCACCGATGGATCCCCAGAGCTGGGCCTGGGCATCGTCCGGGAATTCAACTCCGAGGACTTCCTTGATGCGGACCTTGAACTGCTCGGCGAGGTCTTTCAGCTCGTCGGCGGTAATCTCGGTGTCGCTCTTGTAGCCCTTGCGGTCCTTGAGCTCCTGCATCATGCGGTCGAGCTGCTGGCGGATTCCCTGACCGTCTTCGGGCTCGATTCCTTCTGCCTTTTCCATGACGACGTCGGAGTACATCATGATGAGGCGGCGGTAGGCGTCATATACGAAACGCGGGTTGCCGGTCTTCTTGATAAGCCCCGGGAGGGTCTTGGAGCAGAGTCCGATGTTGAGGATCGTATCCATCATGCCGGGCATGGAGCTGCGGGCGCCGCTTCGGCAGCTTACAAGGAGCGGATCGTTCTCGTCACCGAACTTCTTGCCCATTATCTTTTCGGTCGCCTTGAGGGCTTCAGCCACATCCTTGCGGAGCTCCGGGGTGTAGCCGCCACCGAGGCGGTAGTATTCAGTACAGCACTCTGTAGTGATTGTAAATCCGGCGGGAACCGGCATTCCAAGGAGACTCATTTCGGCGAGGTTAGCGCCTTTTCCACCGAGGAGTTCCCTCATTTTCCCATCGCCTTCGGCGGTTTTCCCGCCAAAACGATATACTCTTTTCTTCTTTTCCATATAATTACAAATATTTCGCCCGCGAATTTACAATAAAATATCCGTATTCCCGAACAATACGTGCCAAATTCGTTTATTTTTCTACGAAAATTTTTATTTTTGCAACATATGCGACGGCTTTTCACAATCATTGCAGGGCTGCTTTTTTTGACAGTGGTTCCGCTCCTTTCCAGGGAGAAAAGGGACTCGCTTTCGTATGCGGTTTCCGGGACTGTGCTTTCCTCCTACGGGGACACCCCTCTGGAGGGAGTCCATGTTGCAACCTCTGACGGCTTTTATACGGTTACCAATGAGGATGGTTTTTTCTCCGTCAAGTCTTCAAGTCCGGTAAGTCGCATAGATCTCTCATGCCCGGGATACCTTTCCCTTTCGGTCTCCGGTGAGGAATTGAAGGCGGACTGTATCCTCCTCCGGCTTGTTCCGGTCAGTCTTCTTCTTAAGGAGGCGCGGGTCGTGGACGGGAATCCGCGCGTTATCATGGAAGAGGCGTACTCCAGGATTCCGAAAAACTACCCGGCAGTGACCGAGATCCATGATTTCTTTTATCGGGAGACGGTCCGTAAGCGCCAGAGCTACATAGATATTTCGGAGGCGGTGGCAATTCTCCAGAAACGATCCTACGGCAATATCGATACATGGGGAGACCGCGTTGCCGTCAGTGTGGGCCGTCGGCTGGTAAGCCCCAGAAAATCAGATACTTTAGGTGTCCAGGTCCTCGGAGGACCGGTCCAGGGAGTGACCCTTGACGCGGTGAAAAGCAGGAACTTCCTTCTCGCTTCGGAAGAAATCGGGAAGTATGACCTCGAGATGCTCTCTCCGGCTTTTGTCGGCGACAGGATGCAGTATGTAATCAGAATCACTCCGCGGGCCGTTCTCAGCGAATATCCACTTTATAACGGACTGGTTTTTATTGATCGGGAAACCCTGGCATTCACCAGGATGGAGCTTTCCCTCGACATGAGCGACCGCGAAAAGGCGACCCGTATGATGCTGGTCAAAAAACCTCCGCGCCTTCGTTTCACCCCTCTCGAGCAGACCCTCGTAATCAGCTATGTTCCGGACCCCTCTGACGGACTTTACCGGCTCCGTTACATGAGGACCTCATTCCGCTTCCGCTGTGACTGGAAAAAACGGATTTTCTCGACGAACTATACAGTTGTCAACGAGATGGTAGTCACTCATCGCCGGGATGAACCGGTGGAAATAAAATGGAAGGACGCTTTCCCGGAAAATGCTTCTCTTGGAAAGCAGATGTCCTTCTTCGAAGATCCCGATTTCTGGGAGGCGTACAACATCATCGAACCTTCAGAATCCCTGGAGCACGCCATCGGTCGGCTGAAAAAGCGATAGCAAATGAGTAAGGGCCCGGAAATTCCGGACCCTTACTTCTTATGCTCAGTAAACTTATGCCTTCGGGGCGATGGCTTTCCAGACGGGGACTGCGAGGGCGCCACCGGCAAGCGGGGCAACGATGAATACCCAGACATCCTTCAGGGCCTGTCCGCCTGCGAAGAGGGCCGGTCCGATGGAACGGGCGGGGTTGACGGACGTTCCGGTCAGGTTGATGCAGACGAGGTGGATAAGGATGAGGGAAAGGCCGATTGCGAGTCCGGCAAGGTTGCCGGCGCCGACCTTCGGGTCAGTGGTTCCGAGGACCACGAGGACAAAGAGGAAGGTGGCGAGGCACTCTACGAGAAGCGCACCTCCGATACCGCCGGCATTTGCTACGCCGTTGGTTCCGAGGCCACCGGTGAGGTCGGGAGCGGCGACGACCTTGGTCAGGAGGAGGAGGATGGCTCCGGCGACGATGGCGCCGATTACCTGGCCGATCCAATATCCGCAGGCGTCTTTCCAGCTCATGCGGCCCGCTAGGGCTACGCCGAGGGTGATTGCAGGGTTGATGTGGCAGCCGGATACACCGCCGATGGTGTAGGCCATTGCAACTACGGCAAGACCGAAGGCGACGGCCGTACCGACAACACCGGCAGGAGTGTTACAGCCGAGGAACATGGCTGTTCCGCAGCCCAAAAGTGTCAGAACCATAGTTCCGATACACTCAGCAAAGTATTTCTTCATAAAAAAGTGGTTTTGGTTTCCCCAAAGATAGGGATTCCCTGTGAAAAATCAAAACAGTTGGCGGCGCCGCCCCCTTCCTTGGTACTCACCATGCACAAAAATCCGTCAAAACGTGCACGTTCAGTACCTCGCGGTACCAATCGTGCACAAAAACCCTTCAAAACGTGCATGTTCAGTACCTCTATGGTCGAAGATAGGAGGGATGGATTGCCGTAGGCGCCATAAATCTACTATTTAGGCATCATAAACGTTTAACCCACTTGCGGACAATTGAGCAGGATGATGAGTAGTTTGTTTAAGCCGGTATAACCCGAGGCGGCGGATTCAAAACAAAGGCAGGGCGTCGGCGACGACGAAGGTGCTGCCGCCGATGTAGATGAGGGCAGGGACGGGCTTTGAGGCGGAAGCCGAGCGGTCGAGCTGTTCGGAATAGTTGCGCGCAAGGGTTATGGCCATATTGACGGCCTCCCGGACAGAGCCGGAGGAATAGGCGCGTGGAGATCTTCCGATGGAGGCGCAGAAGGCATTGTAACGCGAAAGTATTTCTTCCGAGGGAAGGGCTCTCGGGGTGTCGGGCGTCGTAAAGATATAGGTCGCATCGGCGGGCATGAGGGGCAGGATCGAGTCCAGGTCCTTGTCGGCCATGACCCCGTAAACGATGAGGAGGGAGCTGCATTCCCCTTCGGAAAGCATCCTCTGGAGCTGGGCGAAATTGTATTTTAGGGCAGGGGGATTGTGACCGATGTCGCAGATTACATATGGGAGGTCGGAAACCTTTTCCCAGCGGCCTCGGAGGCCGGTTCTCCCGGCGGCATGGACGATTCCGTCAAGGACGGCAGTGTCGTTTTGAAGGGGCTCGAAGCCGGGCCGTTTCTTAAGTATGTCGACTGCGGCGAGGACGGTTCTCAGATTATTCATCTGATATTCCCCACGGAGGTCCATGGAGCGGAGGATTTCGGCGCTCCGGTATCCAAGGGACAGTTCCATCCGGTCAGCGAAGGAGATGGGACATCTCATCCATGCCGTCTCTTCGAAGACGGAATCCGTTTCGGGATTGCTCTCCCCAATAAGCGCAGGGGTCCCGTCCTTGAAAATACCGGCCTTTTCCGCAGCGATTTCCCCGAGGGTGTGCCCGAGGATGTCGCAGTGGTCCAGCCCGATGGAGGTTATGACCGTAAGCTCCGGGGAGGGGAGGATGTTGGTGCTGTCCAGGCGTCCTCCAAGACCGGTTTCAACGACGGCGACATCGACTCCGCAGTCGGCGAAATACCGGAAGGCGAGACCTGTCGTAATCTCAAAAAAGGAGAGGCGGTGTTCCTCAAAATATGGCTTCCACCTTGTCAGGAACCCGAAAACATAGTCCTTCGGGACCAGGCCGCCGGGGAAGCACCTCGCCCGTTCGCGGAAATCCAGAAGGTGGGGGGAGGTGTAGAGTCCGGTTTTCATGCCGGCGGTTGAGAGGGCGGAAGCGAGCATGTGGGAGACGGAACCCTTACCGTTGGTCCCGGCGATATGGATGCTTCTGAAGGCGCGGGACGGCCTGCCAAGGGCCTCGTCGAAGAGGTCCATTTGCCCGAGCCCCGGTTTGTAGGCGTCCTGAAAAGCGGATTTCTGGACCGACGGAAAACGCCTGAATATATCCTCTACAAGGGCATTGTACTCTTTTTCTGTAAAATCCATCCCGGGTCCTTTTTGTTTTCTTCACAAATTTATCTATTTTTGAGGGAATCAAACAACGGGAACTTTATTTTTTTTATATGACCGGCAAACGATCCGTCCTCTACAGCGAGTATATCATCGACGGCTGTCCTATGGTCCTGACCCCGGGACGCATGCTGGACGGGTGCATGATTGAGCCCCCGGTGCTTCCTGACGGGGAATTCGACCCCGTGGTTGACGAGACCGTGGATCCGGCCCCGAGCTCCTTTGTCTATGACAGCGGGAAAATCGGCGCGTATCTGGAAGCGGTCCGGCCCCTAATAGGGAACCGACTTGCTCCAATCATTTTTGCGGGTCCCCATACTGCCGGAAAGGTTGCGGCGGCCCTTGTAGATGCAATCTGGAGGACCGGTCATTTCCGGCTTGCGGACCTCTTTCTGAGGGCCGAATGGAAGTGGGACAGCGAACCGATCGGCAATATGGCTGCATTTTACAGCTCCGTGGAGTCCGCGGCAACTTATATCGACGCCCTCGGACTTAAACTGAAGTGCTACAGCGTACGTAGAGGCCCCTGCAGCGTCGTTTTCAAGGCCGGAACCGTGGCAGAGGAGGATATTCCCGCCGAAGAGGAGGACAGCATCCTCAGCGGGGCTCCTTTCAAGACCCTGAACCCCCGGCTGGGGAAAAAGCGGAAATGTCCTGCGACAGCTTCCGACGACCCTTCCAGGTGGATTATCTATATTCCTTTTGATCCATGTGATTTCCGCCTCGGCGGTTCTGCCGTTTCCGAAGTGACGGGAGCCCGTTCCGCGGTTGCCCCCGATGTTTCCGATACCGAGTATTTCACGGACTGCTACGAGGTTGTCCGGGAACTCGTCGAGGACGGGGTGGTAAAGGCGGGGACGACGGTTTTCGAAGGAGGGCTCATGGCCGCGCTTGACTCCATGTGCGGAGGGATTAGGGACATCGAAATCGACCTTTCAGGGCTTCGTAACGCCTATGGAGGCGAAAAACCCGTTCGGATTCTCTTTGCCGAAATCCCGGGTGTGCTGCTGGAAATAGACGATATAGATTATGACTATGTTGACGCTGAACTGCTCCTCCAGGATGTGGCTTACTTCCCGCTCGGCCACCCGAAGCCGGGAAAGGGGGACATTTCGGTCAGGATGGATGAAAAACCAGGCATCAGCGGAATCCTCGAGTCGCTTCTGATTCATGAGAGTTCCGAGGGTGAAGATTGATAATACTATGACTGCCAGAAAGAAACCTAAAATCTTCGTGCTTGACACGAATGTAATTCTCCATGACCACAACGCCATCCGGAATTTCAAGGACAATGACCTTGTAATTCCGATTGCCGTAATCGAGGAGGTGGACAAATTCAAAAAGGGCAATGATTCCCTTAACTATAATGCGCGGGGTTTCATGCGAAGCATAAACATACTGACCGAAAAGAAAGAATTCAACGGGAAGGGCATTCCCCTTGGCCCGGGGCTCGGCTCGCTGACAATTCTTCCCAATAAACCCTTCCCCGAACCGCTCAAGGAGATGTTCGTCGACGATATCCCGGACCACCGGATTCTCTCCACGGCGATGTGGGTCAGGGACAACAATCCGGGCCGTTTCGTCGCCCTGGTTTCCATGGATATCAACCTTCGCGTCAAGTCCAAGGCCGCCGGTATGCCTGCCCAGGACTACCTGACCGACAAGGTTGAGGATGAGATTATCGAGAACAGTTTCCGGGAGGTCCAGACAATTGAGGCCGCCGAATCGGAGGATGTCCAGAAGCTCGCCTATGGCCAGAACAACTGCCTTGACTGGCGGGTGGTTGCCGACAAGGAGCCCCTGCCGAACCGGCTGTACAAGTTCAAATGGGGGGAAGAGACGGTTCTCGGCCGCTATGATACCGACCGGAATGTAATTGCCCTCGTCCGTACCCGCGAGGCCTACGGAATCCGTCCGAGGAACGATGAGCAGAAGTTCGCCCTCGACGCCCTTCTGAATGATAAGATTCAGCTGGTTTCACTCACCGGCGGTGCTGGAACTGGGAAAACCCTCCTTGCCCTCGCGGCCGCCCTTGAGCAGGAGCAGGATTTCGAGCAGATTATCCTGACCCGACCGACTGTGGTACTCGGGGGGCAGGACATCGGCTTCCTTCCCGGCGACCAGAAGAGCAAGATGAGTCCTTATATCCAGCCGCTCATGGACAACCTCGACGTGATCCGCCGTTGTTTCCGGCCCGGCAGCAAGCAGGCCCTGAAGATAGACGCCCTCCTGAAAGAGGAGAAACTGCTGATATCCCCGCTGGCCTATATTCGCGGCCGTTCGCTCGGCAAGGTGTTCATGATAGTCGATGAGGCCCAGAACCTGACCCCGCATGAGGTGAAAACAATTATCACGCGGGCGGGCGAGGGAACGAAAATGGTGTTTACCGGAGATATTTTCCAGATTGACCAGCCCTATCTGGACCAGTGGTCCAACGGACTGTCCCACCTTGGTGACAAGATGGACGGGCAGCGCCTCTTCCAGCACGTCTTCCTCCGGAAAGGCGAGCGCTCAGCCCTCTCGGACATCGCTGCCAAGCTTCTGTAAAAAAAATCAACCTACCCTGTTTCGGGTAGGTTGACTGTTTAATTAGAAGACATCCGGCTCAGGAGTTTCCCTCGGGGCTTCCTTTTCGCGGGGCTGTTCGTTTCCGCGGTTGTCCCTCCGGGGCTCACGGCGTCCGTCCCTGCGTCCTTCGCGGCGGTCACCGTCCCTTCTGCGGTCGCGGTTATTATCCCTGCGGTCACCGCTCTGACGGCGGTCTCCGCCCTGGCGGGGAGAGGAGCTGCGCTTCGGCTCGACATAACCTTCCGGCTTCTCGGTGAGAGCCCTCATGGAAAGGCGCATCTTGCCGCTCTTGGCGTCGATTTCAAGGAGCTTGACGTCCACTTCGTCTCCGACTTTCAGTACGTCGGAAACGTTTTCGGTCTTGTTCCATGCGATTTCGCTCACATGCAGCAGGCCTTCCTTTCCAGGGAGGATTTCGACGAAGGCGCCGAAGTCCTGGATGGAGGTTACCTTGCCGTGATATACGGTACCGGCTTCGGGAACGGCGCAGATGTCCTTGATTCTCTGAAGGGCGGTATCCATGGCGTTCTTGTCGACACCGAAGATGTCCACGACGCCCTTCGTCGTGCCGTCGCCGTTGCCGGCATCGACTTCTTCGATGGTGATGGTGGTTCCGGTTTCCTTCTGGAGACCCTGGATGGTCTCTCCGCCCTTGCCGATGACGGCTCCGATGAACTCGGCGGGGATTTCAATCTGGACCATGCGGGGCACGAAGGGCTTGTAGTCCTCACGGGGCTCGCTGATGGTTTTCATCATTTCGCCCATGATGTGAAGGCGGCCGAGGCGTGCCTGCTCGAGGGCTTTCTCGAGGACCTCATAGGAGAGTCCGTCGACCTTGATGTCCATCTGGGTAGCGGTGATACCGTCCCTGGTACCTGCGACCTTGAAGTCCATGTCTCCGAGGTGGTCCTCGTCACCGAGGATATCGGAGAGGATGGCGTAGCGGTCGTTCGGACGCTCGGCGTCGGTGATAAGGCCCATGGCGATACCGGCGACCGGCTTCCGGATCTTGACACCCGCATCCATGAGGGCGAGGCAGCCGCCGCAGATGGAGGCCTGCGAGGATGAGCCGTTGGACTCGAGGATATCGGATACTACGCGGACAGCGTACGGGAATTCGGGAGCGGTAGGCATAACGGCCTTGAGGGCACGGTAGGCGAGGTTTCCATGGCCGATTTCACGACGGCCCACACCCCTCTGCGCCTTGGCTTCGCCGGTGGCGAAAGGAGGGAAGTTGTAGTGGAGCACGAACTGCTGGTCACCCTGGATAAGGACGTCGTCCCTTTCCTTCATGTCGAGTTTGGTGCCGAGGGTGACGGAGGCGAGGGCCTGGGTTTCACCGCGGGTAAAGATGGCGCTGCCGTGGGCGCAGGGGAGGTAATCCACTTCGCACCAGATGGGGCGCACCTCAGTGGTCGTACGGCCGTCGAGACGGAGTCCTTCGTCGAGGATAAGGTTTCGCATGGCCTCTTTTTCGACTGCATGGTAGTAGCGCTCGACCATCTTGCCCTTGGCTTCCTGGTCCTCCTCGGAGAGGGTCTCGATGAAGCTCTGCTTCAGCTGCTCGAACGCATCTGCACGCTCGTGCTTCGGCTTCGCCTGCTTTGCGATGTCATATGCTTTCTGGTAGCATGCCTCGTGGACGGCCTTCCGGAGGTCTTCGTCTTCCTCGTCGTGAGGATAGTCGCGCTTGACTTCTTTGCCGCACTCCTTGTTCAGTTCGATCTGGACGAGGCACTGCTTCTTGATTTCTTCATGGGCGAACTTGATGGCCTCGAGCATGTCGTGCTCGGAAACTTCCTGCATTTCGCCTTCAACCATCATGATATTTTCGTAGGTGGCGGCGACCATCAGTTCGAGGTCGGCCTTTTCCATCTCGGAGAACGTCGGGTTGATGACAAACTTACCGTCGATACGGCAGACGCGGACCTCGGAGATAGGGCCGAGGAAGGGGATGTCGCTCGTGGCAAGGGCCGCGGAGGCGGCGAGTCCTGCGAGGGCATCCGGCTGGATGTCGGCCTCGGCGGAGATAAGGTTCACATTGACAAAGAGGGCGAGGTGGAAATCGTCCGGGAAGAGCGGACGGAGGGCCCTGTCGATAAGGCGGGAGACCAGAATCTCATAATCAGAGGCCTTGCCTTCCCTTTTCATGAATCCGCCGGGGAAGCGTCCCGCAGCATAATACTTTTCCTTGTAGTCTACCTGGAGGGGAAGGAAATCCACGTCGTCTCCGACTTCCGTGGCACATGTTACAGTGGCGAGGAGCATCGTTCCTCCCATCTTGACTACTACGGCACCGTCCGCCTGCTTGGCGAGTTTGCCGGTCTCGATCTCGATTACCCGACCGTCGGATAATTCGATCTTCTTGTTGATGATGTTCATTAAACTTTTTTCCGACCTGCCTCCCCCTATGGGAGTTAGTTAAACTTATTTCGTCTTTATACTGTATCCTGCGGAGCCGCAGGTCGATGGTTTAGCTCCCGGATCCTTGTAATTCAAAAAAAGGGCGGGTTCTTGCTGCCCTGCCCTTGGTTTCCTATACCGGCGGCTATCGGCGGAGGCCAAGCTCCTTGATGATAGCCCTGTATCTCTCGATGTCGACCGTCTGGAGATAGTCCAGAACCTGACGTCTCTTACCGACGAGACGGAGAAGTGAACGGCGCGTTACCACGTCCTTCTTGTTCTTCTTTACATGCTCGGTAAGGTGAGCGATACGGTAGGAAAATAAAGCAACTTGACTCTCAGGTGAGCCGGTGTCCTTATTAGACTTTCCGTACTTAGCGAAAATCTCCTGCTTCTTCTCTGGCTGTAAATATTCTGCCATAGTGCAATGAAATTTTGGTTAATAATCACTCCCACGGCCCATCGGCCGCGGCTTCCGAATGGCGTGACATTCAAAAAAGCTCGCAAATTTAGCGATAAAATCCGATAAAACAAATATTAATTATTGAATTATCCTTTGATTATGTACATCCCTCCTGGCGGGAACGGTTTTTGCGGGAAGGACCGCTGTCTCGTAAAACGGAACGGAGATGAAAAAGCTGTTTATATTCACTGCCGTCCTGCTGGCCGTCGCCGGCATGGCGGGAAATTCGAACCTTTCTGCAATGAACGAACATTATATCCTTAAAAACCTTTGGGCCGAATATGAAAAGGCCTCAAGGGCCGACAAGCCCCAGCAGATGGCTTCCGTACTTGAAAAGATAAAGACGGAAGCTGCTGCGAAGCATCTCGCCTTCGATTTCTACGAGGCGGGCCGCTACTATGTTTCCGCCCGGACCCGCGTGAACTGGAAACTCCAGGAAAAGGACCAGGAAGACTTCTCCCGTGAGGTTGAAAGCTTCGGGGAACCTATTGTAACCTATGCATGGAAGCGGGATTTCGGGGGCTGCTCTTCCGATGAACTCTGGGAATATGCCCGTCAGGCGAAGCTTTCCAGGGGTAAGAATGAGGGCTTCTATTCCAGTATCCATTACATGGGCGGAGCGCTCCGGGACTTCATTCGGGATGACGGGGAATATGTCCTCTGGGACCTTCTCGGGAGCCGTTATTATGATGCGGAGAACCCGGAACGGGATGAGATTTGTTCCGCTCTCATGGACAGGGTCCGCGGAGTATATCCCCAGGAAGGGTACCTGAAATACACGTTTGCTTACCGTCTCCCTAAGGAGAAGGAAAAAACGGCCATGGAGGCCCTTGCAAAGGAGTTTTCCGGGACAGCCCTCGTCTTTTATCCGAGGGAGCGTCTCCTTCAGCTGCGTTTTGAGGAACTCAGCCAGGACGGGAAAGGCACTTCGGAGGATTTTTTAGCCCTCAGGAAGGACTGCACTGAGTTTGAGAAAGAGAGGGGAGCGCTCAAGGGAGATGAAAAAAAGATTGCCGGGAGCTGCGACGGACCTAAGAATCTTATTAAGGTGCTCGATTCGAAAGAGGAAAAAGTTTCCATCAAAGGGGATTCCGTCGTAGTCGCCTTCAGAAATACCTCCAGCGCGGTTTTGACCCTCAGCCCGGCCGAATCCTCGAAAAAGGATGCCGTGCTTCGGAAATGGACCGTTAAGAACCGCACCGGCAGCTATTATGTCTTTGACCGTGAAATGGTTGCGATTCCTTCAATTGATGACGGATCATATGTGTTCCGGACGGAAAAGGCGAGTGCGGTTTATGAGCAGTACAGGTATTCCCTCGCCGTCAGGAACGAGGCGGACGGAATCCGGGTCTATGCCGCGGATTTCCGGAGCGGAAAGCCCCTGGAGCGGGCCCGTCTTATCCTTCGTCTCGGTGATGCGGTGAAGGCGGAAGCGGATATCGTTTTCGATGGTTTTACGCCTCTTCCTAAGGAGATGCAGTCCATAGTAGCCGCTTCTCCGAGAAAGTATCATACCCTTGAGTGCCGGACAACAACTGCCGGAGGGAAGCTCCTCAGGAGCCGTTCCGTTTCTGTCCGGAATAATACCGCCCCCTCCGAAGGTAAGGGCCAGAACGCGGTACGCTGCAATATTTACAAGGACCGCGGGGCATACAATCCCGGCGACACCCTTTCTTTCAAGGCGATTCTCTTCAAGGGCGATCTCGTCGAGAAGGTTTCGGTCATGCCCGGAGAAAAGGTCGAGGTCGTGCTCCGGGATTCGGAATCTAAGGAAATTGAAAGGAAAAAGCTGAAAACCAATGAATTCGGCTCGGTTTCCGATTCATTCGTCCTTCCGAAGGGACTCCGTAACGGGTATTTCACCCTTTCGGTTCTGCGGGGTGACAGGGAGATAGGCGGCGACTCTTTCCGGGTCGATGAGTTCATCCTACCGACGTTCTCCCTGGATTTCGAGAAGAATGACCGGCTTTATTTCCCGGGCGATACCGTAGAGATCCGGGGTCGGGTCGAGGCCTATTCGGGACATACCCTGACCGGTGCTGCAATTACCGCGAAGATTATGAATTACAGCACTGTAGTTGACGAAATCAAGCTCTCTCCCGAGGCGGACGGCTCCTTCTCCCTTGTTTTCCCGGCAGCAGGAAGCGGGACCTACAGGGTTGAGGTTACGGTTACCGACGCAACCGGGGAGACCCACGGCTTCAGTACTTATATTTATATCTCCTCATACATTGACCTTTCACTTACGCCCGTCGGTGCCGAAGATGCGCAGTTTGTCGCCATGGACGAGAATCCGGGTAACGGAATGTTCTGGTGGCGGAGTTCGAGCATGAAGGCAGTGTTCTCCTCCCCCGAGGCGGTCTTCCGCATGGAGGTGAGGAATACGGGCGGAGAGGTCGTCCCTCTTCCGATTTCATATGTACTTGAAAATGAGGCCGGAAGCGAGGTCTCTTCGGGAACTGTGAACTCAGGGGAGGAGGCGAGGATAGCTGTTCCCGCCCCCGGGCTCTACCGCCTCAAGGCCGTGGCCAGAACGACCGACTGCAAAGGAGAGGAAATCAAGGATGAGTCGGAGTACAGGGTCCTTCGGGTCGATCCTTCTTCCAATGTCATGAATACCACTCTCCGGCGGCTCTTCCTGCCCGGGCCGTCGAAGGTTTCCGAGGGGGGTGATATCCGCCTTACCTTCGCTTCCACGGACGGGCCTACATGGGCTGTCGTTACCCTTTTTGGAAAGGGCTGGAAAGTGCTTTCACGCCGGAAAATAGCCCTGAACGGCCTTCCCGGCGACCCCGGGTCCCAGACCACTCTGACCCTCCCTTATGACCCGTCATGGCCGGACGCCGTCCGTCTCCAGGTCTTTTATTTCAAATGGGGAGATTCATGTACCTATGTTCGGGAATATACCAGGGAGCGCACCGCGCTCAAACTGCCGCTTTCCTTTAGTCGCTTTACTGACAAGGCCCTTCCGGGTCAGGTGCTCCGCTTCTCGCTGCAGTCCGATCCCGGGGCCGAAGCCCTTGCCGCCGTCTATGACAAAAGCATAGATGCAATAGCGGGGAACTATTGGCCGACGGTTTCCCTGCGGCAGTTCACGGTCAGCGCCCCCGGGATCAATTCAGTATGCGGCATCCGCAGCGGCACCGACAGGTACGGGCTGCCGGAAGAATCCAGCGATATGTTTTACGGCGTCCTTGCCGATGCGGAGTCGGTTGTCGGTTATGGCTCCAGGAGAATCCGCGGGACCAATTCCGTGAACCGGGTAATGTCAAAGGCGACTGTCTTTTCTGTAGAGGAGGAAGCTGCGGAGATGGAGATGATGGATGCGGCGGCCCCGGCCTCTCCGTCTCCCGAGGAGGTTACGGTCCGCTCCAAGTTCGAGAACGCCCTGACATTCCAGCCCTTCCTCCGCTCTGATTCAAAGGGGGAAATTTCCTTCGAATGTACGGCTTCGGATAAGCTTTCGACCTACCATGTCTCCGTCTTTGCCCATGATAAGGACATGCGGAACGCCTTGATTTCGAGGGACATGGTTGTTTCAATCCCCGTCAAGGTCTCCGTCCAGGAACCGAAGTACCTCTATGAGGGCGACCTCTGCGACCTATCGGTAAGCGTCTCGTCGGTCTCGGATGAACCGGTCTCCGGGAAGCTATACCTTTATGTATATCCGGGTCTGGACCATGAAAATCTCGATCCTGTCTCGGTCCAGGTCCTTCCCATAACCGTGGAACCGAAGGGCGTTTCCTCCGGGAAATTCCTTGTGCGGAGCTCTGCGGCGGGCGGGACAGTCGGGATCAAGGCCGTCTTTGCGGCGGCCTCCTTCTCCGACGCCGTCTTTGTCGGAATACCGGTAATGAGCACGTCCCAGACCCTTACCGAGGCCCATTCGGCCGTCCTTCGGGGCGATTCGGATGAGAATGAAAGGGAAGAGCTTCTGAATACTCTCCGGAGCCGTTTTGTCAATGTCCCCGGGGCGGAAGCGACCCTTACCGAGACGACGATTCTGGACATGGTCCGGGAAGCCATACCTTCAAAGGTGGATCCTTCTTCAGACGATGTCCTTTCCCTCTCCGAGTGCTGGTATGTGCGGCTTCTGTCCTCCCGTCTTTCCGGGACGGAACTCTCCGGGGATGACCTCCTTCCGAGAATTCTTGCCTGCCGTAACGGCGACGGCGGCTTCGGCTGGTTCGAAGGTATGAACTCCTCCCCGATCGTAACGGCCGTACTGCTCGAGCGCTTTGCCCGGCTCCGCGACCGCGGTTTCGATGTCCCGGACCTCAGCTCTTCGGTGAAGTTCCTGGATAACAGGCAGTTCGGAGTCGAAATGCCATACTGGTGCGGCTGGATCAGCGATGAGAAATACATGCTCGTACGTTCCCTCTACGCCTCCGTTCCCTTCGAGGTTAAGCAGACAAAGCAGAACAAAGAGCGGATGACCGCTTTCAGGAAATATGCCAGGGAATATCTTGTTCCTTCGAAGGAGAGAGGCCTTTCAGGGGCTATTCTCGCTAAGACGCGGCGGCTCATGACCATCCTGCAGCTGAATTCCCGTCCGGGCGGGAAGGACCTTGCCAAGGCATGGGGCATTACGCTCATGACCGGTTCCCGGCTGAAATCTTCGATGAAGTCGGATGTGGAATCCATCGTGGAATACGCTGTGGCCCATCCCGACGGCGGCTGGTACTATCCCAATGCGGTTATGCCATGGAGGGGTCTTCTGGAGAGCGAGGCCTATGCCCATTCGCTCCTTTGCGACCTCCTTTCCTCGGCGCAGGTCGCATCCACGGGCGTATCCCTTAAGGCGGAGGGTTCAAAGTATTCTCCCGCCGATATCGCAGAAGGTGTCCGTCTCTGGCTCATGCTCCAGAAAGAGACCCAGAAATGGGACTCCGACCCGGCTTTCGTGGATGCCCTGACGTCGATTCTCGACGGAAGCGAGGCGACCCTCTCGACCCGTGTCCTTTCGCTTAAAGCGACTTATACCAAGCCATTTACGGATATCAAGGCGGCCGGGAACGGCTTTACGCTGGAGCGGAAATTCTACCGTGTCGTGACCGTTGAGGAAAAATACAATGACAGGACGGAGGAGAAGAACCGGAATGTTTCCGAATGGCAGGAAATCCAGCCCTCAGACCCGGTTTCCGTAGGGGACCGCATAGTTGTGCGCTACCGTATCTGGAACCAGGAAAACCGGAGTTTCGTCCGCCTTGTTTCGCCCCGCGAAGCGGCCCTCAGGCCCGTCGAGCAGCTCTCCGGCCGCATCGGCTGGCGACTCAAACCACTGCTTGTCAATGGTCTTTACAGCGTCAGCCCCCAGGGCTATCGGAATGTCAAGACCGACCGTACCGAATACTATTTTGATACATATCCGGAAGAAACTACAGAGATTTCAGAGGAATTCTTCGTTACCGAAGCCGGTACCTTTACCGCTCCGGTGCCCTCAATAGAGTCCCTCTATGCTCCCCACTACCGCGCCAACGCCGGCTTCCCCGGCCCGCTGGTGGCCCGCTTTTGAGATTTGCCAACCTGCCCGTAAAAGGGTAGGTTGACAATTAAAGAGGCGACGGCCTCGTCGGTGGTTGCCCAGCTGGTGACTCCGAGTATGACACTCCTGCGGCCACCTGTCGCAAAGAAAAATTTGCGTGGCGAAGAAAAAAAATGTACCTTTGTCGTCCCAATCTGAAAAGGGCGCATAGCTCAGTCGGTTCAGAGCACCTGCCTTACAAGCAGGGGGTCGACAGTTCGAATCTGCCTGCGCCCACTCTTTTTTTCCGCGAATGCAGGGAAACTGTGTTTGCGGATTTTTTTATGTACTCGCGGAAGGGAACATGTATGGATTCCGGAAAAGTTTCTCTATCTTTGTGGGAACTGATAAACCAAACGACCATGGATACACGACTGATAGAATTACCTTACGGATATGGTGCCCTGGAGCCCGTCCTCAGTGCAGAGACCCTCGCCCTCCACCATGGAAAGCACCTCAATACCTATGTGAACAACCTCGCCGCCGCCATTCCGGGAAGCGGTTTCGAAGGGAAGTCGCTGGAGGAGATTGTCGCTGCCGCGCCGAAAGGCCCTGTTTTCAACAATGCCGGCCAGATACTGAACCACAATTTCTACTTCCTCCAGTTTGCTCCTGCCCCGAAGGCAAAGGAGCCGGTTGGGAAACTTGCAGAAGCAATTGACCGGACCTTCGGTTCGTTTGATGCGTTCAAGAAGGAATTCTCGGCGAAGGCGGCCGGACTTTTCGGATCCGGCTGGGTCTGGCTTGCCGCCACAAAAGACGGCTCACTCGAGATTCTTCAGTGCCAGAATGCAGATAACCCGATTGCTGCCGGACTCACCCCGATTCTCACTTTCGATGTCTGGGAGCATGCCTATTATGTCGACTACCGCAATCGCCGGCCGGAGTATATTTCCGCCCTTTGGAACATTCTCGACTGGGAAGTGATTTCCGGACGTTTCTAAGATGACAGGAAAGAGCTTAGTATTTGCGGTGCTCTATACATTCCTCTCTTTCGCGTCCTGCAGTAATGAGGATGCGATAAGGAATGCAACGGAAAAGCCGACCACGAATCCGGGCACGGACCCGAATACGGACCCTGCGGAAAGCGGGGATACGGTCCTTGTTAAAACGGCCTCGCAGCTACTCTCTTTCGCTACTCAGTATAACTCTTCCGGGGAAGTGTCGGACGATGTTGTGGTCCTTATCGATGCGGACCTCTCCTTCGACTCGTCTTCGTCATCGTCTTTTCCCGGTATCGGAACCCGTGAAAGGCCCTTCCTCGGGGTCCTGGAAGGGAATAACCATGCGATCCGGAATTATTCCGCCTTTACCCCGCTCGTCGCAGTCCTCGGGGAAGGCGGCATCATCCGTAACCTGAATATATCCTCCGACTGCACCTTCCTCGACCAGTCCGGGCGGTCAGCCGTCAGTTTCGGCCCGTTTGCCGGCGTATGCCGGGGAACCATCCTTTCATGTACCAACCGCGCTACCGTCCAGATGAAATCCCCTGGAGCGGATGCTGACATTCGCCTTGGCGGAATCGCCGGCGAGGTCGCGGGACAGAAGGCGAGAATTGAGGGCTGCCATAACTACTCGGACATCCTCTACAGCTGCGTATCGGACGGACTGTCCCATAACGGGATTCTGCTGGGAGGAATTGTCGGATATGCGAGGGACGCAGTCCTGACTGTAAAAAACTGCTCCCAGTCGGGTTCTGTCCACAGTAATACCGGGAGCGTCAAGGTGAACGGCATGCTTTGCTGCGTCGGCGGAATCGCAGGATACCTTGTCGGCGGGACCTATGTGATTGAGGGCTGTTCCGTCTCTGGGACAAGGGTTTATCCCCAGCAGTTCAACAATAAGGAAGCCCTCGAGGACGGGGTTTTCTGCGGAGGCATTGTAGGGGTTCTTGACGGTAGCGACGGCTCGGCCATCCGTTCATGCACCTCTGAAATCCAGGTCGGGGGTAAGCGCGGCTTCTGCGGAGGCATTGCCGGCTATGCGGCCCATACCTCCATTTCCGGCTGCGTCTTCACCGCCGGCTCATATTCCGGAAGCATCGCCCATTATACCGGTGGAATAGCGGGAGACCTCATTTCCTCATCCGTTTCGGACTGCCTTGTCAAGGCGGACCTTTCCACTACGACAAATACCGCTGCGGGCGGAATCGCCGCAAGGATGGACGGGGCTTCCAGTATCTCCCAGTGCCGTTATTTCGGGATGATTGTGGCAAAGGCCGGCTCGGCCGGAGGAGTTGTCGGATATGACACAATCGGGTCAAAGCTATCCGAAAACGGCTTCGGCGGGGAAATCAACGGGGTCGAAATGCAGCTTTCCAACTGCAGCGGGACCGGCCATGCGACGGAGTCCGGCAACTATCTTCTTAGCGGTTCGGACTTCCAGGGCGAGATTACCGTTTCGGGCCATGTCCTTGATAAATCGGGTGCTCCTGTCGCCGGCGTCGTGGTCTCCGACGGAATCCACTGCACGGCAACCTCCTCCGACGGGAGTTTCGGCCTCGACACCGACCTTTCGAAGGTGAAATTCATTTATGTCAGCTGTCCTTCCGATTATTCGGTGGACGTTAAAGACGGGCTTCCGCAGTTCTACAAGAGCTTTTCCTCCCTCGGCGGCGTGTACAGTGACATAGAGTTCCGGCTCGAAAAGCGCTCCGACCCGGACGCTCCTTATACCGTATTTTTCGCCGCCGACCCCCAGCCGCGCGCCTCCACCGCCGGTTATGACAAGATTGGCTACCATTCCCTCGATGTCGCCGACGATCTTTACGACGACATCGCCGAGAAGGTCGCGGAGACCCCGGGGGACAAGTTCGCAATCATTCTCGGGGATCTGGTCCATGAGAATATGTCCCTGTATCCCCGTTATACGGAGGGGATCCGGATTATGGGCCTTCCGACATGGTCGGTCATAGGGAACCATGACAATGACCCTTCGGCGACCGATGACGATTCAGCAGCAAGGGTTTATGAAAAATACCTTGGTCCCCGCTGCTATTCCTTCAACCGCGGCGGGATCCACTATATCACCGTGGATGACATCATCATGACTCAGCCCAGTTCGAACGGCCGCCTGACCGAATATACCTACGGTCTCACCGACGATGACTGGACCTTCCTGAAGGAGGACCTTTCCTATGTGGACAAGGGCACGACGATAGTCATCTGCGCCCATAATCCCCTGTTCATGAAAACCGGTTCCGACCCTTCCGCGAGCCACGGGACCCTTCATGGAACGGACTACGCAAACCTTCTTTCAACCTACTCCAGGGTATATTCCTTCGCGGGCCATACCCATACGTCCTTCAATTATATCTACCCCGAAACCGATATCCGGAAGAACATCGAGCAGCACACCGTCGCCCGTAGTACGGGGGCCCTGTGGATCAATGATTACCTGTGTACGGACGGGACTCCGCGCGGCTATGTAATCATGGAAGTGAAGGGGCCGGATGACATCTCATGGAAATTCGAGCCTGTGAAAAGGCAGACGGCCAGGCCGGTAAGCGGCTCTCCGTCCTATATTTTCCGGGACTGGGACTACAGGGAAGACGGCCGGGCGGTCATGCGCGGCTCCGGGAATCCCCTTGACGGGAGCTACCAGATGCATGTTTTCGGGAAGGGAGTGTATGGCAACAACTATGTCTATGCGAATGTCTTCCTCTATGACGGGAAGTGGTCCCTGCCGGAACTTACCGTGGGCGGAAAGACCGTCAGCATGGAACCGGTAGAGGATAGTGGCTGCCGCTACGATATCGCTTTCAAGGAACTTCACGACTACTATTCGGCCAACAACAGCAACTGGGCTTCATCGAATCCGGAATTCAATTACGACAACGGCACCCGCCATATTTTCTGGTGCAAGGTGGACGAGGAAAGCTTCGGTTCTGCTGCTTCTACGTCGACTTCCGGCACGGTAACTGTCCGTGACCGTTTCGGGAATACCTATACTTCCGAAGTGAGCTGGTAGTTTATCGGACTACAAAATCGCAGTACACGGGGTTGTGGTCGGAAAGATACATCACCCCGTACTTGCCGTAGTCGTTCACCACCTCGAAGCGGCGGGGATCTGCGTTCCTGTAGAATATATGGTCCAGATATAGTTCTCGGAGCCCCCATCCGTTGAAGGTCGGGGAATGGTCCGCCTTCCTGGCCTTGTCGTTGGCATGTTCCATCAACTCTTTTATCGGTTCCATGCGCACGTTTTCAAAGGTCATGTTGAAGTCCCCGCAGAGGAAGGTCACCGTGTCCTCCGGGAGTTCCTTTATCAGGTTCGCGACCATGATGGCGCTCTGGCGCCGCGCTTCCCAGCCCCTGTGGTCGAAGTGGGTGTTGTACTGGCAGTAGGTCTTCCCGGTTCTTCGGCTCCGGAGGATGCACCAGGTACATGCGCGGTGATTCGCCGCATCCCAACCCCGTCCGAAGGTCGTTGGGTCCTCTTTCAGCCACACATGGCCCCAGTCCACGAATTCGAAGCGGTCCTTTCGGTAAATGACGCACTGGCGGGACCCCGTCGAGGTGGAGTCTCTGCCGAGGATCCATTCGATATGGCCATATCCGGGGAGGTGCTCCAGGATGTACTCATACTGGACTTTGTGCGCCTCCTGGAGGGTCAGGATGTCCGGCTTGAGGTCCTGCAGCATCCGGACCACGCTTTCTTTCCGGCAGTCCCACGCGAGGACCCCCGTGTCCCTGGCCTCGCCGATGTGGCGGACATTGAATGACATGACCCGGACCTTTTCCCTGGCCCCGACACTCATTGCGGAGAGCAGCACCAATGCTGCTGCGAATAAAAATCTTCTCATGGCTGTTTTTTATCTGCTGCAAAGATAGTGAATCTTCGGACAAATCCTGCGATTCAGAATCCCACTCCGAGATGGAGTCCGAAAGTGTTTGTGGAAATTGTCGGGCCCAGGAACATATGAATATTCCTCCAGAAGCGGACGCGGATGCCGCTCTGCCAGGTGGCTGAAAAGAGAATGTCGCCCTCGCTATAATCTATAGTCTTGACGGTCTCGCCGGTTTCGGAATTGGTCCTATACCCGCCACTTATATTGTACACGTACCCGGCGCCTATGGAGAGGTCGCTGTACAGGGCCACAATGTCCTTCTTCCCGAGGTGGAAGTAACGGCGCTTATACAGACCGGCGGAAATGCTGTGAACATGTGCCGGAGCCGCATCAATCCAGGTTGTGCCATTCCATACCATCAGCCCGAGGGTGCGCTTGCTGTCAATTCTGACGCCGCCCGTGATGGCATATCCTCCGGTTACCAATCCGCCATAGGCTCGTGCCGTAAACTCTGGTTTCCAGTTCTGACGTCCCTCCTTCGAGAAAGCGTATCTCCATTCTTCAGCCCAGGCCCCAATGTCATCTATCATGGTCTGCGCCGGGGCCGAAACCGTCGAAAGGAGCGCTATTATTATGATAAACAGTCGTTTCATAAGTGTTTTTCCAATAAAATCCCGTTTCCCGGAAATCTTGCAGCGTAGTACTTTCTTTCTTCTTCCGCGAATGCAGCTTATCGCCCTTCAGCAGCCGTTTCCGTGGTCCTACCGTTCGTCTCCCGGCCCTGCTTCCTGGTTTCATGAGCAAAAACCGGCCGCCAAACGAAAGAAGCGTTCCATCTTATCATTTTGTATTAAAAAGCAGTTATTCGTTCCTTGGGAGATTCAGTTCCTTCATATATTGTTCCCTCTCAGGGAAAGTAGCGTCGGCATTGTCCTTTTTGGGGTTGTACTCCAAGAACATCTTGTTGCTATACGGAATGCAGTATTCCATCGTTTTGGTGTTTTCAGCAAGTTCTGCATCTGACAAAGCATCATAGTAGATGTGATAATAATAGCCGCACTCCTTGTTCTCCCAAAACAACACCTTAGCAAATTGACTGCCACTTTTCATCAATTCTGCTGACAAGCAGTTTACACTTCGGAGTTTTGAGATAACAGTATCCAACTCATCTTGCGTCAGACCCACCAAAGGCATCAGAATGTCAAAATCCTTTTGTTGAGGATTGTTAGTCCCAAGCCACATAAAATTATAGACAAAGAACTGTGACACCCCCGTTTGGTCCAAGACGAGTTGGATTCCACAATGGTCATTGAGAGCATCTGCCGTGAAAGCAAGTGCATCCGCAATACCGTCTTTGTTATCCTCATAGTTCTTGACCATCTTCTCTATCGAAAACACTTGATAATTGGTGCTCAATACTTTCTTTGTTGGCCCGCAGCCGCAAAAAAGGAGCAAAACGGTTACGGCAAAAACTGATAAACACTGTTTCATTATTATGATTTTTTTGACGTGACAATAATTCCCCGTCGTTTGATGTATCACCTTAAGAGTTTGTGTTAAACTGAACCTTACAGTTCAGAGTAACGGACTTCTTTCAGTAAGCTCGACTCGTACAGGGCCTTGGGTGAGACTAACTGTTCAGAGGGGTCGAACTTATCTCCATATCTTTCCTTGATGAGTTTCTTCACGATAGGGTTTGAGATATGAAAATCAGAGAACTGTTCTGGTGGACATAATTCAATGTCAGCCCCTTGTGAGTAAATCTTCCATATAAGTTCCGAACAGTAAATCTTGTTATCACTCCATTGGAACAAAGTGTCGTAATGCTTTCCCTTGTACTTGATACCAACTGCCTTCATCTTCTCAATCGTAGAGGCAGATAATGGGCTTCCCAACCTTTTTGCACAATACACTCCGTTCTTCCCACGGGCTATCCAATCCTTAAGTGGTGTGTATTTGACAGGTTCGACCGCCTCGTACACATATGCTTTCTCTCCTATGTAAAAGACGATTCCGCAGTGTGTCCATTTGCTGTTTTGAGCCAATTTGATAATAGAACTTTGACGGGAGGTGGACTCGTGAAATACGATGTCTCCATCCTGCGGCACGACCATCTCCTGCTCTTTCACCTGCCCCTGCCCCTGTCTCTGTCCGCATGACGTGACGGAAACAGATGCTGCCATGGCAGTGATAATTGCAACTAACGATAAAACCTTCCGCATATATCTAAGTTCTAATACACTTCCTTTTTATTTCACAAATATTGTCAAAAGTAGTAAAATGATGCCAATATTCAAAAAATGGTCTCGGTGGTGTTGGAAAAATATACAGGCATCCATTAGAGGATAGATGCCTGTTTGTAGTTTGCCTAATAGTTGTCACTACAATTACATTGCAAAGGTAGCGTTTTATTTTCTGAACCAGCAAGAATCATTCGGTGAAAAAATTCTCAAGACAACAGGAGGAGCCGATTATGCCGACCTCCTCCGTATCCGACACGGGAATGGCATCCCTGATGAGCCACTCGGCTTCCTGGTTTCATGAGCAAAAACCGGCATTTTTGCCCACGAGATTGGCAATTTATGGTTTTCATGAGCAAAAACCGACATTTTTGCCCATGAGATTGGCATTTTCGGCCGGCCGGGAAGGAGGCCGGGTGGCAGGGGCGGGGAGAAAAAACGCCCCGGGGGCTTCCCGGGGCGTTGTGAAGAGGGGTGGATGATGGGGCTCGAACCCACGACACTCGGAACCACAATCCGATGCTCTACCAGCTGAACTACATCCACCGTATCAGAGGACTGCAAAGGTACAAATTATTTTTTTTGCTGCAATACCTTTGCGGCAGAAAATTAGAGGATGCTGCCCTCCATCGAATAGACCTGCCTTACGCCGTCGAGGGACTCCGGGTCGTAGAACCAGTTCCATTCGACTTTGACGGCGGTGGTGCTGTCGGACGTAATGAGCGGGGCGAGGTGGAAGGAGACATAGGTGCTGGCGGAGACGTAGTTTTCGGAAGCGTAGTCGTCAACCGCGTCTTTGCCGGCATCGTGGAGAACCCTGAGTTTAATGACGCTGGAGCCCTCGCTCTCGTCCCGGACCACATCGACGACATGTTTGTCTTTCCCGGGGTTGTGGGCCAGGAAGGTGATGCCGAGGTTGAGGTATCCGCCTCCATACCAGGCGCTCCAGACGTTGATCGGGTCGTCTTTCATGGTTTCGACAGTGACGGCGGAGGAGGAAAGGATTTCCTTCGTCAGGACAGGGAGGGCGTTGGTCAGACGGATGTCATATCCGCCGGAAGAATTGACTGTCAGCACGTCGCAGATGATGTAAACGCGGCAGGTGGTGTCGGTCCTCATCGAACTCTGGTTGTCAACGACAACGAAGTTTACTCCGCTGTCGGTCAGGATTTTCCCGTTGTCAAGCATGCCGAATTCGGCGTCACCGTAGGCGATGACGGTATCCTTTTCGGAACAGGAGGCGGCCGCAACGAGAAGTACGGCCATTGAAAGGAAAGAAAGGAATTTTTTCATAATGCCAGTCTTGTTTTTTTCGTAGGGCGGGCGATGAGCTGGATGTCGATGTCCTCCACCGTGAAGCCCTTGAATTTTCTCTTTTTGAGGCGGGACCGGATGAGGTCCATGAGTTCCTCGTCGTAAACGTCCCGGTAGGTGTTGTTCTCGCGGTCGTAAAGGTGGAGATGCCTTGACATGTTGACGTCGAAGTACATCTTGCTGTTGCCGGACATGCGCCTGGTGTAAATCCGGACGTCTGCAAGTTGAGAGAGTATATTGTAGACAGAGGCCACCGTAACGCGGGTTTCCCCCCTCCGGACGAGTTCTTCAGAAACCATGTCCGCAGAGGCATGGCCGAGGTCTGTCATGACCCTATGGACCGCAATCCGCTGGCGGGTCGCCTTGAGATTGTGTTTCCTTAGGAGGGTACGGAACTCGTCCTCCGAGGGTGTATTCAGATTGGTAATCGCATTCATACCGCGCAAATATAAGGCGGATTTTGAATATTTCAAAATTCGATCGGATGAATCCCGGGAAAAAACCTTATATTTGTATGTTTATCCGAGACGTGAGTGTATGAGTGAAGAAATGAATCTGGTTAGGGACCTTGCGGTAATTCTGATTTCCGCGGGAGTCTTTACAATACTTTCGAAGGCCCTGAAACAGCCGCTGATCCTGGGATATATCCTGGCCGGTTTCCTGATCGGTCCGAATTTCCCCTTCTTTTACGGCATTTCCTCGACGGAGGCCGTCCATGAGTGGTCTGAAATCGGAATTATCTTCATGATGTTCGGTCTCGGCCTCGAGTTCAGTTTCAAAAAGCTGCTGAAGGTCGGGAGCGGGGCCCTCGTAACGGCCGGAACCAAGTTCATAGGGGTTTTCGTCCTGGGTTTCGTCATCGCCCAGGCCCTCGGCTGGACCCCGATGGAGAGCATTTTCCTCGGCGGTCTGCTGTCGATGTCTTCGACTGCGGTCGTGCTCAAGTCCTATGACGACATGGGCCTTAAGAATAAGCCCTATGCGGGGCTGGTTTTCGGGACCCTCGTGGTGGAGGACCTGATAGCGATTCTCCTCATGGTCCTCCTGTCCACCCTCGCGGTCTCGAACAAGTTCGAGGGCGGGGAGATGCTTTTCAACCTCGGAAAACTGGCATTCTCGCTGATTCTGTGGTTCCTGGTGGGTATTTATGTCATCCCGACGCTCCTTAAGAAGGCGAAGTCCTTCCTCAGCGACGAGATTCTGCTCATAGTTTCCATAGGGCTTTGTTTCGGCATGGTGACCCTTGCTACGGCGGCCGGCTTCTCCTCTGCCCTCGGTGCCTTCGTAATGGGGTCCATCCTTGCGGAAACGGTTGAAAGCGAGCATATTGAACACCTTGTTCATCCAATCAAGGACCTCTTCGGCGCAATCTTCTTCGTTTCGGTCGGTATGATGGTCTCCCCGGCGGTCATCGCTGAAAACTGGGCCGTCATACTCGTGCTGACCCTCCTTGTGATTCTGACCCACATAGTTTTCTCCGCGGCGGGAATTCTGATTACCGGCGGCGGTCTCTCCAATGCGGTCCATACCGGCTTCTCACTGGCCCAGCTCGGTGAATTCGGATTCATACTCGCCGGAGTCGGGGTCACCCTCGGGGTCATGAGGGATTTCATCTATCCTGTCATAATCGCCGTCTCGGTGATTACGACTTTTACGACCCCGTACATGATAAAGGCCGCTGATCCGGCGGAGCGTCTCCTCCGGAAGCGCCTTCCGGGAAAATGGCTCCTCCGGCTGGATCCTCCCGAGTCGGCGGTCAAACAGACTAACGCCGAGCAGAGCGAGTGGAAGAAACTCCTCCGCTCATTCTTCCTCAGGATGGTCCTTTACGGGGTTATCCTCCTGGCTATCCAAATTGGATTCAGAACCTATCTGGAACCCCTTCTGGATCGGCTTCTACCGCAGATTACAGTATTTTGGAGGAACCTTATCGCAGTCGGGGCGACCCTCCTTGCCATGTCCCCCTTCCTCTACGGCTTTGTCACCAATACGGAGCAGATGAAACTCAGCACCCGCCGGCTCCGGGAGGAGAAGGCGACAAATGTGTGGCCCCTTCTCGGGATGACCCTCGTCAGGGCCTTCCTCGCAATCGGTATGGTCCTAAGCGTCATCTCGTCCCATTTCCATCTTGCCGGCTGGGTCGTTCTGCTGCTGATTGTCGCGGGAATAGTCCTCTTCTATGTCGCCCGGCGTTCAGTCCGCCAGTACGGGGATTTCGAGAGGCGGTTCATGGCGAATCTCAATGAAAAAGAGCAGATTGAAAAGCGCCGCGCCCCTGTCGCCTCCTCGATCCGGGACAAGCTTGCCGGCTATGACGTCCATATCGAGACCTTCCTCGTCGATCCCGATTCCTCCTTTGCCGGGCAGAAACTCCGGGAGATTCCTATCCGGAGCGAAACCGGAGCCAATATCATAAAAATCCAGAGAGGAACCCACAATTACACGATTCCTTCCAGGGACATGCACCTTTTCCCCGGGGACCGCATCCTTGCCGTCGGCACGGGAGAGCAGCTCGGAAAGTTCCGGGACCTCATGGGCTCTTCTGTCGAAAGGGCTGCTGCGGATGATGGAGACGCAGAATTCGAGGTTGTCGCTGCCGATATCAAGCCGGGCTCATATCTCTGCGGAAAGACCCTCCGGGAGGTTGGCATGAGGGATTACCGCTGCATGGTCGTCAGCATCCTTCGGGGCGAAGAGATGATAACCAATCCGAAACCCGACCTGCGCTTTGCCGAGGGAGACGTGGTTTGGCTCGCGGGAGATCCGTCCTCGTGTGCCTATCTCGCAGAATGAAAATAATTTGTAACTTTGCCTCCGTTATGGAAAAAGTCAAGCTTCTGATACTGGGCGGCGGCCCTGCCGGATATACTGCGGCAATCTACGCTTCAAGGGCGAATCTCGACCCCGTGCTCTACGAGGGCATGGAACCGGGAGGACAGCTCACAACGACGACCGTTGTCGAGAATTATCCTGGTTTCAACGGGGGAGTGGACGCTAATACGCTTATGGATACGATGCGCGCCCAGGCCGCATCCTTCGGGGCGGATATCCGTATGGGTGCCGCTACGGAGGTCGATCTTTCAAAGCGCCCTTTCAGGGTAAAGATTGACGCTGAAAAGGAGATTGAAGCGGAGGCCCTTGTTATCGCAACCGGGGCCAGCGCCCGCTACCTGGGCCTCCCTTCAGAGACGAAGTACCGCGGGATGGGCGTTTCCGCCTGCGCGACCTGCGACGGCTTTTTCTACAGGAAAAAGACGGTGGCAGTCGTCGGCGGGGGAGATACCGCCTGCGAGGAGGCCCTCTACCTTTCCGGGCTCTGCAAAAAGGTGTACATGATTGTCCGCCGGGATGTTTTCCGCGCCTCCAAGGCCATGCAGGCCAAGGTTTTTTCCCGGGAGAACATAGAAGTCCTATGGAACTGCAACACCCGGGAGGTCCTTGGCGACGGAATGGGTGTTACCGGAGCGCGTCTCGAACGCAAGGATGGCAAGGTGTTTGATATTGAAATCGACGGCTTTTTCCTCGCGATCGGCCACCACCCCAATTCCGAGCTTTTCTCGAAGTATCTGGAAACGGACGATGCGGGCTATATCGTGACGGCTCCGAAGACCTCCGAAACCTCGGTCAAGGGAGTTTTCGCGGCGGGAGATGTCCAGGATCCGCTTTATCGCCAGGCCGTCACCGCGGCCGCTTCGGGCTGCAAGGCCGCCCGGGACGCCGAGCGCTTCCTTTTGGAACAGGGAATTAATTGATGAAAAACATGAAAAATACCTTCAGGACCCTCGCGGTCCTTCTCGTTCTCTCCGGAGTCCTCTCCTGCAAGTCGGAGTATGAGGCCCTTCTGAGCAGCAATGACATCGACGCAAAGTACGAGGCGGCGTTCGACTATTTCAACCAGAAGAAATACAGCCGTGCCGCTCAGCTGTTCGAGTCTATGTCCGTGCTGACTAACGGAACCGAGAGGGACGATACGGTCCAGTACTACTGGGGACTCAGCAACTACCGTTACAAGGATTACTATACGGCCGAAACCAATTTCCAGAAGTTCCTCGAGAACTTCCCGAGGAGCCCCTTCGCCGAGGATGCCCGTTTCCTGCGTCTCGACTGCCTCTACCGTTCGACCTACCGGTACGAGCTCGACCAGACCCCGACCTATGCCTGCCTCCAGGCCATTGCCGAGTACATGGCAGAATATCCTGCGGACACGCCCCATCTCGAGGCCTGCCGGAAAATGAGCGTCGATCTCAATGAGCGGCTCGACCGCAAGGCCTATGAGGCGGCGAAGCTCTACTACAAGATGGAGGATTACCTCGCCGCCCGGGTGGCTTTCCGGAATGTCCTGAAGGACGATTCGGACAATATCTACCGGGAAGACATCCTCTACTATACCGCCATGTCCTCCTACAATTACGCCCGCCTGAGCGTTCCGGAAAAGCAGAAGGAGCGCTATCTCGTATTTGTGGACGACTACCTCAATTTCATTGGAGAACTGCCCGATTCCCGTTACTGCAAGGAGCTGGAACTGAAGTACAGGAGGGCCCAGAAGGCGCTCGGACGCTATACCGGGACCGATGAGGAGCTTGAAGCGAAGGAGAAGGAATTCGCCCGCGAGCAGAAACTTATCGAGAAGGAAATGAAAAAAAAATGAAACCGTTTCCGGAAAAGTGAGGTAGTATTAATAGATAGTAAAAGTAAAACGATATGGACAGAAAGAATATCCCGACAAATACCATTACCCGGGATGTGAAGAATCTCGCCGAGCCGACCGGCAACATCTATGAGTCGGTAGTTATCCTCTACAAGAGGGCTAACCAGATTGCTGCGGCGGAAAAGAAGGAGCTTTCGAAGAAGCTCGAGGACTTCCGCAACGAGCGCGACAATATGGAAGAGGTATTCGAGAATGAAGAGCAGATTGAAATCTCGAAGTACTATGAAAGGCAGCCGAAGCCGGATCTTGTAGCGATTTCCGAATTCGAAGCGGGAGAACTCTCCTACCGTAAGGCGGAGGGCGGAAAGTAGTCCGCTGAAGGAGATGCTGACCCATCTTCACATTGAAAATTACGCTCTGATAGACTCTCTGGACATTTCGTTCCCGGAGGGTCTCGTCATTATAACCGGAGAGACCGGAGCGGGGAAGTCAATCCTGCTCGGGGCGCTTTCCCTCGTGCTCGGGGCGAAGGCGGATGTCTCGGTGATCGGCGACCATGGAGAAAGCTGTGTCGTCGAGGCGGAATTCGATGTGGAAGATGATCCGCTGCTTTCCCGCCTGATCGAGGAGAACGACCTGGAAAGGGACGGGAATCATCTGACGGTCCGCCGGACCATTGCGGCTTCCGGCCGCTCGAGGGGCTTCGTGAACGATTCCCCGGTCCCCGTAGGAGTGCTCCAGGAGCTCTCTTCCCGGCTTGTCGATATCCACTCCCAGCACGATACGCGCCTTCTGACGGACCGGCGCTATGCCCTGTCCGCCCTTGACGCTTTCGCGGGAAACGCCCCCCTGCTGAAGCCCCTTTCGGAATCATGGGCCCGGCTCCAGGCCCTCAGGAAGGACCTTTCGGCTTCGGAGGAAAAGCTTCGTCGCCTTACCGGGGAGCGGGACTATATCGACAGCCGTTTCCATCAGCTCGAGAGCGCAAAACTCCGCGAAGGAGAACTCGAGGAGCTCGAGGCCGAGCAGCGGCAGGTTGCAAATGCGGAAGAGATTAAATCCGGGCTCTCTGCGGTCCAGGAGCTCTTTGACCCCTCCGACGGAAGGGAATCCCTGAATGCCTCGCTGAAGGATTCCGGGAAGATCCTATCCCGCCTTTCGAGTTTCATTCCTTCCCTCGGGGAACTTTCTTCCCGTATGGATTCCGCCCGCTTCGAGCTGGAGGACATCCTTTCGGAGGTCGAGAAGGTTTCATCCAGGGTGGAATTCTCTCCGGAGCGGCTCACAGAGCTCGAGCAGCGGCTCTCGCTGCTCTATTCCCTCATGAAAAAATTCGGCTGTTCCGACATTCCTTCCCTTATCGCCGAGAGGGACTCCCTCGGCGAAACCCTCTTCGACAGCTCTTCCCTCGAGGAAAGGGTCGAGGAGCTCAGGAAGGCCCTCACTGCCGAAGAAAAAGTATATGCGGACCTCTCTTCGAAGCTCCATGAAAGGAGGGTTGAGGCCTCCGGGCGCTTTGCGGAAGGGGTACGGGAACTGATGCGGTTCCTGGAATTGGAATCGGCTCTTTTCCTGGTTGAAATCCGGGAAGCCCAGATGGGCCCCGACGGGACGGACGCCGTCCTCTTCCTCTTCTCTTCGACCGGCCGCGCCCCGCTGGAACTTTCAAAATGTGCCTCTGGCGGCGAACTTTCCCGGATTATGCTGGGACTTAAAGCGATGATGGCCCGCTATGCCGACATGCCGACCCTCGTTTTCGATGAAATCGATACCGGTGTCTCCGGCAGCGCTGCGGATAAGATGGGATCCATGATTTGTTCCATGGGAGAGGACATGCAGGTTTTCGCCATCACCCACCTCCCGCAGGTAGCGGCAAAGGGCAGCGCCCACTATCTCGTATCAAAGGAAAACTCCGTCTCTTCAATCCGTCGGATAGAAGGGGAGGATCGTGTAAGAGAAATCGCACGCATGCTCAGCGGCTCCACCATCGGGGAGGCCGCCGTCCGGAACGCGCGTGAACTTCTTGATTCTTAGTTGCTTCCCGTCGTATAATCCTTCCGGTAGACGATTCTCCGGACCCCCTTGTTCACACCTTCAGAGAAGCGGAATTCCATATGGAGTCCCGTTTCTACCGTATTCGGCGCCATGATTCTCCAGCCGTCCCCGTACTTTGAAACGAGGGTGATGAAGTAGCTTGCGATGTCATAGCCCTGGAAGGCGAACTGGCTCGGCTCGGTGTTGTAAAGGGCCCTGTATTCGAGAAGGAAACGTTTGACCGCCCGGGCGGAGTAATCTACATAATAGGAAGACGAGACATGGAGGGCGAGTTCATGCAGGACCGTCGGGTCGATGTCGAAGGAACGGATCTTCGAGGTCGCGTAAACGACAACCTCATAGCCCTTTCCCTGCATTATTGTGATGTTCCTCAGGACGTCGCTGACAAACTCCTCGCGGTCGGAGGCGATAACCACCCGGTTGGTCCCTGCCTTTGAGAGAAGGAGCGGGAGGCGGGTTGGAATTGAGGTTCCCTCGCTCATCGCATAGGAAAGCGTCTGGAAGGGGAAGAACTGTCCTCCCATGTTCCCCGAAATGGCCTCCGAGGCGGCGCTCTGGATACCTTTTTCCTTGATCAGCAGGACATTGTCCGAAAGGGTGCGATCCTCCCTGACCCATGATACGATATCCTCATACTGGGCCTCTGTCCGGGGCGGGGCCTGGACGAGGAGAGGGGCTTCAGCCATGATTTCCGCGGCCTTCTGGTCGAGGGGCGAAATAAGGGGAATCCCCTTCCCGGTATAATCCAGGACGGTCCGGATATCCTTCGAGGAAATCGGTCCGAGTATGAAGTCGGTGTTTCCGAGGGAGTAGGCCCCGGGAATCGTGCCCTTGGTGAGGTCATGGACGTGCAGTTCGGTCGAAATGCCCTTTTCCTCGAGGTCCTTGACGGCGAGAAGAACGCCGGAATAGAAGTCCATGTTCATGTCCCCGGCGGCACCCGAGGCGGTAAGGGGGAGCATCAGGGCGACGTTCACGCAGCTTTTAGGGAAGAAGGAGACGACGACGGTGTCCTCCTTGGGCTCCTCGGGAGAGGTGGAAAGCGTGTCGGCAGGGGCCGGCTCTGCGGTCTCATCGACGGTTTCGGCGGGAAGGAGCGGCTCTGTAGGGATTTTCAGTACCTGACGGCGGCTAAGGGTTTCAGAGGTAAGGGAGTTGAACCGCATGATGTCCTCCTTCGAAACCTTGTACTTCCGGGCGATGTCGTCGAGGTTTTCATACCACTTCCGGATATGTTCCTTATACCCCTGGGCAGCAGGGGCTTCCGGAGCCGGGGCCGGGGTCACCTCGACAGTTTTTTCATCCGGGGCGGCCGGTGCGGTGACGGGCGCGGAAGGGGCTACCGGAATCATTATCACGGCGTTTTTCTGCAGTCCGGTGTCGGCGAGGGAGGGATTTGCCTCCATTATGTCATTGATGCTGACGCCGTAGGCCTTGGATATGGAATAGAGCGTCTGCTTTTCGAGGACGACATGGGAATAATAAACCTTGCCGTTCAGGCGGACCTTCTCCTTGGAAATGGTAACCTGAGGGGCGACGTAGTCCTGGGCGGAGACGGAGACCGCTCCGAGGGTCATCAGCAGCAGCGTGGCCGTCAATATGGCTTTTCTCATCATTTTCCTAAGTTTTTAAAGCGACTGCGAGAGGGACACAAGGTCGTTGGCGAAACGCTTCCATGAAAGCCGCTCCTTTTCGAGGCGGATGGCTTCCACGCAGCGCTCCCGGACTCCCTGGTCTTCAAAATAGCGGAGGATGCCGCGGCGGACCTCTCCGGCGTCCGGAGACGGAACGACAATTCCTGTGCCGCGGTCCCCGATTGTGTATTTCAGTCCGCCGACGTCGGTAACGATCATCGGGACTTCAAAGTGGTAGGAGACCGAACTGATGCCGCTCTGGGTTGCACTCCGGTAGGGGAGGACAGTCACGTCGGCGGCCGAGAAGAATTTCTTCACCTCCGAATCACGGATATACTCCGGGAAGAGGTGTACCCGGTCCTTGCCGGGTAGGGTGTCAATTATTTCCTGGTATTTCTGGAAGGATCCGTACGGCTCTCCGGCGATAATGAGATTGTACTCGTCCGGCAGCTCCCGGAAGGCCTCCAGGAGGATGTCCAGCCCCTTGTACGACCGTATCAGGCCGAAGAACAGGAGGTTCTTCTTTCCATGCTCCAGATGGAGAAGGTCCTCCGCCTCTTCCCGAGGGAGTTTCTCCCCGAAGTGGGTATAGAGTGGGTGGGGCCGGAGGATGTATTTCGCGTCCGGAATGAACTTCAGAAGGTCCCCGGTGGTTACGTCGGCCATGGTCACGAAGCCGTTGCAGCCCTTCAGGAAGTACTTTGTCAGCGGGACGTCGAAGAAACGTTTCTCGTGGGGTACGACGTTGTGGAGGACGGCAATGCTCTTGCAGCCGCAGTGGCGCTCTATCCAGCCCAGCGAGGGGGCGAACCAGCTCATCCAGTAGCCCGTTACGAGGAGGTCCGGTTTCCATTCCCGGATTGCCCTGGCGGTCCTGCCCCAGGTAAAAGGAGAAGCCGTATCCAGCAGGGAGGTGCTCTCTACCGGTACGGCCTCGTCGTCAGGAGTGACATACTGTGTTTTTCCCGGGAACAGGAATTCGGGGTACTGCCTTTTGAAGTTGAAGGCGCGAACCTCATGCTCCCCGCTCAGGGCGTCGTAAAGACAGGCATTGAACTGGGAGATTCCGCCCCTGAAGGGATAGAAACAGGACAGTATGGCAATCTTCATTTATTTCTTTTCGGCGCTCTTTGTCTTGATGTACTCGTTGTTGAGTCCCTCAAGGAGTTCGTCGGTGATGTCCAGGTTGGAGAGACCTGCGACCACGGGGGTCGTGAGGATTTCTCCGGAGGTCGCGAGGATCATGGCATACTGCCTCTCCTCGTTGAAGCTCTGGACATAGGTATTGATCGCATCCATGATCTGGTTGAGCATCACGGTCTGCTCCTCGTTGATCTCCTGCTGCTTCTGCATCGCGTACTGCTGGTACTGCTGCTGCTGTTGCTGGAGTTTCTGGCTCTGTGCCTCGGCGACGCTGCGGGTGAGGAGCCCCTTGTCAATCTTCTGCTGGAAATCGGTCAGGTCCTTGTTGAGCTTCTTGCCACGGCGGTCGATTTCGGACTGGATGCCGCCTACCTTGGTTTCTACGACGCTGCGGAGGTCGTTGGCCATGTCATAGCCCTGCATGACCTTGTCAATATTGAAGTAGACGATGCTTCCTGCCACAGCGGTAGTGTCTGCCTTGGTTTCGGCGGGAGCTGCGGTTGATCCGGTCTGTTTGCAGCCGGAGAGGGTGATGGCCAGGACGACGGCCGCACCGAAGAGGATGGATTTTTTCATGTATCTTTAACTTTTGTTCAATAATCGGTGAAACATGCAAAATTACTTATTTTTTCCGGATTTCCGAAAGATATGCCTGAATTGTTGCTTCGAGTCCCATGTAGAGGGCATCCGAAATGAGGGCGTGTCCGATTGAGACCTCGTCGGTCCATGGAATCCGGCGGATAAAGTAATTGAGATTGTCGAGGTTGAGGTCATGGCCCGCGTTGAGTCCCAGTCCGAGTTTCCTGACGGCCTCGGCCGTCTGGACATAGGGTTCAATCGCCTTTTCGGAGTCTGCGGGGAAGTTCTCGGCATAGCCGGCGGTGTAGAGTTCGACCCGGTCGGCTCCGCAGAGGAAGGCCCCTTCCGCCATCCTCGGGTCCGGGTCGATGAAAATGGAGGTCCGGATACCCTTGGCCTTGAATTCAGAGACTACATGGCGGAGAAAGTCCCTGTTTGTGAAGGTATCCCATCCGGCGTTCGAGGTAAGGGCGTCCGGGCCGTCCGGAACGAGTGTGACCTGGTCCGGAACCACCTCCAGGACAAGGTCCCGGAACGCGGGAATCGGGTTCCCTTCGATGTTGAATTCGGTTTTGACGAGCGGGCGGATACTCCGTACGTCTGAGTAGCGGATATGCCTTTCGTCCGGCCTCGGGTGGACCGTGATCCCTTCCGCGCCGAAGCCCTCTATGTCGAGGGCCGCCTTTTGGACGTCCGGAAGGTTGCCCCCGCGGGCATTCCGGAGCGTCGCTATTTTGTTGATGTTTACACTTAGCCGAGTCATAACTACTGTCAATTGTACATTGCAAAAATAGCACTTATTCCGTAAAAAAATATTACCTTTGAAAGTTTTATAACTGGAATAAGCTGTTTTGCTATTCCGTGACCATGGCCACCCTCGGCCATGTAAGAGGGGCCGAAGCGAAGCGGAGGCGTCACGGAAAGCAAAAGCAGCTTATTCAAGAGGTAGAGTATGAGAATAGCTATATACGTAAAGAAACCTGATTTGAAGGGTGATTCCCGGCTGAAGCGACTGGAAGAGCAGTTGCTTGGTGGTGGCTGCGAGCTGTATGATATCGAACGCTCCGAAGATATCCGCGAGGGGACCGACCTCCTTCTCAGCGTCGGCGGCGACGGGACCTTCCTTTCCGCCTCCAAGCGGGTCGGCGACCGGGGCATTCCGGTTCTCGGAGTTAACCTCGGACGCCTCGGATTCCTTTCCGAAAATGCCCCCGAGGACGTTGCTGAAGCCCTTTTGGAGGGAAAATACGAAATTGAAGAAAGGAGCCTTCTTTCAGTCCGTTCCGACGGGGAATCCCTTCCCGGGGACATGTACCCCTATGCCCTCAACGAGGTCAGCGTCCACCGCCACGGCGCCTCCGTTCTCGGAATCCAGGTCACCGTAGATGGGGCGGATCTCCCCGAATTCTGGGCGGACGGCCTGCTGGTCGCGACTTCTTCCGGCTCGACGGCCTATTCCTTAAGCGCCGGAGGCCCTATCTGCATGCCGGATACCAGGGTTCTTATCATAGCTCCGGTAGCTCCTCATAACCTGAATGTCCGGCCGCTGGTGGTGCCGGATACGTCCCGGATAGGGATCCGGGTTTTCTCCAGGGATCCCGAAGTAATGCTCTCTGTGGACAACCGCAGCGCCATCTCCGGCAGCGGTCTCGTATTCGAAGTTTCCATGGCACAGTTTTCGCTAAAGAGAGTCCGGCTTCCGCGCTCCGGATTCGTAAAGGCACTTACCGAGAAACTGTTCTGGGGCGAGGATATCAGAAATTCTAGATAATGGAGGAAAAAAGGATTCCGCGCCATGTCTCCATAATCATGGACGGCAATGGCAGATGGGCCCGGGAAAGGGGCAAGGAACGGATTTTCGGCCACTTCGAAGGGGTCGAAAGCGTCCGTGCCTGTACTGAGGCAGCGGTTGAGGAGGGGATTGAGTACCTCTCCCTCTTCGCCTTCTCGGAGGAAAACTGGGGCCGTCCGGATGCCGAGGTCAATGGTCTCATGGAGCTGATGATGCGCTCGATGAAAAACGAGTACCGGACTTTCATGGATAACGGGGTCCGTTTCGTAGTCCTTGGAAACCGGGAGCGGCTCTCTTCTTCCCTGAACGCGACCATCGATGAGATGATGGAGGAAACTGCCGGAAATACCCGGCTGACCCTTATCCTATTCCTCAGTTACAGCGGAAAGTGGGATATTCTCCAGGCGGCGAAAAAGCTTGCGCTGAAGTATAGGGACAGGGCTGATGAGCTCCCTGAGGCAAGTGCGGAAGAATTTGGAGATCTGCTTGTTACCGCTGGAATTCCGGACCCGGACCTCCTTATCCGGACCTCCGGGGAGGAGCGAATCAGCAATTACCTTCTCTGGCAGACGGCATATTCGGAATTTTATTTTACCGACATTCTCTGGCCCGATTTCCGCAAAGAGGCCTTCCGTGCAGCCCTGGATGAGTATGCACGGAGAGACCGCAGGTATGGAAAAGTGAAATAAAACCATTATATTTGCAGATTCAAAGAGCGAAATGATGAAGTTCAGACATATGGTTTTTGCGGCCCTGCTGGCGCTCCCGTCCCTTTCGGCGACGGCCCAGAGCTCCCGCAGCGACATCGAAATTAATTACGCCTCGCCGCAGAAGTATATCGTCGGCGGGATTGGCGTAGAGGGGAACGATTATTTCCAGGCCTCCCAGATTGTCAACCTGAGCGGCCTGCAGAAGGGGATGGAGATTACGGTCCCTTCCGACGAGATGTCGGGAATCATCGACCGGATCTGGGCCCAGCGCTATTTCGAGGACGTCGCTCTCGTCGTCGATTCGCTCAGTGTCGCCCAGGACACCTGCTGGCTGAAAATCATCATCAAGGAATATCCGAGGGTCTCGAAGTGGACCTATTCCGGAATTAAGAATTCTGATAAGAAAGAGCTCCAGGAGCGGCTGAACCTCCGTCCCGGACGTTCATTCAACGAATATGTGAAGATGACTTCCGTCGATATCATCAAGCGCTACTACAAGGAAAAAGGTTTCCTGCAGTGCAATGTCGATGTCCAGACCGAGCGCGACTCGGTTATCCGGAAGGCAATCCGCGTAAACTTCGCAATCGACAAGGGACCGAAAATCAAGATCAGGGACATCAATTTCATCGGCAACGACGATGTCTCCGACTTCAAGCTGGCCCGTTCGATGAAAAAGACGAAGTCGAATAAGTTCTATAACTTCTTCTCCAGCAAGAAATTCAACGAGAAAGAATACGTCAACGACAAAAAATCCGCCCTCGAGAAATTCAACGAGGCGGGCTACCGGGACGCGCGTCTCGTGCGCGACTCGGTTTATTATGTCGAAGACAACCGCCTCGCCATCGACCTCGAGTTCGACGAGGGGAAGAAGTACTATTTCAGGAACATTACCTGGACCGGCAATTCTGTCTATACCTCGGAAGCCCTCAACCAGATTCTCCAGATTAAGAAGGGCGATGTTTACGATGTCGTGACCATGAACAAACGCCTCTATGGCGGCGGAAAGCAGGGCGACTGGGACATTTCCAAGCTCTACCGCGACAACGGGTACCTGTTCTTCAGTGTCACCCCCGTTGAAATCAATATCCAGAACGACTCCGTGGACGTCGAGATGAGAATTTCGGAAGGCAAGTCCGCGACCCTCAACAACATTATCATCAACGGCAACGACCTGACCTCCGAAAAGGTCGTACGCCGCCAGGTCTTCACCCGTCCGGGCTACCTCTTCAGCCAGACCGACTTCGAGCGTTCCATCCGTGAAATCGCCTCCCTTGGCCAGTTCGACCCGGAAGCCATTACGGATGCCTCCACGGGTTATTCCATCCTTCCGAACCAGCTGAACAACACCGTCGACATAGTTTACAACGTTACTGAGAAACCCTCCTCCCAGCTGGAACTTTCCGGCGGCTGGGGCGGCAATACCTTTGTCGCAACCGCGGGCGTCAGCTTCAATAACTTCTCGACCGCCCGCATCCGGGACAAGAGCGCCTGGCGCCCTGTTCCGCTCGGCGACGCCCAGAATCTCGCCTTCCGTTTCCAGACGAACGGAAAGTACTATACCGCAATCTCCGCGAGTTTCGTGGAGCCCTGGCTCTTCGGAAAGCGGCCGACCTCCCTCTCGCTCTCGGGCTATTATACCCGTATGACCGACTCTAACCTTACCATCGGTATCCTCTCTACGGACAAGATGTATGAGGTATATGGTTTCAACGCGGGAATCGGCAAGCGGCTCAAGTGGCCGGACAACTACTTTGTCCTCTACAATTCCCTCAGTTGGCAGACTTATCGGCTTACAAACTGGATGAGCGGCTATTTCATGTTCAACGACGGCCTCTCCAACAACTTCAGTTACCAGGTCTCGCTCAGCCGAAACTCCTCCGACCAGCAGATTTATCCCCGTTCCGGCTCGGACTTCTCACTGTCCCTCCAGCTGACTCCGCCTTATTCCCTCTTCCGGAAACACTCCTACGACGCTTCCGGAAACAAGATTGCCGTGGATAACTGGAAGGATATCAAATATGACAACTGGACTTCCCAGCAGCGCTACAAGTGGATTGAATACCACAAATGGAAGTTCTCCGGCGCTGTATATACGAAGCTTTTCGACAACCTCGACTTCGTTCTCATGACTCGTGCCCAGTTCGGGTACCTCGGATATTACAACCGCAACTGGGGTTATTCCCCGTTCGAGGGCTTCCTCGTCGGCGGTGACGGTATGACGGGCTACAACACTTACGGCTCCGATATCATCTCCCTCCGCGGTTATACCAACTACTCGCTGACGCCCCAGGAACTGACCCCGTACAGTTCCAACGGCTACAGCTACGCCGGCAACGTGTACGACAAGTTCACAGTCGAACTGCGTTACCCGGTGATTCTCCAGCCGCAGTCCACGATTTTCGTGCTCGGCTTCCTTGAGGGAGGTAACTGCTGGTCTGACATCCGCAACTTCAACCCGCTCCAGATCAAGCGCTCCGCCGGTGTCGGCGTCAGGGTCTTCCTGCCGATGATCGGTCTCCTCGGCGTCGACTGGGGTTACGGCTTCGATGATTCTACCTACGGAGGCAGCCAGTTCCACTTCCTTATCGGTCAACAGTTCTAGAACAGAAACGCTAATAAATTAATATTCACCATGAAAAAAATTATCCTTGTCGCCGCCGCGGCGCTTCTGACGCTCTCCGCGTCCGCCCAGAAGATCGGCCACGTCAATTTCTCAGAACTTGTCCAGCTCATGCCCGAGGCGGATGCCGCCCGCACGACCCTCCAGGCCGTCAGCAAGGAAGCCGACGAGACGCTGCAGAGCATGTATGAGGAATACCAGACCAAGGCGACCCAGTACCAGCAGAAGAGCTCTTCCTGGACCCCTGCCATAAAGGAGGCGAAGGAGAAGGAGCTTATGGATATCCAGAACCGTCTCCAGGAGTCTCAGCAGACATTCCAGCAGGAAATCCAGCAGAAGCAGAACGAACTTATGGCCCCCATCCAGGAGAAGGCCATGAACGCTGTCAAGGAGCTTGCAAAGGCCCAGGGTCTCACCATCGTGATGGATTCCCAGCAGGCATACTGGTTTGACCCTGCGACTACGGTCGACCTCACCGCCGAGGCCCGCAAGGCCCTCGGTATCGCCGAAGGACGTACCCTCCAGACCCTCCAGGAGGAACTCCAGGCCCAGCAGCAGAACGCCAGGTAGCAGACAATTAAAATACTAATAATGGAACACAAAGTCATTGATACAGATGACGTAGTGATCAGATTCGCGGGAGATTCGGGAGACGGTATGCAGCTCACCGGGTCTCTCTTTGCGAATACTTCAGCCGTTTTCGGAAACGGTCTTTCGACCTTCCCTGACTTCCCCGCCGAAATCCGCGCCCCCAAGGGTACGGTTTCCGGCGTTTCGGGTTTCCAGGTCCATATCGGCGATCACCACGTCAACACCCCCGGGGATTTCTGCGACCTCCTCGTCGCCATGAACCCCGCCGCCCTGAAGGCCAACGCCCAGTGGTGCAAGCGTAGCGCCATGATCATCGTCGACAGCGACGCCTTCGACGAGTCCGGTATGAAAAAAGCCGGTTTCGTAACTGACAACCCCTTCGAGGAGCTCCATGTCGAGGACCGCGTCCTTGTCGTCGCCCCGATTACATCCATGACGGAGGAGAGTCTTTCCGGCAGCGGGCTGGATTTCAAGTCCATCCACAAGTGCAAGAACATGTTCACGCTCGGAATGGCCTGCTTCATCTACGACCGCCCGCTCGACTATATCACAAGCTATATTGAGGGCAAGTTCTCGAAGAAGCATCCCGAGATGATCGAACCGAACGTCAAGGTCCTGAAGGACGGCTTCAACTATGCGGCCAACCTCCAGATGATCCCGAACACTTACCACATCGAACCGGCCCATCCGAAAAAGGGTACCTACCGGAACATCACGGGTAACCAGGCCGTCGCCTGGGGTCTCCTTGCGGCCTCTGAGAAGAGCGGACTGCCGCTTTTCTGCGGCTCCTATCCGATAACCCCGGCCACGGCGATCCTCGAGGAACTCGCAATCCACAAGAGTCTGGGCGCGAAAACCCTCCAGGCGGAGGATGAGATTGCGGGCGTATGTACCGCCATCGGAGCCGCCTACGCAGGCGACCTCGCGGTAACGACCACCTCCGGTCCGGGCCTCTCCCTCAAGACCGAGGCCCTTGGCCTTGCAGTCATGGCGGAGCTGCCCCTTGTCGTCGTCGATGTCCAGCGGGCCGGCCCCTCGACGGGCATCCCGACGAAGACCGAGCAGACCGACCTCAACCAGGCCCTTTACGGCCGTAACGGCGAGTGCCCGATTCCGGTGATCGCCGCCCATTCCCCGGCCAACTGTTTCGACGCGGCCTTCCAGGCGGCGAAGATTGCGCTGGAGCACATGACCCCGGTCCTCCTCCTTTCCGAGGGCTTCCTTGGGAACGGCAGCGAGCCCTGGCTCATCCCTTCAATGAAGGATTATCCTTCCATCAACCCGCCGTTTGCCACGGCTCTCCCGGAGGACGGTAAATTCAAGCCCTTCGAGAGGGATCCCGAAACGCTGGTCCGCCGCTGGGCAATTCCCGGCCAGAAGGGCTTCGAACACAGGGTTGGCGGACTCGAGAAGAACCATAACGGCGTCCTTTCCTCGGATCCTGCAAACCATGCCCTCATGGTGGCGGAACGCGAGGCGAAGGTCCAGAAGATTGCATCTTTCATTCCTTCCCTCGAGGTCGATGGCCCCGAGAGCGGAAAGCTTCTCGTAGTCGGCTGGGGCGGAACCTACGGGCACATCCTTTCGGCCGTCGACGAGGCGAGAAAAGCCGGCATGGAGGTCTCCAGGGCCCATTTCGACTATATCTATCCGGTTCCTGCGAATACCGGAAAGGTGCTCTCTTCCTTCGAGAAGATTCTCGTCTGCGAGCTCAACAGCGGCCAGTTCGCCAATTATCTCCGCGGACTCTATCCGGGTGTGGAAATCGTCAAATGTACCAAGGTCCAGGGTCAGCCGTTCCTCGTGAGCGAGATTGTGGACGCAATAAAGGAGGCGCTTTAGTATGGCAACACTTTCATTCAAGGATTTCAAGTCGGACCAGGAGGTCCGCTGGTGCCCCGGCTGCGGCGACCATGCCGTCCTCGGCGCCCTGCAGCGTGCGCTTCCGAAGGTAAGCCAGGCGCTTAATTACGAGAAGGAACGCTATGTAGTCGTTTCCGGTATCGGCTGTTCCTCGCGCCTTCCGTACTATATGGATACCTACGGCTTCCACAGCATCCACGGCCGTGCAACGGCGATTTCGACCGGTATCAAGGTCGCGAATCCCCAGCTGACCGTCTGGCAGGCCTGCGGCGACGGCGATGCCCTCGCCATCGGCGGGAACCACTTTATCCATGCCATCCGCCGCAACATCGACATCAACATAATCCTCTTCAACAACCAGATTTACGGACTGACGAAGGGACAGTATTCGCCGACCTCCAAGTTCGGGGCCATTACGAAGACATCCCCTTACGGCACCGTGGAGCACCCCTTCAATCCGGGTTCGCTGGTCCTCGGCGCCAAGGGAACCTTCTTCGCCCGTTCGCTGGATGTGGAGCTGAAACTCAATGAAGAGATCATGACCGCAGCCGCCCTCCACGACGGAACTTCCGTCATGGAAATGCTGACTAACTGCGTGATTTTCAATGACGGCGCCCACCGGGACATCTCCGCCCCGGAGACCCGCGCCGACAGGACCATCGTCCTCCGCCACGGGGAGAAGATGATCTTCGGAAAGGACCACAACAAGGGACTCATGCTCGACGGTCTCGGACTTAAGGTCGTGACCATCGGCGAGAACGGCATTACGGAGGATGATATCCTTACCCATGACGCCCATTGCCATGACGCCGGAATCCACATGATGCTCGCGAACATGAAGTTCCCCGACTTCCCGGTCGCCCTCGGCGTTATCCGGGATGTCAAGGACGTCACCTATGACGACGGCGTCCGCGACCAGGTCAAGGAAGTCATGTTGAAATCGAAGATCCACTGCGTGGACGACCTTCTCCACAGCGGATCCACCTGGGAAGTAGAATAACCATCAATTAATAGACAGAAAATGAAAACCACTGAAATCATGGCCCGCCTGCAGGCAAAGTATCCCCTGGAGAGCGAATATCTCCAGGCCGTGCAGGAAGTCCTCGAGTCCATCGAGGAGGTCTATAACCAGCACCCCGAATTCGAAAAGGCGAAGATCGTCGAAAGGATGGTCGAGCCGGACCGGATCTTCACCTTCCGCGTAACGTGGGTGGACGACAGGGGAGAGGTCCAGACCAATCTCGGATACCGTATTCAGTTCAACAGCGCAATCGGCCCCTACAAGGGCGGACTCCGCTTCCATAAGGCAGTCACCCCTTCGATGCTGAAATTCCTCGGCTTCGAGCAGACCTTCAAGAATGCCCTTACAACCCTCCCGATGGGTGGTGCCAAGGGCGGCTCGGACTTCGATCCGACCGGAAAGTCGGACGCTGAAATCATGCGTTTCTGCCAGCAGTTCATGCTTGAACTCTGGAACTGCATCGGTCCCGACCAGGATATTCCTGCGGGCGATGTCGGTGTGGGCGGCCGGGAAATCGGCTTCCTCGACGGCATGTACCGTAAGCTTGCCCGCGAGTACAATACCGGTGTCCTGACCGGAAAGGGTGCCACCTGGGGCGGCTCCATCCTCCGTCCGGAGGCAACCGGTTTCGGCGCTCTCTACTTCACCCAGCACCTTCTCCACAAGGCCGGCTATGACATCGAAGGAAAGACCGTAGCCCTCTCCGGCTTCGGAAACGTCGCCTGGGGCGCAGCCACCAAGGCCACCCAGCTCGGAGCCAAGGTCGTCGCCATCTCCGGCCCGGACGGCGTCTGCCATATTCCGGACGGAATTACGAAGGAAATGATTGATTATATGCTCGTTATGCGTGCTTCTAACAGGAACCGCGTGGAGGATATGGCCGACAGGTTCCCCGACAAGGCGAAATTCATCGCCGGGAAGAAGTCCTGGAGCATTCCGGTGGACATCGCCCTCCCTTGCGCCTTCCAGAACGAACTCTCCGAGGATGACGCCAAGGAACTGAAGGCGAACGGCTGCTTCTGCTGCTGCGAGGTCTCCAACATGGGCTGCCAGCCCGGTGCAATCCACTTCTTCCAGCACAACGGCGTTCTCTTTGCCCCCGGAAAGGCCGTCAATGCCGGCGGCGTCGCAACCTCCGGTCTCGAGATGACCCAGAACGCCAGCCACATCAGCTGGTCCGCCGAAGAGGTCGATGCCAAGCTCCACTTCATCATGAAGTCCATCCACGAGCAGTGCGTCAAGTACGGCACCCAGCCGGACGGCTCCGTCGATTATGTGAAGGGCGCTAACATCGCCGGCTTCATGAAGGTCGCGACCGCCATGCTCGAGCAGGGAATCATCTAAACCCTGTCTTATATAAAAAGTCAACCTGCCCGCTTACGGGTAGGTTGACTTTCATTATGCGCTGACCCTTAGCGGATTGTAATCCTCGGGCCGGGGTACTCTGCCGTTCCCTCCGCATTTACGAGCGGGAGGACTCGCATGGTTGAGCCGGCTGTGGTGGCTTTCCCGTTTCCGGTCTGGCCGTCGGCCGTGCAGACGAAGATCTGGAGGGTGGCATTGCTGACGGTCTCGGGGATCGTATAGGATGCGTTGAACCTTGAGAGCGCGCTGTATACTTTCTTCGAATCCCATTTCCAGAACGCCGGGGCGCCGGAATCGGTTGTGAATGAAGAGTCGCTGGTTCCGTTGACCCACTCGGCCTCGGAAGACGTGCGGAACTTGATGATCCAGTTCTTCGGGCAGGCATCGGCACCGGAAGCAAGGGCTATATCCATCTTTACGACCTGTCCCTTGGTCAGATTCTGTCCGGGAACCGTAAAGATAAATCCGTCTCCCTCTCCGACGGCTTTCACCGCAAAGTGGCCTTCCTCCGCCGTGATGTAGACGATGGGGTGGCTGTGCTTTCCATTGTAGAACCATGTCATCTGAGTGCCTTCGGGGGCGCCTTCCTCGGGAAGGGCGATTCCCTGGCCCGAACCATGGCTGTAGGCATTGGCGCCATCTACAGACCAGTTGGGGGAGTGGCTGTCCACATAGGCGGCGTTGTCGCAGCGCCAGTAGGCAAGGACCTTTTCCTCACCGGGCTCATAAGGAGCACCTTCCTGGCTGACTGTTACGGCCGCGCTGACCTCTCCCTTTGAAAGGGTTACGGTCGCTGATCTTTCAGCCCCGGTATTGGCTGCAACGGTAATTGTAAGTTCAGCGTTGGTGCCGCTTGCAGGGCTTACTGTGACCCAGCTTTCGGAGGATGCCGCGGTCCACTCTACATTTGAAGTTACGGTAATCTTGGCGCTTGTACCCGCTGCAGGAGCGCTTACAGTCGGCTGGGAGACCCGGATGAAGGCGGCGGGATTCTGGGATACCGCTACGGTTACGCTCTCGGCGTCTCCGCCGGAGAAGGTCACGCTGGCGTTACGGATTTCGCTGCCGGTATTTGCGGCTGCGGTAAGGGTGAATTCCGCCTGGGCGGCCTGCGAGGAGCCGGGAGAGACGGTAAGCCAGGACTCGCTGGAGGAGGCAGAGACGTTCACATTCGCGGTGACACTTACCTTCTGCTCTCCGCCGGTGCTTTCAAAGACGACGGAAGAGGGGCTGACTTCGATCTTGTCATTGTTCGGGGCAGCCGTCTGGGTGATGGAAAGGACTTCCCTGAGATCCCCGGACTTTACGGAAACCGATCCCATGCGGGCCTGGTGGGAGGTAGATGCCGCGGCTGTAACCGTGAAGGAGGAGGACTCGGTCTTGAGGGTAATCCACTCGCTTCCCGAGCTTACTTCGGCAGTCCAGGGATTGTTGGCCTGGACGGTGACGCTTTCGCTTCCGCCTGTGCTTTCGAAAGTCAGGGTGCTCTGCGAAAGCTTGAGGGTCGGATCTTCCTGCTGCTGGTTTCCTTCTTCGTTGCAGGAAACTGCCAGCATCAGGGCGGCCATCAGAAAAGCAGTAAACTTTTTCATGGTGTTGTAGTATTAAAGAATTGAATTATAATTATTTGCATGGAATCGGATCCTCCCACTCGAGAGTCATCTCATAGGGTAACATCCATACTTTTCCCTTCGAATTAGCGAAGTAAATATGGGACGGGGTTATTCGGTCGGGGTTTCCGTCCGCCCAGTAGCAGAAGAAGGGGTCCTTCCCGCCGAAGGGTCTCCGGACATAGCCGTGGTTATAGGGGCTGTCGGAGGTCAGCATTGACTCTTTCTTCCAGCTCTTTCCGGCATTCTTGGTTTTCCAGACGGCGATTTCCCCTCCGGTTCCCCAGAGCTGGGGACCCGGCTCAGAGGGCACAATGACCGTCCAGTTCTTGCCGTCCACCCAGATGCTGCCGCTGTCATAGTCGTGCCAAGTCGGGCATATCCGGCGGAATTCCCATTCCTTTCCGGTCCAGCGGGCGGTCCAGAATTCGCGCGGGCCGTGGGCCGGTCCCGGCTGGTGGCCGAAGCTGGTGAGGTAAAGGATGACGGGATTCCCGTCCGCGTCGAAATTCACGTCCTTGATATAAACGTTCTGACCCTTGCTGTGGGCGTCCAGGATAAGGCAGGGGCTGTCGGGAGAGGTGACGGGCGTTTCGATAACCCTTCCGTCCGCCGTCGTCCAAGTCTTCCCGAAATCCAGGGTCTGGAGGTAGTAGATATTGGTCCTGGTGTCGCAGTCTCCGTTAAGGTGGCGGTTGAAGGTCGTGACTATCTTCCCGTGGAGGGGATCATGGCCGGTAACTTGGTAGTGGCCGCTCATCTTGTCGGTTGGGAGCTTTATGTCTGCGAGATGATGTCCCTCATCCCACTCGCTTCCGTCCTCCGACGTCATCCAATAGAGCTGCCTCTTGCCGGTATATTTGGTGTATCCTACGAGGAAGCCCCGGTCCGGGTCATACATGGGCTGGGGATAGGTCATTTCCAGTTTCAGGACCCTCGTGAACGAATGGATGTCATAGGGCTTGTCGCTTCTGTAGATGAAGCCGGGGCGCTTTTTGGACCGCCCGCTGACAAAGACCCAGAGGTAGCCGTCCTTGTCGATCTGGAGGGCCGGGTTGTCGTGGGGGTCGTTGACCTTCTCCTTGTCGAAGACGCAGACCGGTTTCTGGACTTTCCCGGCATTGTGGTCATAGCAGCCGATCATGCAGAGGAGGTGCCTCTCGTCCGCTGCCGTGGTACCGCCGTACACGAAGTAGGTCCTCTCCACCTCGGGGGCGTAAACGGCCATAGGATTGTGCTTTACGGTATATGTTCCGAGTCCGCCGGAGTACTTGTACCCGTAGGCGGATTCCTGGCCGAGGGTAAACCAGATGCCCTTGTAGCCGTCCATCTGGGTGTTGTTGAGCGGCTGGGCGGTGGAGACGGCGGCGAGGGAGAAGGCCGCCGTGACAATCATGATGATCTTCCTATTCATAATTCTCTGGGTTTTCATCCTGCCATTCGCTTACTCCGTCCCTTATCCGGTTCCGGAACTGGAGATAGTCTTTATAGACGGTTGTAGTCCCGTTTCCGTTGTCAATGGAGTAGTTGAGGTAGATTATCCGGTCCTGGATGCACTTGGCGTTGTTGGTATAGCAGTAACCGACGACGACAGCTGGATCGGGACAGGTTGCTGTTATGTCCTCCCCGTTGAAGGTCAGGGTGAAGGCCCCGGCCTTCTGGGCAATCTTATTGGTCTTGACGCTGTAGGGCCCCGTCGTTGTAAGGGTATATACCTTTGCATCCTCCTGGGGGAGCACAAGCGGATAGGACTGTTTGCTGACTTCCTTCCCGGTGATGTTGTCAATCACAGTGCTCTCTCCTCCGTAATACCAGTAACCGAAGTACTTGCATTCGTATTTTACTGCTATTACCTCGAAGGATTTTTCGGCGGGCAGCTCGTCCGCATCAGCGGATGTGATATGGAAGCCGATGGCGTATGAGGGCCCGATTGAGAGGGGATCGGCGAAGAAGGCATCCGTAGCCCGGACGGTTACCGCGTCGGTGTGGCGTCCGGAGTCGATGCACATGCTCTCCAGCCCGGAAACCGAATAATAGCTCTCGGGGAGCGGCTTCAGGGCGGTTACGCCGAGCGCCTTGACCTCGGTAGTGACATAGGACTGGCTGAGGGTGCCGAAGCCCGCTTTTCCGATCATTCCGTCATAGGCGGTGAAAGAGGTGTATCCATCGACCCCCAGGGCAGCGGGAAGGTCCCCGGTGACAAGGGTGTTGGAAATCTCCACCTTGACCTTCCGGTCGGCGTAGTTTTCAAGTACTCCGGCGAGGCCAACCGTGAAATCGAACTTTTCCCCCTCTCCGACGACAAAGGTCCTGAGGTCGTACTGGTAGGCGCAGTATATGGTGGAATAGTCGAAGTCCCTGACGTATTCCTCATAGCATCCTGCCGCCAGGCAGCAGGCGGCGAGAAGGGCGGTTATATGTGCGAATCTTTTCATATTCATGTTCGTTTATTTCCATGATTCCCATCCGTCATTCTGGACAAGGCCTGGGGCCAGACGCATTTCCTTGTAAGGAATCGGAAGCCAGAGGGTCGGGTAACTGCGGTTTTCAATTACTTTATAGGTATAGGTTGTTCCGCTGATGGATACGCCGCTGACGGGGACGTTTATTTCAGAGACGTCCGATGCCCAGCGCCGTACGTTGTGGAAGCGGATTCCTTCGAAACAGGTCTCCACCCTCCACTCGTTCTTTACGAGGGCGTCGAAGGCGGCCTTGCTGGTGGAGCAGATGTCGAGCCAGGGGTCTCCGGCGCTGCCGACACCGTTCTCGTCCACCGTTCCGGTATTCACTTTCCTGTTTCTGACATAGGCGAGGGCCTCTTTTGCCGTTAGACCGTCTATCGGAGTAGTCGGCCCTACGGCGTTATTCGCCGCCTCGGCGAAGGCGAGCACGAGGTGGGTCCACCTCGAGAAGAAGATGCAGTGCTGGGCGGTCTGGATGGAGACGTCGTTGGGGTTCCAGCCGAGTGAGACGTATTTTTTCACATAATAACCGGAAGGGGAGGTAGTTACTCCTCCGGGGGCGTCCTTTCCCCCTTCGCCCGTCACGAAGGTATACATCAGTTCGTAGGGAGACTGGTTGCGGTAGACGCTGCTCCAGTTGTAGAAAATGGAGGCATAGAACCTCGGATCCCTCCCGACATAGGGCTGCGAGGGGTCATAGTTCGAGGCCGCCTCGGTTATGGGGTATCCGTTGGCCATGGGGAAGGCGTCCACCAGCTCCTGCGAGGGAACCAGCTTTGCCGTCCCGCCGAAACCGAGGGGATAGAAGGAGGTCTCGTAGGTGTTGTTCTGGGAGATGTGGCCGAGGGAAATAATCTCAGGGGTATTCGGGTTGGTCCAGAGGAAACTCTCGGCGGGGTTCAGGCCTCCGGTCTCTCCGGTCAGCTTGAAATCGATCACCTCCTTCGCGGCCCGGGCGGCCTGTTCCCAGCGGGAGACGTCGGCGCCGGGGTTGAAGGCGGGACTCGCCCATGTCAGGAGCACCCTTGCCTTGAGGGCCTTCATGGACAGGGCGTCGAAAGCGCGGTAGCGGATGGCTCCGGTAACATGGAAGGGTTCCCCCTGGAGGTACTGGTCCCGGTTCACTATCGGGAGGTAGAAGATTGCCGAGTCGCAGTCCGCGAGGATCTGTTTCACGCAGTCGTCGTAGGAGGGACGGACCATGTCTTCCGGCCGGCTGTTCTCCATGTCAATCGGCTCTGTCGGGATATATACTCCGAGGAGTTCCCCGTTTGTTCCCCGGCCGCCCCAGAAGTCCAGGAGGTTGAAGGCGTACCAGGCGCGGAGGGCGAAGGCGTCCCCCTGGAGGCACCTTTGGAGTACGGCGTTGGACTCCGGGTCCACGAGGTAGCGGGTTTTCTTACCGAGGTCGTCTTTAAGGAAAAGGTTGACGTAGTAGATGGCCTTGTAGTCCCTTTCCCAGATGCTGGAGAAGGGGTCGTTCCCCATCTGGGCGTTCCCGATGGAGAACTGGCGCGTCGCCGTCGCCTTGTCCCGGAACATTGCGTCGTCGGTGGCGGCGTCCGTCCCTATGTATTCCGTGCTGTAATACGAGGTCGGACGGAGATTGTATGCCTTGTCAATGTATCCCCGGATTATTTCGGGGTAGTCGGAATAGTTGTCTTCGTTGTACGATCCGTCGGGGAAGGGCTCCAGGAAGTCGCACGATGCAGCAGCCAGAGCGAGGAAGAAGAGGTATAGGATTTTTTTCTTCATATCGGCAGTCGTTTTAGAAGTTCAGTTTTAAGCCGGCGGCGACGGTCCGGTAGAGGGGATATTCGGATACGCCCGCGACGGTCGATTCCGGATCGATGTATTCTACACCGGTCAGCGTCAGGAGGTTGGCGCCGCGGAGCGAGACTTTCACGCTCTTTACGGCTTTTATGCTCCTTGGAACGAAGGTATAGGCGAGCTCGAGCGTCTGGATCTTGAAGTAGGATCCGCAGCGGAGCCAGAAATCCGAGGCGACGAAGTTGTTGGCGGACTTGTCGTATCCGAGCCGGGGGTAGGCCCCTCCGATATTGTCACGGACGAAGGCGGAATAGTTTCCGTCGCCCCATCCGTTCCAGAAGTAGGCGCTGGTGTAGGGGATGTTGAATCCGGCGTTTCCGGTGCCGACCAGGAACAAGCTCCAGTTTTTCCACCGGAGGTCGAGATTCAGCATGTAACGCACCTTCGGAGAGGTGTTTCCGACGATGGTTATGTCGTTGCTGTCGATTTTTCCGTCCCCGTTGAGATCCTTGTACTTGAGGTCTCCGATCCGGGTGTCGGTGTCATAGAGGGGGCTCGATGCGATTTCTTCCTCGCTTTTGAATGTTCCGAGGCAGACGAAACCGCGGTAGGAGCCGTAGCGCGTTCCGGTAACCCGCTGCCAGTCGTATACATAGAAGTCGTTGGCATAGCGGTCGTAGACGTGGTTCCAGTTCATGACGCTCCCTCCGGCGATGACCTTCCAGTCTCCGAAGGTCCCGGTGTACCGTGCGGAGAGGTCCAGTCCGGTTGTCATGTACGCATTGTAATTGTCATAGACGGCGATGCCGGAAAGGCCGGTCATCATTGCATATTCCGTGGAAACGTCCGTAATGATGCCCTCCCGGTGGATGCTGTAGAAATTCGCCGTGAGGTCCAGCATGTCGAAGATCCTTCCCTCCAGCTTGACGTCAAGCTGGTTGATCCGCGGCCAGCGGAGGGTATGGTTGGCAAGCCGGGAGATCGTCGTGGTCTGGGAATCCCTCTTGTCGGACCCGAACCACTGGTAGGCCGTCGCCGGACCGAAATTCTGGCCGGAAGCGGAGACGTAGGAGGCCCTGTAGAGGTAGTTCGTCCCGAAGACGTCGGCATCGCCGATGCTCCCCATGTCGACGCTCAGGCGGAGACGGTCAAGCCATGGGACGTCCTTCAGGAAGTCCTCCTTGCTGGCAAGCCATGCGAAGGCGACTGACGGGAAGAAGGCGAAGCGCCTTCCTGGCGTGAACCTGGAACTTCCGGCGTACTGGGCGACGGCATCTACGAAATACTTGTCCGCATAGGAGTAGCCGGCGTTTCCGACAAGATACATCTGGCGTTCGTAGTAGCTGTTGGAGGCATTGCTTCCGTCCGAGAGGAAGAAGACAGCCCCGGCCTTGAGTTTGTGCATGTCCTTCGACCAGTCGTAAGTCAGACGTTCGTACATGCTGAGGTTATTGTAGGTATAGGTTCCCTGGGAGCTCTTGCTGGCCTGTTTCGTGCCGACATGGGAAGAGATTTCCGCAATGTCCTCCTCCCGGCTCCAGTAGTATGCGATATAGTCGTTGCTCTTTCCGACCTTCTGGTAGTACTCGCTGTCGAAGTCTATCATGGTCCGGCTCCTGAGTCCTTTCAGAAGCCACCCGAGGTCGAAGTCGACGGAGGCGTTGAACATACCGCTGCGGTACCTTGTCGTATAGAATCCGCCGTCTACGACTGCTGCGTAAGGGTTCGTGGTATAGGACCTTGAAACAGCGTAGATAGTATTGCCGGCAGAAACTCCCTCGAGGTCCGAGTCGTTGGTGGAGATACCGATTGCGACCGGGAAGGCGTTTCCGGGGATTGAACGGAACCCCATCAGGGATCCGTTGTTGCCCCTCCTGAATCCGGTGAGTCCGTTGAAGGAGAGGGATCCGGTAATCCATTTCCCGATTCTCGCCGTCATGCTGGTGGAAACATTGAGCCGGTTGTAGTCCGCAACCGGGCCCGCCTTGAAGAGGTCGTCACTGCGGTAACCGTTGACCGATGCGTTGTATTTGAGGTTGTGGTTCCCTCCGGAGAGGTCAACGGAGAAATTCTGGCTGCCCTTTGTATTCCGGAGCAACAGGGAACGGTAATCCACTGCAGGATATTTCCTGCTGAAGGGATCTCCCTGGGCATAGCCGTTCAGGGCGGAGTTGTCATATAGCGTCGTGTAACCGTCATTCCCGCGGGCGTTGTTGTTCATGAAAGCGTACTCGTAGGAATTGACCCATTCCGGGAAACGGTCGACAATGTCAAGCCCCGCCCTAAGGTCGGCAGATACCCTGAGGGGCTGGTTCCAGCTGCCTTTCCGGGTTGTCACATACAGGGCGCCGTATCCCGCCCTCGGACCGTAGAGGGCCTTTGCCGTCGTGCCGGTGAGGACGGTCATCGACTCAATCTGGTTGAAGTCGAACTGATACTGGTTGAACGGTATGAGCACGTCGTCCACGATAAGGACCATGGACCCGAAGGCGTGAGAATTCAGCTGGAGCGTGTTGGCGTTGATTAGGGCGGAGCCCATGTTGCCGGATGGCATGATGTCCCCGTTTATCTCCTTGACCTCCACTCCGGGAACGATGCCCGTAAGCTTGTTCCGGAGGTCGTAGACGGGGGATTTCTCCGCGTCCTTCAGGGATACGGGGGTCACATGGGAGGCCGTTGACCAGTAATCGGCGACGGTACGCCAGGGGAGTACCACCGTGCTGTCGGAGGGTTCTCCGGCGGCCGAAGGAAGGCACCTCAGAGCCAGTAGTGCGAGTGCGGCTGTTATAGTGTAAATCCTTTTCATATTACTGCCATTTTTGCCAGTTGACAAAATTCTTCATCGTATTCGCCTGGGCGTCCGGGAAGGGGAGATAGTACATGCAGTCCTTCCATGTCCTGAGGTTGCGGTTGGCGGGAAGTTCCCTCCTCTCGTACACGCGGCCCGCAGGATGGGCTGCGTCGACGGGGCAGGACTCCACCCACATGCCGTAGAGGGTCTGGGTCATGGTTTCGGGTGCGATCTTCCAGCGGCGGATGTCGAAGTAGTAGTGGTTGCCTTCATAGGCGAGTTCGACGTTCCTTTCGTTCCTGATCCTCTCGCGGAACTTGTCCTTGTCGGCGGTGAACTCGGAGTGGACGGCGGCTACGCCTACCCTCGAGCGGACCCTGTTTATGGCGTCAACCGCGGTAAGGGTACATCCTCCGGCTGTTCCGAGGGGGCCGGCGTACTCGTTGACCGCTTCGGCATAGTCGAGATAGAGCTCAGCCATGCGGAAGAGAGGGTCCAAGTGGTAGTGCGATGCGTCCTTGTCGCCGCGGGCGCCTCTCCAGTGCTTGTTGCAGTAGTAGCCGGTATTGGTATAGGCCTTGGTAGCGGAATCATCCCCGCCCCAGCCCTTGGTCTGGCTGAACTGCTGGCTGACGCCGGAGATAGTCGTCGTCGGGAAGGTCTTGGAGACCGGATCATAGTAGATGTTTATCACTCCGGTGACATAGGGGGTCTGGCTTCCGTCCCGGACCACGCAGATGTCCAGACGGGGATCGCGGTTGGCGTACATGTTCTGTTCCATGTAGCTTCCCGCGGCGGTCGCCTTGGCCCTGTCTTCGGCGGTATTGAGCGGGTAGCCGTCGAGGGTTTCGAACTTATCGACGAAATTCTGGGTGGGGCAGGTTCCGGAGGCCGTCGAGGACATGCACTGGGGATAGCTTAGGAAGGCGGACCAGTTGCCGATGTTGATCTTTGACTTGTGGTAATAACCGAAGAGGGTCTCGTTTGTGGACATCTGGCCGTAGAAGTTGTCGGAGTAATTCTCGAGCGGGAGCATCTCGTACTGCCATTCCTCTGCGGCGAGCAGCGCTTCCGCCGCGGCCTCTGAAGCAGCCCTCCATGCGTCGGCGTCCCCGGTTTCGTTGGCAAGCGGGCTTGCAGCGTAGAGCAGGGCCCTTGCCCGGAAAGCGAGGCAGCAGCAGCCGCTGGGGAGGTAGAGTTCGGAACTGGTGAGGTGGCCGCTCTGTCCCGGGAGGGCGTCCCGGCGCATCTTTCCGGCCTTTTTCAGGTATTCGTAGGCGGTATAAAGGTCGGCGGCCGCCTTTTCATACGTGGACTTCGCGCTCTCCCTCGGCAGGTCCCATTCGTCTTCGCCTGTCAGGGCATGGTCGAGATAGGGCATCCCGCCGAACCAGTTGCACAGCACCATATGGGCATATCCCCTGACGAAGTAGGCCTGGCCGGTCAGGTCCAGCCGTTCCATCTCCGTCGCGTTGGTAAGCTTGTCCATGTTCTCGAGGGAGCGGTTGGCTATCCTTATTATATTGAACATGGCATAGGCGATCGGCTTGTCCGCGCTCGATTTCAGGTCTACGTCCCCGTTGCTCTTGCTTTTCAGGGGGCAGAAACTGAAACTCTCCAGGACGCCGTCCGTCATGTTGCAGGCCTTGAGCTCATACTGGGCCCTGATATAACGTCCGGGGTCTGCGGCATCGGTCGCGCTTACCCAGGTGAAGCGGTAACGGTTCCAGTCGATGAAGAGCGGATAGCCGCAGTGGATATTCCTGAATGTATATTCGGCACCGTCCGAGAAGATGGTATTGAAGTAAGCTTTGAAATTCTTGGTTGTGGAGAAGACATCCTCCTCGGTAAGTCCGAGTTCGGAATCGACATCCAAATAGTTGCAGCCCGCAAAAGAGAGGGCCATAAAGCATGCAAGCAGGATTTTGGTTATCTTTTTCATAAGCATATCCCTTTAGAAATCCAGTTTGACACCGAGTTTGAAGGACCGCATCAGCGGGTAGTAGCTGGAGGCGAGGGAGGTCCTCTGCGGGTTGCCCTCGACGAGGCCGGAGAAGGTCAGGAGGTTGTTGGCCGTCGCCGTGACGGACAGTCCCCTCAGTCCGAGGATCTTGTTGACGGTCGGACCGTCGAACTTGTAGGAGATGTAGAGCTCCTTCAGGGTGAGGTAGTCGGACCTCCTCCACGTGTGTCCCGGAAGGGCCATGTTGAAGCCGTTGGTTCCCGTTCCTCCGAAGCTGGAATAATAGGCGTCGTTGAAGGACAGGTTGTTGTGGGAGGCGTTCCGGTTGGTCGGGGTCCAGTAGTCGAGCTGGGCCTTGTGGACCGTCAGGTCGGATTTGATGAATTCCTTCTCGTATCCACGGTTGAAGTCGATCCACTTCCCGGCGTTTCCGTACCAGAGCATGTTGAAGGAGAATCCCTTGTAGCCGAGCCCCAGGTTGAAGGAATAGGTGACCGGGGAATAGGCGCTCCCGTAGACTGCGTGGAGGTCCGTAGAATTGATCAGTCCGTCCCCGTTGAAGTCCAGGAGCTTGTAGGTTCCGGTATACATGTTGGTCCAGTTCGTGAGCGTAGAGGGATATCCGTGGATCTCGTCGATGGTATTGTAGTAGCCACCGTCGATGGAGGTCATACCGTTGCTCTGGGACATGTATGCCTTTCCGGCAACCTTCTGATATTCAGGAGTATAGGGCGGGTCTGCATAGGCGGTGATGCGGTTCTCATTGATGCCCGTCATCCCGCCAATCTCGTAGTAGAACTTCCTCGCGGTGGTCTTCCTCCATTTCAGCTCAAAGTCGATGCCGTGCTTTTTCATCTTGCCGCTGTTGACGTCCTTGTAGGCGATGCCGACGAAGGGGGTCACGTTCTGCGGGGTCACCAGCATGTCGTAGCGGTTCTCGTCATAGAGATCGACATTGAAGGTCAGGGCGTCCTTGAGCCATCCCATTTCGATGCCGAGGTCCCTCTTATGGGCGGTTTCCCAGCGGGCCGTGACATTGGCCGACTTCATCTCGATGATGTTTCCGCCGCTCTTTATGTAGGAGGAGTAGTAGAGCCAGTTGTCGGAGCTGTTGTCGCTACCGACGGTTCCGTCGGAGTAGCGTATCTTCATGGTGCTCCACCACGGCATGGCCTTCTTCCAGAACTTCTCCTTCGAGACATAGTAGCCGACCGCTAGGGAGGGGAAGATGCCGTAACGGTATGAAGGGGCGAACTGCTCCGAACCCGTCACGCCGAGGTTACCTTCGAAGAGGTATTTACCCTTGTAATCATATGTGACGCGGCCGACGACTCCCTGTCCCCTGTGGGGGAAGCTGGCGCCGGAGAGGTACTCCCTCTGGTTGAAGAGGACGAGGGCCGAGACATTGTGGGCCTTCTTGAATTTCCTGGCGTAGTTCAGCGAGGTCTCCCAGTAGAAGATGAGTCCCGTACTCCGGGCCGTGCCGCTGTGGGTGATTGCGATTGGCGGCTCGACATAGACATAGCTGGACGCCTTCGAAGATATCCAGGGATTGGCCCCGATTTCATAGGCGTCCCAGTCGATGCGGTACTGGGGATAGGACTGGCTGCCCTGCTGGGAATACTTGGAATAGGTGCTTGTCAGGGAAACAAGTGCCTTGAGGTAAAGACCTTCCGTAATAAAGTCCAGGTCCTGTTTAAGGACGGCGTCGGTATTGAGCTTGGAGGTCGTCGTCTGGACGAAGTCTCCGGAGGCGAGGACCGTATAGGGGTTGGACGCATAGGCGCCGTTGTTGTCGGAGAGGCGCCGCCCGGAGGCGTCCGGATAGTCCGTGTCGGGAATCTCCACGAGGGCCGATTCCGGGAAGTAGGCCGGGAACATCATCGGGGAGGCGTTGTACATCGTCGTGAAGAGCCCGGCGACCGAAGAGTTGTTCGGGTTCTGGACAATGCCGGTATTGCCGCCCACCTTCAGGGACAGGAGGGTCGAAGGGGTGACCTGGAAGTCCAGGTTCGAGCGGTAGTTGACACGGTTATAGTTAAAACGGGTTCCGCTCCAGTTGTTGACCTGCTGGACAATGGACCCTTCATGGGTATAACTAACTGAAACGAAGTATTTTACCTTATCACTTCCACCGCTGATGCTGTAGTTGGCGCTGAGGTCCTGGGCCGTGTCCTTCAGGAGCATCCTGAACCAGTCGTTGGAGGGGTAGCGGAGGGGATTGGAGCCGCTGCGGTAGGCCGCGATCACATCGTCTGAGAACAGGGCGTTGAAGGACTGCTCGTTCTTCCTCGCGACATTGGCCATCTCCGCGATGGTCCCGGCGTCGATATAGTCCGGGAGCGATTCCGGGGTCGAAACGCCATAGTCCACGCTGAGTTTCATCTTCGGGGCTCCCTTCATGCCGGTTTTCGTGGTTACCAGAATGACGCCGTTGGCACCCTTTGCACCGAAGACCGCGGTGGCCGAGGCGTCCTTCAGCACGGAAATGGTCTGGACCTCGTTGGGATCCAGTTCCGAGAAGGAACGCTCGATTCCGTCTACCATGACAAGCGGGGAGGAACCGTTCCAGCTGCTGAGTCCGCGGATGAAAATCGTCGCGTCGTTGTTGCCCGGCTGGCCGCTGCTCTGGTAGGTCATGACTCCGGCCAGCTTACCGGCGAGGGCGTTCGTAATGTTGGTCGTTCCGGAGTTCACGAGCGCGTCGGAGGTGACCTGGGAGATGGATCCGACCACACTCTCCTTCCTCTGGGTGCCATAGCCGACGGCTATGACTTCGTCCAGGAGGATGGAGTCTTCCTCGAGGACGACGTACCAGTCTGTCGATGAGGTGAAGCTCTTTTCCTCCGTCTTGTACCCGATGCAGGATACCTGCAGGGTCATTCCTCCCTGGAAGGAAAAGATGAATCCCCCGTCTGGCCCGGTAACCTTGCCGCCGAGTTCCGGGTGCCCCTTGACGGTGACTGTGGCACCGACGACGGGCCCGAGGTCATCGACGACCGTTCCGGACACGGTAATCTTCTGCCGCCCGCCCTGGGCATAGGCCCCGAGCGTGGCGCAGAGGACTGCCAAAATCATCAGGAAATACTTGATTGATAGTTTCATATGATGGAACTGATAAGGATGCTAATCATTGTAATCGGGAATCTCCTTGTCCGTTGTGAAGGTGTCGCAGGTATAGGTGACACCGTACTCGTCGGTGGCCTCCACCCGGATGGACGCGGCCGAAGGATTCTTAAGCCGGAAAAAGAGCATATGGTCCGTTACGCCGACATTATTGTCGCGGTTGTAATACCGGTAAAGGAACATCTTCACCCACATGTCATAGGAGGCCTTGACGACGGGAGAGGAAGATGTCATTACTCCGTCCTCCCAGAGGGACACTTTCCAGTTGCTCTTGTAGTTGAATACATTTACGGCTATATAGTCGTTTCCGTAATATGCGAACTTATATACGATTCCGGTCGGGGTGGTGAAGGCGGGGAAGTCGTTCGTCCGGAACATCCGGATCTGGAAATCCTCCCCGAGTGTTATGCTCTTGTATATTTCGCGGGAGAGAGTGTTTCCGGTAAATTCGTAAACCTTGTATCCCCTCATGCACCCGTCCGAAAGGACAAGCCCCTTCCAGGGAGCTCCGGTTGATCCTACCGCGCTCATATAGAAGGTATTGCCATTGACGGTCTTGTTGTAGGTGTTTTCAACTTTATGGGTGTGGCCGAACATGGCGATGACGCTCTTGAATGGGGAAAGCAGCTCGAGGATCCGGGTGTTCTTCAGGGGAATATGGGTGCAGAATACGACGCTCTTGTCGGTGGAGACGTAGCTGAGGTCGTTCTTGAGCCACTCATACTGCCACTCCTCGTACCCTTCCGTATAGGCGGAAGAGGCCGTACCCTCGAAGAGCACGTCGTCGAAAGAGACAATATGGTAGTTGCCCCGGTTGAAGGAGTAGTTGGACGGGCCGAAGACCTGCTCGTACTTTTTCCTGGACGCCGTTTCGTTCTCGGTCGGGAATTCGTGGTCATGGTTCCCGATTGTCGCGAAAACCGGGACAGACATTTTTCCGAGGGCGTCGGCGATGTCCGGGAAGAGTTCCCAGGCGTTTCCGACATTGTCACCGAGCGTCATGCCGTAGGTCGGAATCTTCTCGCTGTTAACCACATACTGGCGAACATCCGGGACCGCCGTCTGGAGGTAGCGGGTTACATGGGTTCCCGAACCGACCTGGGGGTCTCCGAGGGCAAGTATGCGGAACCGCAGCTCCGGCTCCTGCCGGGTATAGGTGAAATTGTATTCCTGGCTTGTCGAGGTAAGCCGCTTGAAATGGCATTCGGGAAGGTTGTAGGTGCCTCCGGTCGTAATGACGGCATCTGAGGGTATGGAGCACTGGACATAGGAGGCATAGCGGTATTTCTCAAACCGGTAGAAGCCGTCTTCGTCCGTTAGCGTAAAATTGTATCCATCCGTCATGACAACCCCGACATAAGGGTTTCCCTTCTCGTCGAGGACCTTGCCGTACACGGTGAGGGAAGTCAGGTTCTCCGGAACGGCAGACCCGCCCTCAGTCTTGTCCGGCGGGGGTATGGTTGACTTTTTCTCCTCGCCGCAGGAGAGGAGAAGGCAGATGGACAGGAGTATCAGACATGATCTTTTCATGGCGCTATAGTCTTTCGGGCAGGGCCCATTCTGAATCCATATTGTAAGGCATGCGGTAAACTACGCCGCTCTTTGTGCAGAAATAAAGGTTTGACTGGGTGAAGGAGTCGGGATTTCCGTCCGCCCAGAAGCTGTAGAAGCCGTCCGCGGCCCGGAAGGGGCGGCGCATGTAACTGTGGTTGTTGACGCTCCCGCTGGTTAGCGACATCTCCCTTACCCATGTCTTCCCTTCGTCGGACGACCTCCACCTGACTACTTCGCCTCCGGTTCCCCAGTACTGGGGCCCCGGGTCGGTGGGAGCAATGACCACCCAGTCCTTCCCTTCGACCCACAGGGCTCCGGAATCATAGCAGTGGGTGGAAGTCGTGATAAGCCCTTCCTCCCATTCGGAGCCAGTCCAGTGGAGGGTATGCCACTGCCTTGTCCCTCCGTCCGGCCCGGTAAGGTGGTTCCTGCTGGTGAGGTACAGGATTATGGGGTTTCCGGCGCTGTCGAAGTTGAGGTCCTTGATGTAGCAGTTGTGGGTCTCCGTAGTGGACTGGTAGTCCTTCAGGAGGCAGTTGGAGTAACGCTCCGTGACAGGAACAGTTACTGGAGTTCCGTCGGCTGTCGTCCAAGTCTGTCCCCAGTCGGTGGACTGGACGTAATAAATATTGGTGCGGGTATCCACATTGCCGTTTATGTGGCGGTTGAAGGCCGTGCAGAGCTTTGTCCCGCAGATATTGCTGACCTGATAGTGGCCGGAGTTCTTCTCGGTCCCTTCCTTTATGCTCGCCAGCTGGCGGTGGGGGGTCCATGTGACCCCGTCTTCGCTGGTCTTGTAGAACAGCTGCCGGGTGCCGTCGTAGCGGGTGAAGAAGAGGAAGAAGCCCTTGTCGGGGTTGTACATGACCTGGGGGTAGGCCATGATATCTTCGTTTATGTACTCGAAGGAGGTGATGTCATAGGGGAGGCGGCTGCGGTAACGGACGCCGTTCCGCTTGTTCCCGCGGCCTGCTACAAAGACCCATATGAAGCCGTCCCGGTCGATCTGGATGGTCGGGTCGTCGTGGGGGTCTGCTACGCCGAGGACGCCCTTGTCCATGACGATGCGGGGCTTTTGCAACATTCCGGTATTGTGGTCATAGCAGCCGACCATGCAGAGCAGGTATTTCCGGTCTGCCGCCGGGGTCCCTCCATAGACGAAATATGTACGGTTTACCGCCGGGGCATAAATTGCCATCGGGATATGCTTCACGGTATAGGTTCCGAGCCCTCCGGAGTATTTGGAACCGTAGCTCGACGCTGCCTGTCCGAGGTCGAACCATATTCCACGGTATCCGTCAACGGTCTCATTGAGGGGGAGTTCCACCGGGGTGTCGGTCTGCTTGAGAAGGATCTCCGGTCCGAAGAAGAGGTCTTCCATGGTTTCCTCCGGCTTGAAGGCGGGGGAGACGGTGATGTCCGATCCGACATCGGTAAGCGTGACGGACGTGCTCTGATCCTTACTTGTAAAGAGGGTCTTTTCTTCCGAAGAGACCGAGGTGTATTTTATCCGGTAACCGTTGAAGCAGTAATGGTTTACAGGGGAGAGTTCCAGAGAAGCGACGGCTCCCCTGAAAATGCAGGAAGCGCTTCCTTCCGGGAGTGAGTTTTCGTATCTTTCCCCGTAGACGGAAATCCTGACGGGGGAGATTTCATAGGCGGTCCCGTCCGCCGCAATGGCGCTGACCGGGAAGGACGCCGACTGCTCCGAAAGCCCGGAAACCATTGATGAACCTTCCTCCAGGCCCCCTGTCGGCAGTACTACGGCTCCCTTTGCCGCATCGAAGGTCACAGCGAGGGAGGTGATTTCCTTCGGACAGCCGCTCCAGCGGATTTCGGCGCGGTTACGTCCTCCTGCCCCGGAAACCGTAAGGGAGGAGAGTCCCGGGAGAGTTGTCTCCCCGCCGGGAACGACCTCCTCTCCGCCCTTCACCGCGCATGAAACGGCGAGAAGTACGGAAAGTACGGAAAGAAGACGTGAACTGAGCCGCATGACAAAAATACTTAATTTACCAGCCCGGTTCCGGGAATGACGGCGGAAGTTTTCCCGCTCGCATCGGAAAGATAGGCCCAATCGGAACGGGAGGGTCCCGGATAGGTTGCAGCCACCCGCAGGAAATATGACTGGCCCGAGGTCAGCCCGGTTATAATTACGGCGTCATTGGGGCTGGAACTGATATCGACCGTCCTTTCAATGAGCGATCCCCCGTCCCCGTTGAAGAAGTACTCGTCGTTCGAGACCTGGACGAGGAAGGATATGGCCCCGTTGTTAATCGGCTCTGTCGCATCCCAGTAAACAGCAAGGGACACGCTTGTCGAGTTCGGTGCATCATAGGTGACCGAAGCGGGGGCGGAAAGATTTTCCGAGCGCTTTAGGAGGGCTTCCCTGACCGGATCCGAATCACGGCAGGAAAACAGCAGAGCCGCGGCGGCGGCGAGGAAAATCAGCGGTTTTTTCATAATATTACAAGGTATAATAATCGCAGTTGTGCTTGTTTAAGATATCCATCTGGGAGTAGTGGTCCTTCCGAGCGACAGGCCTTCGGAAGGCGAGGTATTCGGCCAGGGTCCGGACGGCGTTTGCCGCCTGGAGGTCGCTGTGCTGGGCGATAATGAAGCTGACGGTCCCGTCCTTGAGGGCCCGGAGGTTGCTCCGGAGCATGTCGTAACCGACCACGTTGCACCCTGTCAGCCCCCGTTTCTTCAGGTATGAGGCGACGAGGTGGACACGGGAGTTGAACATGATGAGGTTCCTCTGGTTTTCCGGCAGGGATTCGAATTCTCCGTCCATGACCCGGGCGATCTCATCCTCGTCATTGGGGTTTATCCATACGTCCCGGACGGTGCATTGGGGGAGGTGCTCCTTTATGTAGTCCATGAATCCGGCCCTTCGGAGCATGGTCGGGTCGGACAGCATGTCCTTGTCACGCTTGATCCTGACGTTGAGGACCGTATTGATTCCCGCCCGGCAGCGCTGGGTCAGAATATCCGCTCCGAGGTATCCGCTTTCGTACATCGGCAGCCCGAAAAACTCCAGGTAGCCGTCGTCGTCGAGTTTGGTGTCAATATATACATAGGGTATTCCCCGCGCCGAAAGTTCCCTTACGAACCTCAGGGTCCCGGCCCGGAACATCGGGGCTACAACCACTCCGGAGGGGCCGTGCGCGAGCACGGAGTCGCACGCCTCGCGGAAGGATTCGATGCTGTACTGGTCATATGTCACGATCTCCACGCGGACCCCGAAGGATTCGACCTTCTTGCCGGCGTCGGTTAATCCACCCGCTGTGATTTCCCATACGTCTCCCGGAAAGTACTGTGGGATGATGCAGAAAATCGAGTGAATCTTGTTTGTAGCAATCAAGGAAGCGAATTCGTTGGGCCTGAACCCCGAATCCTCAACGATTTGCAGAACCTTGCGGCGCTTTTCCTCGGCCACGTTTCCGCGGTCGTGGATTACTCGGTCTACTGTTCCTCTTGAAACGCCCGCCTTTTCTGCGATGTCCTTGATGGTCAGCATGGAATACGGTTATATAGTCTTATGACTACAAATATAGAAAAAATTTTTTGTGCGCGCGCACAAACCGTATTTTTTATTATATTTGTGGAAAATCACATGGTTATGAAAACACTCCATCTCCCTATCCTTGCCCTTGCCCTGCTTTGCTGCTCCTGCCAGGAACCGCTCTCAAAGGTAACGGACCGCGTTTTCTCCCTCGCCGAGGCCCAGTATAAGGCCATGGACGCGAAGCTTTCCCCGAACCGGATGCCGGTTACCTTCGAGGACGGAAAATTCAAGGACGGCAAGCTGAACGGCTGGACCAGCGGCTTTTTCCCTGGAACGCTCTGGCTTATTTATGAATATACCGGTTCTCCGGAGGTGCGCGCCATGGCTGAACGGCAGACCTCGAAACTGGACTCCCTCGTCGGGATGAAAACCCACCATGATATCGGGTTCCAGATCAACTGCAGTTTCGGGAACGCCTATCGTCTGACGGGTGATCCCGCCGCCCTGGAGATGATGAAGGCGGCAGCGGAAAAGCTCTCCGGCCGTTTCAACCCGGTTGTCGGCTGCACAAGGAGCTGGGATCCAGGAAAGAGATGGAACTATCCCGTCATCATCGACAATATGATGAACCTCGAGCTTCTCGCCGAGACCTCCCGCCTGACGGGTGACGGGCGCTTCATTGAAATCGCTAAAACCCACGCGAACACTACGCTGAAAAACCATTTCCGCCCCGACGGCAGTTCCTTCCATGTGGTTTCATATGACGAGGAGACCGGCGCCGTCCTTAAAAAACAGACCTCCCAGGGCTTCTGCGACGCTTCCGCATGGTCCCGCGGCCAGGCCTGGGGCCTCTACGGCTATACTATGATGTTCCGCGAGACTGGCGACAGCACCTATCTCGACCAGGCGAGGAAAATCGCCGATTATATCCTTCCGCTTCTTCCGAAGGACGGGATTCCCGAGTGGGACTTCAACGCACCCGGGACCGCCCATGCGATGGGGATGGACGCTGAAGGCGCCCCGAAACCCTCCGTCTATCTCTGGAAAGAGGGTGATCCGGTCCTGCGGGACGCTTCCGCCGGAGCCATAATCGCTTCCGCCCTAATCGAACTCAGCACCTTCACTCCCGGGAAGGAAGGTAAGCTCTATGTCCGTACGGCCGAGAAGATTCTCCGTACCCTCGCTTCCCCTGAATACCTTGCTGCAGAGGGTGAGAACGGCAACTTCCTCCTAAAGCACGGCGTCACCAACCTCCACGGCTGGTCCGGAGTCGACATCCCCCTGACCTACGCCGATTACTACTTCCTCGAGGCCCTGTTGAGGTATAAAGCGCTGGAAAAGTAGGGGCCGCTGGCTCACTGCTTCGCGTCGCGAAAACCCTGAAAATGCAGTGGCGCGTAACCAATTATCACATGACTCTTTACGCAAAATGACGTACGCGTTACAAGGTACGTCGTTTTTGATAAATTACTGGATATAAGCTATTTGCGCGCCACGATAGTTTTCAGCCAGTTTACATTATATTGCAAGTAAGAAGGAAAATTCCTACCTTTACCGTATGGGAAAAACATTCAGGTCTGCCGTCGTTGCAGGAATCTGCATCGGCATTGCCGGATTCGGGAATCTGGCAATCGGGGGAATCGCCGGCCCCGTAGTCTTCGCTTTCGGCCTCTCTTCAGTCGTCCTTTATAAGCTGAAACTTTTTACCGGGACCGCCGGCTTTATCCAGAGCCCCTCCGAACTTAAGGACCTTATGGTAATCCTCGCCGGTAATATCCTCGGATGTCTCATTGTCGGCCTGCTTGCCAGGGTTTCCCCGCTTCCGATTCAGGAAAGCGCAGCGAAAATCCTTTCCGGGCGCCTTTCCGCCGGGATCCTCCAGAGCGGCCTTCTTGCCGTCGGCTGCGGCTTCATCATGACGGCCGCCGTCCGCTTCGCCAGGCAAAACCAGTGGCTCCCGCTCGTTTTCGGTGTGCCGCTCTTCATCTTCGCCGGCTTCCCCCACAGCATAGCCGACGCCTTCTACTATCTCGCCGCCCCGTTTTCCTCGTACTCATGGTCCGTCCTGGGGCTCTATCTCGCAATTGTTGCCGGCAATTTCCTTGGCTGCAACCTCACCCGTCTTATCCTCTGGGACAAGGAGGCCTAGCGCCTGCCGCGCGCTTCCGGCCGTACTGTCGAAAATGCCCCTTTTTCGCGGTTATGCCCTCCGCGAATCCAGAATTTACGACTAAGCAAATATGTCAAAAAAACCTTATATTTGTTTGTTTGATAAAGAGACCTTCCTCATGAGCACGACTAATACACAAAAGCAGGCCGCCAGGGAATTCGTCCGGGAGTGGACCGGAAAGGGCTATGAGAAAGGCGAGACGGCTGCGTTCTGGATGGCGCTTCTCCACGATGTCCTGGGCGTTGAAAACCCCGTCAAGGCGATGGAGTTCGAGATTCCGGTAAAGACCATCACCAAGGAGAAGGGCTCCGATTTCATAGACGGTTACATCACCTCGACCAAGGTGCTCATCGAGCAGAAGGGCTCCCGCGTGGACCTTTCCGCCAAGTACCGCCAGTCCGACGGGGCGGAACTCACCCCTTACCAGCAGGCGCGGCGCTATGCCGCAGGCCTTCCTGTTTCCATGACACCGCGCTGGATTGTCGCATGTAATTTCCAAACCTTCGAGGTCCACGATATGGAGCACCCTAACGACGCTCCGGAAATTATCCGGCTCGCCGACCTGGAGAAGGAGTACCACCGCCTGACCTTCCTCGTGGACGACACCAATGTCCACCTGAAGAAGGAACTCGAAGTCAGTATCCAGGCCGGTGAAATCGTCGGCGTCCTCTACGACAAGATCCTTGCTCAGTACAAGGACCCGTCAAGCCCGGAGAGCCAGAAGGCCCTAAACAAACTCTGCGTCCGCCTGGTGTTCTGCCTCTATGCCGAGGACGCCGGTATCTTCGGGAGCAAGAACATGTTCCACGATTACATGTCTCAGTTCGGCCCCGCCGAGTTCCGCGAAAAGCTGATAAAGCTCTTCCGCATCCTCGACCAGAAGCCCGAGGATCGTGACCCTTACGAGGACGAGAATCTCCTTGCCTTCCCCTATGTCAACGGCGGTCTTTTCGGCCCTTCGGGCAGTCATCCTGAGCGAAGTGAAGGATCTGATATCGAAATACCTCGTTTTACCGAAGAGATCCGTTCGCTGATTCTTCAGCGCGCCTCCGACGACTTCGACTGGAGCGAAATCTCTCCGACTATTTTCGGCGCCGTCTTCGAGTCCACCCTGAACCCCGAAACCAGAAGGGCGGGGGGAATGCACTATACCTCCATCGAGAACATCCACAAGGTCATCGACCCGCTCTTTCTGGATGACCTCAAGGCGGAACTATCCGATATCAAGGCGACAGGTGTCGCAAAGACCCGGAAAGACCGCGCCTACGCCTTCCAGGACAAGCTTTCAGGGCTTAAGTTCTTCGACCCCGCCTGCGGAAGCGGAAACTTCCTCACGGAATCCTATACCTCCCTTCGTCGCCTGGAGAACGAGGCGCTCCGCATCATTTACGGCGTCGACCGCGTGATTGGCGAAATGGCCGACCCTATCAAGGTCAGCATCAATCAGTTCTACGGCATCGAAATCAATGATTTCGCCTGCTCTGTCGCCCAGACCGCGCTCTGGATCGCCGAGAGCCAGATGATGCAGGAGACCGACGAAATCGTCGGCTTCAACCTCGACCCCCTGCCCCTGAAGACCTACACCAACATCCACGAGGGCAACGCCCTGAGGATGGACTGGAATGAGGTAATTCCGGCGGCAGAGTTGGATTACATTATGGGTAATCCACCTTTCGTTGGAGCCCGCGTAATGTCTCCCGGACAGAAAGACGACCTTATTTCCGTCTTTGGAGCAAAGTGGAAAAATATCGGGAACATGGACTACGTCACCGGCTGGTACAAAAAGTCTCTGGAAATGATGCTGTCAGGGCGCGGGTCTTCCATCCGGGCCGCCCTTGTATCGACCAATTCCATCACCCAGGGCGAGCAGGTCGCTAATTTGTGGCGGCCGCTGATGGAAGCCGGTGTTCACATAGACTTTGCCTGGCGAACCTTCATCTGGGACAGCGAGGCAAGCCAGAAGGCCAATGTTCATTGCGTTATTGTGGGCTTCTCCCTTGGTCATTCTGAGCGCAAGCGAAGAATCTATGACGGGAACAGCTTTGTTGAAGCCAGTAACATCAACGGTTATCTGATGGATGGCGACAATGTCTTTATAGATAGCCGCCCCAAACCTATCTGTAATGTTCCTGAGATAGGGATGGGAAACCAGCCCATTGACGGGGGAAACTACCTTTTCAAGGATGAGGAGAAGGATGAGTTTGTCCTTAAAGAACCCGGCTCCGAGAAGTTTTTCAAGCGCTGGTACGGTGCAGACGAGTTTATCAACCGCAGGCCACGGTGGTGCCTTTGGCTTGGGGAAGCAAATCCGATGGAACTGATAAAGCTTCCTGAATGTATGAAGCGGATTGAAAATGTCAGGGAATTCCGGCTGTCCAGTTCCAGGGGCTCTACCGTCAAGCTCGCCGACCGGCCGACCAGATTCCAGACTGAGAATATGCCCGAGGGCAATTATATAGTTATTCCGGAGACATCTTCTGAGAATAGAACATATGTTCCTATAGGTTTTTTGGGCCCCGAGGTCCTTTGTAGCAACGCAGTAAGATTACTTCCTGACGCTACGTTATATCATTTTGGGATTCTTACTTCTGTTGTCCATAACGCGTGGATGCGTGTTGTCTGCGGACGGCTTGAAATGCGCTATCGCTACTCTATTAATATCGTCTACAACAATTTCCCCTGGCCGCAGTTTGAAGATTCTTCGCTCTCGCTCAGAATGACGGATAGGATAACCCGGACGGCACAGGCGATTCTGGATGCCCGTGAAAAGTATCCGGAGGCATCTATGGCCGACCTTTACGGAAACCTTATTCTGTTCCCGGACCTTATGAAGGCCCACCGCGCCAACGACGCGGCCGTCTTGGAGGCCTACGGCTTCCCGAAGGATGCCACCGAATCCGACATCGTCGCCCGCCTGTTCAAGATGTATCAGGACTTAACGTCCCGTTAAAGGAAGTTCAGACTTGAAGGAGATCCTCATACACATCGGCCTTGCGGCACTAGACGCTTTCGTTCTCTATCGGATAGTAATAGAATCGACAATGCTATGATTGGCCCGAAAAGCAGAAGCGGGGTATCACAGATTGTGACACCCCTTTGGCTATCAATGCATTAGCTTCGTTGCTTGTGAGTCTGAACATAAAATCGTCGGGGAAACTATCAATATTTCTCCTGACCGTCTGCCTCAACGAACGGTTCTCAACTCCATACAAGGCTGCCAGGTCCAGGTCAATCATCACCTGCGTATCGCGGACCACGTAAATCCTCCTCTCAATCGGCACGATGCTTAACTGGTTGCAATTTGCAACCGGTTGTTCAGACGCCACTACTATTTCCTTCTTTGCCATAGCCTCAAATCATATTTTCATAGACTCTTTTTTGACCTTGTCGGCAAGGGCCATGTAGGGTTTCATGGCCTTGAGGGAAGAGTGCCCGGTCCACTGGGTGATGGTGTATGGACTAAGTCCGCTGGAAAGGTCTGTAACCACGAACGTCTTGCGCCCGACATGGGTTGATATCCTTTCGTAAAGCGGAAGCGTAACATCGCGTCGCTCGCCTCTTCATAATGTATTTGTTCCGCTCGTTCCGCACAGGGGGGTAGAACGGAAAAGAGCAAGAACCGTAGCTCCTTTTGTAGAAGGAACTTGGATAACGGTTTGTCGACTATTATGTCTAATATCCGCCACTCTTGTTGGAATCCTTGTTTCTAACAGTTATGGACATTGTTTGGACAATCCGTAATCGGTTAAGAATCAATACATTCAATCGGACTTCGGTCGTTTTTGGACAATTTGGACATCAGTCATTTCGCCTTTCCACGGCCGTTTCCCTGCACTCGCGCAATTTCCTTACACGCGCTCGTACCATAGGCCTGCGGTCACAAAACATTTTGCGCTGAGCCGGTAATTTGCTAAAATAAATTTTGCGCAACATCCTCCTCCCGCGAATGCACAAAACTTTTTTTCTACGGCGTTTTCCCTGCACTCGCGGTAAGGAAACTGCCAAATGCCGTGATAACACGGAATCAGAAGTAGGTCTGAACAGCGAAGGCGAATTGGTCAATGAATATCTTCTTGAAAGCGGAGATGTTGTTTTGCTCGTAGAAGATAAGCATGGCCTTCTTATAGTCCACAGAGTCAACCGAGCGGAAGGATATCGGGCAATACTTGTTCGCAATCAGGATGGCGTTGCTGGTGATGCGGGCCGTGCGCTTATTGCCGTCGGAGAATGCCTGGATGTAGGATAGGAGTACCAGAGCCAGCATGGCCTTCTCAAAGACGTTATCCTTTCCGTTGATGAGGCGGCAGCTGTCTTCAAGGGCTTCGCGAATCTGGTATTCGTTGTCCAGAGGATAGTAGTTGGTGCCGGTAATGCCTACGCGACGCTTGCGGATGCCTTTGTCCACATTCAATTCCTTGGTTAGCAGCGCGTGGAGTTCCTCTATGCGCCAGACGGAGATTTCCTTCAGATACTCAGGATCGGCCAGGACGAAGTCCAGGGCATCCTTATGGTTGAGCAGCATCACGGCTTCTTCCTTGGTCTTACCGGAGGCAGTCTGCTTCTCCTTCAGGAGTTTCTCGGTCTCCAGAAGGGAGTAGGTGTTGCCCTCGATTTGGGAGGATTTCCAGCTGAGGTCGATACCAAGGCGCTCCATCTCTTTGCGGTACTCATTGGGAGTGATGCCCTCCAGGTTGTGGGTGAACTGGGCCTGCAGGGCATCAAGACGTTCTTTCTCCTCGGCTGTGAACAGATCCACCTTGGGAAGGATGTCGTTGATTAGCTCGAAGTTGAAGCTGGTCTGGATCTCGCGTTCGTCGGTCTCTTTCTGGAAGTAGGTGTCAATGTCCAGGGGCAATGTCACGTGCGCCTGTGGGGATACGCTGTAACGAGTGGCGCGACCCTGACCAGAGACAACGGCGGAGCCGGCCTCCACCAGTGCGGCAAGGATTCGCTTGACTGTGGCGGGGCTTTCCGTGAGGTTCATACCGGTCTCAATCTCGCTTCTGGAGGAGCCGGGATGGTAGTGCAGGAACTGGAGTATTTCGTTTTCTCTGGTCATGGTTCTTTTGATTTACGGCTCAAATATACAAAAAATACGGCTCAAATTCCAAAATTTTGAGCCGAAAACATCATTATTTAGGGGATAATTGAGCCGAATTGCCGAAAAAACATTTTGCGCAACATCCTCCTCCCGCGAATGCACAAAACTTTTTTTCTACGGCGGTTTCCCCGCACTCGCGGTAAGGAAAGTGCTTGTTTTGCCGGTTTTCGACTCCGCGAGTGCAACGTTTTGCCCTTCAGAGGAGGCCGTTTTGTGCACTCGCGGTAGGGCTTAGCGTAGAAGACGTAGCTACCTGTTGCAGAATGATGGTTGGAGAGCTGTTATTTTAGGCCTCAATCTTGCCTTCTTTCAATTCGCGCTCAAGGATGGCGTACACATATGCGGTGCTTTGGTCGAAAAGTCC
>JAFSSE010000029.1 GCA_017445755.1 Bacteroidales bacterium | reverse complement strand
GGCAAAATAAACCCTGATATAGAGTATGAGCCGAGTACCATGCTAATTACGGGAATCCGCTTTTTCCGGAATCATGGGGAAGATGTTTTCACTACTTTCTTCAAGGACTCTCCCCATAAGGAGATTGGAAAACCGCTCAAGTACAGAGTCGAAAGCGGGAAACTCTACCGTGAATTGCCTATGGGTGCATTCATCAACTATTCTCCCGATGTTCTCGAAGAAGGTTCTGGGAAATTTGACGAAGGTACTCCCATTTCATTCCTGGGTAATGGGCAGGTAAAGATAGGCGATTACACCTACAGCAAGAAGTGATTGACGCATTTACATGCGTAGTCAGTTTATATTAATAGATTACTCTGACACATGCCAGAGGGGGCACTTTTTATGCTTGGTGTCCTCCAAAGATGCGGAGCAACTTTCATACACCAGCAATGCAGGGAGGGCGGTCGCTCACGAATTCTTTATAATTATGAGGGGGATTATGCCGTAATATATTTGGCAATGAAAGAAATTTGATTAACTTTGCATTGTCATTTACGGATGACTTATAGCAAACTATGAACGGGCATCCATCCTCTAAGTGGGTGCCTATTTCTTTTCTCTCTGGACCCATACCGAGGGGAGGTGCTGCAACACGAGGGCTTTGTTCTACAGCTATAAGTATTACACGTAAATGAAAAAGAGAACAGAAAGCCAAGATGTGCAAATCTCCATTAGAGTGGAGGTGGTGAAACTTGTCAGAGTGAAGGCGCATAAGCGGGTTCGCAATGGCAAGGTTGAAAAGGTAAGGGCTCACTACAGAAGGTATTAGAGGTATCTTCTGAAGCTGAAGTCAACCTGAAGCCGAAAGGCTCCGCTACTCTATCCCCTCGGTTTTTTGGGGCATCTTGATTGTTATCACCGCGGAATACATGGGCATACCCTCCGTCATTATCGCCGGACCGGGATCCATACCATGTCCGGAAGGGTTTCGACCTCAATGACAATACCATAACCCTCGGATCGACCCTTCTCTGGGGCAACAACATGGCCCCCTCGACCACAGACCCCCAGAAGGTCATGGAGCTCCTCGCATGGGACATTTCCGAGCGCTGCCAGTTCGCCCTCGGAAGCGGGAAACAATTCACTTTCAGGACAATCCTCATGACAGAGCCAGTCGCGGTAATCCTCGCCGGGAAATACCGCTCCCCCGAAGCCCTCGAAAAGGCCCTTATCGGCGCCTCCAGAAGGCCTCTGAAAGAACGCGCCTTTGCAAATTACTACGCCAACCCGGGAAGCCGGAAAGACGGCGGGGAACACTCCCTGCGGCAATATTCCGCCCATCTCGGGAAGTCGGAGGGGGCTAAGATGACAAGGACGCCTTCATGGTACGACAGCTCCGACAGCGAACTCAACACTATCCCTACCATGCGGCCGGGGATGACCGCCTTCATAATAACCGGCGACAGCGCGCGGAACAAAGTTCAGACAATGCCCGGCGGCGGATACGCCACCGTCCGGATAGAGCTTCCCTCCAACTGGGACGCCCTTATGTCGGAATTGGGCTACAAACCGTTGGCTTTTTATAAACTATAAGGTATATTTGTCGCTGATTTTTTTGCATGTGTCACTGGGTTTTTCTAATTTTGCGAAATAACCAGCTAACACTTTAACTAGTCTAAAAGACTTTTTTTATGAAAAAATTAGCATTTGCTATTCTTCTTGTTGCTATTCTTTCGTGCGGGGGTAACAACGAGTATTCTACAGAGTTGCCGCCTCCGGGACAGGAGAAGCAGGGACAGACTCAGACTGGCGGTCAAGGCGAAACTCCCACCGGGGAAAGCCGGGCAAAGACTCCTGGAAGCGACTGGACCAAAACCGAGATTTCTGAGGGTCTTGTCATGTGGAGCTTCAAGGGAAAAAGCCCCCATACCGCCACCAATCAGATTATTGATATCATCGAGGTGGACATGAACCTTCCCCGCTACACCTTCCACGTGAAGTTCCATAACGCGGATTCAGTGTCCAACATTTTCAAGTCCACAGGTGCTGTCGTAGCAACCAATGCCGGTTACGGCCCCGTTTCGGTATTCATCAAGGACCACGGAGTCGTCAAGTCTACGATTGACCAGACCATGGCGACGGACCGCAACGAGCCGGAGTATGCCTGGTGCAATGACGGCGGAGTTTATGGACGGGCCGACGGAAGGGCCTCGATAGAGCATACCCGTAAGGGGCTCACCCTTAAGGAGTTCAGCGATTACAATTTGAAAAGGACGGAACTTAACATCGTTACGAGTTCCCCGATGCTGATCGACAATTTCGATCCGGTAGGATACAGTCTTGATCAAGACGCTTCAACTCTCCACAAGGATTACACCTCCCTCCAGAACAATGTCAATCCCCGGACAGCTGTCGCGGTAACAGACAATAACCACATGATATTCGCAGTTGTGAACGGTCGGTTCACCAACGCCAAGGGCATGACAATCGCCCAACTGACCAAGCTTCTGGTAGAGGAATTCAACCCGCAGTATGCAATCAATATGGATGGCGGCGGGTCATCGACGCTTTGCGTGAAGGGTCTTGGAGACCCTGTCAACAACGTTGTCAATTATCCTACCGACAACAGCCGTTTCGACCATTATGGTCAGAGGAAACGGAGGACGACCTTCTATATCATGGATTCCGGAAAATAACAATCCATTTATAAACTAACCAATTATCTAGAGTATGAGGATTATTCAAAAAATTGTCTTCTCACTGTTCGCGTTGGGTTTAGCCGTATCGGTCTCCGCCCAGACGAGGACGCTGAATGGCAAGGTAGTCGACGCCGAAGGAGCAGGAGTTCCCGGTGTCGCTGTCGTACAGTCAGGGACGGCAAACGGCACGATGACGGCATATGACGGAACTTTCTCCCTCAGGATTCCTCAAGGAGGAGTAAACGTCGAGGTTTCGAGCATCGGCTACGTCACCCAGACCATTGCTGTCGAACCTGGCCAGACCTCTCTTTCTGTCGTACTTCATGAGGACAACGAACTTCTCGACGAAGTAGTTGTCGTCGGTTATGGTACCCAGAAGAAAGTCAACCTGACAGGTGCCATCTCCACGGTGGCCGCATCTGATCTCCAGGACCGCTCTTCCCTGGATGTGAAACGCATGCTCCAGGGTTCTGTTCCTGGTCTTAACATTACGACCTCTTCCGGACGTCCCGGACAGACCGCTGGCATCAACGTGCGAGGCCTCACCTCCATCAACGGCGGTTCCCCTCTCGTGCTGATTGACGGCGCCGAGGGCGATCTCGAAAGAATCAACCCGATGGATGTTGAGAGTATCTCTGTAATCAAGGATGCTTCTTCGGCAGCCATCTATGGAGCACGTGCTGCATATGGTGTTATCCTCGTGACCACCAAGAGCGGTGGCGACACCTCCGACGGCTCGGCAACTGTTACCTACAGCGGCCGTTTCGGCTGGACTTCGCCGACGACCTCCACCGATTTTGAGAGTCGCGGTTACTACTCTGTTTACATCAACAACCTCTTCTACAGCTCTTATGCCGGAGTTCCCTGCGCAATTTATTCAGACGCAGAAATGAACGAACTCTGGATCCGTAGGAACGATGTTACCGAGAACCCCGCCCGTCCGTGGGTCGTCATCGATCAGGAAGGCGGAAGGGATGTTTACAGCTATTACGCCAATACCGACTGGTGGCATTATTTCTTCAATGACAACAAGCCGACCACGAGCCACAGCATCAGCATGAGGGGCGGTACCAAGAAGATGAAATACCTCCTTTCCGCAGGATATAACAACCAGGTAGGTATGCTCGCCATCAACCCCGATGTCTATAATAAGTACAACATCAGGGCAAAGCTGGACTTCAAGGCCAACAAGTGGCTGAGGGTCAGCAACAATACGACCTACTTTACCAGCCGCTATGACTACTGCGGCTACGCAAGCGTCAACAATGACTTCCTGCAGACCACCGTGGGCGACTTTGCGTCATTCCCGACCCATAATCCCGACGGAACGCTTGTCGCTACGAACAGGCACTACAGTGCTCCCTATGCCAATGCCATCATTGCAAACTCCGGGAACAAGCACTACAATCTGATCCAGGAGCTCTCCACCATTACTGAGGCGACCATTACTCCCTGCAAGGATCTTGAAATTAAGGCGAACTACAACTATGTGTTCTACTTTAACCGCTATGTAAACCGTATCACCAATTCCCATTACTCTCAGTACCCGGGAGTCATTGAGACCTATGATACAGGTTCCCATGGCGCGGATCATCTCACGGAAGACCTTGATGACAACTACTATCAGCAGGCAAATATTTACGCAACCTATACCAAGTCTCTCGGCAATCACAACTTCAAACTTATGGGTGGAGCCAACTGGGAGACCAAGTATCTCAAGACCGTAAAGGTCGATGGTTACTATCTGCTGTCGGAGGAACTCAACGACCTCAACCTCGTTGGCGCTGATCCTTCGAGCGATGCCGGTGACAAGAGAATCGAGGCCTCCGGCGGACAGAACAGATACACCCTGCTTGGTTATTTCGGCCGTTTCAATTATGACTACGCCGGCAAGTATCTCTTCGAGTTCAACGCCCGCTACGACGGAACTTCCCGTTTCGCGGAAGACCATCGCTGGGGTTTCTTCCCCTCCGCTTCCGTCGGTTGGAGACTTTCCGAAGAATCCTTCTTTGAGCCGCTCAGGGCCACGGTAAACAACGCCAAGATCCGCTTCTCCTATGGCAAGCTCGGCAACCAGAACGTGGGTTACTACGACTACATCCGCAAGATCTCCCTCAGTACCGGCAGTTATCTGTTCGAGGGCGGCAAGCCGCTTGTATCTTCTATCGGCGCGCCTGTGGCCTCTGACCTTACGTGGGAGGTTGCTACCCATTACAACCTGGGTCTTGATATCGACATGTTCTCGAACAAGCTCAACTTCTCCGGAGAGGCATACATCCGTGACACCGAGGGAATGTTGGTGTCCGGAAATGACCTTCCTTCGACCTACGGAGCCAGTGCGCCCAAGAAGAATTCGGCAGACCTCAGGACCAAGGGTTATGAACTTTCGCTCAGCTGGAGGGATTCGTTCCTGATGGCGGGTCGTCCGTTCAATTACGGCGTGAAAGTCGTATTCAGCGACTACATCTCACATATCACCAAGTTCGACAACCCGACCAAATCCCTTTCAAAGTCCTATTATGAAGGACAGACCTACGGGGAAATCTGGGGTTATAAGATTGGTGGACTTTTCGCAACTGATGAAGAAGCTGCCACCTACGCTGTTGATCAGAGTTCGGTTAACAAGATCATCAACTCTTCATCCGGCAGCGAAAACGGTTTGAAGGCAGGTGACCTCAAGTTCCTTGACCTTAACAACGATAACATTATCAGTCTCGGCGCAAATACCGTTGACGATCCCGGCGACCGCCGCATCATCGGTAACAGCCAGCCGCGCTACAACTATGGTGTTACGCTCAATGCCTCCTGGTCCGGTTTTGACTTCTCTGTCTTCTTCCAGGGCATCGGCCGTCGCGACTGGTATCCTTCCCAGGATGCCCGTCTGTTCTGGTTCGTTTACATGAGGCCTTATGCTTCTTATATTCCGAGAGACTTCCAGAATATGTATTGGACCGAGGACAACCCCAATGCATACTTCCCGAGAGCCCGTGGCTATGTCGCTCTGGGCACCTCTCAGGACCGCGAACTTTCGGCATACAACGACAGGTACCTCCAGAATATCGGCTACTGCCGTCTGAAGAATCTCACTCTGGGATACACCCTTCCCAAGAAGCTGACAGATAGGATTTCCATAGACAATGTCCGCTTCTACTTCACGGGCGAGAACCTCGAGTACTGGTCTCCCCTCAAGAAACACAGCAAATACATGGATCCTGAAATGGCTGCGGTTGATAATTCATCCGTGTACCCATGGCAGAAGACCTTCATGTTCGGCATAGATGTCACATTCTAATTTGAGGAGGAAAGAAAAATGAAAAATATATTCAGAACTATCACCCTCTTCGTCGCAGCGGTTTCTTTCAGCGCCTGCGCCGACATCCTCAACGAATATCCTCTCGACGACCTGAGCCCGGATTCGTTCTTCTCTTCAGAAGAGGAACTCATGAGCTTCAGCAACAACTTCTATAGCATGATTTCGGCTCCCTTTGCGGAAGAGGCCGACCTCTATGTTCCCGCTTCCCTTTCCGAAGAGGTACGCGGCGCCCGTCAGGTTCCCAACTCCGGTGGCGGCTGGACATGGACGACCCTCCGCAATGTCAACACTATGCTGGGGAATCTGAATCATTGCAAGGATGAAGCAGTAAGGGTTAAATACGAAGCTCTCGGACGCTTCTTCCGCGCCTACTTCTACTTTGACAAGGTAAAGAGGTTCGGCGACGTGCCATGGTACGACAAGGAACTCGGTTCTGCCGATCCGGATCTTTACAAGGCCCAGGATTCCCGCGAGGTCGTGATGCAGAACATCATTACTGACCTTGACTTTGCAATAGAGAACCTCGGCTCCAACAAGTCCACGGTACGTATTACCAAGTGGACGGCGCTTGCCCTCAAGAGCCGTGTCTGCCTCTATGAAGGCACCTTCCGCAAGTACCACGCCGGAGATCCGTTCACGGCTACCCTCCCGGCTGATGCCCAGCCCTACAGCTGGTATCTCGAGCAGGCGGCCAAGGCGTCCTCGGAGTTCATCTCTTCGAGTGGATACTATATCTACAATAAGGGAACGTACAATACTAATTACCGCTATCTCTTCTCAACGAACAACGCCACCGACGAAGAAGTCATCCTGGTGCACCACTATGATGCCGCATATGGCTCTACGCACACCGCCGGTGCGAATTATAACTCTCCTACTCTCGGAAGGCAGGGAATGAGCATGAAGTATTTCGCATGCTATCTCATGAAGGACGGCACCCGCTTCACGGACAAGGCCGGCTGGGAGACCATGCTTTTCGTGGATGCTGCAAAGAACCGCGATCCTCGTCTTGCACAGTCTATCCGCACTCCCGGATACAAAGTTGACGGAGAAGATACCTACAGCGCCCCTGAAATCAAGAATTCCGGCACCGGTTTACAGCCGATAAAATATGTCACGACAAGGGATCAGATGAAGTATAATCTTACTGATATCGATCTTATCGCCTTCCGTGCAGCCGAGGTTTACCTTAACTACGCAGAGGCAAAGGCAGAGCTTGGAACCCTGTCTCAGAGTGACCTTGATCTTTCTGTCAACAAGCTTCGCGACCGTGTCGGCATGCCTCACCTCAACATGGCTGATGCCAATGCCAATCCGGACCCGTTCCTGACCAACACGGCTTGGGGTGGATTCCGGAATGTTACCGGTACCAACAAGGGAGTCATCCTTGAGATTCGCCGCGAAAGGGCCGTAGAGCTTGGTCAGGAGGGCTTCCGCTATGACGACATCATGCGCTGGAAGGAAGGAAAAACCTTCGAGGCACAGTTCTATGGAATGTACTTCCCCGGAGCTGGAAACTACGATCTTGACGGAGACGGTACATCAGATGCCTGCCTGTATTCCGGCACTAAACCTTCCGTGGTCTCCAAGGATTTCTTCGAGATTGGTAATGATGTAACCCTCAGCGAAACAACCAAGGGATATCTGAATCCTCACAAGAACATCAAGTGCTCCTGGGACGAGGACAAGGATTATCTCTATCCTGTTCCGATTTATGATCGCCAGCTTACAGAAGGTGCCCTCAAGCAGAATCCGGGCTGGGACGACAAATTAACTTTTTAGCGACTCGAAACCATGAAAAAAATATTATTGATTCTTGCCGCCCTTACGACCCTGTTCGTTTCGTCCTGTATCAATAAGGAGGATGCCGACAAGGTCCCTTTCCTCAAGGGAACCTTCTATCCGGTAGCTATTTCCGATGTGGACACAGTGGTCACAATGCCCAAGGTCACCAAGATAATTGACCTCAGGGCTTATGCTGACACCCTTAACGGGTCTGTTGCAAGCGACAATGCTGTAATTACTTTCGGAGTCAATCCTGATCTGGTGGCTGTATACAACTCCGCCCATGGCACCAATTACAAAATGGCGCCTAACGGATCGTATGAGTTCACGACAGGAGACGTGACCCTGTACAAGTACAATGTAAGATCCACCACGGGTGCAATCAAGGTGGGTGCTACACAGGACATGGATATGACCAGCATCTATATGATTCCGGTCGTTATTACCGCTGTATCCGGTCCGGCAGAATATGAGATTTCTGCAGAAAGGGCAGCTTATATCCTTCTCGCCAGGGCCTTCAGCCCCTTCAACAACGGATCCGGTTCAGCTGATGATCCTTATATCATCATGACAGCCGAAGAGATGCTGAAGATTGATGAGACCCTCATTGAAGGTTCTACGATTTATTATAAGCTTGGAGATGATATCGATATGTCCACCATCGGGGATTGGTCACCTATTAACAATGTGAGCCCTTACCAGAAGAAGATCGACTTCGATGGAGATGGACACACCCTTTCCAACCTGACCTGCCGCGCTGATGCTGAGCATGCCGGAAACGCCGGATTGTTCGGTGTTCTCTGGGGAGAGGTTCGTAACCTCACCATTACAAACGCAGCTCTCGGAAATGCCAATAACCAGTACTCTTCCGGTATAATCGCTGCATATGGCGGTTATCTGAAAGACGATGTGGTCATGCATGCCAGCGCCATCAACTGCCATGTTCAGGGTATAATCAGGTCCAAACAGTACGGAAACGCCGGTATCTTCGGAAGAGGATACGGGGTTACTGTTGAGAGATGTTCGGCAGATGTGGACATCGTTTGTACCACCCACCACAACGCTGGTATTCTCGGCTATGTCGAAAAGACCGGTGGCAATACCATTAAGAATTGCTACTCAACTGGATCCATCTCCGGTACCCGTTTCTCCGCCGGTATTGCCGCATACATTGCAGATGGCGGCGGCAACTTGATATCGAACTGCTACTCAACCATTTCCGCTACGTCTACCAACCACGGAGGCGGCGGTATTGTCGGACGAATCGACAATAAGACCGAGAACCCGGATGCCGTTATCGACTGCATCTGCTGGAATGAAAAGATTGAGCTGACGGTTGTCCGAACCGATGCCAACTACAGCGTCGGCGCCATTGTAGGAGACTGCTACGGAAACCTCAAAGAGGGTGGCGCTCCTACGAATATTACGCTCAAGGGCGGTCTCCGTCGTCCGGATCTTGTCTTCATCGCCACGGCTCCTTCGAATGTGCTTGTAGATCAGGGTGATTTCGATGAGAACAATCCTTTGACCGGACCTGGTACTACTAGTGGTTCCGGAGGCCATATCTACCCTTACCACGGAAAGGCGGTCGCAACAGGAACAACCTGTTCTGAAGCCGCAAAACAGCTCGGTTGGGATGAGACCATCTGGGATCTGAGCGGAAGTCTACCGAAACTCAAGAAATAATTAAATTAGGGGGCCGGGGCTACCGGCCCCCTTTTACTAAATCATGAAAAAGTTACTCACAGCAGCGCTGTTCCTGTTCTCCGTCCTGGTCGTAGGATACGCCCAGGTCGCCAGCGTGGCCCAAGAAGCCCAGGAGTACCGGGAGGCCATAGGGCAGGATCCGCATAGGACGGCCGGGACGTTTTACGTTTATGACGGGGCCGACCTGCCGGCGACGACTCCCGCCCCTAAGGGATATAAACCGTTCTACATCAGCCACTTCGCAAGACACGGAGCGCGCTACTGCACGAGCGAATACGACACCTTCTACGGCTGGATGAAAAAGGCCTCGGAGGCCGGGGCGCTGAGCGACGGAGGGAAGGAGTTTTTCTCCCGCTATGAGCCCTTTTACGAGAAGGTGCGCCTAAGGAAGGGAAACCTTACCGCCCTCGGGAAGGAACAGCACCGGCAGATTGCAAGGCGTCTTTACAGCCGCTTCCCCGCGGTATTCAAGGGACCGACCCGGATAGAGGCCTTCTCCACCGAATCGCCGCGGGTCATAATGAGCATGTGGTCATGCCTTTCGCGCCTTGATGAACTCGACAGTGACGCCGAGGTCTTCGCTGACGCATCCGCCCGCTATGCCAGCTGGCTGCAGCCGCCCCTCCCCTCCAATCCGTACTTCATAAAAGGACGGTTCGAAGCAGACGGGGAAACCCTCTCGGCCCATGCCGCCTGGTTCGAAGACAGAGTCCCATGGAAGAATATTGCGAAACGCTTCTTCTCCTCTGAAAACGTCCTACGGGAAGTCCTCGGAGTTACTCCCCTGCGGTTCATCGAAATACTTCACGCAGTCGTTACGGGAACATACTGCCTGGACGAAGACAGGGGCAGCTTCGACGATGTCTTCTCTGAGGAGGAACTGTTTCAAATATGGAAAGGGCTCTCCGCCAGATACTTCCTGAGCGTAGCGAGATACGGCGGCTCGAAAGGGCTCGCGGCCGACTACGGGGCCTATGTGCTGGAAGAGATGATTGCCTCAGCCGACGAGGACATCTACTCCGGAGATACCCGCCTCCGACTTCGTTTCAGCCATGATTCCAGCATAGCTCCCCTAATTGTTTTCATGGACCTTGACGGGGCCGGAAAAGTGGCCGGGTCCTTCGACGAGACCCTAAGTATCTTCCCGAGCTACCGCCTGCCGATGGCTTCATCGGTGCAGCTTGTCCTTTTCCGGAAAAAAGGGGGCAAGATGCTCGTGAAAGTCCTTCTCAACGAGAGGGAAGCCACCCTCCCCTTCCCCGCAGCAGACGGCCCTTACTACCTCTGGGACGATTTCAAAGCATACTACGCCCCCCGTATCGCCGCCTCCCGCTCCAAGATAGAATCCGCCCTGTAGGATCTCCCGCCCCCGCAGTAGGCATAACGACGGCGGCCAGGCATCCTGGCCGCCTTTCTCGTGCACACGCTGCTGCCACATACTGTGCTCACATACCCCGGCCTTTCACATGCCGTGCTTACATACCGTGCTCACACATGCCGTGCTTACACATGCCGTGCTTACACATGCCGTGCTTACCGCGAGTACACTAAAACGGCTGCTGAATGCAGTTTCCCTGCATTCGCGGAGAAGAAACTGCCCATTTCCCTGGTTCCCCCTACCGCGAGTACACTAAAACGGCTGCAGAAAGGCGAAAAACTGCATTCGCGGAAGAAGAAAGAAACAGAGGCGGCAGCCAGAAGCAGCGCGACAGCCAGAGACAAGTGCAGCGACGACGGCAGGGTGTGAAGGGCAGCGGCGCGGCGTCCGGGCGAATAGGAGGGAAAGGCCAGCGGGGCCCGACGAGGGTCGCGGTGCTGCGAGAGGGTGGGAACGTGCGCGGCAAAGTGGGGGCTTCGCGCGGAAGGAAGGCGAGGGGCAAGGCGGACAGGGGCAGCGGCGCGGCGTGTGTCTGACGAGTGTTAGACGGCGCCGACAGGTGCCGGCTAAAAACGAGGAGTTAGCCGCGTAGCGACCCGAGGCGGAAAAGCCCCGCCCTTTCCCGACGTCAGCCAGGATGCCTGCCGCTGCCACATCGCTTCCCGTCGCTAAACCCCAGGAAACGCCAATCTCATGGGCAAATAAGCCGGTTTTTGCCCACGAACCCCAGGAAATGGCGTCACCAGCGCGCAAGGTCGATTTTTAGCCCCGGGACCTTGAGCAGCGAATATGCCACAGAGGGCCCTCCAGCAAGGATTCAGTGCACAAGGTCCCCGCCCTGTTTTTCGACCTTGAGCAGTAGGGGGTGGGAGGGCCGGAGGAAGCCAGGGACAGCCGGGAGAAGCCAGGGCCATGGGGAGCCAGGGACAGCCGAGAGGGCAGAGCCGTGGGGGCCGGTGGGGCCGTGGTGGCCGGGGGGAGCCAGAGCCGGTGGGGCCGTGGTGGCCGGGGGAAGCCAGGGACAGCCGGGGGAAGCCAGGGACAGCCGAGAGGGCAGAGCCGGTGGGGCCGTGGTGGCCGGGGGGAGCTAAAGGATCTCCAGGTGGTAATCCCACTTGTCGAAGTAGAGGTTGCCGCCCTTCCATTCGACCTCGCCCCGCTGGAAATCGACAGTCTCGCTCCGGGTGAACTTTTTCCGGGGTGAGAGGAGGGCGCCGTAGTCGCTGTTCACGATCATGCGGTAGGGGTCGATGCCCCCGAGATAGAAGAATTCCGCCTCCGGAAGGTCTCCGAGAACGGGTTCCCCGGTCGGAGCCCATGTCCCTTCGAGGGACTCCCGCCTGAGGGCGTAGGACGGTATCCCGAAGGACTGGTCGGCCGGAACCCAGCCGGGGCCTTCGAAATAGACCTCAGCCCAGTCGTGGAGGTTCCAGCCCGAAGGGTGCATCATGAAGCCGCTCTGCCAGCGGGCCGGGATGCCCTTGTAGCGGCAGAGGGTCATGAAAAGAAGGGTCACCATACCGCAGTCGCCATGGCCGCTTTCGAGAACGTACATAGGGATGTTCTCAACCGTCGAATACTCCCTGGCAGAGGCCCAGGGGAAGTTGTCGTTCACATAGGTGAAGAATTTGCGGGCAAGGAGATAGGGGTTGTCGATACCCTTGCTGAGGGAATCCGCGAGGTGGCGGATTTCAGGGGTGAACTTTATGTGCGCCTCCCTTTCGGAAGTAAGACGGCGGTATTCCGGGTCGGAGGTGTTGTAGGGCTTCACCCCATCCGGATGAAGCGGATGCCACTCGCCTGAGATCGTGTACTCAAACTCCTCGGAAAAGACCGTGGGCTCCCCTTCAACGGCTGTTTTTTCCATGTAGAGGGTGCTGTGGGGGCACTCCGGGTCGGAGAAAGTGTACTCCGGCTCGCTTGCCGAGATGAAGACAACGTCCTTCTGGCGGGGATGGTCCTTCCGGGGGAAGGGCAGCCAGCAGCGGATCTTCTCCCCGGTGGGGACCGCGTCAGCATCCACCGTCAGGGTATAGCGGACATGGTAGTGCTTCGGGGCGGCGAGGTATAGATTCGACTCCCCTCCGGAAAGCAGGTTCTCCTCCCTGCCGGAAAGCAGGTTCGACTCCACGGCGGAGACTATCTCCGGGATTACCGCAGCGTCGTCGGCATCGTGGCCCTCAAGGGAATTACCGCTGAGTGAAACCGCCTCCTCAGGGGCCTCAGCCGCCGCTTTTATGGCCTCGCAGCGGTGGTCGATGCGGAACAGGTTCGGTCCTGCGTTACGGAAATACCGGAGTTCTCCGTCAAGTTCCATGTTCTCAAGTTTCTGCGATTCCGTCCAGGAATCGATCTCCTCATCAGTCACGTCCGGGATATACCTTGCCACATAGTCCTTAACCTCCTCCCTGCTCCTCCGGAAATCATAGAGGAGACGTCCGTGGAGGTCTTTTTCCCATTCTTTTTCCGCCCGGTGGCGGAGAACTTTCTGTCCTGCGAAAAGGACGACGATCCCGACGCAGAGGACCGCAAAGAGTTTGTCGCTTGTCTTCATATCCGAATACCGTTTTCACAAATATAAGAAAGTTTTCGGAGCGCCTTGCAAAAATCCCAAGATATGACTACTTTTGTGCTTCCATAAACCCTATATCTCGGCCATGATCCAGATTTTCTGCAAGAACACGGGCACCACCCGCAGTTTCCAGGAAGGCACATCCCTCCTCAACATGCTCCCTGACTTTGACTTCGAACGGCCTTTCCCGATTGTCTCCGCAAAGGTCAACAACGTTTCCCAGGGACTTAAATTCAGGGCATACCAGAATAAAGACGTCGAGTTCATAGACGTCCGTTCGGCGAGCGGCATGAGGGTATACTGCCGCTCTCTTTGTTTCCTGCTCTGCAAGAGTGCCGCCGACGTGTTCGAGGGATGCCGGGTATTTATGGAGCACAGGATTTCCAACGGCTATTTCTGCCACCTGCGCAAAGCCGACGACGCCCCCGTCACGGAAGAGGACATCGCCCTCCTGAAAGCCAGGATGAAGGTCATAGTCGAGAAGAACATTCCCTTCCACCGCTACGACGTCCATACCGAAAAGGCCATCAAGGCCTTCTCCAAGGCAGGTTATGACGACAAGGTGAAACTCCTCGAGACAAACGGCGAGGCCTACGCCGACTACTATACGCTCGGGGACACGGCCGATTACTACTACGGCAAGCTCGTCCCCTCCGCCGGATACCTTACGGTCTGGGACATCCAGCTCTACCATGACGGAATGCTCCTCAGGGTGCCGGATCGCCATGATCCCTCCCAGCTCGCTCCCTTCATGGACCAGCCGAAGACCTACAGCATGTTCGCGGAGAACCTCCGGTGGAATATTATCATGGGTCTCAACACGGTAGGGGACGTCAACCACGCCTGCCTTTCCTGCCATGCCAATGAGCTCATCCGCGTCGCAGAAGCCCTCCAGGAGAAGAAAATCGTCCAGATCGCCGAGGAGATCGACCGCCGCCACAGGGCCGAGGTCCCCTGCAAGGTTGTCCTCATAACAGGGCCCTCGTCGAGCGGCAAGACGACCTTCTGCAAGCGTCTTTCCATCCAGCTGAAGGCCTGCGGGCTCCGCCCGGTATCGATTTCCACCGACGACTATTTCGTCAACCGGCTCGATTCGCCGCGCTTCCCCGACGGGAGCTTCGACTTCGACAATTTCGAGACGGTAGACCACGCCCTGATGGAGTCGGACATCATGAAACTTCTCGCCGGAGAGGAGATTTCCGCCCCGGAGTACAACTTCGTCACAGGGCTTCGGGAGTACAACGGGAAGAATATCCGCCTCGACGACAGGAGCGTCCTTCTTATAGAAGGTATCCATGCCCTCAACCCGGCGCTGACCCCGAACGTCCCCCAGGATAACAAGTTCAGGATTTTCATAAATACCCTTACCAGCACCCTTCTGGACAACCACAACTGGATTCCGACAAGCGACAACCGGCTCCTCCGCCGGATTGTGAGGGACTACAATAAGGGCGCTTTCACGGCCCGGGAATCCATCAGCCAGTGGCCGATGGTCTGCCAGTCGGAGGAAGACTGGATCTATCCCTTCCAGGAACAGGCGGACGTGATGTTCAATTCCGCCTACCTGATTGAGTTCGCCGTCCTCAGGAACCACGCGGAGCCGATCCTTCGGAGCGTTCCGAAGAACTGCCCGGAGTACAGCGAAGCCCATCGCCTCCTCCGCTTCCTCAGCTACTTCGTCCCGGTGCCTGACAACGAGATTCCGCCGACTTCCCTCCTCCGCGAATTCCTCGGCGGCAGCTCCTTCAAATATTGACGATTATTTATAAAAATTTGTAAAAAGTTGCTTAAATTTGCGAGTTTTAAAACTGGAAGAAATAAAAACTCAATATTTATGTCCAACAAGAAATTCAATGTGAAGTATTGTGTGTTTCTGCCTATCGTGCTGATTCTCACAATCTTCCTCTGGGCCGTCCCTGTGAGCTTCTATGGCATCGAGGCCCTGACTGTTGTCCAGCAGCGGGTAATCGCGCTCTTTGTCTTCGCGGCCCTGATGTGGATTTTCGAAATCATTCCCAACTGGGCGACCTCCCTTCTGGTTATCACAATCGCCCTTCTGACCGTCTCCAACAAGGGTATCGGGATTTTCTGCAACCCCGAATACGGCAAGCTTGTCAGCTACTCCAGGATCATGTCCTCTATGGCCGACCCGGTCGTCATGCTCTTCCTCGGCGGCTTCGTCCTCGCAATCATGGCGGAGCGCTACGGGCTTGACGTGACCCTCGCGAGGGCCCTCCTGAAACTCTTCGGCACAAAGCCGGAAATCGTGCTCCTGGGCTTCCTCATCATGATTTCGATCTTCTCGATGTTCATGTCCAACACGGCCACCGCGGCCATGATGCTGGCCCTCCTGACGCCGGTCCTTTCGAAGCTTCCCTCCGATGACAAGGGCAAGGTCGGGCTCGCCCTTTCCATCCCCGTCGCCGCCAACCTCGGCGGTATCGGAACCCCTATCGGAACGCCTCCGAACGCCACCGCCAAGGGTGCCCTCGAGCAGGCCGGCATCGACGTGACCTTCGGCGAATGGTGCGTCCACATGATTCCCTACGTGATTATCATGATCCTCATCGCCTGGGTCTTCCTCCGGCTGTTCTTCCCCTTCAAGACGAAAAAGCTCGTCCTCGAGATCCCTGAGAACACCAAGAAGAAGGACTGGAAAATGGTCGTCGTCTGGGTTACCTTTATCGGCACGATCCTCCTCTGGGCGACCGAGCAGCTGACCCATATCAACTCCAACATCGTCGCCTTCGTTCCCCTCGCCGTATTTACTGCCACAGGGCTCTTCGGCAAGGAGGAAATCAAGGAAATCAACTGGAATGTCCTCTGGCTGGTAGCGGGAGGTTTCTGCCTCGGATACTGCCTTCAGGATACCGGTCTCGCAAAAGTCCTTATCCAGGCCATTCCGTTCGGCAACATGAGCGTCATTCTCGTACTCGCAGTCGCAGGTCTTGTCTGCTACTTCCTGTCGAACTTCATCTCCAACTCCGCCACGGCGGCCCTCCTCATCCCGATCCTCATCGTCGTCGCCGAGGGCATGGCCGACCCGTCCGCGGCCAACAACGCCCAGTTCGTGGCCATGGGCGGCACCTCCGCAATGATTATCTTCATCGCGGTCTGCGCCTCCATCGCAATGCTCTTCCCGATTTCAACCCCTCCGAACGCCATCGCCTCCTCGACCGGCATGGTCGAGACGAAGGACATGACCAAGGTCGGCCTCGTAATCGGTGTTATCGGCTTCATCTTCGGTTACTTCTGGCTCACAAAGATCTTCCCTTTTGCATAGCATGAAAAGAATAGTTTCCATATTCGCCGCCCTCATCCTCTTCTCGGGAGCAGCCCTCGCCCAGAGTGAAACCCCCGAGTACGGATATACCCAGACCGGCTTTGCCAGCGTCCCGAAATTCGGCGGCTACATTATCGGATCATACAAGTACAGCGACAGGGACGGAACCGAAAACGGCCCCGGATTCAACTGCCGTCTCATCCGTCTCTATGTTGACGGAAGCATTTTCAACGACTTCAAGTACCGCATCCAGTTCCAGGCGAACGGCGGGGCTCCCCACACCAAGGATTTCTACATCGAGTGGGCGAAGTTCCCGGAGTTCACCATTAAGGCAGGCCAGTTCAAGAGGGCTTTCACCTTCGAAAACCCGATGAACCCCTGGGACGTCGGTGTCGGCGACTTCTCCTTCCTCGTCCAGAAGATGGCGGGAATGGGCGACCGTCTCGGCGAAGCCAACATGGGCGGCCGTGACCAGGGTATCCAGTTCCAGGGCGACCTCTTCCCGGTCGGGGATGACGGCCACCGCCTCGTCCACTACCAGGCGGGCATATTCAACGGCCAGGGTATCAACACCGCCGATGCCAACAAGGAAAAGGACCTCATCGGAACCGTCCAGCTCCAGCCCGTCAAGGGACTCTACCTGGGCGTTTTCGGATGGAAGGGTTCATGGCGCAACGCCGCCGGAGTGAATCTCAGGAGGGAAAGGATCAGCGCCGGCCTCAAGTATGACAAGGACAACTGGACGGTCCGCGCCGAGTGGGCTGCTGCAATTGCCGGAGAGAAGGAGGAAAGCGGGGCTGCCGACGCCCTTTACGTCACCGTCGGCGTCCCGGTGAAGCCCTGGCTGAAGGTCTATCTCAAGTGGGACGAGTTCCGCGCCGCCGCTACCGCTGCGACCAGCCACGACATGTACTCCGCCTGCGCGAACTTCCGCCTCCACAAGAATCTCAACTTCCAGCTCGAGTACCGCATGCACCGCGACCAGAACCTCGCCCTCCCTGCCTACAACGAGTTCTGGATTGAATCGTATATCCGCTTCTGAAAACAGTAACAATGTATAAGACAGTCACTTCGGTAAGAATCGCCCAATCCCAAATGGGGGGGGGTATAACTCGCTCTCTGTCAATACATTACGCCCTTATAACCAAGCCGCACGAAGGTTACCCCCTTCGCGCGGCTTTTCGCATAGACAATAACCCACAAATACTTCCAGCATTATGATCGACAAAAAACTGCGGAGCTACGAAGCTCCAACTACCGATGTCCTCGAACTACGTTCCGAGGGCATGATCTGCCAAAGTATCCAGTACAGCGCCATCGGCGCTGCCGGACTCGAGTTGGAATACAATGACTATGCTGTTGACTTTTAATCCGGATGCATTATGAAGAATTTGGTTAAATTCGGTATCATTGCAGCAGCTGCTCTTACCGCTTTTTCTTGCTCCAAAGAAGTCGATTTCCAGAATCCGGAAGAACTGATCTCCAATCCGGTCGGGACCCACACAGTCAACATCAGGGTAAAAGAGACCAAGACCGTCATCGAAGAGGGCGGTTCCGCCGCCTCTTTCAAGTGGTCATCCGACGATGCTTCCCGCTTCTACCTCAAAGAGAACTCTGTAGAAGGCACTGGTATTTCAATTTCATCAAGTGACTCCTATTCCACAATTACGATTTCAGCTACTTTTGAAACAGTATCCGCAGCTGAATATACTTATTCCGGTTTCCTTGCGAAGAACAAAACTGGCAGCAACAAACCGCGCGTTCCTGCAGCCCAGACCTGCACGGGCTCTTCTTACGATCCCGATGCCGACGTCCTCGTTGCCAAGCCCGTTTCCTTCGGTACTCCTCAGGACGACCTCGAATTGCAGTTCACCCGTCCTGTCGTTTTCAACAAAATGACGCTCAAGGGCCTTACCGCCGGCGAAACCGTCTCCAAGGTCACCATTACCTCCGACAAGAGTTTCACGGGCTACTATGACACTGAAAAGAATACCTGGACAAAGGACGGAGCTGAGATTGTCGTAACGACCAGCCAGGTCGTCCCCGCCAGCGGACAGGTCGTCATCTGGTTCGCGACCACCCCCGTTGATGCCGCCACCCTTACCGTCGTTGCTGAAACTGAGGATTATACATATTCCAAGACATTCGGTGCGACTATCGACTTTGTACTTAACCAGGTAACCCGCTTTGGCGTAAGTTCGCTTACAAGGGCTCCGAAGGCAGACTACAGTGACACCTACGTTCTTACCAGCGCTGCCGGAACAAAAATGGCGGACACATATGTCAGTGGTGACTATATCCCGGTAAAAGACGTTACACTTGAAGGCGGTGTTGTATACTACGACCCGGACGAGGTCACAATTTCCACTGCAGAAGTTACCCTGGCAAGAATCACCGATTCCGAAAGCGAGTATTACGGTATGTATACCATCGTCCAGAACGGGAAGTATCTTTATGCCTCTAGCAGTTCAGATAACAATCTTCAAGCTAAAGCGACTCTTGATGTCAACGGGTACTGGGATGTAACCTACACTGACGGCACTTGGTCTATTGTAGCTACGAAGTCTTCCAACAGAAACATTATGCGGTTTAATTCTAACCGTATAAGCTGTTACAGTTCTACTGGCACAGGGACAGCCGTTGCTCTACGCTCAGACTACGCCCCTACTCCGGTTATTACTGCAGATGCTAATATTCCTCTGACTTCCGATGCCGTTTCTTCGAATACGAATACTGGCGCTACTTTTAATTCGAATACCAGTTCTGTGTCTGCTAATGCATATTCCGATGAAGAATGTACAGTAGCATCCACTTGGCTGTCTGTCTCTGTAAGTGGTTCCGGCTCAAGCTCTGTTGTCAATTATACAGCAACCGCGAATTCCACCGGAAGCCCCAGAACCGCTTACATTAAAATCACGGCGACTAACAGTTCCTCACGGTCGGTAAATAAAGTTATCGAAGTAACGCAAGAAGTTGCGGGGGCCGCAACCTTAAAGTATACACTGGATGGAACAACAAGCGGAGGGACAAATGGATATGCAACGGAATCAGACATCACTCAATCAGGTATTTCCTGGAAAGTTACAGGAAATACTACCGTAAACCCGTGGAGGATTGGAGGAAACTCTTTAACGAATGTTGAAAGAGTCATATACAGTACAACACCTATCTCGGCTAACATATCCCAGATAGTCATTAGCCATGGAGCGGCCTCAAGTATTACAGTTAACTCTATGAAGGTATACATATGCAGCACTGCCCCTGGTGCAGCAGCAAGTACTCCGACTAATGTTGTCGCCTCATTTACTCCTACATTTGCAGCTAACAAGACCGTTACGATAGATAAAGAAGATGACACAAGCTGGGCAAACTGCTACTATAGAATTGTTTACAACGTAACCGTCTCCGGTTCAACCAATAGATTTATTCAGTTCAATAATGCCCAATTCTACGGCTTCGAATGAAGCTCCCCCGCTCCGCAGGCGACCGCTGAGGTCGTTACCGGAGGGACCGATGAAGTAAGTTCAGGAGGGGCGACCCTCCTGGGCTCCTTCTCGGGAGCAACAGGAACAATCGCGGAAGCGGGCTTTGAATACGCCCTGAGCGAGGCAGCGCTGGACGGCAGCGGTACCTTCGTCTACGACGACAGCTGCATCGGCAGCGTCGCCTCCGGCGACATCAGCGCAGAGATTTCCTCCCTCTCCGCATCGACGACATACTACTACAGGGCCTTCGTTTCAGAGTACAACGAAAGGACCTCCTCCTACGAGTACCGCTACGGCAGCGCCCGGTCCTTCACGACGGCGGCGCCGACGCCCTACACGCCCGGCGGCTGGCTGGAAATGCCCTCCTATACGGTAAGTTCCCTGTCGGGAACGACCACCTCCTCCCTTTCCGACCTCTATCCCCTTACCCACAGGGCGACAATGGGCGGAAAGAGCCAGAGGAACTACTCCTGCCTCTATGACCCCGAGATGTACGCCTCCTACTGGGTGGCCTATCCCCTCTGCTATGACCACATAAACGGCAGCGGCCGGTCCAACCAGTGGGCATATGACCCGGACGTTCCCGAGACGAAGCAGACAAACTGCATCGGAGGGGCCTACGGAGTGTATCTCGACACGGAAAACTACACCGGAAACTACTACTCCAGAGGCCACCAGATCGCCAATGCAGACCGGAACGGCGTGGACGGGATGTGCGACCAGACCTACTACATGACGAACCTCACCCCTCAGCTGCAGAACGGCTTCAACGGGGGCGTATGGAGCAACCTGGAAAACGCCGTACAGGCGCTCACCTCATCCTGCGACACGGTATACGTCATCACCGGGGCCGCCTTCCGGAAGAAGGGAGGCAGCGAAGTGGTCAATACTATCGTGAACAGCCGCGACAGCAAGACCCTCCCGGTACCGAACTACTACTGGAAAGCACTCCTGAAGGTAACATGGAGCGGAGATTCCATCACAGCGGCTTCCGCAGTCGGATTCTGGCTGCCGCATACCGACCTCAAGGGAGCGGACTACAGGAGTTACGCCGTCAGTGTCGAACAGATTGAAACCTGGACCGGGCTGAACATCTTTTCCAACCTCCCCGCCGCCCTCGCGGGCGACGCCGAATCGAACGCCGACTGGACCGCCTTCCAGAGCTTCTAGGAAGGCGGCCCCGGAATACGATACATAGGATACAACGATTATTGCGATACCGGGAAGAAAGGGCTTGAATTTCGACAATTTTACCCATAAAAGGGCCTAAATTTAGAAAATTTTACCCATATTTGCATAAAATAGTGCTTACTTATGGAAAAAAATACCCAGTTACCAGAAGTCCTGATTGCCTCCTCCGACAAGAAGTTATCGGCCATGATAACTCGTCTCAAAAAGGAGGAAAAGATACGCAAAATAGCAGCCAGGGTATATACCTCAAATATGACAGACACCCCGGAGAGCATCGTGGGGCGTAACCTGTACAAGATAATCGGACAGTTGTATCCGGGGGCACTGATAAGCCATCGTTCCGCATTTGAATTGAGACCTTCGGCCGAGGGACATTTCTATCTTACTCACGCATACACAAAGAATATCACCCTTCCCGGAGTTACTTTACACCTTATAGCCGGCCCAAAACCCATCGACATCGACATTCCGTATCTGGACGGCTTGTTTATCTCCAATCCTGCCAGGGCATACCTGGAGAATCTTCAGCTGGGTTATGTCAGGAACGGGATTTCAAAGTGTCTTCCTCAGGCCAATCTTGAGCAGCGACTGCAAAAGAAGCTGTTGGCCAACGGGGAAAACGAATTAAATCGCCTGCGTGACCAGGCAAGAAAGATTGCCGCCGATTTGAAGATGGAAAAAGAATTCCGCCTTCTGGATAAAATCATCGGCGCAATTCTTTCTACGCGGGACGCTGAGAAGACCCTTCAGTCAGAATCCGCAAAGGCATGGGCAGCCGGGGAACCCTATGATCCGCAGCGTGTTGAACTTTTCACTTCGCTCTTTGAGCAACTGGCTAACAAAGATTTCAAGCATTACCCGGATATAAACACTACCGAGCCCGCCTACAAGAACTTCGCATTCTTTGAGAGCTACTTCTCCAATTACATCGAAGGGACGGAATTTGAGGTAGAGGAAGCCAAACAGATTGTTGATACCGGCGTAGCCATTCCTGCCCGCGATGAAGACAGCCACGATGTTCTTGGAACGTTCTATATTACGTCCAACCGGAAGGAAATGTCCATCTTGCCGAAGGATCCTGACGAGATGATTAACATCCTGCAGCGCCGGCACTCGATTCTTCTCTCTGCCCGTCCATCCAAGTCACCCGGTCTTTTCAAGGAACAGAAGAACAAGGCCGGGAACTCTCACTTTGTGGATTACCGGCTGGTCCGTGGCACGCTTAAGAAGGGATTCGAAGTTTATCGTGCTATCCAGGACCCTGTCGCCAGGGCTTATTTCATTCTCTTCATGATCAGTGAAGTCCATCCTTTTACCGATGGCAATGGACGAATCTCCCGTATCATGATGAATGCAGAGCTTAGCGCTGCCGGCATGTCCAAGATTATCATTCCAACCGTGTATCGTATCGACTACATTGATGCCCTGAAGCGCCTTACTCAGAACGGTGAGCCCGCAACCATTATCCGCGCGATGGAGCGCGTCCGCCTGTTCAGCAGTGGGCTGGATGGCTCAGACTATGACGCGCTGAAGGCCTATCTGGAGCAATGCAATGCATTCAGAGATGAGCAGGAATACATCCTGCGATTCTGAATTTCGACAATTTTACCCAGAAAAGGGCCTGAATTTAGAAAATTTTACCCAAACGAGGACAAAACCGGCACTTTCCTCACCGCAAGTGCAGGGAAACGGACTCAAGGGCCGTGGCGGGGAAAGCGTTGGCTATAAGACTATAACGAACAACGACGTACCTGATATTCAACACGTTACTTTACACAAAACGCTTACTATAATGCACTTATGCGCCACGTAAATCCTACCGCGAGTGCAGGGAAAACGCCGTAGAAGAGTTAGCGTTAACTGGTTTTTGCGGGATTAAATGGGGATTTCCAAATTGTTTTCGTAACTTTGCGAAGTATGGATAGGCAAGTATCATATATCGTGGCCGTTATCAGCGATTTCGCTGAGCGCTTCGGCTTGTCCAATCCCCAGGCCTACCGGTATCTGGCCCGCTACAAGGGTATTGACTTCCTGCAGGAGTTTTACGATGTGGAGCACACTCTCTCTTTTAATGACGTGGTGGCTGATGTCGCCCTGTATTGCAGGAATAACGGAGGGGCGCTGGCATGATCCTGTATCACGGTTCCAATGTGGACTTTTCGCCCAAAGCACCGCATATGTGTACGCCATCCTTGAGCGCGAATTGAAAGAAGGCAAGATTGAGGCCTAAAATAACAGCTCTCCAACCATCATTCTGCAACAGGTAGCTACGTCTTCTGCGCTAAGCCCTACCGCGAGTGCTGGAAAACGCCGTACAGGCGCTGACCTCCTCCTGCGACACGGTGTACGTAATCACCGGGGCCGCCTTCCAGAGCTTCTAGTTTTGGTAAACCTATTTCAGCACGGCGCTTCAAGGGGTACAGAAAGGCGCTTGGCTTTTCACAACAGGTTATTCACCGCCAGACCGGGGTCGCCTTGTCCACAATCAGCTTGTTTGAAAACGGCAAAGGGCAAGGGCTCTCCCTATCCCATTTTTTCCTACTGCTGAAAGCACTCGATCTGGAAATGGATCCAAACATGCTGATACCGAGCGCGTCCCGTAGTGATTTGGCAAGACTGTGGGAGAAACAGAATAAACGTAGCAAGAAAGGAATGGCAATAAGGCCGTCATTTATTCTGTAACCTTTACCAAGGGCTCGCCAAGAGCAGTGGAAATCTCTGCAATGGATTTAAGCGTGAGATTGGGAAAGCCCGAAGTCCACCGCGATATGGCAGCTTCAGACCGCCCCATCTTGCGGGCAAGATCCTTCTGTGTCATGTTCTTCTGCTTGAGGATGGCGTCGATGCGGGCAATGATGTCGGCAGACAACTGTACCTCGGAAAAAATCTCCGGAGATACGGCCGCCATCTTTTCATTGAACCATTCCTGCTTGTTTCTCATGTCGGTATCTATATTTCGAATGTGATATCCTCTATACCTGTGAGCTCTTTTTCCTCAATACTTACGTACCCCTTCTCAATATTCTCTTTGAGTATCCTCTCAAACCTCTGGAGGTCCAGGACATAACCGTACAGTTTTGGATTCTCCTCATACGTGCGCGTATTCTTTACCCCGCCGTTTCCGAGAATGACAATCTGGTCTGAAATCCTCAGGCAATATAGCCGGAGCTTGCCACTCTCGATGGGAAGCGCCTGCACACTGTCATTCATGCTTCCTTCCGGGCGGAAGAACCGCTCAAGGGCTCCTATACGGAGGATGGCTTGAAGTGCGGCAATGATGCGCTGATAATCGCGGTTGTATGTGGCGTTCATTTCAAACTCGGCCACGAACTTTTCAAACTCCGTGGTGCCATCCATATCAAAGCTGATAGAGTATAGAGAAGCCTTCTCAGACTCATTCAGCAGCTCAATAGTTGTCTTCTTCTTCACATTCATGCAACAAAGGTAATAAAAGAAAAATTAACATGCAAGTTAATTGCTAATTATATGGAAACTTTGGCTAAAAACGGAACTTTACAGGTGAGCCGGTTTCCTTCAAGTTTAAGTCAATACTTTGTCAGGTGTTTTATTTGCTTATCAACTCCTGATACATCTTGAACAGGCGGGCGACGATGTCGCCCTGTATTGCAGGAATAACGGAGGGGCGCTGGCATGATCCTGTATCACGGTTCCAATGTGGACTTTTCGCCCAAAGCACCGCATATGTGTACGCCATCCT
>JAFSSE010000028.1 GCA_017445755.1 Bacteroidales bacterium | reverse complement strand
AGGCCGTAAATGCCTGACTTTCAGCGTTTTGGCGGAGGCGGAGGGATTCGAACCCCCGGAACGTTGCCGTTCAACAGTTTTCAAGACTGCCGCCATCGACCACTCGGCCACACCTCCAATATTTCATTTTTCACGTTCCCTTTCGGAGGAGGCCGCTATTTTGTTAGCGGTGAGAGAGGGAACGCGGAGGGATTCGAACCCCCGGACCCTTGCGGATCAACAGTTTTCAAGACTGCCGCCATCGACCACTCGGCCACGCCTCCGGAAAGGATTGCAAAGTTAGAAAGATTTTTTTATTTCGGCAAACGCCAGAAGCGGGAAGTAATATCCTTACCGTGATAGTACAGCCGCTGGTTGGTACTCCTGCTGTTAAGCGGCCCGCATTCAGGACGATATGGACCGACTTTTACATAGTCAAAGGCCTCCCAGATTTCTTTCTCCACCTCCTCCCTGCCGGAATAAAGGGCCAGCTCGAGGGCGGGATGGGCGGCCCGGATATGGGCCGAAAGCGAAAGGAGGGCCTCCTTGTCCCGGCCTTCCCCGAGGAAGAGGAAACAGTTGACGCCGAAATTGTCCCGGATAAGAGCATCGACAGTTTCCTCCGTCAGCTCCTCTCCTATGTCCTTTCTGAGGAAAGGAGAGTGGCATCCGACGCACGAACCCTGGCAGTTGCTAATGTCAACTGCCAGGGTTACGCGGTCCGGAATCTCCTCCAGCACCACGGATGTCATCTCTGGAACGAACTTTATCATTCCGGATTATAGTAGCGATGCCGCGCCTCCTCCTGGCGCATCTCGCTGAACGAGGAAATCCTCTTCAGGTAACCGATGACGCGGGTAAGGTAATCCAGGTTCTTGCTGCCGCACTTCGGGCAGACCTCAAGGGTATCCTTGCTGATGTATCCACAGTCGTTGCAGACCGTATTGCGGCAGTTGAAGGTAAAGTAGTTGGTACCATAGTGGGCCGCCGTACTGAGAAGCTGCCGGTACTGCTCCTTGCTCAGGTGCTCGGCGATATTCATATGGAGGGCCGAGCCGCCGTCAAGGTACTTTACATACTCCTCACCGTGGAGCTTGAACTTGTCTATCATGCTGAGGGATTCGTCCTCAGGATTATAGAAATAGGAAGAGTACATGTTGTGCTTCGGAGACACGAAATAGCCGTCCTTGCGGTCCCAGTTATAGTTCTTTCCAGAAAGGTTTTCACCCGGGACGAACTCGGTGTTGAACATGGCCTCCCTGGTGCGGTCCCGGCGGTTGGAAATATTGATGGTCTCGAGGATGGTGTTCACAAACTCCCTGTATTCCTCGTTCGGGGATATTTCCAGCCCGAGGAACTCGGCCGCGTCGGTCAGTCCGTTCACGCCGATTGTAAGGTACTGGCGCTTCATGTCAATGAAACCGGCACGGTAAACATCGAGCATTTCCGCCTTGAGGAAATCCTTGATGATCTCGTTGAACGCAATCTGGTACTTGTGTACCCGCTCATTCTCCTCGACGATCGCATCCTTTATCCTCCCGTAGAGCTCCGCCTTGTCATAACTGCCGGGAACGAGGGGTTTTCCGCCTTCCAGAACCTGGCCCTTATCCTTGAAGTAAGCCCTCGCAGCATCCTGGATAAGACGGTTGAGATTGATTGTCATGACAGACTTCGAGCCGGTGGAAACGGAGGCAGTACCCATCGAGTACTGATGGGTCGTGTGGTTGTGCTCGGTGTCACTTCCATCCATATCCTTCAGCGAATTACGGAGACGGCAGCAGCTGGAGAGCGAGTCGGGGCTGTTGGAGAGGTAGCAGAAGAAGCTGTGTCCTTCGGACCACATCTCGGCGGTGAAATCGGCATATTCCTTGTCCACGAAATCGTCCGCTCCGTCCGTCAGAAGGGCCATAGTCTCGACCGGGAAGGTCAGGATATACTTACTGCGCTCGGCGTTGAACCACTTCATGAAATGCTTCTGCAGCCACGAGAGCGTCTCCCACTTCGGAGCGGTACCGTCCGGGAAGCGGAAATCGCTGAAAACTCCTTCGAAATAGGGCTTGTCGAAATAGCCGATATTCCAGAACACGGTCTGGTAGCCACGGTTACCGGCAGGCATGTTCATGGAATGGACAACCTGCTGGAAGCAATTGTCAATCACCTTGGTAAGGGTGCGTTTCTTGGCATTGTTCTCGACGACTTCGTCAAGCCGGCTGAGATAATCCTCGCCATAATCCTTGCGGATGAAATAGTCGAGGTACATCAGGAACTCCGGAGTAGCCACCGCGCCCATGAACTGCGAAGAGACGGAGTACACGAGGTTTATAAACTCGCCGCAGAAACTCTTCAGGTCAGTCGGGGCGATGGATACGCCGCCAAGCTCCCTAAGCCCGCTGACGAGGAAGGGGTACATCGTAATTGCGACACAGTAGGGATAACCGGGGGTTCCGCTTTCGTCATGCTTGTACAGCACATGGGACTCGAGATCCTTTATATATTGCTCGGCCAGCTCCTGACCGTACAGGTTCCGGATCTTATCCTGCATGATATAGCGGTTCTGCTTGATATTGTTCTCCTTGTAGAGTTCCTGTCCAAGGGTCACGATATTCTTCCGCGTAACGTTGGCGTTAGCGTCAAATTTCGAACCTGTCGCGGCATTGGAGGCCTTGATATAGTCCTTGATGAAGTCCCTCTTCTTGCGGAGGTCCTTTCCGTCGTCGAATTTCTGGATATACTCGAGGGCTGCCTTCTTGTTTATGGACATCAGCGAGTCGACCACCTGACGGCGGATTTCCTGGCTGGTCATCTTGTCATAGATATAGAGATTGTCGGTAATGGATACGACAACTTCCTCGGGGCAGCGCTGTCCCGTTGACCTGTACGTCTGGCGAATTCCCTTCTTCAACTTCTCAATATCGAACTCTTCGATTGTGCCGTTCGTTTTTCTAACATCCATAATATCAAATATTTATAGATTACAACTCAACATTCTCAGCAGGGCAGGGGGCAAAAAATTCCGGACTGCCTGTACGCAATCCGTGCCGGATTTCCCGTGCTCACAGTAACAAAGTTAGTAAAGACGGAAGTATTATGTCAAGCCCTTCCCGAAAAAAGTTATCAACAGGAAACTAACAATCAGTCGGACTCCTTGGAGAAAAACTTGAACTGGAAGATAATAAGGTAGAGCGCACCGACCGTAACGCAACTGTCTGCGAAATTGAAGATCGGTTCAAAGAAAACATCTCCTCCTACGAAAGGGACCCAGTCGGGCCATGTCCAAAGGGGGAAATAAAGCATGTCCACTACCTTCCCCTGCATGAAGGGGGCATAGTGGCCGCCAAATGTTGCGACGACTCCCGGAGCGGATTCCGAAAAGATCAGCCCGTAGAAGAGACAGTCGAAGATATTCCCGAGGGCTCCGGCGGCAATCAGGGTAAGTCCGACAAGCACGCCCGTCGGAACAGGGTTTTCGCGGCGAAGGAGCTTCCGGATCCACCATACCAGGAAGGCGAAAAGACCAATTCGGAAAGCCGTAAGGAGATATTTTCCGACAACTCCCCCGAAGGACATTCCGAAGGCCATGCCCTTATTCTCTATAAAGAGGATCCGGAACCAGTCGCCGATGACATTGAACTGCTCGCCGATGGACATATTCGTCTTGACCAGGATCTTCATGACCTGGTCAATGACGATAAGCACGATTCCAAGCAGGAGAAGTTTCTTCCCTTTATTCATGAAAAATCAATTCTTCCCCTTCTTTGCAAGCATTTCCTTGGCCTCAACCGTAAGGGTGGCATGCGGAACGAGGCGGAGCCGCTCCTTTGGAATCAGTTTACCGGTCACGCGGCAGATTCCGTAAGACTTGTTTTCGATGCGGATGAGGGCCGCCTCCAGATTCTGGATGAACTGGTACTGACGCTGGGCCAGCTGGCTTGCCTCTTCCTTGGAACGCTGAAAGGCACCGTCGTCTTCGACCGTCTTGAAGGTCGGGGCAGTATCCTCAATATCGTTGCCGCCACTGTGCATGACAATCTCCCGGAGGGTCTTGTACTCTGCTTTTGCCTTGGCCAGCTTTTCAAGGATGATGGCGCGGAACTCTTCGAGTTCTTCGTCCGTGTAACGGGTCTTTGTATTCTCTTCCATAACGGTAAGGAATTAATAATTTATCTCTTAACTGCAATCCTGACGAATCCGTCCTTCCACTCCACCTCAGGGGCATCTTCGGCCGTGCCGAGACTCACGCTGCGGGAAAGGGTCTGGGCGGCGACATAGCTGCCGAATGATTCGAGGGCCGCGGCAATCTCGTCGCGGAATGCCCCTTCGGCATCGATAACCGTGTCTATCCGGTCGGTTACATTGAATCCGCTCTCCTTACGGAGGTTCTGGATACGGTTGACAAGCTCGCGGGCCGCCCCCTCCCTGAGAAGGTCTTCGGTCAGTTCGATGTCAAGGGCAACCGTCAGGGATCCCTCGGAGGCAATGAGCCAGCCGGGCATATCCTCAGATGTAATGGTATAATCTCCCGGATTCAGCTCTACAGGGCCTCCGGGAAGTTCAAGCACATATTTTTCTCCGGCGGTTTCCGCACTCCGGATTGCGGCGACGGTACTCTGGTCCAGTCCCTGGAAAGCGCCGGCTATCTCCTTCATACGGGCCCCGTACACCTTGCCGAGCACCTTGAAGTTCGGCTTGATACGGAGGGTGATAATACCTGTGGTGTCGGAGATGAACTCCATTTCCTTTACATTGACCTCTGCGAGGATAAGGTCACGGACGGCTTCGAGGCGGGTCCGGATCCTGTCGGAAATGACGGGGACCATAATCTTCGAGAGCGGCTGGCGGACGGGCAGGGCGGTCTTCTTACGAAGGGCAAGGACCATGGAGGTCGCATCCTGGGCCAGGGCCATGCGCTCTTCCAGTTCGGCGTCAATCAGCTGCGGCCGGGACTCCGGCATCAGAGTAAAGTGGACGGACTGCTCGGAACCGGTCAGGTCGCACCAGAGCCGGTCCATGTAGAAAGGTGCAATAGGAGCGGACAGGATTGCCACGTCGAGGAGCACCTCGTAAAGGGTCTGATAGGCCGCGAGCTTGTCCTGGCTCATACCGCCGCCCCAGAAGCGCTTGCGGTTCAACCGGACATACCAGTTGGAAACATGGTCGCAGACAAAATCCTGGATAAGCCGGCCGGCGGTAGTGACATCGTAGTTCTCATACGCCGCCCGGGCGTCGCGGATAAGCGAATGGAGCCGGGAGATGATATAGCGGTCCAGTTCCGGACGCTCCTCATAAGGAACCTGCTCCGAAGAAGGATCAAAGCCGTCCACATTTGCGTAGAGGGCGAAGAACGAATAGGTATTGTACAGGGTTCCGAAGAACTTCCGGCGGATTTCATCCACACCGGCCTCATCGAATTTGAGATTGTCCCAGGGCTGGGCGTTTGTCAGCATATACCAGCGGAGAGCATCGGCCCCGTACTTGTCGAGCTGGCCGAAAGGATCGACCGCATTTCCAAGCCGCTTGGACATCTTGTTCCCTTCGCGGTCGAGAACGAGTCCGTTGGAAATCACCCTCCGGAAAGCGGGGGTTCCGCTTATCATCGTATGGATGGCATGGAGGGTATAGAACCAGCCGCGGGTCTGGTCCACGCCTTCGGCTATGAAGTCGGCCGTCGCGCCGAAATCCTCGCTGCCGAGGTTACGGAGTCCTTCCTGGGCATAAGGCATGGCGCCGGAATCGAACCAGACGTCGATGAGGTCGCTCTCCCGGACCATCTTCTTCCCGCTCGGGGAGACGAGGAATATCCTGTCGACATAGGGCCTGTGGAGGTCAATCCGGTCATAGTTTTCCTTACCCATGTCCTTCGGATCAAAGCCCTTGTCCTTAAGCGGATTGGAGGCCATGATCCCGGCCCTGACGGCCTTCTCTATCTCCTCGTAAAGCTCGGCGACGCTGCCTATGCACTTCTCCTCCTTCCCGTCTTCAGTTCTCCAAATCGGGAGCGGAGTGCCCCAGAAACGGCTTCGGCTGAGGTTCCAGTCCTGGATATTCTCAAGCCACTGGCCGAAACGACCAGTTCCGGTGGAGGCGGGTTTCCATGTTATGGTATTGTTCAGCGCGACCATCTCGTCTTTGACGGCAGAGGCCTTGATGAACCATGAATCCAGCGGATAATAAATAACCGGGCAGTCGGTCCTCCAGCTGTGGGGATAGCTGTGGACATGTTTCTGCATCCGGAAGAGGCGCCCGTCGGCTTTCATCATTACGCAAAGATCGACGTCGAGGACAGGGGCGTCGGGGGCAAGGGGCGACTCTCCGTGGAGTTTCCGGAAATAATCGTCTATGGCATTCTTGACAAAGCGGCCGGAGAACTCCGAATAAGAGGGATCCACCGTCTTTGCATACTCCGGATCGAGGTCTTCGAGGCGGACAAAGCGGCCTTGGGTATCCACCTGGGCGCCGGGATTCCCGTTACGGTCGAGGGGCATGATGCCGGCAATACCCGCCGCAGCGGCCACCCGCTTGTCGTCCGCACCGAAAGAGGGAGCGATGTGGACGATACCGGTACCGTCTTCGGTGGTGACATAATCCCCGGGAATAACACGGAAAGCGTCCCCGTCAGGACGGAACCAGGGAATAAGTTGGTGGTAACGGATCCCGACGAGATCCGACCCGTAAAATTCGCCTTCCAGCACCCTGTAAGGGATGATTTTGTCTCCCTTGACATAACTTTCCAGCGGCACGTCCGCTCCCTTCGGATTGAACCAGGCGCCGAGAAGGTCCTTGGCGAGCACATAGACTGCCGGGGCACCGGTGTACTGGTTGAACGAAAGGACACGGACATACTCTATCTTTTCACCGACGCAAAGGGCCGTATTGGAGGGAAGCGTCCAGGGAGTCGTGGTCCACGCAAGCATGTAGACCGGGACCGATTCCGTGCCGAAAAGCGGCTGGGAACGGCCGTCCTTGATGATTTCGAACTGGACGGTAGCCGTAGTGTCGGTCACGTCGCGGTAGCAGCCCGGCTGGTTCAGTTCATGGGAACTGAGCCCGGTGCCGTCGGTCGGGGAATACGGCTGGATAGTATATCCCTTGTAGAGAAGCCCCTTGTCGTATATCTTCCTCAGAAGATACCACAGCGTCTCGATATATCGGTTGTCATAGGTGATGTAGGGGTCGTCCATGTCAACCCAGTAGCCGACGCGTTCGGTCATGTTCACCCATTCCTTCGTATATTTCATGACCTCCTTGCGGCAGGCGGCATTGTACTCCTCGATGGAGACCTTCTCTCCGATATCCGCCTTGGTAATGCCGAGCTTCTTCTCCACTCCGAGTTCGACGGGGAGGCCATGGGTATCCCAGCCCGCACGGCGGCGGACCCGGTAGCCCGTCTGGGTCTTATAGCGGCAGACCGCATCCTTGATGGAGCGGGCCATTACATGGTGGATGCCGGGCATGCCGTTCGCCGAGGGCGGTCCCTCGAAAAAGATGAATTCCGGGGCACCCTCCCGGATCTTAAGGGACTGCCCGAAGGCATCCATACGCTTCCAGCGCTCCAGAACTTCATTTCCGGTCCCAACCAGATCCAGACCCTTATATTCTTTAAATGTCATATTTTTTGACTACTTTTGCATTATTAGTCCACAAAGATACAATTTTTACAGGTTATTACCAAAAGATGAATACCCTAGATATAGTCCTGTTGCTCTGCTTTATCCCCGCCATCATCCGGGGACTGTCCAAGGGCTTCATGGAACAGGCGATTTCATTTGCCGGCGTAATCCTGAGCGTATGGCTGGCCTTCAAGTTCACCTCTTTGGTCTGCACCTGGATCCGGCCGTATATCGAGGTAAATGACACCATTCTGAGCGTAATCGCCTTCGCCATCATCCTGATTGCCGTCTCTTTGGCAGCCCTCCTTCTCGGTAAGGCCCTGTCGAAAATCCTGGACATGGCAATGCTCGGATGGCTGGACAAGGGTCTGGGCCTCATTTTCGCCATCGCCGTCACCGCCATGATCCTCGGCCTCGGGCTAACCCTTTTCGATACCCTGAACTCGACATACCAGATTGTGAAACCGGAAAAGCTGGAGGAATCCTTCCTGTACGGAGGCCTCAGGGACTTTGCCGACCTGGTATTCCCCTACCTCAAACAACTGCTCTTACCCGGCGCAAATCTCAGCGCCGCCTGACCCGACATGACAAGAATCATCCTGATTGAAACATCCACGGCACTCTGCTCCGCAGCCCTCTCTGAGGACGGCAGGGTTGTGCGCTATGTGGAAAGCAGCGAGCCGAGGGCCCATGCCTCAATGGCGGCCCCCTTTGTTAAAGAAGTTCTGGGAGACCTCAGGGTTAGCGACTGCGACGCCGTCTGCGTCAGCAGCGGACCGGGTTCATACACCGGACTCCGAGTCGGAGTATCGACGGCGAAAGGGCTTTGTTTCGGAGCCGGCATCCCGCTGATTTCAGTGGGGACCCTCGAGGCGCTCGTCTTCCAGGCCATTTCTGAAGGGCTTGTGCCCGAAGGATGTCCCTTCATAGTCCCGATTCTTGACGCCCGGCGGATGGAAGTCTATTCCGCCGTCTATACCGGGGACGGAAAGCTGGTGAGGGAAGTGCGTCCGGAGGTTATTACCGCCGAAAGCTTTGAGCCGGAAAGGGCCGAGGGACCTGTTCTTTTCATCGGGGATGCCGCAGACAAGTGCCGGCCGATCCTTGGCGATGGAACCTTCGTGCAGTGCTGTCCGAAGGCCTCCTCCCTGGCGGTTCCCGCATTTAAGGCATACAAGGAAAAACGGTTCGAAGACACCGCGTACTTCGAACCGTTCTACCTGAAGGAATTCACGGCTACCGTAAGCCGGAAAAACCTCTTTTAAATCAATTACTTAAGCCGTTTTTCGAGATACCGGGCGAGAGATGCGTCGTCGGTAATCTCCGGGTTAGCATCTACCATGCCATCAACTATGAAAACAATCCTCGGAAGGGCCGAAACGGCATAGAGCCCGATATACGGGGAAGCGGTTCCCCGGATATCGCAGACATTGATCCAGGGCAGGTTCTGGTTCTTTACGACACTAGCCCAGGTCGTCTTGTCAATATCAAGCGAGACCGCGAAAATCTCCAGTCCCCTCGAGTGGTACTTCGCGTAAAGCGGATCCAGGGCATCCAGGTTGAACATCTTCTGCTCGTCAGTGGTAGCCCAGAAATAGACCATCGTAACCTTGGCATCGACGTCGCTGAGTTTAACTTTCCGTCCGTTGATATCCGGAAGTTCAATATCCATGAAACCGCGCTCTTCTGCGTTCGCAATCCGGGTCTGGATTTCCATATCCTTCATGCGCCTCGAGGCCTCCCTGTCGAGGGCCTTGACGTACTTGGAATCCGGATAAACCTTCTTCAGGGAGTCGGCGGTCGAGCGGAAATGCAGCGCGTCGGTCTGCTGGCTGAACACCGGGAAACCCGGGGATACATCCTCAAAGAGGACGGTCGCCGAGGTCAGGGAGAAGGGATGGGCCATCACATAGGCGACGGCCTTGCGGTAATGCTCCACATAGGCACGGGACATCTGCTGCTGGATTTCCCTGGCGTTTCCATCGGTATAGGCCTTCCCGAGGGCATCCATCTTAACGAGGAAGCTGCCGTACTCCTGTTCGGCCTCCTGGAGCAGCAGGGACTCCTCAGAGCCCTCTACCGTATAGTTTCCAAGCGTATCGGCAACAACGGAAATACGGTCGCCCTTTTCCACGAGGAGAGAGGCGATCTTGTCTTCATTGTAATAGAAATAGATGAACTCCGGACAGCCCTTTTCAACCTCAGGCGCGTACTTGAACACACCCTTGTCGTCGGTCTTAAGCGTATCGAGGGCCTGGAAACGGTTTACGTCGAGCATTCCGACGATGATTTCCTTTCCGGGAGCGTCCTTCAGAGTCCCCGTAATGACGGTCTTCTGGCATGAAGAAAGGGCAAGCAGGGCTGCGGCAGCGGCGATTATTCTATAATTTTTCATACTCTTTCAGGATTGATGCTGCTATACTCTGCATCTCCTCCGGAGAAAGGGAGTGTTTCTCTTTCCGGAAGTCCATGTCGCCTTCGCTCTGGAGCGGGACGAGGTGGACGTGGACATGGGGAACCTCCATACCGAGGACGGCAACGCCGATCCGCTTGCAGGGAACAGCGGCCTTCAGGGCGGTAGCCACCTTGCGGGCAAAGGCCATCAGCCCCTCATAGGTCTTTTCATCCAGGTCGAAGATATAATCCTTTTCGACATGGCGCGGAATCACAAGAGTATGGCCCTTGGCAAGCGGGCTGATGTCGAGGAAGGCATAGAAATCCTCGCTTTCGGCAACCTTATAGGAGGGGATTTCGCCGGCGGCGATACGGGAAAATATCGTTGCCATAACTTTAAATGCTGATATCCAGAATCTTGAACTTGATTACTCCCTGGGGCGCATTCGCTTCGACGACATCTCCCTTGACGTGGCCGAGAAGGGCCTTGCCGATAGGGGTGGTGACTGCGAGCTTACCCTTCGAGAAGTCCGCCTCGGACTCGCCGACAATGGTGAATTCCATCTTCATCTTGGAAGCGACATTCTCGAGTTTTACCTTCGACAGAAGCTGGACCTTGTCGGCCGAAAGCTGGGACTCGTCGAGGACGCGGGCGTTCGCCACCTTATTCTTAAGACGGGCTATTTTCACCTCGAGAAGACCCTGCGCATCCCGCGCAGCATCATACTCCGCATTCTCCGAGAGGTCACCTTTCTCCCTTGCCTCCGCAATCGCTGCGGAGATAACGGGCCGCTGTGCAAGCGCATCCGCGAGCTCCTTTTTCAGCTGGTCGAGGCCGGCCTGGGTCATGTACTCTATTTCCATTCTTCAAAAAGTTTAATTATCATTCAAAGTGACAAATAAAACGAGTCCCGCCTGTTAACGGCAGAACCCCTTGTCCTTTGCAAAGATAAAAACTCTTTTTTACAAAACAAAATTACTTCGCCCAGAGTTCATCCACAAAGATAAAACCCTGATGGCCGGCACCGGGATGCCAGGACGGAATAACGCCACTGTCAGAAAGCTTTACCTCATAGTATCCCGGAGAAGCGGCTTCGCTCAAATGGCTGAACGTCGAAGGTTTCCCGCCGGGAAGAACAAGGATATCGCACCAGTCGTCACAACCCGTTCCGCTCAGGTGGGTATGCGAAAAACCATAAATCAAACTGTCGGAATAATGATAACCGCTGCATCCGTCCCAGTCCCCCGCCTTAGGTCGTGTGTCCGGGCTCAGCTGCACCATTCCGAAGGGATAAACAGCTCCGGGAAAGGTGTGGCCGTGGGCATCCGTTCCAACGAAGGGGTTAACGTTACGGGTAAGGTCCCTCGCGCCCACAGGAAGCGAAAACGCCAGGACAAGCAGCAGGAGAAGACGTTTCATAGGCAGATCCTCCGGTCTTTCTCGAGCTGCTCCCGGAGAGCTTCCAGAGACGGGAATTTCCGCTCATCCCGGATGCGGCGAAGGAAACGGATCTTCAGCGGAAGGCCGTAGATGTCTTCGGAAAAATCGAGGATGTGGACCTCAATGGTTCTGGCAGAACCGCCGACGGTGGGCCGGGTTCCGATATTGCACATGCCCTTGAAGAAGCCGCCATTTACTTCCACCTCAACCGCATAAACCCCGTTTCCGGGCACCAGTTTAAGGGGCTCATAGAGCTGGATGTTAGCCGTCGGAAATCCGATTGTACGGCCCATCCGGTTTCCGGCCACGACTACCCCGTACAGGGAGTAGCTGTACCCGAGCATGGCATTTGCTTCCTCTATCCTCCCTTCCAGCAGCTCGTTACGGATACGGGTGGAGGAAATCGGCATTTCATCTGCTCCGTCCACTGCTCCGCTCAGTATGACAAATTCACTGTCTTCAAAATCTTTGGCGGACCTTCCGTCGCTTCCTATCCTGTTATCATATCCCATGACCACAAGCGAAGCGCCGAAACGCTCCCTGAGAAGGGAAAGATACTCTTCAGCCCTCATTGAGGCGAACTCCTTCGTAAAGGGAAGGACCTCAACCCGGTCCACTTCCAGGGCCGTCATGAGGGCTTTTTTTTCTTCCAGGGAAGTCAAAAGGCGAAGGGAACGGGCCTCATTCTGGAGAACATTCCTGGGGTGGGGCCAGAAGGTTATGACGATACTTTCCTCCCCACGCCGCCTCGCCTCCCCGACAAGAGTCCGGAGGACAAGACGGTGCCCGAGATGGACACCGTCAAAAAATCCTGTTGAAACTACAGCCATTTTACGCACTCGAAATCCTGGCGGTGCGGCAGGAAGGCATTCTTGGCGAAGACGCGGGTCGCGACCTGATACATGCCGGTCTTATCCGGGAGGATTGAGACCTGGTACCTGCAGACCCCGTCCGCAAACTCCGTCGGAGTATATTCCATGACCTCGGCGATATGGAGCTGACCCTTGGCGTCGGAAGAAGCGAAGAGAATCTCAACTCCGATGTCGTCAGGGGTAAGATCCCCGAGCGAAAGCACAACTTCGGCCTTGAACTCATGGTTCATGGAGAGGTCGAGCGAGGTCTCAGGACGGGTCTCTGAAACCACGGCCACATTCTCCCATTCGCGGCGCACATGCTTTTTCCAGGCGGCAATTTCCCTTGCAAGGGCGAAATCGTCATCCTTGACGGCAGTAGCGCGGACTGACTGGGGAGCGTAGTACTGATTGATGTAGTCGGTCAGCATCCGGTTGGTCGTAAAGTTGAGGGCAACCTTCGCTATGGTATTCTTGATAAAGCCGACCCATTCCCTCGAAAGCCCGCTGGCATTGACCTTATAGTAGCTGGGAACGATTTCATTCTCGAGGAGAGCATAGATTGTCGCGGCGTCGAGCTCGTTCTGGTAATTATTGTCATCATAGACCTGCTCCTGGGGCAGCGCCCAGCCGGCGCCTTCCCTATATCCCTCTACCCACCAGCCGTCCAGCACCGAGAAATGCATGGTGCCGTTCATGGCGGCCTTTTCCCCGGAAGTACCGGAGGCCTCCAGGGGCCGTGTAGGGTTGTTCATCCAGACATCGACACCCTGGACCATCCTCTTTGCCAGAGTAATGTCGTATCCGGGGACAAAGACAATCTTTCCGATGAAACGGGGATCCTTCGAAATGTCCACGATGTGCTTGAGGAAGTCCTGGCCTGCCTTGTCGGCGGGATGGGCTTTCCCGGCGAAGAGGAACTGGACCGGACGGACCGGGTCATTGACGATTGCGTCAAGCCGGTCGAGGTCGGAGAAGAGGAGGGTCGCCCGCTTATAGGTTGCAAAGCGGCGGGCAAAACCGATTGTCAGGACGTCGTCCCTCAGGGTATCGAGGATCGTGACGAGTTCCGACGGGGAATAGTGGTTCGAGACGGTATTGTCCTGGAGACGCTCACGGATGAACTTCATAAGCTTGACCTTCAGTTCTTTCTTGACTCCCCATACCTCCTCGTCGGAAACATTGTAGATTCCCTCGAAGCAGGACTTGTCATAATGGTGGGTCTTGAATTCGGGCCCGAAGACGCGCTCATGGACGGGTTTCCACTCGGGAGCGGCCCATGTCGGATAGTGGACGCCGTTGGTCACATAGCTGACGTAGAGTTCCTCCGGGAGGTATCCCGGGTACATGTGGGCGAAAATCTCCTGGGAGACCTTCCCGTGGAGCATGGAGACCCCGTTTACATTCTGGGAGCAGCTGGCTGCAAGGTTGGACATGGAGAACTTGGCGCCGACGTCCTTCGGATCGTCCTTTCCGAGACTCATGAGGGTCTCCCAGTCGGTCTTCAGAAGACCCGGGACGTGGCCGATATACTGGCGGAGCATGCCCTCGTCGAAGGCGTCATGGCCCGCAGGCACAGGCGTATGGGTCGTATAGAGGGAGGATGCGCGAACCACCTCGAGGGCTTCGGAGAAGTCGAGATTGTCCTTCTGGATAAGTTCGATAAGGCGTTCGATACCGATGAAGGCGGCATGGCCCTCATTGCAGTGGTAAACCTGGGGATCGAGGCCGAGCTTACGGAGGGCACGGATTCCGCCGACTCCGAGGAGGAGTTCCTGCTTCAGACGGTTTTCCCAGTCGCCGCCATAGAGGTGGTGGGTAACCTGCCTGTCTTCGGGCAGGTTGGCCTCATAGTCAGTATCCATCAGGTAGAGGTCGGTGCGGCCGACTTCGACCTTCCAAAGCCGTGCAGAAAGGGTTCTACCAGGGAAAGCGACCTCAACGGTGAGCCAGTTCCCCTCTTCGTCCCGGACCGGGGTCGCGGGAATCTTCGTAAAGTCCTGGGCGTCATACTTCGCGACCTGGTATCCCTGGGCAGAGAGTACCTGGGTAAAGTACCCGTAGCGGTAGAGAAGACCGACGGCAACGAGGTTGACATTCATGTCGGAAGTTTCCTTCAGATAGTCTCCCGCCAGGATTCCAAGACCTCCGGAATAGATTTTCAGAGAGGTGTCAAGACCATATTCCATTGAGAAATAGGCAATTGACGGGTCTGTCCTTTCCGCTTTCGCAGCCATATAGGCGTCAAACTCTTCGAGCACGGAATTCATCTGTGAGAGGAACTGCTCGTCCTCTGAGAGCTTCCGGAAACGTTTCAAGCTCGTATTGTCGATTACATACGAAGGGTTATGGCCGGACTTGTGCCAGAGATCGGGGTCGATTGCCCGGAAAAGTCCCTTGGCGCTTTCGTTCCAGCACCACCAGAGGTTCTTGGAGAGACGTTCCAGTCCGGAGAGTTTCTCCGGAAGATGACGGGTTACGAGGACACTTTTCCAGGTAGGGGTATTTATTTCAGCTTTTGAATACTGCATTTTATTCGGGGTTTTGTAAGAATCCTTATTGGCGGCCACCTTTGCAAGGGCAAGGGAATAGGCCTCCTGGTAATACACAATCTGGTTCTGCCAGAGGGCGATGGACGCGACGTCACGGGCGTTTTCACGGTAGGCGGCACGGCCCTCCCGGTCGAGGGAAGCGATTTCCCTGACGCGGTCTACCACTCCGTCGACGACTTCCGAGTAATTGGAGTCCGTCCGGTCGAGAACCGTTATGCCGGGGTGGGCCTTCCCGTAATGGCTCCGGACCCAGAGTCCAAAGCCGGCGAGCGAGGTCGTCAGGGTCGGAACCCTGAACGCAAGGGCCTCCAGCGGGGTATAGCCCCATGGCTCATAATAGGACGGGAAGAGCGCGAGATCGAGCCCGCAAAGGATATCATAGTACGGCATATTGAAGATGCCGTCGTTTCCATTCAGGTAAGAGGGGATGAAATAGACCTTCACCCGGTCGCCGGGATGGTTGTTGAAGCTGAGCTCCCTCAAACGGCGCAGGATGGCGTCATACTCCGGATTCTGGAGATAATGGGAGGTCTGGGTGCTGTACGAGGACAGGCCCTCTCCGGCGAGCTTTGCGGAGAGTTCACGGTCGGGTCCGTTATGGCCGGACGGAATCATGATGAAGGCCTGGATGCTCCTCCCTTCGATATTCGAGCTGTTTACCCTGCCGAGCGCGTCCAGAAACACGTCGATTCCCTTGTTGCGGTACTCGTAGCGGCCGCCGATACCGATGAAAACGGCATTGTCCGGGACCGGCTCCGCAGACATCGCAGTCGCGACTGAAACGAGTTTCCGCCGGGCCGCGTCGTGCTTTTCCATATATTCCTCATCCGAGGAGGGTGTGATGCTGTTTTCGAAGCCGTTAGGCGTAACAACATCTACCGGCCGGCCGAGGAATTGGGCGCACTCCCGGGCGGTTATGTCGCTGACAGTCGTGAATATGTCGGCATAGCGGGCGGACATCTTCTCGAGCGAGTGGCGGGCCATGACCCCGAAATCGCGGGCCTTGGCGTCCCCGTCGAAGGTGGACATCCCGTCATACAGGTGGAGATTGTTTCCGGCGAGGCAGCGGCCTACCACAGTGGCATGGGTCGTAAAGACCGTCGCCACCGGAATCGCGGAGTGGCGAAGATACAGAAGGCCCGCTCCCGTCTGCCACTCGTGGAACTGGGCGACAACCCTGTCGCTCTCACCAAGGTGGAAATTGTAAAAACTTTCGATGACTTTGCCGGCCACATATCCGAAGAGGGCTGACTCCTTATAATCCCAGTTTCCGGTGATGCTGTCAACTCCGAATTCCTTCCAGAAATCGGTCAGAATCTTATCCTGGATCGGAAGGAACTGCTTGAAATCCACAAGGATAGCTACCGGCTTCCCGGGAACGTTCCACTTTCCGACGCGAACCCTCAGACCCTCTGTTGCGGCCTGGGCCTTCCATGACCTGTAAAGAGTCGTATCCTCGATAAAATCGGGATTGCTCTCCGTATTCATCCACACATCCGGACCAATGAGTATATGGTGGCGTCCCAGCTGGGACTTGAGGTAGAGGGATTTTGTAGCGATGACGGTATAGATGCCGCCCATCTTGTTGCATACTTCCCAGCTGACCTCGAACAGGTAGTCCGGAGCAATCAGTTTCTTATCCATTTATTTCTTTTTAACATGGGCTTTCGTGCCCTTCTCCTCCTTCAGAACCTCTTCTTTCACGTCGAGTGCGGCCCGCTTCTCATCGAGGCGGATCTGGAAGTCGGAGATAACATTCATATAGTTTATAAACGCCTCATACGGCGTGTCATACGGGTTAAAATACTTATGGACCTCCCCGTCGGAGAAGAACTTCGTCGACATATAGTAGAAGTGGTCGCTCTCCTGGAGATGCCCGAAATCGTTCCAGAGAATCGGATCGTTTACGATAGAGAGTTTCTCCGTCATCGCGTAAACCTTGTTGAAGGCCTCCTGCTGGAGTTCATTGCCAAGCCACGCGGTCACGTCCCTCTCCTCGTCAGCCCACGAAATCGGATCCAAGACCTCGAGGTCGCCTACGCTCTTGTGCTTTCTGGCAGCGGAGGTCGGAGTGGTAAACTCGAAGGTTCCGTCACTTATGACAATCCCGGGCAGGGCGCGCATGAAGTCAAAAATGCCCGAAGCGGAGCTCTGGTGCTCACCGAAGGTCTCGTAGTCCATGAAGAGATTCACGATATCCCCTTCTGCCGCCTTGAGTTTCGACAGGAATTTTTCCGCAGTCATCGGCCACTCTCCGGAATCCTTGTTGGAGAAACGGAAGGCGATGTCGTCGCTGAGGGAATAGTTCCTGAGGAGGATCTTGAGTTTCGGCTGCACCTCGCAGTTGTAAACATAGTCAGGGCTCTTCCAGCCCATGATATGGCGGGCGCCTTCGGTCAGAATTGTCCTGAATCCGAGATCATAGACCCTGTCCCCGATGGAGTCGGAATAAATCAGCTCCGTATTCCGGAAGGCGGTCGGTTTCACGCCGAAAAGACTCTCAATCTTCGCACTGTGCTTAGTCACCTGGTGGGTAAACTCGGAATCCGACGCGAGGGATGCGAGGGAATGGTAATAGGTTTCCCCGAGGATTTCAACGCAGCCGGTTGCGACAAGGGCCTTGAAGCTCTCGATTACATCCGGGGCATAGCGCTCGAACTGCTCGAGGGCGGAGCCGGTAATCGAGAAGGCAACGCGGAACTTCCCGCCACTCTTCTGGATTGCGTCCAGAAGAAGCTCATTCATAGGAAGATAGCACTTCTGGGCAATGCGCCTCAGAATCGTCCGGTTGGCGAAATCGTCATAATAATGGGAATCTTTCCCGATATCGAAGAACCTGTACAGCCGGAGCCGTGTCGGCTGATGAACCTGGAAATACAGGCATAAACTCTTCTTTGCCATAGTCTATCTGTTTAAAACGGATTCATAAACTGCCTTTAACTTCTTTGTGGCTTCGTTCCACTTAAGCTCATTGACCTCATCATAACCCTCATGAGCCGAGAAGGATGCGAGGGCGGGATAGTGGAGAAGGGCGTAGATATCGTCCGCCATCGCGTCGACGTCCCAGAAATCCACCTTAAAGGCGTATTTCAGGACCTCTGCTGCCCCGGACTGCTTCGAGATGATGGACGGAACTCCCGTCCTCATGGCCTCGAGAGGCGAAATTCCGAAGGGCTCGGAGATTGACGGCATGATATAGACGTCCGAAAGGGCGAACATCTTCTGGACATCGGCACCGCGGAGGAAGCCGGTGAAGTGGAAACGGTCGGAAATGCCGAGCCGGGCGACATGGCGGATGCAGCGGTTCATCATATCCCCGCTCCCGGCCATTACGAAACGGACATTCTTAGTCCGCTTCAGGACCTTCGCAGCGGCCTCGATGAAATATTCGGGACCCTTCTGATATGTAATTCGGCCGAGGAAGGTAACGGTCTTTTCCTTTACCCCGCGGCTCACTTCTATATTCTCCCTGCCGCTGAAATCCACGGCATTGTGGACCGTCACAACCTTTGCAGGGTCGATTCCGTAGCGGTTCACCACTATGTTCCGGGTAAGGTCGCTGACCGTAATAACCCGGTCCGCCGCCTGCATGCCCCTTGTCTCGATATCGAGGACGCGGGTATCGATCTGTTCGACGCTTCCGCGGTCATATGAAGTCGCATGGACATGGATTACAAGCGGTTTCCCGGTCAGTTCCTTCGCGGCGATGCCGGCGTAGTAAGTCAGCCAGTCATGGGCGTGGATGACATCGAATTCATCCTTGTGCTGCATGGCTATGGTCCCTCCGACCATGGCGTAGCGGGCCACCTCCTCCATCAGGTTCTTGCCATACTTGCCGGAGAACTGGTATTTCTGGCCATAGGAGATGCGGAAATCCTTGATCTGGCGCTCCCTCTCCTCTTCCACAATCCTGGAAAACTCTTCCGGATCTGCGTATGGAATGAGGTTGGAGCCGATATGGATGAACTTGACTTTCTCGAGGAAGGAAGAGGTCGTTTCACTGACCACATCCACCGCAACGTCGCTGGCGTTGATAATGCGCGTATAGGTCTCGTCCTCGTCACCGGAGGCCGAAGGCATGACAAAAAGGGTCTCGACGCCGTTGGAGGCAAGTCCCTTTACAATTCCCTCACAGGCCGTTCCCAAACCGCCTGCGATATGGGGAGGAAACTCCCAGCCGAACATCAGTACTCTCATGACTCCCGGTATTTATCAATAAGGTAATGGACATTCAGCAGAGCCGCGGTTGACAGGCAGGAGGATATGAGCCCGTGGGCCTCGTGGGGCGGATCGCCGTCATACAGTTCGGAGAAGGCCCCGACTCCGTGCATGGAAAGGTCCTCATAGAACCCTTCCGTAAGCCACTCCGCCTTCTTTATGAAGGAGGATCCCTTCATCCGGAAATTGACATAGCAGTACTGGGCCAGCAGATAAGGGAAGGCACAGCCGTTATGGAAAGCGAGGTCTCTCTCAAGCTGGGAACCCTCGTAAACGCCCTTGTAACCGGTATCCCTCGGAGAAAGGGTGCGGATTCCGCGCCGGGTTTCAAGCTCGTTGGAGATAACCCTCATGACGCTGGAAACGACCTCGTCGTCAACCGGACAATAGTCCATGGAGATTGCCCAGAGCTGGTTCGGGCGGAGTTCCATGTGCCTTCCTCCATTATCGACGTAGTCGGCCATGAACCCATAGGAAGGGTCCCAGAACGTCGGCTGGAAGTTCCTGGCGACAAGGTCCCTGACCGGGGCCCAGGAGCCGGTAAAGTCCGTCTTCCCGTATTTGGCCTCCATGTCGAGGGCGAAGCAGAGGGCGTTGTACCACATCGCGTTGGTCTCAATCTGGTATCCGGCGCGCTCCGTCACCGCCCGGCCGCCAATATAGGCATTCATCCAGGAAAGGGCGACCCCGTCCATCTGGGCCCATAAAAGTCCGTTCGGCTGAAGGGTCACCTCAGCGCGGACGCCCGGGGCGTAGCTCGCGATAATGCCCTTCATCGTATCGCCGTATTTCTCCCAGCAATGCTTTTCCCGCCCGGTATAGGCGATATACTGTTGAAGGGTAACGGCCATATACAGAGGTGCTTCCACCTGGGTGGTCCGACGGAAGAGGCGTTCCTGCTCGTCGGAGATGAGGTTATCGAGGATTTCCTCGAACTCCGCGGGGTTATTCTTCCCGTACAGGGTCAGTCCGGCCAGCGAAATCAGGGTCTCCCGAAGAAGTCCGGTATAGCCCCATGAGAAACCCGAAGTAATCTGTTTCCGGCCGCCGCGGTTACGGATGAAGAGGTCCGCGCTCCTGACGAGCTGGTCGTAGAAGGAGGTTATCGGACCTATCTTTCCTACGGCAGAAGTAAATTTTCTCTTGAGAAGCGAAGCGTTCACGCTCTTCTCTGCCGCAGCCGAGAAAACGACGCTCTCCCCCGGCTTCAGGGCCGTTTCGAAATAACCCGGAACAAAGAGGTCTTCACGGCAGTCGAAGCCACGGCGGTACTCGTCGGAGTAGGTTATGCCCTTGTACCAGTAGGGGGTGGAGCGGAACACCGCATCCTTGTCGCTGATCTGGAGATTCAGGTCCGGGAAGCCCCCGTACATATTAAAGGCGACACCGCGGTCGATGTCCCATCCTTCCGTCCTGGCCTCGAAGTTTTCCTGGGTGAGGTCATGGGTCTTGCGGAAGGCGAGGAAGGGCTTGAGCTGGAGAGTCACCCCGGCAGGAGCGCTCACAAGTTCATAGCGGAGGAGGACCTGGTCATTGTCCGGAACCAGGACTATGCTCTTCCGGAAGATGATTTCCCCGATTTTATATGTAATCCGGGGCACGGGGTCCGCATCGAAATCGACGATATACTTGTGCCCGCGGGGGTCATAGATATCGCCGTAGCAATGGATACCGAGGTTGAACCGCTTACCGCGGAGGATTACGCTTTCGTCCAGGGAGGAAAGCAGGATGTACTTGTCACCTCCGAAACGGTCTACCGGCACTCCGAGCAGGCCATGGTAGCGGCGCGTGTTGCAGGTCACGATTGAAGTGCTGCAATAGGCGCCGGTCTTGTTGGCCAGGATAATCTCCCGCTTGAGGGAATATCCGAGGTTCACCAGTTCCGCCTTGTTGAATTTTAAGAATGCCATAAATATTATTCTCTTTTATACCTTCCTTAGGACCGTAACCGTCCTGGATGGAAGATACAGGTAAAGCGTATCGTTGAACGCAGGGTCACCGTTCGGGGATTTCTGGGCCACGGTAAAGTGGTGCTCCCCGGTTTTCAGGCGGCTGAACCCGTTGAAACGATACTCGTCGCTGTCCATTACGTCGACCCATTCTCCCGCGGGTGCGGCAAAACCGTAATCCGCAAATGAGCCGGTCGGATGGAAATTACATGCAAAGATACAGTTTCCGCGCATGAAAATCAAAACTTTCTTCTCTTCGTCTGAAACCAAGAGGCGCGGAGGAGCGAAGAGCAGGCGCTCAGAACGGATCAGATGGATCATCGCGCTGTCGAAATTCCGTAGGTAGCGGTAACGGAGATACTCCGGTTCGGCAAGGGACCACTGCCTCCTTGCGTACTTGAACGACCAGCCGTTCCCCTCCCTGGGGAAATCAATCCATTCGGGGTGGCCGAATTCATTCCCCATGAAATTGAGGTAGCCGCCTCCGGAAGTCGCGGCGGTGACCAGCCGGATCATCTTGTGGAGCGCTACTCCGCGATCGACGACGGGGTTCTTTGAATCCGTCCCCATGGAATAGTACATTTCCTTGTCCATGAAGCGGAAAATCAGGGTCTTGTCCCCCACCAGGGCCTGGTCATGGCACTCGGCATATGAAACTGTCTTCTCATCCGCGCGCTTATTGGTAAGGTTCCACCAGATATCGCCGACGCTCCAATCCTCGTCGGAGCGCTCCTTGACCGTTTTTATCCAGTAGTCGGCTATACCCATGGCCATCCTGAAATCAAAACCGACCCCGCCGGCATTCAGGGGGGCCGCAAGCCCCGCCATACCGGAAACGTCTTCCGCAATCGTGAAGGCGTTGGGGTTCATTTCATGGATAAGGATGTTCGCAAGCCCAAGGTAGGTTACCGCATTCTCGTCCACTCCTTCGTCGAAATAAAGGGAGTAGTCCCCGAAATCCTTCCCAAGCCCATGGTCCCAGTACAGCATTGAGGTTACCCCGTCGAATCGGAAGCCGTCGATATGGTATTCCTCCATCCAGAATTTGACATTGGAAAGGAGGAAGTACTTGGTTTCATTCTTGCCATAGTCGAAGCAGCGGGAGCCCCAGGCAGGGTGGCGGCCCTGTGGCCCGTTATAAAAATACAGGTCCTCGCGGCCGTCAAAGCACGAAAGTCCCTCAGCCACGTTGTCCACGCTATGGCTGTGGACTATGTCCATAACCACCGCAATGCCCTTCCCGTGGGCGTCATCGACAAGGCGCTTGAACTCCTCCGGCGTCCCGAAGCGGGAACTCAGGGCGAAGAAATTCGAAACCTGATACCCGAATGAACCGTAATACGGATGCTCCTGAAGGGCCATGATCTGGAGGGTGTCATAACCGAGTTCCCGGACCCTCGGAAGAACATCCTTCCGGAATTCCTCGAAGGTCGAAACCTTCTCCTCCTCCGAGCTCATGCCGATATGGCACTCGTAAATAAGCGGATGGGGGCGCTTCCCGGCATGGGGATGTTTCCACTCGTAAGGAGCCGCAGGAGCCCAGACCTGGGCGCAGAAGACCTTCGTTTCGGGGTCCTGGACGGTGCGGGTTGCATAGGAGGGAATCCGCTCTCCCCCGCCTCCGGGCCATTCGATGAACAGCTTATAGAGGTCCCCGTGATGGAGGAACATGGGAGGAAGAACGATTTCCCAGTTCCCGTTTCCGACGGGCTTAAGGGCATATGCCTCCGTGCGCTTCCAGTTATTGCACTCGCCGATTAAATAGATTCTGGTAGCATTGGGAGCCCATTCGCGGAAGACCCAGCTGCCGTCTTCGAGACGGTGGAGCCCGTAATAGAGGTGGTTATTGACCGCGTCGGAGAGGCGACCCTCCCCGGCAATGCTGCGCATTCCCGAAAGGATTCTCCCGTGGCGCTCATCAATCGCACCGCGGTACGGCGCGAGGTAGGGGTCGCTGTCGTAAATCTTATTCATGATCCAGGGAATCTATCTTTTCCTTTACTCCGCGGAGATATTCCCGGCACTGCTTTACCAGTTCCTTGCTCCGGGAAACCAGGGCGTCAACTTCGTCCAGGGCCGTTTCCGGATCCTCAACCTTCTTTGCAATGGCCTCCAACTGGGCCATCGCCGCCGAATAATCGAATTTCTGTTCTTCCATAAAATATCATTTTTCTGCGGTTGTATTCTGCCTATGAAACCTTCCGTTTCGCTTCGCTCCACTTCACCCTTCCCACTGTCTCCTGCGTCATTTGCTGTGCAAATAACTTGTATCCAGCGGGCCCCTCCCTCTGGCACGGCCGAGGGCGGCCATGGGTTTCATATGGCAGAATACAACCATTAAAGAACTATATTTTTGGCCTTCAGGCCGTTGTATTATCGTTGTCCGTCTGGGAGACGTCTTCCACCCTGGCGGTAAGGGAGCCGTCGGCGAAACGGACACCTATACGGTCTCCGACACCGACCCGTGACGCCGTCTTCAGGACCTTGTTGTCACGGCCGGTCACAAGGACATAGCCGCGGGAGAGAATCGCCCTCGGGTCCGCAGCGCTGATAAGCGCTTCACGGAGGGCTACTGCGGACTCTTCCCTGCTATAGAGGGAATTAGCCGCGAAATAAATGCGGGAACGGATGGATACAAGCCGGTTTTCTTCGGCTGCGATTCGGCGGGTAACGGCAAGGTCCACCGCCGTAGCAAGCATTGTAATCTCCTCGTCCTCAGCGACGTAGATATCGAGGAACAGGGCCGCGAGGGCCGTCGGTGTCTTTACCGACGCGGAGGCGACAAGGTCGGCAACATGGACATCCTTGTCATGGCCTATTGCGGTTATTACCGGCACCTCGCAGGTCGCGATGGCGACAGCGAGGTCATAATCGTCAAAACAGGCGAGATCGGACTCCGAGCCGCCGCCCCTCAGGAGAAGCACGGCGTCGAAACCGCCGTCCTCCGCAATCTGGTTGAAGGCGGAAATAATCGAAGGAGGAGCCCCCTCTCCCTGCATCAGGGCTTCGAAAAGGACAAGCTCGAAGGCATAGCCGTCGGGGTTGTTTTCAAGATGGTTCCGGAAGTCGCCGAGCCCGGCTGCCGTAGGAGCCGAGATAACCGCGAGGCGGCGCGGAAGACGGGGAAGGGACAGTTCCTTCTGGAGGTCCATCATGCCCTCCGCGGTAAGCTTTTCCAGAGTCCTGCGTCGCTCCATCGCCTTTTCTCCAAGGGTGAAGGCGGGGTCGATGTCGTCGATGAAAAGAGAAACGCCATAGAGCTCGCTGTAGTTGACCTGGGCCCTTACGAGAACGGTTATTCCGGCGCGCAGGGTCTCCCCGGAAGCTTCTTCGAAAAAGGTTTTTACCGCAGGATAATGCCACTTCCAGATCATGGCCCTCATCTCGGCGAGCGGCTTTCCGGAAAGGGACTGGGAGAGGGTAAGGTAGCAGTGGCCGTTCGATCGGGGACTCCACTCGCGTATTTCGCCCTTGACCCAAATCTTCTCCGGGAAGAGTTCTGCTACTCCTTCCTTTATCCTGGCGGCGAGGTCAACTAGTTCGAAATACTGCTTTTCCATACCCTATTCATCCGTTTCTGGCAGTTCTCCGAGGGAGGGTGGAAGGGGCTTTTTCACATTTGGCCGTACTCCATAGGAGATGACCTGACGGGCGGAAGTCACTATGGACGGGCCCGTATTGCGGAGCTTTATGTCCGCGGCATTGTATTCTTTCAAGGCCGCATCGAGTTTTTCGCCGACAGCCCTGTAACTCTTGCAGAAATCTGCGACACGCTCGACCATGGTCTCGGCAGATTTAATAATAAGCTCCTGGTTCTGAACTTGTTCCATATTGGTCCAGGCCATCCGTATTATACGGAGGAAGGGCATTATGGTCTCCTCGGTAGTAATGAGGACATTCTGGGAACGTGCCCATTGCCAGAGGTCCCCGTCGGCCTGGTAAGCCAGACGGAGGGCAGGATAGAGCGGGACGAACATTACGACAAAATCGGTCCTTCTCCTGTCCGCAGAAAGGTAATGGCTGTAATCCTTTTTCGAAAGCCCGACCACCTGGGCCTTGACAGCTCTCAGGTGGCGGAGCGCAGCTTCTTCGCGGGAGGCGTCGTCAGCCGCACGGGCCCAGTCGTAATAGGCCGAGAGGTTCACCTTCGAGTCGACTATAATGTCATAGCCGTCGGGGTAATGGAGCACGAAATCCGGACGGAGGCGTTTATCTTCCTCGCTGAGGGCGATTGAACCGCCTTCGTCGCGAAGGGTTGTCTGGGCGTCATAGTCCCTCCCCTCCTTAAGACCTTCCTGCTTCAGGATATTCTCGAGAACGACCTCGCCCCAATCCCCCTGGATCTTGTTGCTGCCCCGCATCGCGGAGGCAAGGGAATCGGCCTTGGAGCCGATTTCTACGGTCTGCTTCTGGAGAGAATTGACCGCTTCGGCCAGCTGGGCTTTCAGTGAGGCGGACGTAGTCGTCTGGGCTTCCTTATTCTTCTCAAAGGCCTCTTTCATCGCCTTGACGCTCTCCCCGAGGGTTCCGGTAATGGTCTTCATGGCCGACTCGGCGGACTCTTTCAGGGACGCTTCCCTCTCCTTCAGGATTTCCTCCGTCCGGGCGGTCATTTCGGCACGGACGGCGGCGACCTGGTCGGCAACGGCCTTTTCCTGCTGGGTACGGAGGTCTTCAAGGGCCTTTTCATGGCCCTCCTTCTGCTCTTTGAGACGGGCTTCATAGCCCTCCCTGACGAGCGAAACCGCCTCGTCCTTCGCTTCCGAGACGGCAGCCATCCGGGCCTTCAGCCCATGGAGCCGGATAAGGAGGAAGACAATTACACAGAGCAGCAGGACTCCAACCCCTGCGATTATGGCTAATCTCATATCTGACTACTTTGAACGCATGAAAATCTGCATGGGGCAGCCGGTAAAGTCGAAATGCTCCCGGAGCCGGTTCTCGAGGAAGCGCTTGTAAGGATCCTTGACCCACTGGGGCAGGTTGCAGAAAAAGGCGAAGGAGGGAGTCTTTGTCGGAAGCTGGGTTACATACTTGATCCTGACATATTTACCCTTCCATGCGGGCGGCGGATAATTCTCGATTTCCTCGAGCATGACGTCATTCAGTTCGGAGGTCGGAATCCTCCTTTCCATATTCTGCGCGACATGGGCCACCTCGTCGAGGACGGCGAGAATACGCTTTTTCTCAGTCACGGAAGTGAAGACGAAGGGGATGTCGTCGGACGGGGCGAGGCGCGCCTTCAGCCCTTCGATATACTCCTTCATCGTATTGCTCTCCTTCTCCAGGAGGTCCCATTTGTTGACTACGACAACGCAGCCCTTCCGGTTCTTCTGGATTATATTGAAGATATTCATGTCCTGGGCCTCCAGACCGAGGGTGGCGTCAATCATCAGGACGCAGATATCCGAGTGCTCGATGGCGCGGATGGACCGCATGACCGAGTAGAATTCGAGGTCCTCGTTGACCCTGCTCTTGCGGCGTATACCGGCGGTATCGACGAGCATGAACTCGTGGCCGAACTTGTTATAATAAGTTGAAATCGAGTCCCTGGTAGTCCCGGCGACCGGGGTCACGATATTCCGATCCTCGCCTAGAAGTGCGTTCGTGAGAGAGGATTTCCCGACATTCGGGCGGCCAACAATAGCGATATGGGGAATATCGGCATGGAGGTCCTCCGCTACCGAGTCCGCCGGCAGGACCCTTACGATCTCGTCGAGGAGATCCCCGGTTCCGGAGCCGTTCGCCGCGGAGATGGTCCAGATTTCGCCCAGCCCGAGGGAATAGAAGTCGAAGGCGTCGTACATCTTCTCCCCGCTGTCAACCTTGTTTACACAAAGGACGACCGGCTTTTTGGACCGGCGGAGGATGTCGGCTATTTCGGCATCATAGTCCGTAACGCCCGTGGCCGCTTCCACCATGAAGAGAACCACGTCGGCCTCCTCGATGGCGATTCCGACCTGGCGGCGGATCGCCCCCTCGAAAACGTCGTCCGAATTGGAGGTATATCCGCCGGTATCGACGACGGAGAATTCCTTTCCGCACCATTCGCACTTTCCATAGTGACGGTCCCGGGTAACTCCCGCCGTCTCATCTACAATTGCCTGCCGCATCCCGACAAGGCGGTTGAAAAGCGTGGATTTGCCGACATTCGGACGGCCCACGATCGCTACTAAAGCCATAAAACTAGTTTCTTGAGTTAAACAGCGAACAGTCCTTGCAGGCGTCGCTGTACTGCCCGCCGCATACACCCTTTTCCCGGGCGATGCGTTCCAGCTCCTCTTCCCTGGCACACTTTATTCCGAGACGTTTCATATCCGGATTGGAAGAAATGTCCGTATTCGGAAAATGGCCGTCCTTCCTGAAGAAGATATTGAATCCCAGGCCCAGGACGCACAGTCCGACGAAAAGTATGGCGGCAAGGAAGACCTTCATCTCTACATGATGAATTCAGGGCTGATGGGCTGGTAATTGTAAACCCGCATTATCATCCGGGCGAAGGTGTCGGCCATGGAAATGACCTTGATCTTCCTCTGGAGTTTCTGCTTCTCGGGGTCGGACGAAAGCGGGATGGTATCTGTTACATAGACCTCTTCGAGGGCCGAGGAGTCGATTCGCTCGTAAGCCGGACCCGAGAGGACCGGATGGGTCCCGACGGCGCGGACGCTGTGGGCTCCCAGTTTGAAGAGTTCGTTCGCCGCCGCGGTAAGCGTCCCGGCGGTATCTATAATGTCGTCCACAATGACTATATCCTTGCCTTCCACATCGCCGATTGCACGGATGCGCTCGACCACATTGGCCCGCGCGCGGGTCTTGTGGCAGATCACGACCGGGCAGTGGAGCGCCTTGGCATAGGTATTCGCCCTCTTGGCGCCGCCCATATCCGGAGCCGCGATGGTAAAGGTCTTGGGATATTTGGCCTTAAGCCCCTGGAGGATTCCGAGGAAGTCCATGGAGGCATAAAGGGAATTCACGGGGAAGTCAAAGAAGCCCTGTATCTGGTCGGCATGGAGGTCGCAGACCATCAGGGCGTCCGTTCCGGCCGCCTTGAGCATGTTCGCCACAACCTTGGCGCCGATCGAGACGCGGGGTTTGTCCTTGCGGTCCTGGCGGGCCCAGCCGAAATACGGGATGACGGCTATCACCTTGTTGCAGGAAGCCCGTTTGCAGGCGTCGATTGCAAGGATGAGTTCCATGAGGTTGTCTGACGGAGGGAAAGTGGACTGGATGATGAAACAAGTGGCACCTCGCACGCTCTCCGAAAATGACGGCTGGAACTCACCGTCACTGAATTGGGACACCTCCAGGGAACCGAGCGTTATTTCAGGATCTTCCGGACCCTTAAGCTCATTCATTGAAGCGATAACCTTCTCGGCGAACTCCCGGGATGCCCTGCAGGAGAAAATCGCCATTCTGTGTTTGTGAACGTCGTTGAGCATGGTTTATAATGATTCTAGAACTTGTCCAATATAATCGAGTATCTCTTCCTTACCGGTTCCTTTCACCGCGGAGCTTACGAATACCGGAGGGAGTTCCTCCCAGTCTTCCAGAAGCCGGGCACGGTTTTTCTCCACCTGGGCCGCAAGCACGTTGGTACCCTGCTTGTCCCCCTTGGTGAAAATCAGGGCGAAGGGGATTACGTTTTCACCGAGGTCCGCGATGAATTCGAGGTCGATGCGCTGCATGTCATGGCGCGAATCCAAAAGGACGAACAGCAGGACGAGGTCCTCGGACCCGAAAATGTAATCCTGTATAACCCGGCGAAGCTCCTCCCGCTCCCGGGGCGGCAGTTTCGCATATCCATAACCCGGAAGATCCACGAGGTACCATGAATCGTTGATCAGGAAATGGTTTACCAGCTTTGTCTTGCCCGGGGTCTGGGAGGTCTTGGCGAGCTTCCCGTTGCCGGTCAGCATATTTATCAGCGAGGACTTACCGACATTCGACCGCCCGATAAAGGCGAATTCCGGCAGACGACGCGAGGGTTTCTGAGTTACCCGGGTGCTGCTGGAAACGAATTGTGCCTGCTCGATTTTCATGATACAAATATAGTGATTTTATTTCAACTTCGGGTAGAAAACAGTAAAGCACGCACCGCCGAGGGTAAAGGACTTCGAATAACGGATTTCCCCGCCGCAGCGCTCGACCACAGTACGGCTTATGGCGAGGCCGAGGCCGGAGCCGGAAGACTTCGTCGTAAAGTTAGGCGTAAAGAGCTTGGAAACATTCTCCTCGCTGACCCCGGGCCCGTTGTCCTCAACGACAACCTCATAGAAACCGTCCCTGGAGGAGTTTCGGAGCGAAACGCTGACAGCCCCGTCCGGCTGACCCTCGAGGGCCTGGACGGAATTGGTCACAAGGTTCACCATAACCCGCGTCAGCTGCGGCTTGGGACCGTCGATCCAGGCATCCTTCAGCCCGAGGTAGGTAAGGTTTACCTGTTCCGCCTCGAACATGGTCACTACATCATGGACGAGGGCGTTGAGGTCAAACCTCTGCGGTTCCTCGCTGTAAAGCCGGGCGAAAGTGGAGAATTCGTTGGCCGTATTGGTCAGGATATCAATCTGCTCGAGCACAATTCGCGAGACCTCGTCGAATTTCGCTTCCCAGAGAGGATTGCCTCCCTGCTTCATCCGGATAAGCATCTGGAGCTGGAGTTTTATCGGGGTCAGGGGGTTCTTGATTTCATGGGCCACCTGGCGGGCCATACCGCTCCATGCCTTGTCGCGCTCCGCCTGGGCGAGTTTCCGGGTACTCTCGGAAAGGTCCATGACCATTCGGTTATATGCCCCGACGAGGGATGAAATCTCGTCGTCGCGGTCGTATGTGATAAGGTCCAGATGATCCACATCCGTGACATTCATCTTCCGGCTCATTTCGCTCAGCGGCTTGAAGAGGGTCGAAATGACCATGGTGACGACGAAGCGGGCGATAATCAGGAACAGGAGGAAAACGGTCAGGATAGTCGCTATATGGAGGACCGCCTCCGTGCCGAGGTCATGGCTCCTGTCCGTATAGGGGGAACTTACGATGGCAATGACATCCCCCGAAGTGTTGAAAACCGGGGCGTAGAGGGAATAGAAACGGCGTCTGGAGATGGTTTCCTGCTGGATATAGAAGCGGTTGTGGCGCTTCATGATCTGGTACAGGGCCGACTCGTCAATCAGGTGTCCAAGGATCATCCTGTCGAAAATATCGGGGGTCGTAGTCATCAGAAGATGCCCCGAGGGGGTATAGAGCGAGATGTCGCTCTTAAGGGTATTTCCCGTGTACTCAATAGCCCCGAGGACATTCTGGGTCCCGATTTCGGAGGTTGTCTTCGCCTGGCGGACCCTGCTCTCAACCATGGACTGTATAGAATTTATCTTCGCCGTCATAATTGTATTCATGTCCGTCTCGTAACGGTTATAGACGAACCAGATACTGAATACCGCGACGCCGACGAGGGTCAGGGTCAGGGAGAGGTACACGACCGCATAAATCCTGTCCTTGAAATAGTTCCGTCCCCTGTTTACCGGCCTGTTACGGCGCCCGGTGGAGGCAGTTATCAGGAAGAAGGCGAGAATCGCGAACAGGGCTATTTCGACAACATAGTTCACCCAGGCGATATCCTTCCTCGAAATAACCACCACCTCGTCGTCGGAAACCCTGTGGAAGAAGTGCATGTAGTCGTCCCTGGAGATATACTGGCGGTCCACTCCGCCCGGCATTTCACTGATATCGGAAGGGAAGACGGAGGGATAGGCGAAGGCGCCCTTGAAGGTCACGAGACGGTCTGAAACGTACTTTGCATGGGAATAGACCGGTGGAATCATGACCTGGCCCGGCTGGGAGATGCCGAGGAGACTGAGGTATCCGCGGTCCTCCCGGTTGGACTTCGGCTCCACGCATACAAGTATGCTGTGCGGGCCGTACTGAACCGTATAATACGTGTACAGTCCGGTATAGCGGCCGCGGCCGTTCATGTCCCTCGAATAGAAGAAATATGAACCGTCAGTGACCTGGGTCCCGGAGGATATTCGCTCCGTGAGGATTGCATCCCGGACCCCGGCGTCGTCCAGGGCGGAGAGATTGATTACCGAGATGTCGTAATCCTGGGAGAGGCGGGCCATGTAAGTCTCCGTAAGGCGGCTCAGAACCAGATCATTGCTGTTTTCCAGCAGTGATAAGGCACCGAGAACCTTGTCCGACGCAATGGCGTCCTCCACCGTACGGAGCTGGATTTCAAGGTAAATATCCCGGTCCATGGAAAGGCGGGTAGCCCACACATCAACCCTGTTCCGCTCCTTGCGGAATCCGTAAACCGAGGAGCAGACGACAAAATAGATTCCTACCGCAATCGCATAGGCAATCCTCCCCACTCGGTAAAATGTCCTCCCGCGTATCTTGAAAATGGACCGGAAAAGTGGAGACAGCAACTGCAGATTCATGAACAGGGCCGTAAAGAGCAGGAAGAAAGATCCGTACACGATGGCCGTATATCCGGAAAGGATTTCAACCTTATAAAGCTCAAGGCAGATGCCGGAGTTAAGGATTATGCTCCGGAACATCCTGTGGGCGAGGATGGCGACGCCAAGAGTGAAAACAAGGTTTGCGGCAGAGCAAAGGGCGGTCCGGAGCTTGGTGTTTCTCCCGCGGATAAAGCGCAGCCACTGCCGGCGCATCAGATATGTCGATGCGATGAAAACCGTAAACCCAAGGTTTATCAGAAGGACTGCGCCAAGCGAATACAGTATCGATCCGTCTGCGTAAAGAATCGGGGAGAAAATCATCGATTCGTCCCGATAAAACACCCCGTAAGCATAGGACGCTCCGAGAAGAAGGAGCTGCAGAAGGACCGTCAGAAGGTACCTTCCCCAGACCCTCCGGCATGAAAGGAAGAGGAGCGAAGAAAGCAGGAACAGGCCGACCGCTATCCAGAAAATGGCGTAATCGACGGTTCCGCGGCCGCCGGATATGGATTCAGATGTTATCTTCAGCACCGGAACGCCCCCTACCCGGACCGGAGAACCGACACTGGTTGAAAGGGTACTTAAGGAGAAATTCCCGCCGAGCCCGAGTTTCGGATTGATACCGTCGGCCTCGGAAGAGACTTCCAGGCCCCCTATAATCCTTCTGTCGCCACTTTCTTTCGCCTTTACGAGATACCACTTCGGTCCGTAATTCACAAAGGAAGCCGCCGTGGTAACTTCCGAAAGCGGAGAGGAAATCCCTCCCCTTCCGCTGCCGAGACGGGGCATGAGGATCCTCGGTCGGATATCGTCGTTTCGGAGCGGGAACTGATGGGCCCATGATTCGAGAGTATCGGCCATGTAGCGATAGACCACCATGTCCTCCGGAAGGCGGGGAAAGGATATCCACTCCCCGTCGAAGCCCTTGAGCGCCCTGTCCATGTACGAATCCAGCTCGGCCATGCGCTTTCCGATCCCCTTCTCGAGGCGCTGAGCCGCTTCCTCCGTCCCCATCGGGCTATGGCCCAGGATAAGGGAACCGCCCAGAAGGATGAGGGACAGCAGCATCGCGACAAGCGAGAAAGGATCTTTCCAGTTTCTTTTACTCATGGTGGTACGGCTCTCCTTTAAGGATTGTGAAAGCGCGGTAAAGCTGTTCCGCAAAAATCGTTCTCACCATCTGGTGGGAGAAGGTCATTTTCGAAAGAGAGAGTTTTCCGTCCGCCCTTGCATATACGGCGCCGGAAAAACCGTAAGCGCCCCCGATGACGAAAACCAGGTCCCGTCCACCCTGGAGCCGGGAAGAAAGGTACTCGGCGAATTCGAGGGAACGGTACTCCTTCCCATGCTCATCGAGAAGCACTACGTATTCCGAAGGTTTAAGGTGCCTCAGGATAAGTTCCCCCTCCTTATTCCGGATCTGTTCCTTCGTCAGGGAAGATACGTTCTTCAGCTGGGGAATCTCATTGATTGTGAACGGAACATAGTGGGACAGCCGGGACTCGTAAATATCCAGCCCCGTCCGCACCCAGTCCACGTCGGTCCGCCCGACAGTCAATAAGATAACGTTCATAAAGAACAGCCGGTTTCTCTCTTGCAAAGATAATCAGATGGTCCGGTATTTGCAAGAAAAACCCGACGGTATGAACAGATGGATTTCCATAATGGCCGCCATGCTCCTGCTCCTTTCCGGAGACGGGGCGCTTGCGCATATCGGGGTTGCACCTGAGAGCATGCAGCAGGTTCCAAAGGGATATGACGTTTTTGTCCCGATTTCCAAATACCTCTCCCAGGGCGATGCGGCAAAACTTTCCGCCTGGTTCGCCGATAACCTCGAGATATCGGTGCTGTCGTCCCGGACCAGCGATTCCTCCCGAAACCAGGCCCGCCAGATAATGAAGAATTTCTTCGATACATATACGCCCCGGTCCTTCGAATTCGAGCACATGGCCTCAAGGGGCAATATGAAATACGGGCTCGGCCGCCTCTACGCCGGCGGAGAAACTTTCGCCGTTACGATTTTTGTTACCGAAAAGGACGATTCATACGTCATTCAGCAACTTAAAATCGAAAGAAATAACGCATTATACTAAGCGATTGATAGTTTGGCACGATAATTGGATTAATGTCTAATCGGTTAGTTTAGTTAATAATAGGGTTTACAAACAGAAGCGTTCACGCACGGGAGTGCCTGAACGCTTCTTCTTTTTCTTTTATGCTCCTACAGGAACTCCTCCCTCTCCCTCATGTCGCGGAGGCGAAGCTGGATTGACGAAGCCCCGCGATAGAAGTTCTCCACGATGCTGTAGCAGACATCGACGGGGTTTCCGGCCTTGATATAATCGTAGAACTCGGCCAGGTTGAAACCGATGGCCGCAATCTGGCGGTAGGGCTGGGATTCCTGCATAAGGTCGAGTTTCAGATGGACCCCACCTGCGCCGACCTTCCTGCCGCTGCCGGAATCGTAAACATCCTCAGTCAGGAAGACCGGATTGGCATTCCCGGGACCGAAGGGCTGGAACTGCTTCAGGATACGGAAAAATTTAGGAGTAATCTGGGAAAAATCGAGGCGGGCGTCGAGTTCGATAGTCGGGGTAAAGACCTCCTGGACAAAGTTGTCGGTCACGAAACTGTTCATCCTCTCACAGAACTCCGGCAGGTTTTCCTCCTTCAGGGTAAGACCGGCGGCATAGACGTGGCCGCCGAAATTCTCGAGGAGGTCGGCGCAGTTCTCGATGGCCGCGTAGAGGTCAAAACCCTGGACGCTGCGGGCGGATCCGGTCACGAAACCGTTGGACTTCGTCAGTACGACCGTCGGCTTATAAAAGGCCTCCACAAGGCGGGAAGCGACGATTCCGACGACACCCTTGTTCCAGGTCGGCCCGTAAACTATCGTTACCCGGTCGGAGACGAGGGCGGTTCCCTGACGGACCATCTCAAGGGCCTCCTGGGTTATTTCCCGGTCAATATTCTTTCTCTCATTGTTGCTGTCATTTATCGCCTCGCCGGCGGCAAAGGCGTCCGCGTCGGTCTCGGCGGTCAGCAGCTGTACGGCCAGGCGGCCGCTCTCCATGCGGCCGGCCGCGTTGATACGGGGGCCTATCTTGAAAACGATATCGTCGATTGTTACGTGGCCGGGGTCCAGTTTGGCCAGCGAAATCAGGGCCAGAAGGCCCTTCCGCGGGTTCTCATTGAGTCGTTTCAGCCCATAGTAGGCCAGTATCCTGTTTTCCCCGACCATGGACACAAGGTCCGAGGAAATGCTGACTACAAGGAGGTCGAGAAGCGGTTCCAGGGTCTCGAAGGGGACATTGTATCGCAGCGAATAGGCCTGGACGAGCTTGAAACCGACGCCGCAGCCGCAGAGGTCGTCGAAGGGATAGTGGCAGTCGTCCCGCTTAGGGTCAAGGACCGCAATTGCCTGAGGGAGGGATTCTTCCGGAAGATGGTGGTCGCAGACGATGACCTCTATTCCCTTGGTCCGGGCATAGGTGACCTTGTCGATTGCCTTAATTCCGCAGTCAAGGGTTATCAGGAGGGAATAGCCGTTGTCGGAAGCCCAGTCTATACCCTTGTAGGAAAGGCCGTAGCCCTCGTCATAGCGGTCCGGGATATAGAAACCGACCTCCGGGGTAAAGCGGCGGACGAAGGAATACACCAGGGCGACGGCCGTCGTCCCGTCCACGTCGTAATCCCCGTAAACCAGGATTTTCTCCCCCGAAACAATTGCCCCGCGAAGGCGCTCGACGGCAAGGTCCATGTCCTTCATGAGGAAGGGATCATGGAGATCCGCGAGCGAGGGGCGGAAAAAAGAACGGGCTTCGTCGAAGGTATTTATGCCCCTCTCGACCAACAGTTCGGCCAGAACCCGGTCAATTCCGAGTTCTGCACTGAGGCGGCCGACCTTCTCCTGATCGGCCTGCTCCCTCAATATCCATTTCCTCTCTGTGCCCATAATGCACAAAGATACATATTTTATCGGGAAAACGCACCGATTTTTCTCTTTTATTCCTTAAATTTGCAAACTAGTTATAATATGAAGATTAATGTAATTGAAAATAACAGCAGAATGGCAGCGAACGAATACAACGAACAGGAAAGAGGAAGGAGGGAGTCCCTCCAGAAACTGCGTGAACTCGGAATCAACCCTTATCCGGCACCGCTCTACCCCGTGAACACCACGGCCGAGGAGATTGCCGCAGGGTATGACCCGGAAAAAGGCAATTTCAACGACGTCTGCATCGCCGGCAGGATCATGTCCCGCCGAATCATGGGCGCAGCGTCCTTCATGGAACTCCAGGACTCCACCGGACGTATCCAGGTCTATGTCAAGAGGGACGAAATCTGCCCCGACGAGGATAAAACCATGTACAACACGGTCTTCAAGAAACTCCTCGACATCGGCGACATCATCGGCATCAAGGGCTTCGCCTTCATCACCCAGACCGGCCAGCTCTCGGTCCACGCCAAGGAACTGACCGTCCTGTCGAAGTCCCTCCGGGTGCTGCCCATTGTCAAGACCGACGCCGACGGAACCGTCCATGACGGCTTTGCCGACCCCGAGCTCCGCTACCGCCAGAGGTATGTGGACCTGATCGTCAACCCCCAGGT
>JAFSSE010000027.1 GCA_017445755.1 Bacteroidales bacterium | reverse complement strand
ATGTCATCCCGGCGTCCGTTACACTGCACAAGGTCGAAAAACAGGTGGGGGACCTTGTGCACAAAATCCTTGCTGGATGGCATCAGGGGGCACATTCGCTGCGCAAGGTCCCCGAGGTAAAATTCGACCTTGCGCACGGGGAGGGGCCGAAGTGAGCGCAGCGAACGGAGTTCCGCCAGTGGCTGGACTCCCTTCCGGACGAAAATCCCATAAAAAGAGAGGATGACCTAAAGAACCAAGAGTTTTTGGTTACACTGTTTTTGTAACCTAAAAAGTGTTACCTTTGCAATCGCAAAAAGAAAAGTGGAATATGTTTGAGAATCTGAGCGAACGGCTGGAACGGTCCTTCAAAATTCTGAAGGGCGAAGGCAAAATTACCGAAATCAACGTAGCGGAAACCGTAAAGGACATCCGGAAGGCCCTTCTGGACGCCGACGTTAGCTACAAGGTTGCAAAGGAATTCTGCAACACCGTAAAGGACAAAGCCATCGGCTCCAATGTCCTGACGGCAGTGAAGCCGCAGCAGATGATGGTTAAGATCGTCCACGACGAACTCGCCGCCTTCATGGGCAGTTCTTCCCAGGACGTCAACCTCAAAGGGAGCCCCGCGGTTGTCCTCGTCGCCGGTCTCAACGGTTCCGGTAAAACCACATTCTCCGCGAAATTCGCTAATTATATAAAGGGAAAGAAGGGAATGAAGACCCTTCTTGCCGCCTGCGATACCTTCCGTCCGGCCGCAATCGAACAGCTAAAGGTTCTCGGAGAGAGCATAGGAGTTCCGGTATATACCGAAGATGGAGAAAAAGACCCGGTCCGCCTCGCCAAAAACGCCATTGCAAAGGCACGCAGCGAAGGTTATTCCGTAGTCATAGTCGATACCGCCGGACGTCTTGCGGTGGATGAAGAGCTGATGAATGAGATTTCGGCCCTCCACGACGCCGTGAAGCCGACGGAGACCCTCTTCGTGGTCGATGCCATGACCGGTCAGGACGCCGTCGAGACCGCCAGGATCTTCAACGAGCGCCTCGACTTCGACGGAGTCGTCCTCACCAAGATGGACGGTGACACCAGAGGCGGTGCTGCCCTGTCCATCAAGGCCGTGGTCGGGAAGCCGATAAAATTCGTCTCCTCCGGAGAAAAAATGGAGGCCCTGGAAGTCTTCCACCCCGAGCGTATCGCAGACCGCATTCTCGGAATGGGTGACGTCGTGACCCTCGTCGAGAAAGCCCAGGAACAGTTTGATGAAAAGCAGGCCCGGGAGCTGAAAAAAAAGCTCGCACGGGACCAGTTCACCCTCTGGGACTTCTACAACCAGATTCAGCAGGTGAAAAAGATGGGAAACATCAAGGACCTGGCATCCATGATTCCAGGGGTCGGAAAGGCCATCAAGGACGTTGACCTCGACAACGATTCATTCAAGAGCATCGAAGCGATGATCCTTTCGATGACCCCTGAGGAGCGCGAGCACCCTGAAATCATCAACGGAAGCCGCCGCAAGAGGATTGCCGACGGATCCGGCACCTCCCTCCAGGAAGTCAACCGCCTCCTGAAGCAGTTCGAAGGCAGCCGCAAGGCCATGAAATCCGTCATGACCGGGAACCTTATGCAGCAGATGAAGGGTTTCCGCCGCTAAACCGTCTGATCAGAAAAAACCGCCCCGGCAAAGCCGCGCATATTGTACGCGGAGGACATGACCGAGCCGTAAGCGCCGGCTGAGCGGATGGCGACGAGGTCTCCGCGGAGCGAACGTCGGAGCTGTCGGCCCGTCGCAAAGACGTCCGCTGATTCGCAAATCGGCCCTACAACATCATAGACGCAGCTTTTTTCCTCATCCTCCCGGACATAGTGGGCCGTCAGGTTCTCTATCTTGTGATAGGCCCCGTAGAGGGCGGGACGGATCAGGTTGTTCATGCCGCCGTCAAGGATGAGAAAGTTCCTTCCGACCCCCTTTTTTACATATACCACCCTGGAAATCAGGGAGCCACATTGGGCAACCAGGGCCCGGCCGGGTTCTACATGGACCTCCTGGTCGATGCGCCTTGGAAGATACCGGTCAATTGTCCTGAACCATGTTTCGAAATCCGGAACCGGGTTTTCGTCCGGGTCTTCATAATCCACCCCGAGGCCTCCGCCCATATCGATTGAGGAAACCCTCAGTCCCCTCTCTTCGAAAAAGTCCACGAGTTCCGCAGCGCGGTAACACTCATCCCGGAAAACCTCCTCAACGTCAAGAATCTGGGATCCGACATGGAACTGCAGCCCGACAAAACGGAGCGACGGAGCGCCCTTTACAAAGGCGGCCGCGCGCTCGAAATCGACGGAAGCGACGCCGAACTTATTCTCCGCAAGACCGGTAGTCACATACTTGTGGGTATGGGCGTCCACCCCGGGATTGACCCTTATCTGGACGGGAGCGACGAGGCCGTGGGCCGCCGCCCTGCCGGCTATGATTTCAAGCTCCTCCACCGACTCGCAGTTGAAGGCGCCAATACCCTTTGAGAGGGCGATATCTATTTCAGAATCGGTCTTTCCGACCCCTGCAAAGAAGATTCCTGAAGGGTCGAAACCGCAGCGGCACGCTTCCAGGATTTCATTTCCGCTGACAGAGTCGACGCCGAAGCCGGCAGTGGCCACCGCTTCGAGAATGCGCTGCTCCGAATTTGCCTTCATGGCATAATGGATCTTGATCCCATAACGGCGCGAGGCCTCCGCGGCGGAGTGGAGGGTCCGCTGCAGAAGGTCCATGTCATAATAATAAAAAGGGGTATTATGGCCCTGGAATGGCTTGCTTCCGTAGTCGACCTGCAACATAACTTCTTAACTTCGAGGATTGTTTGCAAAAATAGGGAAAAAATGTTTACTTTGCAGGGAGATAAACTGAAAACTTTGATTATGAAACTCTTTTCTGTGAAATTATTCCCTTTTTTGCGTCAGAGGACCGAGACGGTGAGGAGCTGTGCCCCTCTCGATGAGCGTATAATAAAGGAACTGGACCGGAAGGTGGACCAGTGGGTCCGAGAGCAGAGATATCTCGAAGATATCCGCAGCAATGACGACTTTGCAAGGAGTCTCGGGGTGGACCGGCTTACGATATGCCGGTATTTTCTGCTTATCAGAAAGGAAGATCCGAGGACCTGGCGCACAAGAATACGCATCGAAAAGGCGGAAAAACTCATTGAGCAGAACCCGGAACTCCCGATTTCGGTGATTTCCGACGCGGTCGGATTCAGCGACCGGTCGAACTTTTCAAGGCAGTTCCGGAAATACTACGGACTCTCTCCCCAGGGCTGGAGAAACCTCAAGCTAGAGGAGCGACATGAAGATATCTATGAAGCGGAGGTCGAAAGACCCTGACTTGGCATTGTAGGAAGGAGATTCGGTAGTAAGGTTGATCTCCATGGTAACAGGGCCGTATGAGCCGTTCCTGGTCCCGTCAATATCCTCGCAGGAGATGCTCTGAGGGAGCACCCCGTCAACAGGAGTAAGGCGGAACTGGTATCCCCCGTGGACATCCGTCATGGTCGTATCCCCCGTAGAGAGGACGACACGGATACCCTGGATCGGAGACGACGAAGACTCGTCCAGTACAAAACCGGACATCTTGAAGAGCGATATCTCCCCTTCCGAAGCTTTACTGCAGGAAAAAAGCGGCATCGCGAAGGATGCTGCAACTATAATAATAATCTTAAATAATCCTTTCATCCGGTATAATCATTACCGGTTCAGGCAGTACACGGATGCAAAGATACAAAAAAAATATTATTTCCAACTCTCCCCCCCGCCTCAGCGGTACTCGTCATGCACGTTTCCGGCCCAAAACGTGCACGTTCAGTACTTTGCGGTACTCGCCATGCACAAAAAGCCGTCAAAACGTGCACGTTCAGTACTACGCGGCTCCGTGGCAGGAATTCCGACGCCGAAGATTATTCGAGGTAAAGGACTTTACTGTAGGTGGAACGGGCGGCGCCGCTTCTGGAGAGGACGATGTAGTAGCCACCCTTCGTTCCGGTGAAGCTGCGGGTCTTTCCGCTGGAAACAACCGCCGCATTCCAGACCGAGGACGTTCCCGTCGCACGGGTCAGGCGCAGGACGACATAATCGTCCGCCCCGGCGGTTTCTCCCCAGGTGATAAGCGTTCCGGAAGAGCTCGGAACGGGGGGCGTAAGCTGCTTCGGGCTGCGACTGAGGACCGGGGTCAGCGCCTCTGCCGGATATACCGTGGAAGAGAGGTAGTTATGGACCGCCTCATTACGGACAGAGGTCGTATTGTACCAGAAATTACCGACGCAGCCGGCATTCCGGGAAGTCTTTACCTCATAGAGATATTCGGATACATCCTCAAAGCCCGCCTGGGAGTACTTGTAAGAGGCGAGGCCGGGCATCAGGGGAACGTTCCCGTGCATCGCCACCCATGAAGGCAGTACGACGTCGTCAAAATCCGCAAAGTCGCCGCCCCGCTGGCTCGACCAGTAAATCTGGGGTGTCAGATAGTCGAGGGATCCCTGGGCAACCCAATGGACCGGATCGGCGCAGTAACTCTGGGTAAGGGCGAGGCGGCCGGCCGGTGAAACGCCGAAAACAGCGGAGCCCTTCGATGCATGGGTTACTTCCAGATACCCCTTTACCATCTCGTCTATATTCCATGTTCTCCAGTCGTCAAGACTCTTCCCTCCGTTATAGAGATTGTACTGGGCGCTGTCATCCCAATTGGTATAACCCTTCCCCTTGACGCCAGCACGATAGAAATAGTCGTCGATATGGGTCCCGTCGACATCATAGTTTGTCACCACTTCTTCCATGATGGCCCTCAGAAAAGCCCTGACCTCCGGCAGGCCAGGATTCCAATAATACGCCCCGTCCATTTCCTTCCACCAGTCCTTGTGCTGGAACATGGGATGGTCACTGACACGTACGGCGGAGGTTGCACCGATACGGAGAGGATTGAACCAGGCATGGAGTTCCAGCCCGAGCGAATGGGCAGTCTCAACAGCATAGGCGAGGGGATCATAACCGGGATCCTTCCCCTGAGTTCCCGTAAGGAGAACGCTCCAGGGAAGAAGTTTCGACGGATAAATCGCATCCGCATTCGATACAACCTGAAGCACGACAGCATTGCAGCCGGCTGACTTCACCTCCTCCATAAGTGTCCTGAGCGCCAGTTTCTGGGCCGAAGCGGAGGCACCTTTGACCGGCCAGTCAATATTCGCTACCGTCGCGGTCCAAACTGCACGGAACTCCGTATCATACCGGACAGTATGGAGGTCATGGTTGAATTCTCCGGCACAATTCCCGGAGACAGAGGTGACATCCTCGTCAGGATTTACCTTCGAACATGCAAAAACGGCCACCAGGCACGCTGCTGCAGCAAGTATCGCTCTGATTTTCATCTTTTGTCAGAATAGGGTTCGGGAACAAATGTAACATTTTTTTCAAAAAAAAATCCGAAATTATTTGGAAGAACGGAAAATTGATGTACCTTTGCAGTGTACTATTTGACTAATACACTATAACGTTTCGATATGATTAAAGTTCAAAACCTTGGTTTCAGCTACGGAAACAATGAAGTACTGAAGCACATCTCGATGGAGATCCGGGAAGGAAACATCTATGGCCTCCTCGGTGAAAACGGAGTTGGTAAAACCACCCTGCTGACCCTCCTCTGCGGGCTTAAGAAGCCCCAGAGCGGTTTTATTGACGTTGACGGGGAGACTCCATTTGACAGGAAACCCGCCCTTCTCGCCGACCAGTTCTATCTCGCTGATGAAGTGAAGGCGGAATCCGCCACCGCAATGGCTTTCGCAAAGGCGAACGGTGTTTTCTGGCCGAACTTCGACCTCGAACGCTTCAGGACAATACTGGAGGAGTTTGAAGTCAATCCCCTGCAGAGGATGGACGCGATGTCCGCAGGACAGCTCAAAAAGACCCATATCGCCTTTGCGCTCGCCTGCCATGTGCGCCATTACTATATGGATGAACCGACTAACGGACTGGACATCCCGTCCAAGGCCCAGTTCCGTAAGGCCTTGACGAAATACACCCCTGAAGACTCCTCAATTGTGATTTCGACCCACCAGGTCAGGGACCTTGAAAACATCATCGACCCGATTATCATCCTCGACCGGCGCGATGTCCTCGTGAACGCGACAGTAGAGGAAATCACCGGGAAACTCTATTTCGACTACGGAAACATCATCCACCCCGAGGCCCTCTACATCGAGCAGACCCCCGGAGGATCCATCCAGGTCTATCCCAACACGACAGGAGAGGAAAGCCGAATCAACATGGAGGCCTTCTTCAATACCGTATATAAGCACAAAGAATTGATTAAGGGCATGTTCAGTAAATAAAAAGGAGGAAAGACAATGAATAGCAGTTTCTCATTCCGCCGTTTTGGCACCTACTTCCTTTATGACCTCCGCGAGGTCTGGAAAAACAACAGCAAGGCCTTCTATATTTTCGGGGGCTCCGGGGTCATGCTCTATGTAGTCTGGGTACTCTTCTCCCTCGTCTTCACCCAGACCTGGACCGCCCCTGTCATCTGGGCCAGGGCCGGCGTTTTCGGCCTTGCGGTCTGCGGTCTCAGTCTCTACTACGCTCGTATGTACGGCTTCCTGACAGAGCGGAAAGCCGGCTCACAGTATCTCATGCTCCCGGCCTCGACGGGCGAAAAATTCGCTTCTATGATAGTAATTTCGATTATCGTCGTCCCGATTGTATTCACCGCCATCTACCTCGCCCTCGACGGAGCCATCACTCTCCTGGACAAGACCGCCGGGTCCTCCCTCATCGCCGGAATCGGCGAGATCAAGTCCGGCTTCAACAAGATGGTGGAAGCTGAAGGCGACGGCTTCGTCATATCCTTCGGCTGGTTCATCATCTCCATTGTCATCAGTTCCATCGAAAACCTCCTCTATTTCCTTCTCGGCGGACTGATTTTCAAAAAGTGGAAGATTGCCGGAAGTATCGGGGTCTCCCTCCTGATTGGCATCATCTTCGGGAATATCTTCGGACTCATAGTAACCGGTGACGGATTCGAGTATTGGACAAAACTGCTGGAGGCGGATCCGGAAGGGATAAGCCGGCAGATTCTCATATGGAGCAACGTCATCTGCGGCCTTATCTCTGCAGGGCTCGCAACCGGTATCTACTTCAGAATCAAGACTATAAAACACTAGCCCATGAATTTTACGCAGGAAAAACCGATTTACCTCCAGATTGCCGACGTAATCTCGGAGAGGATCCTCCGCGGAGAATTCCCGCCGGAAGGAAGAATCCCTTCGGTACGAGAGTACAGTGCCGAACTCGGGGTTAACCCGAATACCATGATGCGCACCTATGAATCCCTCACCGACGGAGGCATAATCTACAATAAGCGCGGAATCGGGTACTTCGTGACCCCTCAGGCGCGTCAAACCATCCTTTCCGCAGAAAGGAAAGTGTTCCTGGAAAAGGAGGTGCCGGCCATCCGGAAGAGGATGGAACTTCTCGGCGTCGGACCGGAAGTCTTTAACGGATAATGCTGCCGGCGACGATGTTCGCGACCGTAGCGCGGGTCCTCGCGAGAGCTCCCTTATCCTCAGGATGGACCCTGTTGGTAAGCAATATTATCGCCGTCCTGGAATCCAGGTCGATGACCGCAGAGGTCCCGGTATAACCGGTATGGTTCAGCGCCCGTGTACGGCTCGTTATGTCCCCCTTGAACCAGGAGTAGTCACTCCGGATATCCCAACCAAGCGCCCTGCCTATGTGCGGGGCGTTTTCCGAAGGGATCGTCGCCATCATCTTTACAGTCTCGGGGCCCAGCACCCTCCGGCCGTTGATTTCCCCTCCATTCATGATGGCGGCAGCGAGAATTGAAAGGTCCTCCGCATTCGAAAAGACGCCGGCGTTGCCGGAATTTCCTCCGTTCAGACGGCGGGCGATAGGGTCATGGACCTCACCAAGCAGCGGTTTCCCGTCCCCCTGAACCTCCGTAGGGGCGACAAGAGGAAGGAATTCCGGGTGCTCCGAAGCAACATTGTAGCAGGTATGGTTCATGCCGAGGCGGCGGAACACTTCCCGCTCCGCATAGTCGCAAAGGCGCTCCCCCGTTATGTTCTGGATGATATTCTGGAGGGTAACGAAATTAAGGCAGCTGTATGTAAAATCGGTTTTCGGGCGGAAACGGCGGGGAAGGTCCCTGGCGATATAGACCATCATCGAATCCGGGCACGGCTCACCGTAAAGCGAAGCGACCTTTTCAACGCTGAGATAGGCCGGAAGGCCGGAGGAGTGGGTCAGGAGGTCCCTCACCTCGATATTCTCCGTCTCCCCCGTCTCAGGGTCGGTCCAGGGCGCGAATTCCGGGATATACATTTTGACATTGTCCGTCAGGCGGATCTGGCCTTTTTCGACCAGCTGCATAAGGGACATCGCAGTCCCGACCGGCTTCGAGAGCGAGGCAAGGTCGAACATGACATCCGTAGTCATCGCAACCGTATCCGGAACGACCGACTTGTTGCCGTAGGCCTTAAGATAGACAATCCTGTCCTCCCTGACGACGGAAAGTACCGCACCGGGGATAATCCCGTCGGAAATGGCCTTGTCGATTACGGAATCAACTCTCTCGAGTTTCGAGGGGTCCATTCCGAGGCGGCGAGGAGAGGCGTGTCGGAGCCCCTCCCTCGGGGTGCATGCAAAAAATACCGCAGCGGAAAGCGCTGCGGCAATTAAAGAAACTCTTTTCATTCTCCGGGTTTCATTGTTGTATAGACGTTCGTGACGTCCTCGTCGTCTTCGAGAAGTTCGGTAAGCTTCTCAAGGGTCTTCCGCTGCTCGTCCGAGACCTCCTTGAGGTCCACGTTCGGAATCCACTCGAAACCGCCGGAAATAAGGTCGAAACCGTTTTCTTCGATATACTTCTGAATCTGTCCGTAAGCGGAGAAGTCGGCATAGATGTAAATCTCGACCGTTACGTTCTCGTCCTCATCCTCGACCTCCTGCTTGAAAACTTCCTCTGCGCCGTAGTCAATCAGTTCGAGCTCGAGCTCATCGACATCGATGGGGCTCTTCGGATCTTCCTTGATACGGAAAACGCACTTGTGGTCGAACATAAATGCCACGCTGCCGCTGGTCTGAAGGGTTCCGCCGCACTTTGTGAAGTAGCTGCGGACATTGGCTACGGTACGGGTATTGTTGTCGGTCGCGGCTTCGACAAGATAGGCGACGCCGTGGGGGCCGAATCCCTCGTAGATAATCTCCTTGAAGTCGCCCTGCTTGCTCTCAGTCGCCTTTTTGATGGCGCGTTCAATATTCTCCTTCGGCATCTGCTCGCTGCGGGCCTCGGCCATGAGCGCACGGAGACGGGGGTTGCCGGTCACATCCGGACCGCCCTGCTTCACCGCGATGGTGATTTCCTTTCCGAGCTTCGTAAAGACACGGGCCATGTGGCCCCATCTCTTCAATTTCCTTTCCTTGCGGAATTCAAACGCTCTTCCCATAATTACTCAGCTGCTTCGATACGGGTGATGTACTTGTCGATTTCCATGGCTTCCGGGGCCTGGGGGTACTGGTCCTTGACCTTCTTGTAGAAGGCGAGGGCCTTTGCGCTGTCACCGAGTTCCTCGGCAACCTCTCCGGCCTTCACAAGGTATCCGGCGGAGAAGGCATTGTCGGAAGTCTTTGCGGCCTTCTCGAACCACACGAGGGCCGACTTGTAGTCCTCAAGGCCGACATAGGCATCACCGATGCAGGCCTGGGCGCGGGCTGCGAGAATCGCATCCTTGCCGCTGTACTTTTTCAGGTAAGCGATTGCCTCTTCGAAGTTTCCTTCCTGGAGCTTGGCGACACCGGCGTACATATAGACGGCCGCACCGGCCTTCTTTCCGTACTTCGAAATAATGTCTTCGAGGCCCATGTAGTTGTCGTCTCCGGCGAGGGCGAGTTCATAATTGCCCTCGGCGAACCACTGCTCGGCATGGAAAAGTTCCGCAGCCGCCTCGGCCTTCTTCGGCTGGACGACGAACTTGGACCAGCAGAAAACGAGGACTGCGACTGCGACGAGGGCCGCGAAGCAGATGTAGATTATTTTTCCGTACTTCGAGAAGAACTGTTCAGTTTTGGAAGCGGCACCTGCCACGCTTTCCTGCAGGGTCTCTTCGGGGGTAGTCTGTTTTGCCATATTGTTTTGATTTTTATATTATTCAGTTTCAGTAAAGGCAATTTGCCGATACAGTCTGCAAAAATAGTAAAATTTGATTATATTTGCAAAGATTGTGAACCGACAAACCCATGCCGACCTTAAAGAAAACCGTCATTCAGGATTTCCGGAACATCGAGTTCGCAGAAATCTCCTTCTCCCCGAACATAAACTGCATCAGCGGTGGAAACGGGGAGGGCAAGACCAACCTGCTCGATGCCATCCACTATCTTTCTATGACAAAAAGCGCCTTCCCGACGCCTGACCGGTACAACTTCCGGTACGGGACCGGGGGCTTTGCAATAGGCGGGACCTATTCGATGGAGGGCGGCGTAGAAGCCCGGTTCTCTATCCGGGTTTCCGAAGGGGAAAAGAAGGTTGTCCGGGACGACAAACCCTATTCCCGTATCTCGGAGCACATCGGCGTCCTCCCTGTCGTCATGATCTCCCCTTCCGACATCTCCCTTGTCAGCGACTCCGGGGAGGAACGGCGGCGCCTTGCCAATGCAGTACTCTCCCAGATGGACCGGGAATACCTCGTTTCCATGCAGTCCTATAACCGCCTCCTCGCGCAGCGTAACCGCCTCCTTAAGGACGGCCGGGCGGAGCAGGACTTCCTGGAGGTAATCGACATGAGGATGGAGGGCGAGGCGGAAAAGATTCATGCCGCCAGAAAACGGCTCTCGGAGCTTCTGGAGCCGGTTATCGGCCGCTATTACGGGATTATTTCCGGAGGGGCGGAGACCGTTTCGGTTTCCTACCGCTCTGAGCTCTCCTCGAAAACCCTTACGGACCTTTTCCGGGCCAACTTCGAAAAGGACCGGCTTCTCGGTTACACCTCCTCGGGTATCCAGAGGGACGATTTCCTCTTCTCGATGGACGGTCATCCTATCCGGCGCGCAGGATCCCAGGGGCAGCAGAAATCCTTCCTGGTGGCCCTGAAGTTCGCCCAGTATGAAATCATGAAAAACGCCTACGGCTACGCTCCCACCCTCCTCCTTGACGATATCTTCGACAAACTCGACATGGGGAGGATAGCGAACCTCATCGGGATGGTGGCCGGGAATGACTTCGGGCAGATTTTCCTGACGGACAGCAACAAGGTCCGGCTCTCGGGAATAGTCGATGGAATTACCGAAGACAGGGCCTATTTCGACACCCTCGGAGGCGTTTTCACAAGAGTTGACTAAGCTATGGCAAACGGACTCTCAAGGAAAGAAGCGGTCGGCGTAGGAGGACTCATCTCGGACTATATCAAGGAGATGGGCCTTGCTCCGGGCATGAACACCCACCGGATATTCGCGGCCTGGGACGCCTGCTCCGGGGCAGCCGATTTTACCCTTAAGCGCTTTTTCCGGAGCGGGACCCTCTATATCACTGTCTCTTCCTCGGTTATCCGGAACCAGCTCTATTTCCAGAGGGACCTTATAATTGAGAAAATGAACCGTTTCCTGACAGAAGACGAACTCTTCACGGATGACAACCGGACCGTCGGCCTGGTCGAAAAAATTGTACTGAAATGAAAATCGTTGCAGATACCAAGGTTCCCTTCCTGAAGGGAGTATTCGAGCCATATGCCGAGGTTGTCTATAAGGACGGACGGGACATCTGCCGCGAGGACGTCATGGACGCCGACGCCATGATTATCAGGACCCGAACCCGCTGCGACGAGCAGCTTCTCGGGGGCTCGTCCGTTCAGATAATCGCCTCCGCTACCATCGGGACCGACCATATCGACCTGCCCTGGTGCACTGCAGCGGGAATAAAGACCACGAATGCCGCCGGATGCAACGCCTCCGGGGTCATGGATTACGTTTTTTCAGCCCTCTACGCCGTTGCAGCCCGGAAAGGCATTGAACTCGAAGGGAAGACCTTCGGCATAGTCGGAGTCGGAAACGTCGGCAAGAAAGTGGAAGAATCGGCCCGCAAGCTCGGCTTCGAGGTACTGCTCTGCGATCCGCCCCGCGCTGCCGCGGAAGGCCGGGAGAAGTTCTGCTCCCTGAGCTACCTTCTGATGAAATCCGACATCGTCACCCTCCATACCCCGCTGAACGGCGAAACGGCCGGGATGGCGGATGAAAACTTCTTCCGGGAAATCAAGCCGGGGGCCATTTTCATAAACGCCGCACGAGGGGAAATCGTCAATGAAGGAGAGCTCCTCCACGCCCTCCCGAAACTCGGCGCGGCGATAATCGATACCTGGTGCCATGAACCCGACATCAACAGGACCCTGCTGGATGCCGTCGACATCGCCACCCCGCACATCGCGGGTTACTCCTACCAGGGAAAGCAGAACGGGACTGCCGCGGCCGTCCGCGCCGTAGCCCGCTTCTTTGGGATAGAAGCCCTGTATGGATTCTACCCCAAGGCCGAAACTGAAGACCTGGAACCGGTCCGCCTCCATATCGGAGGCCTGGGCCAGGGCGAGGTCGCGGCCATGATTCAGTATAATTATCCGATATTCACGGACGACTTCTTCTTCCGTCTCGATCCGGACGGATTCGAGCGCATCCGTTCTGAATACCGGTACAGAAGAGAATTTTATTTGGACCTGTAACCATATGAACAGCAAAGACATCAAGCAGATCGAGGCGAGAGGTTCTTCTCTCAAGGCAGTAGAGGGCCAGATTGCCACTTTCAAGAAAGGTTTTCCCTGGATGAAGATAGTCGGACCGGCAACCCCCCGGAGGGGAATCCTGGTCCTCAGTGAAAAGGAGACCGAGGCGGCCGTCGCCTACGCCGACTCAGCCCCGACTGAGGGGCGCTGCAAATTCGTCCCCGCATCCGGAGCCGCTTCCAGAATGTTCAAGGACATGTTCTCAGCCCTCTCGGCCCTCGAGTCCGGCGCTTCCCTTCCCGAAAGCGCCCCCGCATCAAAACTGATCTCCCAGATTGACCGCTTTGCCTTTTATTCTGAGGAGGTGTTCGGAAAACCCGGGGAGAAAGGCGCCGAGGAGATACTCTCCCTGCTGCTCCGAAGCGAAGGGCTCGGTTACGGATCCAAACCGAAAGGGGTCATTCCCTTCCACCGTTATGCCTCCGGAGAAGTCCGGACCGCCATCGCGGAGCACCTTGTCGAAGCCGCAACCTACATGAGGAATTCCGACGGAACCTGCAACCTCGTAATCACCATTTCGTCCGAGCACCGCGCCCTTTTCGACGAGGCCCTCGAAAAGGTGGTTCCAGAGTATGAAAAACGCTTCGGAGTGAAGTACAACATTACTTTCACCTGCCAGGACAGTTCGACTGACACCATCGCCGTAGATACGCGGAACCGGCCCTTCCGGACCCTGGACGGGGACCTTCTTTTCCGGCCGGCCGGCCATGGCGCGCTGATCCACAACCTCAACGCCGTCGAGGAGGAACTCGTTTCGATAAAGAACATCGACAATGTCGCCCATGAAAAGCTCCTCCATGTAACCGCGAAATACAAGAAAGTGCTTATTGGAACGGCACTTATGCTCCGGGATCGCATCTTTGACTATCTCCGGCGCTTCGACTCCACCACAGCGGGCAGCCCCGAAGGAATTGCCCTTTGCAATGAAGTGGAATCCTACCTTGACAGGACCCTCTGCATCCAGATTCCACTCGAGCGCAGCGAAAAGGAGCGTTTCGAGGCCCTCCGCTCCCGCCTTAACCGGCCGATAAGGGTCTGCGGCATGGTACGGAACGAAGGAGAACCGGGCGGAGGCCCGTTCATAATCGCCGGACGCGACGGAGCGACCTCCCTCCAGATCCTGGAGAGCGTCCAGATAAACAAGGAAGACCCCGGCTCGGTCGAGGCGCTTTCCCGGGCCACCCACTTTAATCCGGTGGACCTCGTATGCTGCCTCCATGACTACAAGGGGCGGAAATTCAACCTCCTGGACCATGTCGATCCGGAGACCGGCTTCATCAGCTCGAAGAGCTATGAGGGCAAGGAACTCCGGGCTCTGGAACTGCCGGGGCTTTGGAACGGCGCCATGTCCGACTGGAACACCCTCTTTGTCGAGGTACCTCTCGAAACCTTCAATCCCGTCAAAACGGTCATCGACCTCCTGAGACCGGCCCACCAGGGATAAGTCCAAGTTTAGTAGCGTATTTATCAAATTGTTCATTATGAAGAAGGTCATTTTAGCAGCCGTAGCTGCCTTTGTCACAATACTTTCCCTCGCAAATGAAACGCCACGCTGGCTGCGCCAGAGCTCCATTTCTCCGGACGGGAAAACGGTGGCATTCGTATATCAGGGCGATATCTGGCTTGTCCCCTCAGAAGGCGGCGAGGCCGTCCAGCTGACGACAAACCCTTCCCATGACACGGAACCCCTCTGGAGTCCCGACGGGAAGTATGTGGTCTTCGCTTCCTACCGGGAAGGACAGAAGGATATCTGGGCGGTAAGCGCCGACGGCGGCAGACCCAGACGCCTTACCGACTACGGCGGGGACGAGACCCCGTACGCGGTCAGCAGTAACGGGAAGGTGATTTACAGGGCTTACTACCAGGAACTTGCTTCATCAAGTGCCTTCCCCGGCGCCTCCAACATCTACAGCATAGATCTCAATGGGGCCCTCAATGCCGCCCCCGGGAAACTGCCCGTTCCGGAGCGCATTGCGCCGGTCAAGACCTTCTCGGCCGACATTAACGCTGACGGGGTAATCCTTTACGAAGACTATGTCTCCCCCGAGGACCCCTACCGCAAGCACCACACTTCTTCAGCCGCCCACAATATCTGGAAGATCCAGAATGGGGTCTATACAAAGCTCACCTCCTTCATCGGGGAGGACAAGAGCCCTGTATTTGCACCGGACGGCGTCCACTACTATTATCTCAGTGAACAGGACCTGACTCCGGTTGAACCAAACGGCTGGGCAGCGGATGCAAATGTATGGAAATCGGATATCAACGGCTCTGCCCCTGTCCGTATCACCTCGTTTAAAAACAACCCTGTACGTTTTCTAAGCGTCAGTTCCAACGGAGTGCTGTGCTACTCCTGGAACGGCGACCTCTATACCCAGAAAGAGGGCGGGGAGCCGGTAAAACTCCCTGTAACCATAAAAAAAGACAGGACCGAGAGGGAGCATACATACCAGGTGACAAGCGGCGGAATTACCGATTTTGCAGCTTCCCCTAACGGGAAGGAAATCGCCGTAGTCTCCCGCGGAGACGTTTTCGTAACTCCCCTTGAACTCGGGGATACGCGCCGTCTTACCGATACCCCCGAAGCCGAACGGGAAGTCGCCTTCGGTGAGGGCGGAAGAACCCTTTTCTACAGCTCTGAAAGAAACGGAGAATGGGCAATTTACAAACGGGAACTCTCTGACAAAAAGGACCAGACCTTCACCTTCTCAACCGGCAGCGGGGAAAAGCGCATCACTCCGGAAGGAGAGGTATGTTTCCAGCCCAGCGTTTCCCCGGACGGAAAGTGGATCGCATATCTCAGGAACCGCACCGCCCTTGTAATTTGCAGCACTGACGGAGGAAAGGAAAAGGTCCTCCTTCCGGAAGGGGTAAATTATTCATACTCAGACGGTGACCTAAGTTTCGAATGGAGTCCTGACAGCCGCTACATCCTATCTACCTACCACGGCGGAGGGCGCCTGTACAACGAGGATATCTGTCTTATCGATGTATCCACAGGAGAGCTTACCGACCTGACCGAAAGCGGCTACTCCGACGGGGATTTCAAATGGGCCATGGGCGGAAAGGCCATGACCTACACCTCCGACAAGGCCGGTTACCGCAGCCACGGCAGCTGGGGCGCCGAAGGCGACATCTATATCATGTTCTTTGACGACGAGGCCTACGTGAAATTCACCCGCGGGGAGGAAATGGACAAGATAGAGAACCTCCTGAAGAGTGACAAACAGCAAGCGAAGGATAAAAAGAAAGAAGAGAAAAAGGACAGTTCAGCCACCGGGAAACCCGAAAAGCTCAAACTGGAACTCGAGGGCCGCTTCGACCGAATCGTCCGTCTGACCCGGAATTCCGGGCATATAGGAGACTACTTCCTCTCCCCCGACGGGAAGAAACTTTATTATACCGTCCGGCTGGAAAGCGGATTCGACCTTGTCTGCGTAGATCGCAAGGACGGTAGCGTGAAGGTAATCAAGAAGGGTTTCAACGGCCGGCTCATCCCCTCGCCCGACGGGAAGAGCGTCTTCGTTGTCAGCGGGAACAGTATCTCGAAGGCCGATCCCTCTAACTTCTCAACCAAGAACATCAGTTTCCGCGGCGAATTCGAGTATGATGCCGCCAAGGAGCGGGAATACATTTTCGACCACTGCTGGAGGCAGGTTAAGGAGAAATGGTATGTGCCTGACATGCACGGGGTTGACTGGGCCGCCGTAGGAGAGAACTACCGCCAGTTCCTTCCGTACATAACCGACAACTTCGCCTTCCGGGAGCTCCTTTCCGAAATGCTCGGCGAGCTCAACGGCTCCCATACCGGAGGACGCTACAGGGGCCCTTCCGAGAGAGTCGGACACGTAGGTGTAGTCTTCGACGAAGAGTACACCGGGAAAGGGCTGAAGGTTAAGGAATTCCTCCCTGACAGCCCCCTTAAGCTCTCTGCCCCTCAGATGAAAGAGGGAGACCTTATCCTCTCCGTCGAGGGCAAGGAGATTGAAAGCGGGACGCCCTGGTACAAGCCCTTCTCAAGGACAAGCGGAAGGCGTATCATCCTGAGGGTCAAGTGTTCAGGAAAGGAGGAAGACATCATCGTCACCCCTACAGGCAGCGATACCGAAGGGTATTACCTTCGCTGGGTAAGGCGCAATGAAAAGAGGGTTGAGGAACTCTCCGGCGGAAGGGTCGGATATGTCCATGTCCGAAGCATGAACTCCGCCAGCTTTCGGGAGGTCTATTCCAAGGCCCTTGGAAAATACCGCAACTGCGACGCCCTTATTGTCGATACCCGCAACAACGGCGGCGGCTGGCTGCACAACGACCTTGCGACCTTCCTCGACGGGAAACTCTACACAGAGCGCAAGGCCCGGGACGTCTTCATGGCTCCGGAACCCTACGACAAGTGGGTAAAACCCTCCTGCGTAGTGGTCTGCGAATACAATTACTCCGACGCCTGCGGCTTCCCCTACTGCTACAGGGCTCTCGGTACCGGGAAGATTATCGGCGCCCCCGTCCCCGGAACGGCGACATCAGTGTGGTGGGAGACCCAGGTCGATCCTACCCTCGTTTTCGGTATTCCCCAGATCGGTTCCTGGAGCGTTTCCAACGGCCGGTATCTCGAGAATCTCCAACTGGTACCGGATATCGTAGTCTATAACGACCCCGAATCCGTAGCCCGCGGCGAGGACAGGCAGCTGGAAGCCGCTGTAGCTGAAATGCTTAAGGAAATCAATAAATGAGAGGGAAAACGTGGAAAACAGAAAAAAAGCCCGTCTCATCCTGGCTAACGGAATGGAGTTTCCCGGATGGAGCTTCGGTTACGAAGGTCCGTCCGATGGCGAGGTCGTTTTCTCGACTGCCATGGTCGGCTATCCCGAAAGTTTGACAGACCCTTCGTACGCGGGTCAGATTCTCTGCGTAACATATCCACTTGTAGGAAATTACGGGGTTCCTGCGGAAGAATTCTCCCCGGAGGGCGTTTCCCTCAACTTCGAGTCGGAGCGCATATGGCCGAGAGGGCTGGTAATCTCGGAATACAGCGCCGAGTACAGCCACTGGGAGGCGGTAAAAAGTCTCGGAACATGGCTCCAGGAGCATCGCGTGCCGGGAATCTGGGGCGTCGATACCAGGGCGCTTACAAAAGTCCTGCGGGACGAGGGTTCCCTCCTTGGAAAGATTATCCCGGAAGGATACGCCGAAGACGGGGTCATCGACGACCCGAACGAACGGAACCTCATTGCGGAGGTCAGCTGCCGGGAAGTCATCCGGTACGGCAGCGGCAGCAAAAAAGTGGTCCTTGTCGACTGCGGAGTCAAGCACAATATCCTCCGCTGCTTCCTTTCCCGCGACGTGGAGCTGATCCGGGTACCATGGGACTACGATTTCAATACCCTCCCATACGACGGGCTCTTCATCTCCAACGGCCCCGGAAACCCCGCCCTATGCCCCTCTACGGTGGATCATATCAGGACGGCCATGGCTTCAGAGAAGCCGGTCTTCGGAATCTGCATGGGGAACCAGCTCCTCGCCCGCGCGGCCGGAGCCGAAACATACAAGCTCAAGTTCGGCCACCGGAGCCATAACCAGCCGGTCCGGATGGCAGGGAGCGAAAAATGCTTTGTAACCTCCCAGAACCATGGTTTTGCAGTGGACGAGAAGACCCTTCCGCCGGATTGGGAGTCATGGTTCGTAAACATGAACGACGGGACAAACGAAGGAATACGCCACCGCACCAAACCCTTCTTCTCCGTCCAGTTCCACCCCGAGGCCTCGAGCGGCCCTGAAGATACTGAATTCCTTTTCGACCATTTCATCGGACTCCTATGAAAGACAACTCCATAAAGAAAGTCCTCCTCCTCGGATCCGGCGCCCTTAAGATAGGGCAGGCCGGAGAGTTCGACTACTCCGGAGCCCAGGCCCTCAAAGCCCTTCGGGAGGAAGGTATCGAAACCGTCCTTGTAAATCCGAATATCGCAACTGTCCAGACCTCTGAAGGACGGGCGGACCATATCTATTTCCTCCCGGTCAGAAGTGACTTTGTCGAGAGGATCATCGAAAAGGAAAGGCCGGACGGGATCCTCCTCTCCTTCGGCGGTCAGACCGCCCTCAACTGCGGAGTGGAACTCTACCGGAGCGGTGTCCTGGAGAGGTACGGAGTCCGGGTGCTCGGAACCCCTGTCGAAGCGGTCATGGATACTGAAGACAGGGACCTTTTCATCCGCCGGCTGGACGAAATCGGAGTCCGGACCATCAAGTCCCATCCCGCCTCCTCCATCGGGGAAGCCGTCGCCGCAGCCGGGGAACTCGGCTATCCGCTCATTGTCCGGGCGGCCTACGCCCTGGGCGGTCTCGGGAGCGGATTCTGCGACAATGAGGAAGACCTTAAAACGCTCTGTAACAAGGCCTTCTCCTTCTCACCTCAAGTTCTTGTTGAGAAGTCCCTCAGGGGCTGGAAAGAGATTGAGTACGAGGTGGTCCGAGACCGCTTCGACAACTGCATCACCGTCTGCAACATGGAGAACCTCGACCCCCTTGGAATCCATACCGGGGAGAGCATAGTCGTCGCCCCCTCGCAGACCCTGTCGAACCGGGACTATTATTTCTTACGGGACCTCTCCCAAAAGATTGTCCGCCACATAGGTATAGTCGGGGAATGCAACGTCCAGTTCGCCTATGACCCCGATTCCATGGACTACCGGGTTATCGAGGTCAATGCGCGGCTCAGCCGCTCCTCCGCCCTTGCATCCAAGGCGACGGGCTATCCCCTCGCCTTCGTGGCCGCAAAGCTGGGGCTCGGTTACGGGCTCTTCGAGCTCAAAAACTCGGTAACGAAGACTACCCCCGCCTTCTTCGAGCCGGCCCTCGACTATATAGTCTGCAAGATACCGCGCTGGGACCTTTCCAAGTTCCACGGTGTCTCCAGGAAAATCGGTTCGAGCATGAAATCCGTCGGAGAAGTCATGTCCATAGGCCGGACCTTCGAGGAAGCCCTCCAGAAAGGGCTCCGGATGATAGGACAGGGCGCGGAGGGCTTCGTCTGCAACAGGGAACTGGTAGTAGAGGATATAGACGCCGCCCTGAAAGATCCGGAAGACAACCGCATCTTCGTGATATCCAAGGCCTTGAAAGCCGGATACAGCATAGACCGCATCCATGAGCTGACCCACATAGACCGCTGGTTCCTCCAGCGGCTCTCCTCCATCGTCGATATAGACCGGGATCTCCGCTCCTGCGCCGGCATAGACGACATCCCGGGAGACCTTCTCCTCGAAGCCAAGAGGAAGGGCTTCTCTGACCGCCAGATAAGCCGCGCGGTACAAGACTCCCCCGATTCCCTCCAGGGCGAAGCGCAGGTCCGTGCCAGAAGGAAGGCCCTTGGGATTCTCCCCTGCGTAAAACAGATTGACACCCTCTCCGCCGAGTTTCCGGCGAAGACCAACTACCTCTATATGACCTATGGAGGAGGCGAGAACGACGTCTCTCCGGAGAAAGGAGCTCCGCCTGTCCTTGTCCTCGGATCCGGGGCCTACCGCATCGGTAGCTCAGTGGAATTCGACTGGTGCACGGTTTCCTGCCTTGAAAAAGTCCGTTCCTCGGGGCTCAGGAGCATCCTTTTGAACTATAATCCGGAGACGGTCTCTACCGACTACGACTCTTCGGACCGGCTGTATTTCGACGAACTTACTCTCGAAAGAGTCCTCGACATTTTCGAATTCGAATCCCCCTCCGGAGTAGTAGTTTCCGTCGGAGGCCAGATTCCGAACAACCTGGCCCTCCCGCTCTCCCGCTGCGGAGTTCCAATCCTCGGAACCGCCGCGGAGGATATCGACAGGGCTGAAGACCGCCATAAATTCTCCTCCATAATGGACGAAATCGGCGTGGACCAGCCGGAGTGGAGCGAACTGACCACCCTCGAGGATATCCACGGCTTTGTCGATCGTGTCGGATATCCCGTCCTGGTACGGCCGTCCTACGTCCTTTCCGGAGCCGCAATGAACGTCTGCCACAATGAGACTGAACTCCAAAAATACCTCTCCCTCGCCGCCTCCGTTTCCCCGGAGCACCCGGTAGTTGTCAGCCGGTTCATGACCCGCTGCAAGGAAATCGAGTTCGACGCAGTCGCAGACGGGGGCCATATTATCGCATCCGCCATATCCGAGCACCTGGAATACGCAGGTGTCCACTCGGGAGACGCCACCATAGTTTTCCCGGCCCAGAAACTCTACACCGGGACAGAGCGGAGAATCCGCCGGGTCGCCGGAAAGATTGCATCCGCCCTTCGCATCTCCGGACCCTTCAATATCCAGTTCCTCGCAAAGGACGGCGAAGTCCGGGTAATAGAGTGTAACCTCCGCGCTTCCAGAAGCTTCCCCTTTGTTTCCAAGATATTGAAACAGAACTTTATCCACCTCGCGACCGACGTGATGCTCGGGAAGCATCCGGCCCCGCCGGAAACTGAGCCCTCGGACCTGGACTACGTCGGAGTCAAGTCCTCCCAGTTCAGTTTCGCCCGCCTCCAGGAAGCCGACCCGGTACTCGGTGTCGACATGGCCTCAACGGGCGAAGTCGGCTGCCTTGGAAGAACCCTCTCGGAAGCCCTCCTGAAATCCTCCGTCTCAGTCGGCAACGATATCCCGAGAAAAGGGATCCTGCTCTCAACCGGCGATCCCCTGGAAAAGGCCGACATGCTCGGAGCAAGCCGCCTTCTCTTCGAAAAGGGATACCCTCTCTTCGCTACCGGAGGAACGTGGAAATATCTGAAAGAGAACGGAATAGAGGCAGAAAAAGTCCTTTGGCCAAGCGAGGTCAGGGAAGGGGCGGAGAGTGGTTTCCGTCCTGCCATGGACCTTATCCGAAGCCATGAAGTCGATATGGTCGTCAACGTCTTCCGTGATTTTACCGAAACCCAGAAGATGGACGGATACCTGATCCGACGGGCGGCAATCGATTACAATATCCCCCTCTTTACCAACGCCCGCCTCGCAACCGGCTTTATCCGGGCTTTCAGCGAACATGACCTTTCCTCCCTGGAAATACTTCCGTCCGAAGATTATCGCCCGCAATAATTTGGAAATAAAAAAATTTTATTAATTTTGCGGTGATATGACAAAAGTCAGAATCACATATCTTCGTATCCGATAAGGAGAGGGAGTTCCCGTCCGAACTACCCTCGCCATACCCCGACTCTAAAGCAATAGAGCTAACAGACAATTGCAATTGACAATCTCGGTTTGTCTTGCCATTAGGGGCTTTGTATGTCCTTCGGCAGGCGCCGGAAACAGAACATACAGAAATGGAATTCAACATCGTAGTAGCGGATGAGAGCTGCGTTAAATACGCCCCCGAAATAGTGGAGGAAATCTACCGCTCTTCCCTCGAAAGGGGGACGGGAATAGCCAAGCGCACCCCTGAATACATCATCTCGAAGATGAAGACGGGGAAGGCGGTCATGGCTCTTGACGAGGACGGAAAGTTCGCGGGTTTTTCCTATATCGAGTCCTGGGAAGGCAAAAAATATGTCGCGAATTCCGGGCTCATCGTAGCCCATGAATATCGCGGGCTCGGCCTTGCCATGAAGATAAAGGAACGTATCTTCCAGCTGTCCAGGGAGATGTTCCCCGACGCCAAGATATTCTCAATCACTACCGGCGCAGCCGTCATGAAGATGAATTACGAACTCGGCTTCCGCCCCGTCCCGTACAGCGAACTGACCAAGGATCCGGAGTTCTGGAAGGGCTGCGAGGGCTGCCGCCACTTCCCCATCCTCACTGAAAAGAATTACAAGATGTGCCTCTGCACCGGGCTCCTCTACGACCCCACTGAGCATATCTCAGTCCATGGAATAGAAATAAACAAAAGCATATGAACAATAAAGTAGTACTCGCCTTCAGCGGCGGACTGGACACGTCATTCTGCGTTCCTTACCTTAAGAATGAAAGGGGGCTCGAGGTCCATACGGTCATGGTAAACACCGGCGGCTTCTCCCCCGAGGAAGCCGCGGCAATAGAAAAGAGGGCCCTTGCCCTCGGCGCCGCCTCCCACACCACCGTCGATGCCTCGAAGACCTATTATGAAAAGGGCATCAAATACATGGTATTCGGAAATGTCCTCAGGAACAACACATATCCGATAAGCGTCAGTTCCGAGCGCATCTTCCAGGCCCTCGAAGTCCTCAGGAAGGTCAAAGAGCTCGGCGCCGGGGCGGTGGCCCATGGTTCTACCGGGGCGGGCAACGACCAGGTCCGCTTCGACATAGTATTCGACATCCTCGCCCCCGAGGTTAAGATTATCGCCCCGGTGAGGGAACTCGGCTGCAAGCGGAGTGAAGAAATCGCCTACCTGAAAGAGCATGGCTTCGATTTTAGCTGGGAAAAATCGAAGTACAGCATCAACCAGGGCCTGTGGGGCACCTCCGTCGGAGGCGTGGAAACCCTGCAGTCCGACACCTGGATTCCGGAGGAGGCCTTCCCGGTCCAGGTCACCAAAACCGGCTCTGAGCTGATCCGTATCGGCTTTGTCAGCGGCGAGGCGAAGTCCCTCAACGGGGAGGAAATGGACCCTGTCGAGCTTATCAAGAAGCTCCACTCCATAGCCGCTCCCTACGGAATCGGCCGGGACACCCATGTCGGCGATACCATCATCGGAATCAAGGGCCGGGTCGCCTTCGAGGCAGCCGCCCCGCTTATTCTCATAAAGGCCCACCATCTCCTCGAAAAGCATGTCCTGACCAAGGGCCAGCTCTACTGGAAGGACCAGATCAGCGTCTGGTACGGCCAGCAGATGCACGAGGCGATGTACCTCGACCCGGTCATGAGGGACATGGAGGCCATGATGGACAATATGGAGAAAAACGTCACCGGCGAGGTCACCGTTGAGCTGAAACCCTACCATTTCACTGTCCTCGGCTGCTCGTCGGAGCACGACCTGATGAATTCCCGCTTTGCCGCTTACGGGGAGGAAAACCACTCCTACAGCGGTGAGGACATAGTCGGATTCACTAAAGTCATTGCCAATCCACTTAAGATTTACTACGCAGTCAATGAGTAAGATACGGGCAGCCATCGCCGGAGGTACCGGCTATACCGGGGGCGAACTCTTCCGAATCCTCCTCGCCCATCCCGATGTCGAGATTGTCGCCGCTACGACAACCTCCTCCGAGGGTGTGGCGGTCTCCGAGGTCCACCGTGACCTCATCGGAGACACTGACCTCCGCTTCGGCAAGGAACTCGGGAATCCCGACGTCCTCTTCCTCTGCCTCGGCCACGGCATCTCCCGGGAGTTCATTTCCACCCACGACATCCCCGCCGATACCAGGATCATCGACCTTGGAAACGATTTCCGCCTTGAACCCGATTTCTGCGGGCGCCACTTTGTGTACGGACTCGTGGACGGGGCCAGGGAGGAAGTCAAAAGGGCCCATGACATCGCGAATCCCGGCTGCTTCGCAACGGCCATCCAGCTCTCCCTCCTCCCCCTCGCGTCGAACGGACTGATAAGGGATGAGGTCCATGTCACGGCCATAACCGGTTCTACCGGGGCCGGAAGGAAGCTCACCGAAAGCACCCACTTCAGCTACCGGACCGACAACATCTCAATCTACAAGCTTTTCTCCCACCAGCACCTCGGTGAAATCCGGAAAAACCTCACCTCCGTCGCCGGGTCGCCCATCCGCGTCAATTTCGTCCCGATGAGGGGCGACTTCGCCCGCGGCATCTTTGCCAGCGTCTATACAAGGGCCGTGGAAGGAACTGATTACCAGACGCTTTTCAACGACTATTACGCCGAGGCCCCCTTCGTGTTCCCCTCCAGTGAACCGGTTTCCCTGAAAGAGGTCGTCAACACGAACAAGGCCCTCCTCCACGTCGAGGAGCATGACGGCTACATCCACATCTCCACGGTCATAGACAACCTCGTCAAAGGAGCTGCCGGCCAGGCGGTGGAGAACATGAACCTCATCTTCGGGCTTCCGGAAACCACCGGACTTAAACTCAAACCCTCGGCTTTCTGATGGAACCGTTCAAAACATATAAACTCTGGGACATCGAACCCGTGCGGGGCCTGGACACCAAGCTCTGGGACTCTCTCGGGGTCGAATATACCGACCTTTACGGGGGCCACGCCGTCATCTCCGTAGGCCACTGCCATCCGTATTACGTAGAAAAGATATCGGAGCAGCTCCACCGTCTGGGATTCTATTCCAATGCCGTCCAGAACTCTCTCCAGAAAGACCTCGCGCGCCGGCTCGGAGAGGTCTCCGGGTATGCGGACTACTCGCTCTTTCTCTGCAACAGCGGGGCTGAGGCCAACGAGAATGCGATGAAACTCGCCTCTTTCCAGACCTCCCGGGAGAAGATTCTCGCCTTCCGGAAGGCCTTCCACGGAAGGACCTCCGGAGCTGTAGAGGCGACCGACAACCCTAAAATCCAGGCCCCTTTCAACCACAGCGGGAAGGTCACCTTCGTACCCCTGAACGACCTCGGGTCCGCCGAAAAAGAAATACGTACAAAAACCTACGCCGGAGTCATTGTGGAGGGCATCCAGGGCGTTGCGGGCATCCACTCTCCCACGGACGCCTTCCTCAAGGAACTCGAAAAACTCTGCCGGGAGACCGGCACCCTCCTCATCCTCGACGAGGTCCAGTCCGGATACGGCAGGACCGGGCACTTCTTCGCCCATCAACCCTCCGGTATCCGGCCGGATATCATAACGACGGCAAAGGGGATGGGAAACGGCTTCCCTATCGGAGGCGTCCTGATAGCCCCCGACATCCGGAGCGAATACGGCATGCTCGGGACCACCTTCGGAGGGAACCATCTCGCCTGTACGGCCGCCCTCGCCGTCCTCGACATCATTGAAAACGAGCATCTTATTGAGAATGCAGCCCGGGTAGGGGATGTTTTCAAGGCCGGACTTTCTTCTAACAAGGCAGTCCTGGAATACCGCGGACGGGGGCTTATGATAGGGCTCGAACTCCAGGAAGGATACTCGGGACTTCGGGACCGCCTGCTTTTCGAAAAGCATTATTTCACCGGAGCCGCCGGTCCTTCGGTAATCCGCCTCCTCCCCTCCCTCACAATTTCCCCGGAAACTGCAAAAGAATTCATCAAATCCTGGAACGAACTGATATGAAACATTTTACCTCTGTAAAACAGCTCGGCAACCTGGAAGAAGCGTTCGCCAAGGCAAGATATGTAAAGGAGAATCCTTTCGCCGACCAGGAGCTCGGAAGGAACAAGACCCTCCTCATGATCTTTTTCAACAACAGTCTCCGGACCCGCCTTTCGACCCAGAAGGCGGCAATGAACCTCGGGATGAACGTAATAGTCCTGGACGTGAACCAGGGGGCCTGGAAGCTCGAAACCGAGCGCGGGGTCATAATGAACGGGGACAAGTCGGAGCACCTCCTCGAGGCGATTCCGGTAATGGGATCCTACTGCGACATCATCGGGGTCCGCTCCTTCGCCCGTTTCGAATCCCGGGAAGACGACTATAACGAGGTGATTCTCAACCAGTTCATCCAGTATTCCGGACGTCCCGTCTTTTCCATGGAAGCAGCGACCCGGCACCCTCTCCAGACCTTTGCCGACATGATAACCATCGAGGAATACAGGAAAAAGGAAAGGCCGAAGGTCGTCATGACCTGGGCTCCCCATCCGAAGGCCCTTCCCCAGGCCGTTCCGAACTCCTTCGCAGAGGGAATGAACCTGACCGGTTTCGATTTTGTCATAACCCATCCGAAGGGCTATGAGCTGGACCCTGACTTCACCGCCGGAGCCCGAATTGAATACGACCAGGACAAGGCCCTCGAAGGGGCGGATTTCGTTTATGCCAAAAACTGGGCCGCATACTCGGGAGAGAATTACGGAAAGGTCCTTTCGACCGACCGTTCATGGACTGTCAGCAGGGAAAAGATGGCCCTGACAAACGACGCCTATTTCATGCACTGCCTCCCTGTCCGTAGGAACATGATAGTAACCGACGAGGTTATCGAAAGCCCCAGGTCCATAGTAATACCGGAGGCCGCAAACCGCGTCGTATCCGCCCAGACAGTTCTTAAGGAAATCCTGCTTTCGCTATGATTACAATTGTAAAAATAGGAGGGAATGTCATTGACAATGAGCTTCTTCTAAGAAGTTTCCTAAAGGACTTCGTTAACCTCCCGGGGCACAAGGTCCTCGTCCATGGCGGCGGGGTTATGGCCTCCCGCCTCCAGCAGGCCCTCGGCATTGAGCCGGTCCTTCTGGAAGGGCGCCGGGTAACGGACGGGGAGACCCTGAAGCTTGTCACCATGGTCTATGCCGGCTGGTTCAACAAGACCATTGTCGCCTCCCTCCAGGCCCTCGGCTGCGACGCCGTCGGGCTTTCCGGGGCTGACGGCAAGGCGGTCATTTCGAAAAGGCGGTCTCCGGAGCCGGTAGATTACGGCTGCGTAGGAGACGTCGAGTGGGTCAATACCGGTTTCCTGAAGGGACTTATGGACGAGGAAAGGGTTCCGGTACTCTGCGCCATAACCGCGGACAAGGACGGTAACCTCCTGAATACCAACGCGGACACCATAGCCGCCAGGACGGCTTCCGCCCTCGCCGCCTACGACAGGACCCGGCTGATCTACTGCTTTGAAAAGCCGGGCGTACTCCGGAATGCGGATGACGACTCTTCGGTAATTCCCCTTCTCGACAGGGCCACCTATGCGGATCTGAAGGAGTCCGGAGCCATTTCAAAGGGCATGGTTCCGAAACTGGACAATGCCTTCTCCGCCATCGACGGAGGAGTATCCGAGGTCATCGTGACCCACTGCTCAAACCTTCTCAAACCTATCGGAACCCTGCTGCAATGATTACTCCAGAAGAAGCCGTCGGACTGCTCCGGGAAATGGTCCGGATTCCATCCACCTCCTTCCATGAGGAGGCGGTCAGCTCCCACATCCTATCCTTCCTTCGAAACCACGATATCGAAGCGGGCGAAGAAAAACTTAATATCATCGCCCGTAACCGCCTCTATGACAGCAGGAAACCGACGCTGATGCTGTGCGCCCACATGGACACTGTAGAGCCGGCTTCGGACTATACCTTCGACCCTTATAATCCCCCCTACTCGGAGGATACCGTCTATGGGCTAGGCAGCAACGATGACGGCGGCAGCGTAGTGTCCATGATTTCCGCATTTTCGCGCTTCTATGATAACGAGATGCCCCTTAACCTCCTCCTTGTCCTTACGGTCGAAGAGGAGCGCTCCGGAGCGGACGGAATGCGGGGTCTCTGGCCCTTACCGGCAGACTGGGCCATTATCGGCGAGCCGACCGGGATGAGGGCGGCAACCTCCGAAAGGGGGCTTCTGGTGCTTGACGGCACCGCCGAGGGGGTCAGCGGCCATGCGGCAAGGAGCGAGGGGGTCAATGCCCTTTATATCGCCCTTGACGATATTGCGGCCCTCCGTTCCCATGTCTTCGAAAAGGTCTCCACGGTGATGGGAAAGGTCCATCTCAACGTTACCCAAATCGCCGCTGGAGAAGCCCACAACGTGATTCCGGACCGATGCACTTTCGTAGTTGACATCCGTCCGACCGAGTGCTACACCGGGGAGGAAATCCTCTCCGAACTCCAGGCGGAATGCCGAAGCACCCTGAAAGCCCGGAACCTCGCCAACAGGAGCTCCGCGACCCCTCCCGGAAGTCCCCTCTACGCCTCTGTCGAAGCCCTCGGCCTTCCGACCTTCTCCTCCCCCACTTCCTCGGACTGGATGAGGATAAGCTGCCCTGGCGTCAAGATAGGGCCCGGCGACTCGGCCCGCTCCCACCATGCCGACGAGTTCATCCGGACCGCCGAGATAGAAGAGGCGATCGAAACCTATACCGAACTGATACGTGAACTTATGAATCATATCTAGATGGCAACTCTTTGGAATAAAGGAAAATCGGCCACCGAAGCCGTTGAAACGTTTACTGTCGGGAACGACCGGGCCCTGGACCTTCGCCTTGCACAGTACGACGTAAAGGGCTCCCTCGCCCATATAAAAATGCTCGAGAGCATTGGACTCCTCTCTAAGGAAGAACTCGAAACCCTGACGGAAGCCCTGAACGGTATTCTCGGGGAAATACAGGCAGGGACCTTTGTACTCGAGGACGATGTCGAGGACATCCACTCAGAGGTTGAGCTCCTCCTGACCCGGCGCCTCGGAGATGTCGGGAAAAAGATCCACTCCGGCCGCTCCAGAAACGACCAGGTAGCCCTCGACGTGAAACTCTTCTTCCGGGATGAGATACTGAAAATCCGGGCCGGGGTCTTAACCCTTTTCAAGACCCTCCAGGGGCTCAGCGAACGCTACAAGGACGTTCTCATTCCCGGCTATACCCACGGACAGATGGCCATGCCGTCCTCCTTCGGGCTCTGGTTCGGCGCCTATGCGGAGCAGCTCGCGGACGATATGTTCATACTCTCAGGGGCATGGAAGGTCGCCGACTGCAACCCCCTCGGATCTGCCGCGGGCTATGGCAATTCCTTCCCCCTCGACCGTAAGATGACTACGGAGCTGCTCGGCTTCGGAGAGCTCGAGTACAACAGCGTTTCATGCCAGCTCTCAAGGGGTAAGACCGAGAAGGCCGTCGCCTCCGCCATTGGGTCCATTGCGCTGACCCTCAACCGTCTCGCCGCAGACTGCTGCCTCTACATGTGCCCCAACTTCGGCTTCATCAGTTTCCCGGACGAACTGACTACGGGTTCCAGCATCATGCCCCACAAGAAGAATCCGGACGTATGGGAAATCATGCGCGGGCAGTGCATCCGGATCATGGCGGCGGAAAACACCATTACCATGCTCTGCAGCAATCTCCAGCACGGTTACCACCGCGATCTCCAGCTCCTCAAGGACATCCTCTTCCCCGCCCTGGAGCTGACCCACAGCTGCCTCGGAATGGCCGACTATATGCTCCGGAACATCGAGGTCCGGGAGGGTATCCTGGATGAGCCCCTGTACGATAATATCTTCACGGTCGAAGAGGTCAACCGCCGGACCCTCAAGGGAAAACCCTTCCGCGACGCTTACAGGGAAGTTGGAATTGAGGTAAACGAGGGCCGATTCAGGCCGGACAAAACTCTTCATCACACCCACGAGGGCTCAGTCGGGAACCTCTGTACGGAGGAGATAGCCGAGAAGATGTCGCGCGCGAGCGCGTTTGCACAAAACGATTAAAAGCAGTATATTTGCCTTTCCTTGATGGAAAGGTTTTTTTTGAATATATCTGACTTTAATATGAGCATCCAGCAGGAAAATATTGCGAAACTCGTCGACAGGAGGGCCAAGGCAGTCCTCGGCGGCGGCGAGAAACGCATCGAAGCCCAGCATGCAAAGGGAAAGAAGACCGCGCGTGAGCGCATTGCCCTCCTCCTTGACGAGGGCAGTTTCGAGGAATTCGACATGTTCGTCCAGCACCGCTGCACGAACTTCGGCATGGAGAAGCAGCACTTTGACGGCGACGGAGTAGTCACCGGCTGCGGTACCGTCAACGGAAGACCCGTCTATGTCTTCGCCCAGGATTTCACGGTAACCGGCGGTTCCCTCTCCAAAACCATGTCCGAGAAGATTTGCAAGGTCATGGACATGGCCGTCAAAAACGGAGCCCCGTGCGTCGGGCTGAACGACTCCGGCGGAGCCCGCATCCAGGAAGGAATCGACGCCCTCGCGGGATACGGCGAGATTTTCGAAAGGAATATCCTCTCTTCCGGCGTCATCCCCCAGATCAGCGGCATTTTCGGTCCCTGCGCCGGCGGAGCTGTCTATTCCCCCGCCCTCACGGACTTCACCCTGATGGTAAAGGACACGTCCTACATGTTCCTGACCGGACCGGCCGTCGTAAAGAGCGTGACCGGTGAGGAAGTTTCCCAGGAGGACCTCGGCGGAGCTTCCGTCCATGCATCAAAGTCCGGCGTCGCCCATTTCGCCGCGGAAAACGAGGAGGAAGGCATCGCGACCATCAGGGAGCTGCTTTCATATCTCCCGCAGAACAATCTGGAGGAAGCTCCGGTAAAGCCGACCTCGGATCCGTACAACCGCGTTGACGATTCCCTCAATGAAATAGTTCCGGACAACCCCAACAAGGCATACGACATGTACCGGGTCATCCGGAGCATAGTTGACGACGGGGCTTTCCTCGAGGTCCACAGGAACTTCGCCAGAAACATTATCGTGGGCTTCGCCCATATGAACGGACGCAGCGTCGGCGTGGTAGCCAATCAGCCCTCAATACTGGCAGGCGCCCTCGATATCAACGCCTCCCGGAAGGCATCCCGCTTCGTCCGCTTCTGCGACGCGTTCAACATTCCGCTGGTAACCCTTGTGGACGTACCCGGCTTCCTCTGCGGAACCCGCCAGGAATACGGGGCCATTATCACAAACGGCGCCAAACTCCTCTACGCTTACGGCGAAGCGACCGTCCCTAAGGTTACGGTGACCCTCCGAAAGTCCTACGGAGGAGCCCATATCGTAATGAGCTGCAAGCAGCTTCGGGGCGATATCAACTACGCCTGGCCCTCGGCCGAAATCGCGGTCATGGGTGCCGACGGAGCTGTCAACGTCCTCTATTCCAAAGAGATAAAGTCCGATCCCGAGCGGGCGGATGAAATCTTCGCCGAAAAGAAGAAAGAATACGAAGAGCTCTTCTCGAATCCCTACCAGGCGGCCCGCTATGGATATATCGATGACGTGATTGAGCCGCGTAACACCCGCTTCCGCGTAATCCGCGCCCTCGAGTTCCTCGCCTCGAAAAAGCAGGAACTCCCCGCAAAGAAACACGACAACCTGCCCCTGTAAGCGATGAAAAAAAGACTGCTCATTCTCGCATTTACCCTGCTTGCAGGGCTCTTCCCCCTCCGCGGGCAGAATCTCTCCGACCTCCGCATCACGGAAGTCCTGGTGGAGAATGTCAGCGGAATCGTGGATGAGAAGGGGGAACACTCGCCCTGGGTGGAACTTACCAACAATTCCCAGGGAACGGTCAATTTCGCCGGCTGCTACCTGACCGACAACCCGGCCGAGCCGAAAAAATACATGATTCCAAAGGGAGTCCTTGCAAACCGGCTCGGCGCACGCCAGGTGACCCTGCTCCGGCCCGACTTCCCGATTCTCCGCGGAACCACCCTCTACCTCATTTCGACTGACGGAAAAACCGTTATCGACTCCATTGAAATCCCCGCCGACCTCCCTGCCGACATGTCTGTCAGGAAAGTCGCAAGGGACAATAAGAAGATGGATTTCAAGACGGATTCCCTTCCCGCCGACCCGACCCCGGGAGCGATGAATACCGAAGGAATCATCGAAAGCGGCTCCGAACGGATGGCCAGGACCGACCCTTATGGCCTTATTTTGACAATTACCTCTGTTTCAGTTGTTTTCGGGGCGCTCTTTATCCTCCTGATTATTTTCACAATCTCCGGAAATTCCTTCTCCGGGAAATACAGGATGCGCCGGAGGAAGGCCAAGGCCGCGAAAGTCGCCGGTTCGGCCGACGCGGAAACCGCTGCGGCGATAGCCATGGCCCTGAGCATGGAAGGAGGGGAAGACGAGGCCGCGGCAATCGCAATGGCCCTCGACCTCTATCTTTCCGGTTCGGCCCACGACTCCGAATCCTACATCCTGACCATCGCCGGGAGGCCCTCCGCCTGGAGCAACAAGGAACTCATGAAACGGAAATACCCCAGATAATAAAAGAAACCCAATATGAAAGAGTACAAATTCAAGATTAACGGCAAGGACTACGACGTAGTTATCAATTCCGTGGAAGGAAAAACAGCTGACGTCACCGTAAACGGCGCTTCTTACCAGGTCGAAATAGAAAACACTCCGGCACCGGCAGCGCCTGCCGCTCCGGCCGCCCCGGCTCACGTAAACGCTCCTGCAGCGGCCCCCGCCGCAGCTCCCGCAGCCAAGGGTGAAGGGACAAAGGTTCCCTCCCCGATGCAGGGTACGGTCGTTGACATAAAGGTCAGGGAAGGAGATTCGGTGAAGAACGGCCAGACCGTTGTCGTACTGGAGTCCATGAAGATGGAGGTCGAAATCTCCGCCACCGCTGACGGAACCGTTTCCAGCGTCCTTGTCGCCAAGGGTGACAGGGTTGACGAAGGACAGGGTGTCGTAATCCTCGCATAACCATGGGAGAAATTTTCGACAGCTTGCAGCAATTCTGGCAGTTTACCGGCTTCGCGAACTGCGGCTGGGGAAACCTTGCCATGATCCTGATCGGCATCGCCTTCATCACGATGGGCATCGTGAAAGAATGGGAGCCGCTGCTGCTGGTTCCGATCGGCTTCGGTATGATTATCGGAAACATTCCGATGTTCCCGGGGCTCAATATTGGCATCTATGAGGACGGATCCGTGCTCAACACCCTTTACCAGGGCGTAAAGCAGGGCTGGTACCCTCCGCTGATCTTCCTCGGCATCGGAGCCATGACGGACTTCTCCGCCCTGATTTCTCAGCCGCGCCTGATTCTTATCGGAGCCGCCGCCCAGATGGGAATCTTCGGGGCCTATCTTCTCGCCCTCGCCTTCGGGTTCACGCCCAATGAGGCGGGCGCAATAGGAATCATCGGCGGGGCCGACGGTCCTACCGCAATCTTCCTCTCCTCGAAACTCGCCCCGGATCTGATGGGTGCCATCGCCGTTTCGGCCTATTCGTACATGGCCCTTGTCCCGGTTATCCAGAGGCCCATCATGCTCCTTCTGACAACAAAGAAAGAGCGCCTCATCGAGATGCCCAAGCCGCGTCAGGTCAGCCAGAAGGAAAAGATTATCTTCCCTATCGTCGGTTTCCTTATGACCGCCTTCATCGTTCCCTCCGGCCTGCCGCTGCTCGGCATGCTCTTCTTCGGGAACCTCCTGAAGGAAAGCGGAGTAACCAAGCGTCTTGCGAACACGGCCAGCGGTCCGATGATAGACGTCGTCACCACCCTTATCGGCGTGACCGTCGGCGCCTCGACCCAGGCGGACAAGTTCCTGACCGGAAAGTCCCTCCTGATTTTCGGGCTCGGCCTGCTTTCCTTTGTAATCGCGACGGCTTCCGGAGTCCTCTTTGTCAAACTGATCAACCTCTTTACCAAGAACAAGATCAACCCTCTGATCGGGAACGCCGGCGTCTCAGCCGTACCGGACAGCGCCCGGGTCAGCGAGGTCGTCGGTCGCGAGTCGAATCCTTCCAACCACCTGCTGATGAACGCCATGGCCCCGAATGTGGCCGGCGTAATCGGCTCCGCCGTAGCCGCCGGTATCCTCCTCGGATTCCTCGGTTAGATAAAATAAACATGAAATAAATACAAAAAACTGATAACATGGATAAATTGCAGCAATTGACTGACAGACTGTATAATGAGGGTCTGTCCAAGGGGAAAGCGGAGGGCGAAGCCCTTCTCGCCGCAGCCCGTGCAGAGTCCGAAGAGATTGTCTCGAAGGCGAAGGCCGAAGCCGAAGCAATTATCGCCGCAGCGAAGAAAGAAGCCGACGACCTTAAGAAAAAGGTCGAGGGAGATGTCCGTATGGCAACTTATGAAACTCTCCAGGCAACCCGCGGAGACATCGAGAGCATGATTGTCACCGAAATGACCGGGAACGGCATAGACAAAGCCCTCTCCAATGAGGAGTTCCTGAAAGGTATCATAACCGAGGTGGCAAAACGCTTCTCCGCCCAGGAACCGGGAGACCTCTCCCTCGTACTTCCGGAAAAGCTTCAGGGCGAGCTGGAGCCCTTCGTGAAAAATGAGCTTTCGAAGATTCTCGGAAAAGGCGTCGATGCCTCCTTCTCAAAGAAAATTGCCGGCGGCTTCCGCATCGCTCCGAAGGACGGCAGCTACTTCATCTCCCTTACGGACGAAACCTTCAAAGAGCTGATCAGCGAGTACCTTCGTCCTGCCACGAAAAAGATTCTCTTTGGATAAATGGCCAATTACGAATACATTATCGCCGGGCTTGATGTCCTGTCTCCGGAGTGGCACTATTCCGGTAACGACTCCTTCGACTCCGTAGTCGGGGAGATCCGGAGCCAGCTTTCCGAGAGGGACAATGCCCTTGTGGACTTTCTCCTGAGGGGCGGGACCGAAGAAGGGGCGGACGCGGAATTCTACCGCTCGGCCCTCAGCCACCGGAACCGCTTCATCCGGGAATACTTCCGTTTCGACCTCAATCTCCGGAATGCCAAGGTCCGTTTCCTCAACAGCGCCCTTGGGCGGAATGCGGACATGGACGTTCTGACCGGGGCTGCGGCGGAAGATGATTCCCGCGCCGACCTCGACGGGAAACTCTTCGACAGCGGCACCTTCGAGGAAGAAGGGAGGACTGCGCAGATTTTCGCCCTGACAGACCTCCTCGCCCGGGAAAGGGAGCTGGACTCCCTGAGATGGGATAAAATCGATGAAATCACAGTCTTCGACGACTTCGACATAGAGCGCATCCTGGGGTTCATAGAGAAGCTCCGGATTGTTGACCGCTGGATAGTCCTCGACGAGACCGAAGGGCGGGAACGCTTCAAAAAGCTCATCAGCGAGGTCCGCGGGACCTTTGGCGGCGTCAACTACAAAGAAGAACAATAAAAAGTAAAGATATATGAAAACCACAGGAACAGTCACTGGAATCGTTTCCAACCTGGTAACCGTCCGTACAGACGGTCCGGTGGCCGAAAATGAGATCTGCTACATCGATCTCCACGGAGTGATGATGATGGCGGAGGTCATCAAGGTCAACGGGGCCTTCGCCCAGGTCCAGGTCTTTGAAAGCACCCGCGGTCTGAGGAACGGGGACACGGTGGAGTTCGAAGGCCGCATGCTTGAAGCGACCCTCGGTCCGGGCCTTCTTTCCAGCGTATATGACGGTCTGCAGAACGACCTGACCACGATGGATGGCGTTTTCCTCCGGAGAGGCGAATATACCGACCCTATCAACCGCGAAAAACTCTGGGATTTCACCCCCATCGCAAAGCCCGGCGACAAGGTAGTCGCCGCCGACTGGCTGGGAGAGGTGAAGGAGGGATGGCTCCCCCACAAAATCATGGTCCCGTTCTCGTTTGAAGGGGAATTTACGGTTAAATCCATAGTCGAGGCCGGCTCTTACAACGTCGATACGGTCATCGCGACCCTCACCGACGCAGAAGGGACGGACGTCCCCGTCACCATGACCCAGAAATGGCCCGTCAAGGTCGCCATCAAGGGATACAGGGAGAAACCACGGCCCGACCGCATCATGGAAACGGGCGTCCGCGTAATCGACACCCTGAACCCTATCGCCGAAGGCGGCACCGGCTTTATTCCTGGCCCGTTCGGCTGCGGCAAGACCGTCCTCCAGCACGCCATTGCAAAGCAGGGCGACGCCGACGTCATCGTCATGGCGGCCTGCGGTGAGAGGGCAAACGAAGTCGTGGAAATCTTCACCGAATTCCCGGAGCTCATAGACCCCCATACCGGACGCCGCCTGATGGAGCGTACCACAATCATCTGCAATACCTCCAACATGCCGGTAGCCGCCCGTGAGGCCTCGGTTTACACCGCCATGACCATCTGTGAATACTACCGCGCTATGGGCCTCAAATGCCTCCTCCTCGCAGACTCCACTTCCCGCTGGGCCCAGGCCCTCCGCGAGATGTCGAACCGTATGGAAGAGCTCCCTGGCGCCGATGCCTTCCCGGTTGACCTTTCCGCCATCATTTCGAACTTCTACGCCCGTGCGGGCATGGTTATCCTGAATAACGGGCAGAGAGGCGCGGTCACCTTCATCGGGACGGTCTCCCCTGCCGGCGGAAACCTCAAGGAACCGGTTACCGAGTCCACCAAGAAGGCCGCCCGCTGTTTCTATGCCCTCGAGCAGAACCGTGCCGACCAGAAGCGCTACCCCGCCGTCAACCCTATCGACTCATATTCCAAATACCTCGAGTATCCCGAAATTGTCGAATACCTCGACAAGACCGTCGAAGAGGGCTGGGCGGACAAGGTCGCCGTCGCCAAGAACCTTATCCGCCGCGGAAAGGAAGCCGCCGAGCAGATCAACATCCTCGGTGATGACGGCGTTCCTATGAGCTACCATGTAAACTTCTGGAAATCAGAGCTTCTTGACTTCATTATCCTCCAGCAGGACGGCTTTGACCCGATAGATTCGCTCTGCCCTCTCGAAAGGCAGAAGTACATGCTCGACCTCGTGCTCGGACTCTGCGAAAAGGAATACTCCTTTGAAGACTTCGAGGTTTGCCGCGATTTCTTCAAGAATCTCATCAATGAACTCCGCCAGATGAACTACTCCGAGTTCCAGAGCGAGGCGTTCAGGGTTACGAATCCTCCATCCACAAACTCTTCGAAGAATATGGCAACTAAAGCATACCAGCGAATATACACCAAGCTCGAGGCCATCACAAAGGCCACCGTAGCCCTTAAGGCAAAGGGTGTTTCCAATGACGAACTCGCCGTAGTGGCCGGAAAGCTCGCCCAGGTCGTCAGGACCAAGGGTGACATGATCACCCTCCAGGTCTTCTCCGGAACCGAAGGCATTCCGACCAACGCCGAAGTAACCTTCCTCGGGGAACCGCCCGTGCTGAAGGTCTCCGACCAGCTCTCAGGCCGTTTCTTCGACGCCTATGGCCATCCTATCGACGGCGGCCCGGAGGTGGAAGGCGAAGTCAGGGAAATCGGCGGTCCCTCCGTCAACCCTTACAAGCGCCGCCAGCCCTCCCAGCTGATTCCGACCGGAATTGCAGGTATCGACCTCAACAACACCATCGTTTCCGGCCAGAAGATTCCGTTTTTCGCGGATCCGGACCAACCCTATAACCGGGTCATGGCCGATGTGGCCCTCCGCGCCGATGTGGACAAGATTATCCTCGGCGGCATGGGCCTCTCCAACGACGACTACCTCTTCTTCCGCCACGCCTTCGAGTCCGCAGGCGCCCTGGAGAAGATTATCTGCTTCATCAATACGACGGAAAACCCGCCGGTGGAGCGCCTGCTGATTCCGGACATGGCCCTGACCGCGGCCGAGTACTTCGCCGTGGACAAGAATGAGAAGGTCCTCGTCCTCCTGACGGACATGACCCTCTACGCCGATGCCCTTTCGATCGTTTCCAACCGTATGGACCAGATTCCTTCCAAGGATTCCATGCCGGGTTCCCTCTATTCGGACCTCGCAAAAATCTACGAGAAGGCCGTCCAGCTCCCTACCGAGGGGTCAATCACCATCATCGCCGTGACCACCCTGAACGACGGGGATATCACCCATGCGATTCCGGACAATACCGGATACATCACCGAGGGACAGCTCTTCCTCCGTGCAGATTCCGATTCGGGGAAGGTCATCATCGACCCGTTCCGTTCGCTCTCCCGACTTAAACAGCTCGTCCAGAACAAGAAAACGCGCGAGGACCACTCCCAGGTCATGAATGCCTCCGTCCGCCTTTATGCCGACGCCCAGAATGCTAAGACCAAGCTGGAAAACGGCTTCGACCTTTCCGATTATGACCGCCGCTGCCTCGAGTACGCGAAAGAATATGCCACCCGGCTTCTCTCAATTGATGTAAACATCTCCATTACCGAGATGCTCGACACCGCCTGGGAACTCTTCGCAAAGTATTTCTCCAAGGCGGAAACCGGCATCAAACAGGCGCTGATCGATAAATACTGGAAATCGTAATGGCCATAAAGTTCCAATACAACAAGACATCGCTTAACGAACTGGGCAAACAGCTTAAGGTCCGTCAGAAGGCGCTGCCGACTCTCCAGAACAAGGAGAGCGCGCTCCGTCTGGAGGTCCGTAAGGCCAAGGACGAGAGCGACCGGCTCAATGAGGAACTGGAGGGGGCCCTGAAGCGTTACGACTACCTCGCGGCGCTGTGGAACGAGTTCGACCCCGGGCTCATCTCCATTACCGACGTGGATCTCCACACCGTAAAGGTCGCGGGAGTAAAGACTCCCGGGCTCGGTGAGATTCACTATGAACTCCGGCCGTTCAACGCCTTCGTCAAACCCGCCTGGTACGCCGACGGAGTCGCGATTCTCAAGGAGCTATCCCGCCTCGGCATCGAAGCGGAAGTCTATCGCGAGAAGGCGCGCATCCTCGACTGGCAGCGGAAAAAGACGACCCAGAAGGTGAACCTGTACGAAAAGGTGCAGATTCCCGGCTATCAGGAGGCGATCCGAAAGATTAAAAGGTACATGGAAGACGAGGAGAACCTCTCCAAGGCGTCCTCCAAGATAGTCAAAACCCGCCATGCGGCTGAGGAAGAGGAGGCCTCCGAGGTATGATACGTTCCATGACAAAATACTCCTTCATCCTCCTGAGCGGGGATCAGGAGCGCTTCCTTGAGGAGCTCCAGGAACTCGGACTCGTCGATATCACCCGAAGCGAAAAGCCCGTTGACGACGCCTCCCGGCAGATTGCCGGGGAGGTGGAACTGCTCACGGGACTCATCCAGGGCCTCAACGAGGCCGTAGTCCCGGAAGGGACTGATCCTGAACATATCGACGGGGATATCGTCCGCTTCGCCGGCGGCCAGCTAATGCGCTACTCCGAGGACATCGCGGCCGTAAAGACCCTGGAAAAGGAGCTTTCCCGCCTGGAGGTCTGGGGCAGCTTTGACAGAAGCCGCCTCAAGGCCCTTTCGGAAGCCGGCGTCCCGGTCCACTTCCATGAACTTTCGAGGAAGGCCTTCCTGAGCGAATGGGGGGAGGTGTACGCCCTCTCCATTATCGGCGAAGAGAAGAACACTGTCTATTTTGTAGTCTTCGGAGACGATCCCCTCCCCGGGGAAGTGCCCGCTCCAGAGTGCAGCGCCGACGAAAAGCGGCAGGAACTCGAGGAGAAGAAACAGCACCTCGATAAAACCTTCCGCCGGATTGCCGGAGCGAAGGAGCGCATCGGAGAACTTGAGCAGATTCGGGCCGGGAACCTCCAGAAACTGGACCTGCACCTTGCAGGAATCACCGCCGTCCCCGCCGCCGAGGATACCATCGTCACGTTCATCGGCTACGCCCCGACCGAATACGACGAGACCCTCGTCCAGGCCCTGGACCGCAGCGGAGTCCTCTATATCAAGGAGGACGCCTGCGCTGAGGACAATCCGCCCATATCGCTGAAAAACAACAGGTTCGTCTCAATGTTCGAGACCTTGACAGACATGTACGGCCGTCCCGCCTATGACGGTTTCGACCCGACTGTCTTCCTCTCCATCTTCTTCCTGCTCTTCTTTGCGATGTGCATGGGAGACGCCGGATACGGGCTTGTCCTCGTAATCGCCGGCTTCCTTCTGAAAAAGGTAAACTCCTTCCGGAAAACAGCTCCCCTTGTCATCACGCTTGGGGTTGCGACGGTCATCGTCGGTTTCCTTTTCCACACGTTCTTCAGCATAGACATCTCGGGATGGAAGATATTTGAGCCCATTAAGGGGATTTTCCTCCCGGCGAAGATTGCCGGTTACGACGGGGCCATGATCCTGTCGATTGTCATCGGTATAATCCACCTCTGCCTTGCCATGATTATTAAAACCGTCATGGCGACCCGGAACAAGGGCTTCCTCGGCTCGCTCGGGACATGGGGCTGGACCCTTCTGATTGTCGGGGCCGTAATAGTCGCCGGCTTTGCCCTCGCGGGCGTAATTGACGCAGCGGCGACAAAGCTTATCCTAATCGTCCTCGGAATCATTTCCGCCCTCGGCATCTTCGTTTTCAACGACATCCACCGGAATCCGCTCATCAACATAGGAAGCGGGCTCTGGGATACCTACAATACGGCTACGGGGCTCCTTGGCGATGTCCTTAGCTATCTTCGTCTCTACGCGCTGGGCCTTGCCGGCGCCATGCTCGGCTTCGCCTTCAACGACCTCGGCAAGATGGTCCTTGGAGACGGCGGCGTGGGGGGATGGATCGGCTTTATCCTCGTCGTAGTTATTGGCCATACGCTCAACATCGCGATGTGCGCCCTCGGCGCCTTTGTCCACCCGCTCCGTCTCAATTTCCTCGAATTCTTCAAGAACTCCGGATATGAAGCGGCCGGCCGCAATTACAAACCCCTGGAAAAATAAACAAACAATAAAAACATAATCATCATGCTCAACACAGTTTTAGCTTATCTCGGACTCGGCCTTGTCCTCGCCCTCGCGGGCATCGGCAGCGCCTATGGAACCACCATTGCCGGCAACGCCGCTGAAGGCGGACTTAAGAAAGCTCCGGAGAAATCCGGTACCTTCATGGTCCTTTCCGCCCTCCCTGCCACCCAGGGTATTTACGGATTCGTCGCCTTCTTCATGATGCTCGGCAAGTTCCGCAGCGGCGGCATCGACGGTGCGGTCATCTTTGGAATGGGCCTCTGCGTCGGTCTCGTCTGCATGCTCTCCGCTATCCGCCAGGGCAAGGTCTGCGCCAACGGTATCGTCGGCGTCAGCCAGGGCCACAACGTTATGGTCAACACCCTGATTTACGCCGCCCTTCCTGAGTTCTACGCAATTCTCGGCCTCGTCGGCGCTCTGATGGTCTAAAAATGTCCATCGCAGTCCACCCGGGGAATTCATCCAATGCTCCCGTAATCAGCCCGGAAACCATGCTCCGGACTATACGGGAGCTTGGCATTGTGCCCTTTTTTGTCGGACCCGTCCCGGGGTTTTCCATCGAAGAGATGACCCCGCAGCAGATGTGGTTCCATGACGATTTCCTCGGGCCCTGGGACTGGAAGATTCCGGTTATCCAGTCGGGGGAAATCGCCTACGGGAAATTTATCTCCGGCGGAAAGAGCTGCTTTGCGACCCTTAAGTGGTACCGCGAACTTATGAACTGGCGGCGGTCGCAGCCGAAATACGCCCCTGAAGGCCCTGATAAAGAGGTTCTCGATTATGTGGAAGAGAACGGAAGCATCTCCATAAAGGAGGTCCGCTCCCTTCTTGGCGTAAAGAAGAACAAGGCCGACGCCGTCATTACGCGGCTGCAGATGGCAACCCGTCTTGTAACCGGCAATATAACCCGAGTCTATCGCGGAGCGGACATGCACTACAACGGCTGGCAGACCTCCTCGTTCTGTACTCCAGAGGCCCTGTTCGGCATCGGAGAGGGACAAAAGGAAAAAAGCGGAGCGGAGGACGCCTTTTCCCATACCTTCAAGGACTTCCCCTTCGCTTCCGAAGCGGCTGTCTCCGAAAAGAAGCGCTCTCCGGAGGAATCCCTCCACCAAATTGAGAATCATCTCCGGGAACTTGTCCCGGAAATAACTCCTGCACAGCTCAATCGTCTTCTCCGCTAAAAAACAAGAATTCATGAACATGAACATGAAAAAGAAAACCATCCTTACCCTCCTTACCGCCATCCTGCTTCTTATAGCGGGAAAGGCCAACGCCGCCGAGCCGCAGCTGAAAACCATGAAGTTTGGCTCGGAAGAGCGCAGCTACTGGCTCTATCTTCCCGATAACCTGCAGGAAGGCGCCCCGCTTGTCATAATGCTCCACGGATATGGCGGCAAGGCGGAAAACTACCGCCCCGAGATGCGCGCTGTCGCAGACCGGGAGGGCTTTGCCCTCTGCATCCCCCAGGGCGAAAAGGATACCAAGGGAAAGACCGGCTGGATAGTCGGTTATCCTCCCCAGAAGGACATTAAACGGGATGACGCCCGCTTTATTATCGCGCTGAAAAAGAAGCTCCAGAAGGAGTATTCCCTCTCTAAAAAGAACGCCTTCCTGACAGGAATGTCCAACGGCGGCGAAATGTGCTACCTCATGGCCTTCCTCCATCCGGACGCCTTCAGCGCCTACGCCCCCATTGCCGGCCTCACGATGCAGTGGATCTACAAGGATTACCGCCCGAAAAAAGCGGTTCCGCTGATGGAAGTCCATGGAACCGCCGACAGGACCTCTTTCTGGGAGGGTGACCCCGGTAACACCGGTGGCTGGGGAGAATATATTTCCGTTCCAGCCGCCGTCGGGAAATGGGTATCCGAGGCGCGCTGCACCCACGAGGTCACGGAAGAGCTTCCCCTTCTCAAGGAAGACAGCCACAAGGTGATTCTCCACCGCTACGCCGGCTGCGACGAGGCGTGGAAGGGCGGTCCGGAGATTCAGGTCCGCCTCTACGAGGTCGTCGGAGGGAAACACTCCTGGGCCCTTGGGGACATGGATACGTGCAGCGCAGTCTGGGAATTCTTTTCCCTTTATCTGAGATAAAACGATTTCGGCGGAAGATTTGGAATTGACGGAAAGAATTACTACCTTTGCCGTCCAAAATTGTTAACAATTAAACCGAATCACAATGAAAAAAGGAATTCATCCCGAAACCTACCGTCTTGTAGCTTTCAAGGATATGTCCAACGAAACGGTATTCATCACCCGTTCCTGCGCTCCCACCAAGGAGACCATCGAGGTTGAAGGTGTTGAGTATCCTGTAGTTAAGATTGAGATTTCCAACACTTCTCATCCTTTCTACACCGGCAAAGTCAAACTCGTCGACACCGCCGGCCGCGTGGACCAGTTCTACCAGAGATACAAGAGCAGAAAGAAATAAGTTATCTTTCTCACGGAACAAGAGAAGGTGTATCCCAACAAGGAATACACCTTCTCTCTTTTTATATGCGCGCGAGCGGACATTCCTGCCCGCTGCGCCCGTGTAAACGTTCTGATGGTACTCGTTGTACACGTTTTTGGCCCAGAACGTGCACGTTCAGTACCGCGTGTATAAGTAAAGGCCTATCTAAGGCATAATTCCAGCCCCAGGATATCCAGGATGCGCATAAGGGTTTTCAATGACGGATTACCCTTTCCGCGTTCAATGGCCACAAGTGAGTTGATTCCCACCTGAGCCAGATCCGCCACTTCCTGCTGGGTTACCCCAAGCTCCTTCCGGCGGGCTTTGATGGTTTGTCCAATCTGCTCCATATTACTGCAAGGTTATTCGTCTGTATCTGTATGCGTCAAGATAGCTGTCCGGAACATATCCTTTTAACAATACTTTTGCTCTTCTCGGAAATCACAATATATTGTTATTTTACCGTAAAAATATCGTGATTTTTTGAATTTTACAACAAAAATCACAATGTTTTGTGAATTCGGGGGCTAGATTCCATATGTCCCGGTGCGCTTTTTTGAGCAATAATACACTTATCAGTCATTGAAATAGGAGCCCTTTATGAGTCCATTGAAAAAGAAAATTTGTAGAACCAAAAAGATTTCTTATATTTGCAACGGATTGGCAAATCCAATCTAATGGACTGGGGCGTCCCCGGTCGGAAAAGGGTTGAAGAGAAATCTCAACTCTTTTTTTTAGGTAATGATGCAAAAGCAATCGAACGAATAACTTGGTAGGGCAATATAGGCACATTATATACTAACAATGCCCCTGCAACATATTGCAGAGGCATTTTTGGTACTGGGTAGGAGAATCGAACTCCTATTGCGAGATTGAGAATCTCGAGTACTAACCGTTATACGAACCCAGCAGATTCCCTTGAAGGGACTGCAAAGGTAGGGATTTTTTTTCAACATGCAAATTATTTTGCTAAATTTGTGAAAATTAGAAGCTGTATGACCCTCATTAAATCCATCTCCGGCATCAGAGGCACTATCGGTGGTGCGCCGGGCAGCGCTCTGACTCCCCTTGATATCGTAAAATTCACATACGCCTACTGCGAAACCCTCCCTTCCAGGAAACCCGTGCCGAACGGCGAGAAGTATAAGATTGTCGTCGGAAAAGACGCCCGTCTCTCCGGGGAAATGGTTGAGAATCTTGTGGTCGGGACCCTGATAAGCTGCGGCGTGGACGTGGTAAAATGCGGCTTTGCATCCACCCCGACAACGGAAATGGCCGTCACTTTTGCCGGGGCTGACGGCGGAATCATCCTGACCGCCTCCCACAATCCCCGGCAGTGGAATGCCCTGAAACTACTCAATGACAAGGGAGAATTCCTGACGGCGGCCGAAGGACAGGCAATCCTGGATCTGGCGGAAACCGAGAACTTCAGCTTCTCAGAAGTGGACCAGCTCGGGACAGTTGAAGAAGAGGATTTCACCGACAGGCACCTCGATGCAGTACTCGCCCTCCCCTCTGTAGATGTCGAAGCCATAAAGGCCGCAAAATTCACGGTTGTCGTGGACGCCATCAACTCCGTCGGCGGCATTATAATGCCACGTCTTCTGAAACGCCTCGGAGTAAGGTGCATCGAACTGAACTGCAACCCGACCGGTAATTTCGCCCACAATCCGGAGCCCCTTCCGGCCAACCTGACGGATCTCTCAGCGACAGTTGTCCGCGAGAAAGCGGATCTCGGGGTGTCCGTCGATCCGGATGTTGACCGGCTCGCCTTCATAATGGAAAACGGAGAGCCCTTCGTCGAAGAATATACCCTCGTCAGCGTTGCGGACTACCTCTGCTCACTCGCCGAGAAAGAGGGAAAACCCATTGCGACCGTTTCCAACCTCTCCTCTACCCGCGCCCTTCGCGACGTAACTGAGAAACACGGCGGGAAGTACTACGCCGCCGCAGTCGGTGAGGTCAACGTTACTACGAAGATGCACGAGGTGGGCGCCCTGATCGGCGGAGAAGGCAATGGAGGTGTCATTTATCCGGCTCTCCATACCGGAAGGGATGCTATGGTCGGCGTCGCCCTCTTCCTTTCCAACCTCGCCCATAAGAAAATGACTGTCAGCGAGCTGAAGAAGACCTACCCGCAGTACGCCATAGCCAAAAACCGTATCGATCTTTCCGATACCGCCCTGATTGACAGGATTCTGGACCAGATGAAGAAAACCTTCGAGAAAGAGGATGTAAATACGATTGACGGCGTGAAAATCAGCTTCGAGAAGGAGCGCAAGTGGGTCCATCTCCGCCGCTCCAACACCGAGCCCATCATCCGCATTTACGCCGAGGCGCCGACACTTGATGTGGCCGAGGCCCTTGCCTCAGAAGTAATCGGAATCGCCCGCAAAATCATCGGATAATGTTTTCATTCCGCACTACCCCGCTGCAGGACCAGCTGGACAGGACGCTCCGGGAAGGTCGGATCGGCTGTTTCTGCACCCAGAACAGCTGGGACCCCGCCGAACGCAGGTGGATGTACGACCTCTTCGCAGAAAGGGGGAACCTTGAGACGGTATTCAGCCCCAAAGAGGCCGAACTGACACCCGGAACCAACCATATCGCCTGTGACATGGAACAGCTCCGCCGCCTCAACGGAGTCGTCGTAGAAATCCAGGATGTAGGTACGCGGTACTTCAATTACACGAAGGATGTCATGCACCTTATGGACATGCTGAACCTCCTCGACGATGAAGCCCCGTCGCTCTACATAGTGGACCATATAAACCCGGCAGGAAGGGTCGTAGAGGGGACAATCCCGTCCGTAACCTGCGAGCTCTACGTCCCGAAGGTCGCCCACAGGCATGGCCTCACCCTCGGAGAACTCTGCAACCTTTACTACTCGGAAATAGGCGCCAGGTTCGCCCTGCACATTATCTCCGCCATGGCCAGCGACGTTTCACGGCAGTTCATGCCATGGACCATCGCGCCCGCCTCAGACATTCCCGGGCTTTTCACCGCATACGTTTACAGCGGAGGCGGCCTGTGGAACAACACCAACATCAATCCCGGCATCGGCACCTCCCGCCCCTATGAGTACATTGGCGCGCCGTTCATCAAGCCGAGCCGGAAAGACGCCCTTCCGGAGGACAAGGGTGCCCTGATGCGCCCCTGTTCCTTCACCCCCTCGGCAGGGCTCTACGCCGGAACGCGCTGCTTCGGATACCAGATCATGCTGCTCCCCGGCGAGAACTACCACTCCCTGATGCACACCCTCCGCCTGATACGCTATTTCTCCGAGACCTACCCCATGTTTCGGATTTCGGAAGATTTCTATGTCAAGCTTTCAGACCCGGTCCTCGAGCAGTACATCAAGGGAAATATCACCTTCGACATAGCCAAAGAGCACATTAAGACAGAAGAGCAGAAGTGGATCCGGAAGGCAAAGAAGTTCACCCTGTACGACGACGCCCCGGTCCGCATGAAATAACACCTTATATGAGAAAAATAATTCTTCTGGCCGTATCCGCGGCCCTGCTGTTCTCCTGCGGGAGAAATGAAAACAAGATGGAAAAACTCAACCGCCAGGCGGAGAAGGAATACCTCGTTCCCGTCCGGCCCGGATATGAGGGCAGGAATCCTTTCTGGAACGGTTACGCCAAGAAATTCATATATGCCCCCGCCTTCAACTTCGCTGAGACGGAAGGAGCTGTCCTGTACCGTTTTACGATAAGTGGCGGGGAGGATTCATGGAGTTTCGAGGCAAAGGCCCCGACAGCGGCCCTCTCCCCCGTCTGGAACGATATTCCTGTCGGGAAGGTCCATCTGAAGGTTGAAGCCCTCTCTTCCGACGGAGAGGTCATGGGTGTCGCTGGGGAAAGGGATTTCCTCCGGGATTATCCCTTCGAGGGACCCTATCCCGCCAAGGCGCGTCCCTATGGCCAGGCCGCCCGCATGGCCCTCCTCTATGTCCATCAGATGCCCCAGGTCCTCGCATGGAAAAACGGGCCGGTTCCGGACATGAGCTATAAGCACAATACCTATGCGAACAAGATAATCGGGGCGACCATCTCCAACGAGTGCTTCATCGCCCGGCTTTATCCGGAGCTCCGGGAGGACGCCCTTGCCATCGCCCGGAACGCAGCCGCCTTCCTTATCTCAGAAAGCCGCCCCGAGGGTGATGTACTGGCGTTTTTCCCTCCCACTTACTATCAGGACCTCATCGCCTCCAAGAAGAATCAGGGGCTGACCATGACTATGGACGCCCTCTATTCCGCCCAGGCCTTCCTCGACCTCTATGACGAGACCTCCGATTCCCTCTACCTCGACAGGGCCCTTAAGATTGCAGATACCTACGCAAAAATCCAGGGTGAAGACGGCTCCTTCCCTATCAAGGTCCATTTTGAAAGCGGAGAACCCGTCAACGGGTCAAAGGCCATGCTCGCTCCTGTCGTCCGCTTTGTCCAGCGCCTCGAGAAACAGTACGGCATCATGGACTTCACTCCCATGAAGGAGAAGGCCTTCGGCTGGATGAAGGAGCACGCCCTCAAGACCTTCGACCTCACCGGCCAGTTCGAGGATGTCGGGGTCGATGTCGAGCCCTACCAGAACCTTACGAACTGCACCGCCTCTCCCTTCGCTTCATGTATCCTCCATGAGGACAAGGTCACGGCGGAAGACCTTGAAAACGCATTCGACCTCGTCCGTTTCAGCGAAGACCAGTTTGTCCACTGGCGCTCTCTCCCACGCAAGAACGGCATTCCGCACGTCAGTGTCCCATGCGTCCACGAGCAGTACCACTACGAAACTCCCGTCGACAACAGTTCCTGCAACGTTGCCAACGCCCTTCTCGACTTATATGAGCATACGGGGGACGAGCTCTGCCTGGCCAAGGCCCTGGCCCTTGCAGACGGTCTGACAATCAACCAGATCGCCGGAAGCGGCCAGATGCCGACGACCCTCGATTACCGCGACCCGGTCCGGAATAGCCACAGGACCTTCTGGATAAACTGTTCCCTATCCTCAGTCCGGCTGCTTCTGCGGCTGGAGGAAATGAATCTACCGAACTTCCTTGTCAGTAAGTGGCCAGCCGGTAGCTGTAGCGATATAGGGAATAAGGCAATAGGCCAGCTTCCTGTGGGCAGAATATGAAGGATGGGAAGCGGCCCCCCGCTCGGAGGGGTCGAAGGTTCCGTCTCCGACACCATAGCAGCAGACCCTCTTCAGTCCGGCCGCCTCAACGGCATCCCTGATATAGGGATAGTTGTTGACATGGGAGGAGATGCAGATGACGGGATGGTCCTCGCCATAGAAATCCTTTACCGCCTTCAGGATACGGATATAGTCGTTCCGGAAAAGCGGATACTGCGGCTGCCTTCCCGTAGAGAAGTCGTTGGCCCCAAGGTTAATCACGGTTACGTCCGGTTTCGGGGCTGAAGCGGGGTTCCATAGCGGGGCTCCTTCGACCTTATCGAAACCGTTGTCAAAGACGTTCAGATAACGGTCTGCCATTGTGTAGCCGCGGAGTTTGTCGTTGTAATTGCGGTTCACGCCCATTCCGGAATGGGCAATCACGAAGGCGTCAGCTCCGAAATACCGGGCTACAATGGCCCCGAAGGCCTTGTTCTCGTTCTCGGTCTCCGGCTTGAAAGGATCCGTCGCGACACTGTTTTCGCTTCCGAAACCACAGGTATATGAATCCCCGATGAACTCGATGAGGCGCTCCCGGATCGGCTCGGCTTGAAGGAGGGGTGCGGAGCTGATCCATGAATGGACCGTCACCTTTCCCTGCTCCCCTTCCGTCCGCTTACCAAGGACGGCAGTATGGACAGCGGGTATTTTCTTTCCATAACGGGCCCTGAGGAAATCCCTGTTGCAGAGGGTAACCGTAGTATCACCGCTGAAACGGGCGACAAAATCCGCCTCTTCGTCCGGCTCCCTGTCAATCCAGACATTGAAATAGTCCTTTCCCGTATCAGAGAGGACGACGGAGAGGTCGTCGCCCTGAAAGGCGATACGAATCGTTGTTCCGGTCCAGTCGAAGGACACGTCCTCCCCGGAAACCTGCGTACGGCCGACATATGTAATCCGGCTGTCAGACGCGGGGGTAGTAATTACGGCGCTCTTTTTAGAGGCCATCGCCCCAAAGGAAAGGAGGGTGCAGAGCAGGATGGTAAGAATCTTTTTCATCTATGGTATCAGTTTTCAGCAAAATTAGTTAATTCCCCGTATAAATCTTATCTTTGCATGGATTTAATTACGAGCGTACCATGAAAAAGAAGACTAAAAGAACCCTCGGCTGGATTTCCTTCATCCTGATTCTCGCCCTCGGTGCCTTCATCTATTTTAAATTCTACTTTGTCTTCTCCGAAGGGACCCAGACCGGTGAACTCAATAAAATCGCCAAGACCGGCTATGTGTTCAAGACATATGGCGGGGTCATGATTCTGACCGGTTACGGTCATAAGGATGGCGGCGGAACCGTTCAGTCCAATGAATTCAAGTTCTCCGTGGACGACGAAGAGCTTGCAAAGCGGATGCTGAACATGACCGGATCCCGCATCACAGTCCACTATAAGAAGTATTTCGGCAGGATTCCCTGGCGCGGCTATGAAAAGAGCATCGTTGACAGCGTCCTGACCGTCGAAAGAATCAATTACGGGTCGGAATACACCCCGGCCCCGGAGAATCAGCTTTTCCTGTAGGTAATGAAAAAGGTCCTTACCCTCATTGCCGCCTTCGCGGCCTGCTCCCTCTATGCCCAGAGCGGAATTATAGATATCCGTCCGGAGAGCCCGGAAGGAAAGATGCTGACTATGGAAGAGGCAGTCCTGTGGCGGGCCCTCTATCCGGAAGAATACTACTACCATTTGGATAAGAGTGAACCGCTATGGACTCCCGTCCTTAAAGGGAACAGTCTCTTTATCGCAAACGGCCCTGACACTGTTGCTGTTGCCCTTAGCCACAATCCGGAAGTATCGTTCGGAACGAGCGTCAGCCGGAATGAATTCGGCATCGACGGGGGCGTCTTCTTCTCCCCCGACGGTAAGAAACTCGCCTTCTACCGGAAGGACGAAGCGAGGGTTACGGGCTTCCCACTTCTTGACATAACCACCCGCACCGGATCCCTGCGGACAATCAAGTACCCGATGAACGGGATGGACTCCGAGCGCATTGACCTCCTTGTATATGACATTCCCTCGGGAAAGACCGTCCACATTAAGGCAAATGACTTTGAAGAGGACCGTTACCTTACCAATATCGCCTGGTCCGGGGATTCAAAACAAATTTATATCCAGGTAGTTGACCGTTCCCAGCACAGGATGCGGCTGAACCGTTACAACGCCGTGTCCGGGGACTATATAGGGACCGTCCTTACCGAAGAGAATGACGCCTGGATAGAGCCCCTCGATCCGGTTGTATTCCTCGAAGGGCGGAATGATGTCTTCCTGTACCGGACCGACAACCGCGACGGATACAGAAACCTGTATCTCGTCGATACGCTCGGGACAATCCGGCGGCTGACAGAGGTGGATGCGGACGTCGCCTATGTTGCAAGCTGCAAGACAAAGAAAGGATGGACGGTTTTCTATACCTCAGCCGAAGTTTCCCCGGTAGAGAATCACCTGTTCTCGGTTTCGCTTACTCTTCCAAAGAAGGCGGCCGTTAAAAAGGCGAAAGTGGGTAAGCCCCTGAATCTAAGCCCGGAACGCGGGTATCATCAGATTTCAATGGCAGAGGACGGCTCCGAGTTTTTCGACAGCTGGAGCTCTTTCAATACGCCGAGAATTACGCGGCAAAGGAGCACGGACGGGAAATCTGACATCCTCCTTCACGAGGCCAAGGACCCTCTCGATGGCTTCGCGACCCCGGAAGCGGATTTCGGAACAGTAAAGAGCGCAGACGGCAAATACGACAACTACTACCGGCTGATAAAGCCCCTGAATTTCGACCCGGCAAAGAAGTATCCCGTAATCGTTTACGTCTATGGCGGTCCCCATTCCCAGCTGGTCCAGGACAGCTGGCTTGGCGGCATCAGAATGTGGGAAATGCTGATGGCACAGAAGGGTTACCTCGTTTATGTCCAGGACAACCGCGGCACCCAGAACCGCGGGGCGGCCTACGAGAAGGCGATCAAACGCCGCTGCGGCCAGGAGGAAATGGCCGACCAGATGGTGGGTGTCCGGATGCTCATGGATCTCCCCTACGTGGACAGGGACCGCATTGGCGTCCATGGCTGGAGCTACGGAGGATTCATGACCATATCCCTGATGACAACTTATCCGGAAGTCTTCAAGGTCGGTGTCGCGGGCGGCCCCGTAATCGACTGGAAATGGTATGAAATCATGTACGGGGAGCGCTACATGGATACCGAGGAGACCAATCCGGAGGGCTTCGCTCTGACGAGCTTGATAGGAAAGGCGAAGAATCTCAAGGGAAAACTCCTCATCTGCCAGGGTGCAATCGACAATACAGTAGTCTGGGAGCACAGCTTGAGTTTTGTCCGGGAATGCGTCAAGAATGGCGTCCAGCTGGACTATTTCCCTTATCCCTGCCATGAGCACAACGTCCGCGGAAAGGACAGGGTCCACCTTATGAACAAGGTGACGATGTACTTCGACGATTATCTGTAGTTTTTTTTCCGCTCCAGAAACTGCAGATACAGGAGCTTTCGTGGAGAATGTGAATCGAGGATCCGTCGCCGGATTCTCGATTTTCGTGTTCTCGCCGCCTGAGGACTGATACCCGTCAGATAGGCCGTCTGACGGCCTGAAAAGCCGGAAAACGAAAGAAGGATAATCTGGAGGTCGAGCGAATCAAAGCGCGGCAGGAAAAGCCAGACGGAATTGTCATAAACGAGTTTTGAGAAAACACCTCCATAGTAACGGTCGAAGTCTCGTTCCAGTACGGAAAAGAAATTCATGTTCCCTGGAAGGTTCTCAATAACTTCCGCAACAAACTGGGCATCAACCTTATCTGAAAGGGAAAGAATATAGAGAAGATAAAGAATCAGCGGGAGACTCGGTTCTTTCATAAGGAAACCAGTTTCTGTGGGAGGTTCGTACGTCGAAAAAAAGTGCGCAGTACTGGAACCACACGAAAGAGGCTTGTCGAAGGCCTGTAACCACATGATTCGTTCCTGCGCACAAAGTGGCGCAGGTCCTGTCAGGCGTGGTTACTAAAGCAAATTCGACAATTTCTTTCGAAACCTGACAGGACTTACTGGATTATTTCTCTATAAAATGATGCTACAAAGATATAAAAAAAAGATTATTCCGCGAGTCTCGACTGTGCATATTCCAGTGATACATGGAATGTTTTCTTTCGGGACGACGGGGCCTCGAACATCGCATCGCTGAAAATCTTCTCGGCAATTGCCCGAAGACCGCGGGCTCCCAGCTTATTCCCTACGGCGGTATCCACAATAAGGTCGAGTACCTCGTCATCGACCTCCAGTTTCATCCCGTCCATCTCGAAAAGCTTCTCGTACTGGCGCAGGACGGCGTTTTTCGGTTCTACGAGAATCCTTCTGAGGGCGGCCTTGTCGAGATTGTCAAGATAGGTCACAACCGGTAAACGACCGACTATTTCCGGTATGAGGCCATAGGTCCTGAGATCCTGCGGCTCAATATACTGAAGGAGGTTCTCGCTTCCTGTCCTCTCCTTTTCCTCGGCATTGAAACCGATAATCCGGGTGTTTTTCCGAAGCGCAATATGGCGTTCGATACCTTCAAATGCCCCGCCGCATATAAAGAGGATGTTCTGGGTGTTGACATGGATAAACTCCTGCTCAGGATGCTTTCGTCCGCCCTTTGGCGGGACATTGACGACAGTTCCTTCGAGAAGTTTCAGCATGGCCTGCTGGACTCCCTCCCCGGAAACGTCCCTCGTAATCGAAGGATTGTCGCTCTTACGGGCTATCTTGTCGATCTCATCAATGAAAACAATGCCCCTTTCGGCCTTCCTCTCGTCGAAATCGGCTTCCTGGAGAAGCCGGGTCAGGATACTCTCGACATCCTCCCCGACATAGCCGGCTTCAGTGAGGACAGTGGCGTCAACAATGGTGAAGGGCACATCCAGGAGCCGGGCAATGGTCTTTGCGAGAAGGGTCTTCCCGGTTCCGGTCGGACCGACCAGAAGGATGTTGGATTTCTCCAGGTCAACCCCGTCAGGATCCTCGTCAAGGTTGTGGCTGATACGCTTGTAATGGTTATACACCGCGACGGCAAGGGTCTTCTTCGCCCGGTCCTGTCCGATTACATACTGGTCGAGGAACTCCTTGATTTCCTTTGGTTTCGGAGCTTTCCCTATTTTTGCGAGGGGCTCCCCCGCCCCGGGCCTGTCAAGCTCATCCAGATAGCCGGAGGCAAGCCGCACACAGTCGCTGCAGATATAACCGTCAATCCCGGACATGAGGTAGGGCACCTCTTTTTCGCTCCGTCCGCAGAAACTGCAGCGGTGGATTTTGTCCTGTTTCGTAGCCATTACTTTTTCTTACCGGTAAGAATCTCGTCAATCATACCGTAGGCCTTCGCCTCCTCGGCGTTCATCCAGTAGTCACGGTCTCCGTCAGCGGCGACCTTACTGATACTCTGGCCCGTGTGGGAGGCAATGATTCCGAAAAGATCCTCACGTATCTTCTCAATCTCCTTCGCCGCGATAAGGATGTCGGAGGCCTGGCCCTGGGCGCCGCCAAGCGGCTGATGAATCAGGACGCGGGCATGGGGAAGAGCACTCCTCTTCCCTTTTGCCCCGGCGCAGAGAAGGACCGAACCCATGGAAGCGGCCATCCCGGTGCAGATAGTGGCGACGTCCGGCTGGATAATCTGCATGGTATCATAGATCCCGAGTCCGGAGCTTACCTGGCCGCCAGGAGTATTGAGATAAAGGGAAATGTCAGCGGTGCTGTCGGAGGAGGACAGGAAGAGCAGCTGGGCCATGATGATATTGGCCACGTCATCGTCGATAGGGACCCCGAGGAATATGATTCGGTCCATCATAAGACGGCTGAAAACATCCATCTGGGCCACATTCAGCTTACGCTCCTCCGTGATGGTCGGATTGATGTACGCCGAGGTATAGCGGTGGAGGGTCATCGAAGAGATGCCCCTGTCTTTCACGGCGAATTTTTCGAATTCTTTCGGATCCATAATTATTTGAGTTCGCGGAATTTATCCTCGGAAATCTTCTTGGAGACGAGGGTGACGTTTTCGCGGATTGCAGCGATTGTCTTGTTCTCCTCGACATTCTCCTCCATCCGGCGGACCTGGTTCTCATCGGAAAGGACGCTCTTGGCGGCCTCGTTGATGATATCCTGGGGAGGATTGGGCATTCCGTACATTGCATACTGATATGCAACATAGGATTCTGCGGCAGCGCGGATGTCCTCCTGCTCAACCTTCAGGGAGAACTGCTGCATGATTTTTCCGCGGACCATCTGCCAACGGAAATCGGCAAGGAAGCCCTCGAATTCGGCATCTACCTGCTCCGGGGTGAACTTCCCTTCGTTTACAGAAATCAGCCAGCGCCTCAGGAACTTCTCCGGAAGCTTCACGTCGGCCTTATTCAGGAAATACTCACGGGCATCCTTGGCAAAGCGGTAATCGGCCTCCTGGCGGTGATTCGAGCGGATCTGCTCTTCGATCTTCGCCTCGAACTCCTCGGGAGTCTTAACGACGCCTTCGCCGTAAAGCTTGTTATAAGTTTCCTCTCCCTCCTTGGCGGGAACGAAGGTCTTCACGTTGACGACGGTAAAGGTAAATTCAGGGTTAATACCCTCGAGCTCCTCCTTCTTGATGCGGAGCATCGCAGCGCGGTCAGTCTCGTTGGTAAAGGCCTCATTGACATTTACAGTCACCTTATCGTCCGCCTTCAGTCCGACAAAGCTGGGACGTACGTCCTCGGCGACATTGCGGATCGAGACATAGACTCCCTCGGCATTAATCTCACCGTTGGAGATATCGGCAATAATATACCCTTCAGCATCACTTTTTTCCGCCTCTTCGAGAGAACCGGCCTGGTTCAGGAGGTTCTTTTTCATGGCTTCCTTGGCCGCCTTGGTAACGTTTATCGAATAATAGGGAATCTCGTCCGCCTTCGAGACCTCGAAGGTAAGCTCAGGAGTCTCGGCGATATCAAACTTGAAGGTGAAGTCGTTCCCGACCTTCCACTCGTTCTCCGGCTGGTCCTCGCTGGCGAGCGGCTCTCCGACAACGCGGAGTTTCTCGTCGCGGATAAAGCTGTCGAGCTGCTCCGATACGACGCCATTTACGGCCTCGTAAAGGGCCTGGTCTCCGTAGAGGCGCTGGATAAGGGACATCGGGGCCATTCCCTTGCGGAAGCCCTTGATGTCGGCCCTGCGCTTTACATCATTGAGTTTCTTCTTCACCTGCTCAGCGTAATCCGCCGCCGCAATCTCCAGAGTAACCTGTACGTTGAGGTCATCAATCTGATTTTTTGTCAGTTTCATGTTTATCAATTCTGTTTATTAACTTTTTTCTTCAGTTTGGGGTATTCTATCCGCTCGTGGTAAATCTGGCGGAGATATTCTTTGAGGACCCGTTTGACGGTACCGAGTTCACGGACGGTTATATCCGCCTCGTCAAACTGTCCCTGTTTCATCTTCGAGGAAACTATGTCTTCGACGAACTTGTCAAAGGCCTCGGGTGTATTCTCCTTGAGAGTCCTGGAAGCGGCTTCCAGGGTATCGCAGAGCATAAGTATGATCTGCTCCTTCGTGGACGGTTTCTTTCCGTCATAGAAGAACTCGGACACATCCGAAGGATCGCCCCCCTCGTTCAGGTAGCGATTGTAGAAATATCCGGTCATGGTCGTCCCGTGGTGGGTCAGGATGAAGTCCCTGATGACCGCCGGAAGCTTATGCTGCTCAGCGATTTCGACTCCGTCGGAGACATGGCTGATAATGTCATGGGCGCTCTGCTTCGGGGTCAGCCCTTCATGGTACTGTTCGGAGCCCGCCGCCCCGCTCGTATTCTCGACGAAGCAGAGGGGGTTCTTCATCTTCCCGATATCATGGTAAAGGGCACCGGCCCGGATCAGGGGGACATTCGCATCTATCGAGCGCGCAGCCGCATCGCAGAGATTCATCACCTGGAGACTGTGCTGGAAGGTCCCCGGCGCCTTAGCCGAAAGCTCCTGGAGAAGCGGGTTGTTAGTATCGCAGAGCTCTTCCAGCCGGGTCGTGGAGACGAGGTTGAAAATCTTCTCGAAAAGATAAATGAGCGGATAGAAGGCGACCGTCAGCATGGACCCCAGGAAGAGCTGGAGCAGGGGATCCAGTACCTTGCTGCCGCCAGAGTCGATAAGACGGAAACCGCAGAAAACAAGGGCCAGGATGACATATACCAGGAAGGCGTTCAGGAACTGACGCCAGCCGCGGTCGAAAAAGCCGAAAGTAAAGATTGACACCGTCCCGGCTGTCAGGAACATTACGAAGAGTTCGACTCCGTTGTTCGAGAAAACAAGCAGCGGGAGCAGCGATACTATGTAAACCGGGAGGACGACGCTCCTTCGGAAGAAGGCCAGCAGGAAGAGGGCCGTAACCGTATAGGGAATGACATAGACAGCTCCGGCGTTCACCCTTACCACCACAAGGGTCGAAAGGGCGGCAATCAGGAAGACCGTCAAAAGGTAAATATACCTGTTCCTGTCCTCGAAAATCGCCTTGTTTGTCGATTGGATGACGAAATAGAGGAGAACCACGAGGGCGGCGGCAATAAGGATGTTGCCCAGCCAGATAAGAATCCTCGGGCCGTCGTAGCCATAGGACTTGTTGTACTCCTCCTTGTATGAATCCAGTATCTGGGCTATCTCAGCGGTCACTATCTCGCCCTTTGAGACTATTTTCTGGTCGGCATTGACATAACCGATTGTCGGAGAAATGCTCCTGGCAGCCCCGGTATGGGAGAGTTCGGTCATGGTCTTGTCAAAGGTCAGGTTCGGGACTATTACCTCATAGACCCCCGCCGACCTCAGAAGGGAGTCAGCATTGAGTCCCGGATGGGAGGCAGACAGCAGGGACATAAGTTTGCCCTGGGCGTCTGAAACCCGGTAAACCTCTGTACGAGGATACTTCTGTACCCGTTTTCCGGACTGGATGAAGAGGACTTCCTCGGAAAGGGAAAATGAACCGCGGTCAACCTTCAGTTTCGAATCCGAAATCACTCCGACCTCATAGATATCCCGGAGCCGGGAGACCACATATGGACGGACGGAGGTCTGGCGGCCGAAGTCAAGGGCTTCCACGTTTTTCAGGACGGTATTTGTGGTCTCCTCCGATTTTCTGTAATATGGAACCACGTCAGATCCCGATTTCTCCCTCTCCTTCTCAATCTGGTCCTCAGTCTTGAGAATCGGGAAATCGAACTGGGCTATAAGGGTCTCGTATGCCCAGGGGGAACCCTTCCTGTAATCATAGGCGAATTTCGCCGTCCTCGGCATAAAGACGACGAGGAGGGCGAAAACGACAATGAGCGGGAAGAACCGCTTTGGTATCCGGGGAAGGCGCATCAGGCGTCAATATTAGCGTAATGGGCGTTCTCTTCGATGAACTGGCGGCGCGGCGGTACGTCATCCCCCATCAGCATGGAGAAGGTACGCTCGGCCTCCGCGGCATTCTCAATTGTAATCTGACGGAGCAGACGGCGGGAAGGATCCATGGTCGTCTCCCAGAGCTGGACATCGGACATCTCACCAAGACCCTTGTAGCGCTGGATCGTAACGCCCTTGTCGGAGCCCTTTCCGAGGCGCAGGGCGGCCTCGTCCCTCTGTCCTTCAGTCCAGCAATAGACCTCTTCCTTGCCCTTTTTCACGAGATAGAGCGGCGGGGTAGCCAGATAGACATACCCGTTCTTGATGAGGTCGAACATATAGCGGAAGAAGAAGGTCAGAATCAGGCAGGCGATATGGGATCCGTCAACATCGGCATCGGTCATGATAATGACCTTGTGGTAGCGGAGCCGGCTGAGGTCCATCTTCTTCTCCCCGTTCTCATCCTCCTGGGCCACCGTAACGCCGAGGGCGGTATAGATATTCCGGACTTCCTGGCTCTCAAAGGCACGGTCCCCGGCGGCTTTCTCGACATTGAGAATCTTACCACGAAGGGGAAGAATCGCCTGGATACGACGGTCACGGCCCTGTTTTGCGGTTCCGCCTGCGGAATCACCCTCAACGAGGAAGAGCTCGCACTTCTCGGGATCCCTCTCGGAGCAGTCGGCCAGCTTGCCGGGCATTCCGGCTCCTGTCATGACGGTCTTTCTCTGAACCATCTCACGGGCCTTCCGGGCGGCGGCCCGGGCCGTAGCGGCGAGGACGATTTTCTCAATAATCAGCTTTGCCTCCTTCGGATGCTCTTCCAGGTACATGTCCACAGCGGCTGCGGTCGCCTGGGAAACGGCGGAGGTAACCTCGCTGTTTCCGAGTTTCGTCTTTGTCTGGCCCTCGAACTGCGGCTCGGCGACCTTCACGGAAATAACCGCGGTCAGTCCCTCGCGGAAGTCCTCCGGAGAGAGCTCACCCTTGAACTTTGCAAGGAGGTTGTTCTTGTCGGCATAGTTTCTAAGGGAACGGGAAAGGCCCATCTTGAAGCCCTGGAGGTGGGTACCACCTTCAATCGTATTGATATTGTTGACGTAGGAGTAAATCTTCTCGGAGAAGCCGGTATTATAGCTGAGGGCGATGTCAATCGGGATGATTTTCTCGGAATTGACGCAGATCGGCTCCGGAATAAGCTGGGAAGCTCCGGCATCGAGATATTCGATGAACTGCTTCAGGCCCTCGTCGGAGTGGAAGACGTTGCTGCGGAAAACCATCCTTCCGGTCGCCTTGCTCTCTCCGTTTTCGTCCTTTACGAACTCTTCCACCTTCTCGCGGAGGTCTGTAAGAGTAATCCGGATTCCCTTGTTGAGGAAAGCCAGCTCGCGAAGGCGGTTTGCGAGGGTGTCATAGCGAAAGACAATGGTCTGCTGGAAAATAGTGGCATCGGGATGGAAGGTAATCGTGGTCCCGGTATCGGAGGACTCCCCGACGACCTCAACCTCGGTAATCGGCTTACCCTTGGAATACTTCTGCACGAAGACCTTCCCCTCACGGTGGACTTCGGCTACCAGGAGGTCTGAAAGGGCATTGACGCAGGATACGCCGACGCCGTGGAGACCACCGGAAACCTTGTAGTTGCTCTTGGAGAACTTACCTCCGGCATGGAGGATGGTAAGCACGACCTCGAGGGCGGAGCGATGCTCCTTCTCATGCATTCCGGTCGGGATGCCTCGGCCATTGTCCTTTACTCGGATTGAATTGTCCTCCAGGATAGTTACGTCTATCGTATCGCAGTAACCGGCCATCGCCTCGTCGATACTGTTGTCCACGACCTCGTAAACAAGGTGGTGGAGTCCGCGCTCTCCGATATCTCCGATATACATCGACGGGCGCTTACGCACCGCTTCGAGTCCTTCAAGCACCTGGATGCTACTGGCAGAATACTGCTCTTCGGCAGCTTTCATCTCTTCGTTGTCAACCATATTTATTTTTTTAAATATCCTTAGTATATAAACATACAAAGATAATATTTATTTACCATATAATCAAGAAAAAACGGCTGCCGAAGCGCTATCGGCAGTCGTTTTTCACTTATTTTCGAACTTTCTTTCTCAGAAGTTGACCCTAATTCCTCCGGTCACATAGATTCCGCGCTCGGCGATAAGCGGATTGCGCTGAATGGTCCGGTTAAGGAGGTTGCCTCCACGGAGCCAGAGACCGTAATTTCCGACATTGTATTCGGCAAAGGCGCCGAGGTCGAACCATGCAGGAATCCTGAATTCAACCGTTCCGTCGGTACCAACCCGGTCCGTAGCGAACTCCCCGGTAAGGCCGGCCTTGATCCGGTCGAACCAGTTGTACCAAACGCGTGCATGTCCGGAGAGAAGGGCTGGTTTAACGGCATTGACGGCATCCAGGGTTGCATAACGGACGCGGACTGCCCCGTCCAGTCCAAAGCCGGAACGGTTGAGGGCGAACTTGCCGTCAGCATAGGCAAGGCCATAGCTTGCAGTCATTAATGACGGAACCGGGGCGGTGGAGGCGGCCGTGGTCACTATCGCATCGACAAGCCCGTCGGCTATACCGGCGAATCCGCCGGAAAGGGAATACTGGAACCTGGAGAAGAGGTTCCCTTCGAACCCGATCCGGGCATTGAAGCGCTCCACGGAGACGCCGCTCGCATATCGCGCCTCGTCCATGACCACAAAATGGCGCATCTCGACAAGGTCTGTCGGCGTATTGAGCGTCCTGCCACCGGTCAGGGAGGCGAAGACGGAGAGCTTATCCCTGATAAGGGCGTATCTCGCCTGGACCATGGGGAATATCGGCTGATAGGTCTTGTGGAAACTGTAGTTCCCGGTCCAGTCAAGCTTATTGAAATCAAGGGAGAGCTTCACTCCGACCCAGAGGTCTATTCCGGATAAGGTAAGGCGGTACTTCGGCATGGCGCTGACAACCCCCGCGGAAAAACCTCCGCCATCGACATTGGCATAATCCGCCGAAAGGTCAACAAGAATCGTATTGTGCTCGTTCAGAGAGGGACCGGCGCTGGCATCCAGCTTATACCGGAACTCCGGGAACGGGCCGACGCCATAGCGGGCCGAGGTATTTACATCATAGAGGAAGGTCTTGTCTTCCAGCGTGTTGGAAGCCACATGGACCGCGACTTTCCCGGAATGGTGCTGCAGCAGAGCATCCGGACTCTTCGCCCCGATGCCAATATAGTCGGCCGAGATGGTCGCACTCCCCTTTCCCCATGAGAAACCAAAGTCGGCGCCGACGTTGTTCTCCATGTCAAAACCGTCATGGAACGTCGATTTCCGGGTATAGAGAAGATCCCCGTCCGCGGAATAGTTTCCCGTATCCATATTCCAATAGCGGCCGAAATAGGAGGTATGGGAAGCATGGATGTCGGAGAGAAGGCCGTTTTTCAGGGTAGGCGTCCATATAATCTGGGCCTCCGGACGGAAAGTATAGCCGAGTCCGGCCTTGACATAGAGCGTCGAAGCATCGCTGTACGTCCGCTGGGGCTTCATCGTGACAAGGTAAGGACGGAACTCATATGAGCCCTTATACGGATTGTCGAAGACGGAATAGTCGAAATCCAGGTTGAAACGGGTAACCGAGTCCGGAATGCTCATGGTGCGCTCCGGCTTCCGTATGTCGGTAACCGCGCCCTCATAGGCATTGGTCACCTCGACGGTATGGTTGATTTCCTGGGCGATGGCCGGGAGGACAAAGAGAGTCGCGGCCGCAAAGGCAAGGATATATCGTTTCATGGTCATTTGGTTTCAGAAAGTTTCTTCAGACGCATGTCAATCTGGTCGAGGACATCGTCCTGGGAGCCGGCAACCGGGCTGTACCCGTTGCGGACGCTCTCGAAAGTGGCCTTGGCCTGGTGTTCGTTGCCCTGCTCCATGAAGGAGTCGCCGAGCACGATGAAGCATTTTGCGAGGTAGTAGTTCTGGCCCCCGGCGTTCGGCGCGAATGCATAAACCTTGTCCTCAACCTCGCTGAACCGGCCCTCGTCGTAGAGGTTCTGGATAATGAGGTAAGAGGCCTCGGCGCCCTCGGCGGTCGAAGGTTCCTTGCTGAGCTTTTCGAGGCAGGCGAAGGCCTCCGTCCTTCGGCTGGTCTCCAGGTAGGATTTCGCGAGGATATACTCGCATTCCCGGAGGGTAATCGGCTCCGTAGCCGTGTTCTTGTTGATTTTTGCTGCCTCAATGGCCTTGTCGTAGAGGTGGGCGCGGTAGGCACTCTTCATCATACCCGTCCTGGCAACCGCCCTCCGCTCTTCCATCCGGGAAGCGGTCAGAAGGGAGGAATAGCCCTCATAGGCATCCGAATAGCGGCCGAGCGAGTACGAGAGGTCCGCAAAGCCGAGGAGGGAAGATTCCTTGAAGGAGGCGTCCACTCCGTCCGTAAGCGCAGCCCTGTAATAGTCCACGGCCTTATCCTTGTTTCCAAGGATCCGGTTGCTCTCGGCCAGATAGTACTCCGCCTGGCCACGGTGAAGTCCCTGCGGGAAGCGCTCCAGGTAATTTGTAAATGTCGGGATGGCCTTGTTGTAATCCGAGGAAAGGAAAATCTGCTCCGCAGTGTTGAAATAGACGTTCTCCTTGGCGGATTCATCCCTTCCGGCCTTGTCCCCCAGGGAGTTGACATAAGCGAGGTACGCCTCCGGTTCTCCGGTGGACTGATAAATCGACTCGATGGCGAGAAGGGCATCCTCCGCATAATCGGAGCCGGCCATGGTCTCCACGACCTGCTTGTAATTGGAGAGGGCCCCGGGATAGTCCCCGCTGTTTCGGGCAATCATGCCGAGTTCAATCAGGGCGCGGGCCGCGTAACTGTTGTCCGAGGTCGTGTTCCGAAGGGACTTGAATGTCCTTACGGCATCGATATCGTCCCCCGTCGCAACATATGCCCTTCCGAGCTCATACATCGCTTCAGAGTAGTATGGAGCCGAAGCGGAAGCTTCCTTGACGTTTTCCAGGAAGCGAACCTTGCGGTCCTTCATGCCGAGGAGTCCGGCAGCGACACCCGCCCTGTAGTAGGGATAGATATCGTCCGGATCGGGGAAGTCGGAGAGCTTCCGCTCATAGGCGGAAATCGCCCTGGTGTAATCCTTCCCGAAGAAATAGCAGTCGCCGATTCTCGTTTCAGCGTCCGATGCGAAGGTCACGGAAGGAGCTGAAAGATAATTCCCAAACCATTTCAGGGCCGAGGAATAATCCCCCTCCTTGAAGTATGTATAGGCAATATTGTAGGAAATCAGATCCCCCTCCTCGCGACCGTCAAGGGCGGAAAGGTTGTAAAGGTCCATGAGCACAGACCTGGACTCCGAATACTCCTCGTTCCTGAAGAGGGCCTCGGAAAGCCAGAAGCGCGAGAGCTGGTTGAAGGGATCCCTCCGGGGCACATAGTAGGCCGCCGCCTTAAGGCAGGGAACGGCGTCCCGCCAGGCACCGTTGCCAATCAACTGGGAAGCCCTCATGAAATAGGCCTTCATGTAATTGGACCTCATGCTTTCGTCCAGGTCGTCGATATTGTCGTACGCCGCAACGGCCCCTTCGTAATCGTGGTTGTAGAGGGCTGCCATCGCCATGTACTCGTAAATCCGGTCCTTTCTGGCCTCCGGGTATTTCTTCAGATAATCCGTGAAGAAGGATGTGTCGTGGTTCAGGTCGAAGGCGAGCTTCGCAAAGTTGAAATAGGCGTCTTCCTTGATGGCCGGGTCGTAATCCAGGGCGGATGCCTGGCGGAAGGCCTCCATGGCAGCGACCTTGTTCTTAGTCTCAATCAGGGAATAGGCGAGCTCATAGGAGGCAATCTGGCCGATGGAATCGGTACGCTCCTTCATCTGGGAGAAATTCTCCACCGCCCCCTCGTAATCCTTCACCGCATAAAGCATGGATCCGGCAAAGAAATAGTCGGACCGAGTCTTCGCCGCGCGGTTCCCAAGGTTTTTCTCATAGTACTCCCGGGCGCTCTCAAGATCCCCCTTCACAAGGTAGGATTCGGAAATAATCCTGGCAAGATGGGGCCGGCGGTCCTCCGGAACGGTATTGAACATCTCGGAGGCATGCTCCGTCACATAGTCGTAGTCCTTCTGCATGAAGCGGCATTCGAGCATGTAATACTTCGCAATGTCCTCGAAACGGGCATCTTTCGCCGCCTCGGAGAAATAAGGGAAGGCCTTTGCAAAGTCTCCCTGCCCGTACCGGATATAACCCATTGCATACTCGCCCGGGGCCGTAAAGTCCGAATAAGGGAGCTTCAGCAGGGACCCGAGGAAGGTCTCCGCAGGAAGGGTCTGTCCGAGCGACAGCGCCGCATAGCCCCTCCTGTAAAAATACGAGGCGCGCTCTGAGAGCGGCAGGTCGGACGAAGAGAAGCGGGCGAGCCGCCGGTCCGCATCCGCATACCTTCCGTCGTCAAAAAGCCGGATTCCCGCCTTCCAGTTCACCGGAAGGCAGAGGGCCGATTCGGGATAGTCCCTGACGAAAGCATCCGCCTTCGTCACGTACCCTTCTTCCCCTCGGGCAATGCTGCAAAGGGCCTCATATCCCCGTGCCATCGGATCGTCAATGTCGGCAAAGAGGACCTGGGCGTGGTCATACACGCCGCGTTCATAGAGGTCCAGGGCCTTCAGAAAGTCCGGAGATGTCTCCTGAGCCAGCACGGCCGCACCCGAAGAGAGCAGCAGCGCGGCAAAGGCCGCAATGATGGATTTCCTGTTCATATTTCTTTATCTTACAATTATTTCAAATAAACTGCATGCTCCCCTACCCACTGGCGACACCACTCCGTAAGGGGGCATTCACCGCACTTTGGATTACGGGAAGTACAGGTATAACGGCCGTGGAGTATCAGCCAGTGATGGGAAATCGCCCTCAACTCCACGGGAATATGGCGTTCCAAATCCTTCTCGACCGCCTCCGGAGTCTTCCCGTCGGAGAGGCCGAGGCGGTGGGAAACCCGGAAAACATGGGTATCTACCGCAATGACCGGCTTATCGTAAACAACTGATGCAATGACGTTTGCCGTCTTTCGCCCGACGCCCGGAAGCGTCATCAGTTCATCTATGTCCGAAGGCACCTCCCCTCCAAAATCAGCAATGAGCTTTTCGGCCATGGCGATAAGGTGATTCGCCTTGCTGTTAGGGTAAGAAACGCTTTTCACATAGGGGAAAACCTCGTCGAAGGAGGCCTTGGCGAGGGCTTCCGGAGTAGGAAAACGCTCGAAAAGGGGCGGGGTCACAAGGTTCACGCGACGGTCCGTACACTGGGCCGAAAGGATCACGGCGACAAGCAGCTGGAAGGTGTTCCCGTACCGGAGTTCAGTCTCCGCTACGGGACGGTTCTCAGCGAACCAGCCGACAATCTTTTCAAAGCGTTCCTTCCTTGTCATCAAATTGTAATATCCAAGTCAATAACATCCTGGTTTTCCTGTTCGCGGCAGACCTCGTCCTGGCAGAGGAAAACCCTCCCGGGGTGCTGCTCAATGACCGCCCGGTTGTGGGTAACCATTACGACCGCAGTACCTTCCGAATTGAGTTTTCCGAAAAGGGCGAGAATTCCCTCGGCCGTTTCGGCATCGAGGTTTCCCGTCGGTTCATCCGCGAGAATAACCTCCGGCGAGTTCAGGATGGCGCGCGCAATGGCGACCCGCTGCTGCTCACCCCCGGAAAGCTGATGGGGCATCTTATGGGATTTTGTCGTCATTCCGACATCCTCCAGCACCTCTTCTATCCGGACGTCTATCTTCTCGCGGTTTTTCCATCCGGTCGAACGGAGCACGAACTCCAGATTCTCCGCGACGGTGCGGTCCATAAGGAGCTGGAAATCCTGGAAAACCACCCCGAGCTTCCGCCTCAGGAAGGGAATATCCTTCCGGCGGATTCCGACAAGATTATACCCGCAGCACGTTCCAGTGCCGTTTTTCAAAGCATTTTCCGCAGTTACCGTCCGGATTACCGAAGTCTTTCCAGACCCTACCTTCCCGACGATATAGACAAAGTCTCCGGGGAAAATATCCATGTCAAGACCGTAGATCACTACGCTCTCGCCATTCATGATATCGGCCTTCCGGAAAGAAATCAGCGGTTCCATGGTCTAATTGATGAACTGTTCTACAAGGGCCGCAATTTTCCGGGAAGCGTCATCCCCCTTCGCCTCGAAGTAGAACTTGATCTTCGGCTCGGTCCCGGACGGGCGGACGGAGACGCTGTCCCCTTCCGCGTCGAAGAACTGAAGTACGTTGGATTTCGGAAGATCAGTTTCCTCCGGCTTTAGATAATCGATAACCTTCACGACCTTTTTCCCTGCAATCTCCGAGGGCGCTGCCGCACGGTAGTCCTCCATGATCTTACGAATCTCCTCAGCGCCGCTCTTGCCTTTACGGACGATATAGACCATCTTTTCCTCGTAAAGACCATACTCGCGATAAATCTTCTGCATCAGCTGATAGAGGGTAAGTCCCTGATCAGCAGCCCATGCCGCACATTCCGCAACCATAAGGGCGGTCACCTGGGCGCACTTGTCCCGGACAAACTGCCCTACGTTGAAGCCGTAGCTCTCTTCCCCGCCGCAGATAAACTCTCCGTCCCCCTCATGTTCCTTCACTATTTCGGCGATATACTTGAAGCCCGTAAGGACATTGTAGCACTTTACCCCGAAGGACTTGCAGATATCTGCAATCAGATCTGTAGTCACAATCGTCTTGACGCAGTACTTGTCCGGACTCAGCTTTCCGAGCTCCTTCCAGCGGGTAAGGATATAGTAAGTCAGCATTGACGCGGTCTGGTTGCCGTTGAACTGGACTATCTTCCCTTCATTGTCCCGGACTGCGATTCCCATGCGGTCCGCATCGGGATCTGTCGCCATCACGAGGTCGGCGCCGACCTCTTCCGCCCGCTCTATTGCCATCTTCATGGCCGCCGGCTCCTCCGGATTGGGGGAAACCACCGTGGGGAAATCGCCGTCGGACACGTCCTGGGCCGGGACATGGATAATATTCTTCATGCCAAGACGCCTCAGGGCCTCCGGGACGAGCCGGACCCCGCAGCCGTGCAGCGGAGTATAGACAATCTTAAGGTCCGTATGGCGGGAAACCGCCTCGGGAGAAAGCGTCATAGACAGGATATCCCTCAGGTAGAGCTCGTCGATGTCAGCCCCCATCGGCTCAATTCCGCCGATTTCCCCTACGGGATTGAAACGGACCTCGTCCGGATCCGAAATCCGGTTCACCTCGGCCACGATATCCTTATCGACGGGAGCCGTAATCTGTCCGCCGTCGCTCCAGAAAACCTTGTAACCGTTATATTCCTTCGGATTGTGGCTGGCCGTAATCATGATGCCCGCCGTCGCACCCTTTGCGCGGATGCTGTAACTCAGTTCGGGAGTAGGCCGTATATTGTCGAAAAGATATACATGGATTCCGTTGTTGGAAAGGACATCGGCACTGATTTTCGCGAACAGCTTGCTGTTATTGCGGCTGTCATATGAGATGCAGACGCTCTTCGGACCCTCGACGTTCCTGAGAATATAATTCGCAAGTCCCTGGGTTGCCATTCCGACCGTATACTTGTTCATACGGTTGGTTCCGACGCCCATGATGCCGCGAAGGCCGCCCGTACCGAATTCCAGATTCCGGTAGAACGCATCCTCGAACTCCTTCGGATCCCCGTTGCGAAGTTCTATGACCTTGCACTTTGTCTCGGGATCGAAATTACCCTCAATCCAGCCCTTGGCTACTTCGTTGTAATCTTTCATTTTGATATAAAGTTTTATAATATTCTATCTCATATTACCAATTCCACACAGATAACATATTTTCTCGATTTTATGGCAGGTTTTTCTTGATTTTACACGCGGTTTTCCTATTTTTGCAGGCGATGGACTTTACCGGCTTCATACTGGCACATTCTTACGACGATACCGCCCGCCTCCTTCTCGAGAGGAAGAAGTATCCGGACATCGACATAGACCTCGCCGTGACCACAATCGAGGCCCGGGCGAAGATCCGCTCAAAACTCCCCGAATGGTATGACCACCCGGGGATCATCTACCCCACCCGCCTATCCTCAGAGCAGTCCTCTTCTGAGGTCACAGCCCGCTACAAAGCGAATCTCTTCTCCCGGCTCATCGGGGAAAACTCCAGCCCTGAACCCCATGGCCGCCCTCGGCCGTGCCAGAGGGAGGGGCCCGCTGGATACAAGTTATTTGCAAGGCAAATGACGCAGGAGACAGTGGGAAGGGTGGAGTGGAGCGAAGCGGAACGAAAGGGTTCAGGACGTGAATTTTCCCCTGAAGGAAGAATAGCGGATCTGACAGGAGGGCTCGGAGTAGATTGCTGTGGCTTTTCCGCCGTTGCCGGAGAGGTCCTTTACAACGAGATGAACCCGGCCCTTTCAGAAGCCGCGAAACACAATTTCGCTGAACTCGGCCTCAAGAATATAAGCGTCCGCTGCCATGAGCTCGTCCCTTCGGGAACGCCCTTGGAAGGGAACAGAGCCACCATCGGAGATATTCTCGGGGACTTTGTCCCGGACATGGTTTTCATGGACCCCTCCCGCCGCGACGAAAGAGGGAACAAAGTCTTCCTGATTGAAGATTGCCGTCCCGACGTCGCGACCCTCCTCCCGGAGGTCTTTTCTCGCTGCCGCTACCTCCTTCTGAAACTATCCCCCATGGCGGATATTTCCATGGTCGGAAGCCGTCTTTCCAACCTCCGGCAAGTCCACGTTCTGGGGGCTTCCGGAGAGTGCAAGGAACTGCTTCTTCTACTCGACCGGGAGTACTCCGGCGATTACGATATAACTATTTGGGATTCAGGAGCTTCTTTTACGTTCTCTCAAGAAATGGAAAAGGTCTCGGTTCCGCTCTTTTCTCCCTCCGGACCCTCCGTCGGAGACCTACTTTTCGAGCCCGGAAAAGCCCTTATGAAGGCCGCCCCCTTTTCCCTTCTGAGCGAGCGTTTCAATCTCGAAAAACTGGACCGCTCCACCCATCTTTACATCTGCCCGAAAACCCTGCCGGAGCCCCTCCGGGGTCTTGGAAAAACCTACCGCATACGGGAGGTTCTGCCCTTTGGTAAAAAGTACATAAAAGAGCTTGGAGAACGCTTCCCCGGGGCGGACGTAACCGCTAAGAATCTCCCGATAAACTCCGATGCCCTGAAAAAGCAGCTTGCCGCGGCAGGGAAAAACAAAGGAAAGGCCCTTCCCTCCGGGAAGAGCCACCTTTTCGGACTCCGCTGCGGGGGGAAGGGCCTCCTTCTGGTTACCGAGCCGGAAACTATTTGATCTCAATAGTTTTGACCTTCTTTTCCGGCTGGATTTTCTCCTTCTTAGGGATGTTCACTTTCAGCACGCCGTGTTCAACGGTCGCCTCAATCTTTTCGCGTTCTGCATCGTCCGGCAGGAGCATAGTCTGCTGGAACTTCGTGTAGGAAAATTCCCGGCGGAGATAGTGCCCGTGCTTCTTTTCTTCCTTGTTGTCCTGCTTCTTTTCCATCTTGATGACAAGATCTCCTTCCTCGTCGAGGGTAACCACGAAGTCTTCCTTTGTCATACCGGGAGCCGCAAGTTCCAACTCGTATTTGTTCTCATCCTCAAGCACATTGATTGCCGGGGCCGTCGCATTGCTTCTTTCCATCCAGTTGTTGTCAAAGAAGTCATTGAAGAAATCCGGAAGCCAAGTCTGGCTGTTACGTCTTGAAGGTACCATAATATTAATCTCCTATATTTTTAAGTTCTTTGTTTTTTCGTTCGCCCCTTCAAAACGCAAAATCGGGACCATGCCGAAAAGGCGGTCCCGATTAGGTCAAAAAGTGGACAAATTGTCATAAACTCCTGACAATCCGTCAGTTACGTCTGTCATTTTGTCGCATCTTCAAAAGTTTTTGCGGCAGATTCCCCGGCGAGGAAGCCGGTAGAGAAGGCAAGATGGAGATTATATCCGCCGGTATCCGCGTCGATATCCAGCATCTCCCCGGCGAAATACAGCCCTTCCGAAATCCTGGACTCCAGGGTCTTCGAGATAACCTCCGAAGAGGGAATGCCGCCCGAAGTGACTACCGAACGCTCGAAGCCGACAAAGCCCTCGATCCGCATCTTCCAGCCCTTCATAAATGAAGAAAGGGTATCCACGCTGACCTTCGGATTCATCTTCAGGAAGGCGAGGGTCAGGTTCCAGGGCATGAACTTTCCAAGCATGATACGGAAAAGCCGCTTGAAGTCCTGTCCCTTGCTGCGGGGGTCTTCCAGAACCTCTTTCCATGTCTCGTGGACCTCTGCATTGAGTTTTTCCGCATCCACGGCCGGTTTCAGGTCTATGACCACCTCGACAGGGTTGCCGTTCATTATCGCCTTGACAACCTTCCGGCTTACCTGGAATCCAAGCGGACCTTCCAGGCCTCCGTCCGTGAATTCTATGTCTCCGAACTCGCTCTGAACCTCGTTGCCCCCGACAAAAACCGTCAGCTGGACATTCTCAAGGGTGTTTCCTTCGAAAAGCCGCCCCAGTTCAGAAAGCGGGGTAATACGTTCGATATGACCCTTCAGTACCGGATAATTATCCGGGAGAGGTGCAATCTTCCGCTCCTTTTTCTTTCCATAAACCGTCTTCCCGCGGAAGGCATCCCGAATCTGGGAGGCAAGCGGAGATTCATCGGTTTTGTACCCTTCCGGAACTATCGCAGTCAGGGAAGGGAAAAGCGGCTCAATGGAATGGCCGAAACCCCGGGCCCAAAGGAAGCCGTCTCCAGTCGAACCCGTCCCGGGATAGGAAAGCCCGCCGGTCGCAAGGATGAGCCTCGAGGTCGTATAGGTCTCCGACGTGGTTTCCCATTCAGTCGTTATCTTACAATCAATCTGGTATTTACCGGCCTTCTTTCCTATCGAACGGACCTCGCACCCATGGACAATCTTAACTCCGAGAAGCGTACACTCACGGACAAGGGTATCGACTACGTCTCCGGCCATATGGGATGAGGGGAAAGCCCTGTCGCCGCGCTCCACAACCGAGCGGAGTCCGGCCTTTTGGAACATCTCAATCAGCTTCTCCGGAGGGAGGTTGTGCCAGGCCGGGGAGACGAAGTTCACGTCCGTCCGGATATGCTGTGAAAACTCCTCCCATGGCTTGACATTCGTGAAGTTACAACGCCCGCGGCCGGTTATCATAATCTTCCTTCCGGGCTTCGGCATCTTTTCCAGGACGGTCACCGTCCCCCCGTTTTCGCTCCCGGCAAAGGTCTTCGCCGCACCGATGGCGGCCATAAGTCCGGCTGCACCGCCGCCTATGATAATTACGTCAGATCTCATACCTGCTTAAATTTCGGACACAAAAATAAGTTTTTCGCCCCGACCCTGCAAATTTAGTTGCACAAGTAGGAAAGTTTTTTGTATCTTTGCATTCCCGATTCGGAGAAATCGGTTTGCCACTTTAGCTCAGTCGGTAGAGCAGCGCATTCGTAACGCGCAGGTCGTGAGTTCGAGTCTCATGAGTGGCTCTTGCCAACCTACCCCTCGACGGGTAGGTTGACTGTTTTTCCAAGCGCCTCTCCATGATGGCCGGGAACGATAATGTGGTGGTTCCCGATAGGGTCTGTCAGGAAGTAACGGGCCTCCTGCGGTGAGAGACGGACTACCACCTGCGTCCGGCAAAGATGCTGCTCTGAAAGGTTCCGGACAAGGGTTCCTTCCGCCGCAAAAACCCGCTTAAGATCCCCAGAAACCTTGAATACCGTTACAGGACCTTCGTCGAAATGGCCCCTGATTCCAACGCCGATACCCGACTCGAAATGGGTGTCCAGCACTCTTGAGGAGACCATGTTCATGGGAATAGTGCAGTGGGCGAAAAGGATCTCCCCGGTCTCAACATCTATCCGGGAAGGATTCGCCTGAAAACCGGAAACGCCTGTTACTACGCTGCTTATGGCCATGGACAATAGCGCCGGGACATCCCCCTCGCAGCCCGCTGGAATCCCTTCTGCATTCAGGCGCGAAAGGGCAAGGCAGCCGGTATTTTCCACCGCAGTCAGAAGGTCGAAACAACGGATTGTAAAGCCGTCCAGAGCGTGGGCGGAAATGACTGATTTAAGGGCATTGTAGATTTTCGTGGCCCCGGGATAAGCACTGCGGACACAAGCTGCCATCGGCTCATCCGGCGCCTCTTCCGCTTCTGCAGGGCCATACTTCTCAATTACTTCCTCCATCGGGATATCTACAAGTTCAATCCCGAGTTTGGAGCGGACCGCCTCCGGGTCGGCATGGCTCGCAATGAGCCAGTCGGAAGGGGCTCCGATGACCCCGAGCCGCATCCCGCGGAGTTTTCTCCTTGCGGAAGCAATCTCATACAGGGCGCTGATTCTTCCGGCCGTATAGGTCTCGGACCCATGGATCACCTCCCCGCCGAGTCCGTTTGCCCTCAGATATGAAAGAATCTCAAGGGAGGCCGCCAGGGAGTTGCTCTTTCCGGAAGTAAGTAGGAGAAAATGCCTCTCCCCCTTTTCGAGAAGCTCCGGAAGGACGCTCTTGAAAAGGCCTTCAGAGCCGCCTGTACGGACGAAAATGAGATCGAGCACATGGGTTCCGAAGGAAGCGAAGTCGGCTCCCCTGAAATCAAAGCCCCCGGGAAGGACGCTCCGGAGGAAGGAATCCGAAATGGTTTTTACCGAGTCCTCATCGTGGAGGCCGGAGGTCAGGGTGAAAATGGAGATATCTTTCATGGCAGGGAAATAAAAAAGGGAAAGCTACTTACATCGCACCGCTACAACCTCCTGCCCTTGCTGCCTTCCGGCCCTGGGGGAATTCAGAGGGAGCTGGTCGTGCAAGACTTTCCCGGGTGCAAAGGTAGTCATTTTTTTTATGACTCCCAAAAAATACTACGCCTTCAGACTGTCAAAAATAAGCGGGAGCAGATCGTCCACACGGCTGAATTTATAAATCTTCCGGCTCCCGGCGAGGATTACCTTCAGGGGCTTTCCACCCTTGGTCTGGTACTCTGCCATGACCTGGCGGCAGATGCCGCAGGGGGTAGCTGGATCCTCGAGAATCTTACCCTCATGGGAGGCGACGATGGCAAGGGTGTCGAAGGCAACGCCCGGATAGTTTGCCCCGGCGGCGAACATTGCGGTCCTTTCAGCGCAGAGGCCGGCCGGATAAGAATTGTTTTCCTGATTCGACCCGATAACGACCGTACCGTTCTCCAGGAGGAGGGCCGCACCAACCCTGAAACGGGAATAGGGGGAATATGAGCCGGCAAGGGCGTGAGTTGCCCGTTCTACCAGGGCCCGGTCCTGCGGTTCCATTTCCGCAGCCGACGTGTACTCCTCAAAGTCAATCGTAAGCTTTCTTTCTGTCATAGTGTTACTTTTTCCGCTCTTAATGCTTCAGAGCAACATGCAAGATAGGAAAAAAAACAATAAAATCGTAAATTTGCACGGAAAAACACGCAGAAATGGGTGATGACAGGCAAAAAAACGGGAACATCAAGGTCTGTGTAGGCCTCTCCGGAGGTGTGGACTCGAGCGTCGCCGCCCTGCTTTTGAAAGAGCAGGGATACGACGTCTTTGCGATGTTCATGCAGAACTGGCATGACGCCGACCCTACCCTCCACGGCGACTGCGAATGGGAAGAAGACCGGTTCGTAGCCGAAGTCGTGGCCCGGAAAATCGGTATTCCCTTCTATTTTGTCGACCTGTCGAAAGAGTATCGCCAGAGGGTCGTGGACTACATGTTCGACGAGTATTCCAAGGGCAGGACGCCGAATCCGGACGTCCTCTGCAACCGGGAAATAAAGTTCGACGCCTTCCTCCGCATTGCCCGGAAATACGGCGCCGACTTTGTGGCAACCGGCCACTACTGCCGGAAAGAGTCCTTAACCGGAGAGAACGGGGAGAAGATCTGGCGCCTTCTGGAAGGGACCGACCCGAACAAGGACCAGAGCTATTTCCTTTGCCAGCTGTCCCAGGAGCAGCTTTCGAGGGCCATGTTCCCAATCGGAAACCTGACTAAGCCGGAAGTGAGGCGCCTCGCAAAGGAAGCCGACCTCCCCTCGGCGGATAAAAAGGACTCTCAGGGAATCTGTTTTGTCGGAAAAGTCGATCTCCCGACCTTCCTTAAACAGAAGCTCACTTCTGTCGAAGGGGATGTGATCGAGGTCTATGACGCCTATTTCGAGAATAACCCCCAGTACCGCCGGGTGAAGGAAATCGTCGCCTCAATCCGTCTGGACGGAAGTGTCCCGGACCTTACCACCCACTACGCCCCGGAAATCAAGGTCCTAACCTCCGACGGGGAGCCCCTCGGGGAATCGCCCTATAGAAAAAATGCCCTTGAATCCATCTCCGACGAGGTCCTGATGGACTTTTCAGAGCCGATCCGCTACGACCTCAGCTTCGAAACCGAGGTTTACCGCAGCGGGAAGAACCATATCCGGAAAACGCGCTACAAGGACAACCCCTTCGGCAAGATTATAGGCCGGCATGAAGGAGCCCAGTTCTATACGGTCGGGCAGCGGAAGGGACTCGGTATAGGCGGCCACAAGGATCCCGTTTTCGTTATCGCGACGGACCCTGAAAAGAACATAGTCTATGTCGGCGAAGGCCATTCCCACAAGGGACTCTCGCGCCTTTGCCTCCGTATCGCTCCCGAAGAAATCCACTGGAGCCGTCCGGACCTTTCCATGGCCTCCGGGGAAATCCGCCGCCACCGCGTCAGAATCCGCTACCGCCAGCCCCTCCAGAGCGCCACTCTGTTAATGAGGGAGAGCGGCCTGTATATTCTTTTCGATCAGCCCCAGCGGGGTATTTCCCCCGGCCAGTTCGCCGTCTTCTACACCGGCGAAGAACTAATCGGCAGCGGCGTAATTGCCTGAGCGTGGCCAGAGAAAAGGCACTCCCCCCTCTGTGCCGCCTCCGCTTTGCTTCGGCCCCTCCCAAAATCTTTACTTCTCCTTCAAAAGCAAGCTTTTTACGTCGAAGTCACGCTTTTGGGCCCCTCCCTCTTACATGGCCGAGGGTGGCCATGGTCACAGAGGGGGGGGAGTGCCTTTTCTCTTTACTCTTTTCCTGGAATTGCGGCGGCGGCAGCGATGCCGTCGAGGGCGGAGGAGACTATTCCGCCGGAATAGCCGGCCCCTTCCCCGCAGGGGTAAAGGCCGGGAACCTTCAGCGCGGAAAGGGTTTCCGGATCACGCGGAATCCTCACCGGAGACGAAGTCCTGGACTCAACGCCGAGAACGAGGGCGTCATTGGTATAGTACCCGTGCATCTTGCGGTCCACCATCGGGAACGCCTTGCGGAGACGGCCGGCGACTCCTTCTGGAAGGAGTTCATGGAGGGGTGCGGAAACGACCCCGGGATGATATGAAGTCTTGGGGAGGTCAGTGGAAACGATACCCCGGCAGAAGTCCTTCATCCTCTGGGCCGGAGCCCTCAGCAGGTTAATCTTCTCCGTCGGCCGCCCATTCCGGTCCCGAGGGACCTTTGAGCGCGCATACATATACATGTTCCTCTCGATATCCCGCTGGTAATAGAGCAGGGAGAAGGGCCCGAACCGGGCATATTCGGAGGGCTCATCCCCGGGCTCAATCTGGACGACGACCCCGGAATTGGCCCATTTGGAATTTCTCGCAGAATTGGACATTCCGTTGAGAACCACCGACTTGTCCTCCGTCGCAGAGGGCACGAGGATACCTCCCGGACACATGCAGAACGAGAAAACCCCGCGGGAATCGACCTGTTCCACGAAGGAATATTCGGCCGTGGGCATGAAGGGCTGGTATTTCCCATGATACCGCATCTGGTTTATCATCCACTGCGGGTGCTCCACCCGTACGCCGAGGGCAAAGCCCTTGGCCTCGAGGTCCCAGCCCTTGTCGCGGATCATGGTATAGATATCCTTTGCGGAGTGGCCGGTTGCAAGGATGACGTTTCTGGCCCGGTAGGTTGCGCCTTCCCCTCCGTCGGCGCCCTGTACGGTCACGGTGAAGCCGTCCCTGACGGGGGAAATATCGACGACGCGGGAGTCGAAATGGTACTCGCCGCCATGCTCCTCTATACATAGGCGCATGTTCTCGACAACCGTCGGGAGACGGTCGGTGCCGATATGGGGATGGGCGTCAATGAGGATGGACGGATCGGCCCCGAAACGGACAAACTGGTGGAGGACCTCCCGGATATCTCCGCGTTTGGATGAGCGCGTATAGAGCTTCCCGTCGGAAAAGGCCCCGGCTCCGCCTTCGCCGAAGCAGTAGTTGGAATCCGGATCCACGACTCCCTCTGTCGAGAGCCGGGCCATGTCCGCCTTCCTGCGGTGGACATCCTTTCCCCTCTCGAGAATCACGGGCTTAAAACCCCGCGTCAGGAGCTTCAGGGCGGCAAAAAGGCCGGCGGGACCAGCCCCGACGACTATTACGGGCTCCGCGTCATGGACATCCCTGTACTCCGGAAGGGTATATTCCTGATATGGCTCTCCCTCGCGGCAGGCCTCAATCCGGTAACGGTAGAGAACCTCCTGGCGGGCGTCAATTGAGCGGCGGACAATACGGGTATGGGCCACTTTCGACTCCGGAACTCCAAGAGTCTTTGCGGCCGATTGAAGTATCTCTCCTTCAGTCAGTTCCTTCCCAATTTTCTTTGCTATCTCGAATTCTTTCATGAATGCTCCTTTCAGAAGTCAGCAAGGCGGGAAACGGGAGCGACATCGAGGGGAGCCCTCTCCCCTGAACGGTAGTGGAACCAGCCGGCGACGGCAATCATCGCCGCGTTGTCAGTCGTAAAACGGAATTCCGGAAGATATGTCTTCCAGTGCCGCTTCTTCCCTTCGGCGACAATACGTTCGCGGAGCCCGCTGTTGGCAGACACTCCCCCGCCGATTGTAATCTCACGGATACCAGTCTGCTTCGACGCTTTAATGAGCTTATCCATGAGAATGTCTATCAGGGCCTTCTGGAAGCCGGCGCAGATATCTTCCTTGTTCTTTTCCATGAACTCAGGATCCTTTGCCATCTCATCCCTCACAAAGTAAAGGAGCGAGGTCTTGATGCCGCTGAAACTGTAATCGAGACCGGGCACATGGGGCTTTGCGAAATGGAAACGGCCGGGGTCTCCGAGCTTTGCAAGTCGGTCGATTACAGGGCCGCCGGGATAGCCAAGTCCCATCATCTTTGCACACTTGTCGAAGGCCTCTCCTACCGCGTCGTCTATTGTCTGGCCGAGAATCGTATAGTCGAGAGGACTGTCCACACGGACAATCTGGGAATTGCCGCCTGAAACAAGGAGGCAGAGGTACGGGAAGGATGGCTCTACTACGGGCTTTCCCTCCTCCCGGATGAAATTTGCGAGGATATGGCCCTGGAGATGGTTTACCATGACCATGGGAATGTCCAGGGACAGGGACAGCGCCTTTGCAAAGGAAGTTCCGACAAGGAGGGAGCCCAGAAGACCCGGCCCACGCGTAAAGGCAATCGCCGTCAAATCAGATGGTTTGACCCCTGCCTTATCGAGGGCGACCCTTACGACCGGGACTATGTTCTGCTGGTGGGCCCGGGAGGCAAGCTCCGGCACGACTCCGCCGAATTCCTTATGGACCTGCTGACTGGCAATGACATTGGAAAGGAGGTAGCCGTCCGAGATTACGGCTGCCGAAGTATCGTCGCAGGACGATTCTATTCCAAGGATGATATCCGCCATCTTTCTTTCAATTCGAGCGCAAAGATACGAAGAATTCCACAAAAATATACTATTTTTGTAGATTGTGAAAAAGGCGCTGAAAATACTCGGGATAGTCCTGGCCCTCATCGTACTCATGATTTTGGGTGCGGGAATCGCCGTGCAGTCGCCTTCCGTCCAGACCAAGGTCATGGACCGCGTCCTATACAAATTCCGGAACAGCATAGACGGGGATCTGAAGGTCGGATCCGTTGCCATGTCGCCCTTCAACGCAGTGGTACTCAATGACGTAGTTATCATTGACCGCTATCCTTATTCCGACCATGACGGCACGGGACTCCCCCGTATCGACACCCTCGCTTCAATCAACCATATTTCCGTAACCCTTTCTCCCTTCAGTATTTTCGGGAATTCCGGCCTCCATTTCCACAGGGTAAGGGCCCACGGGATGAAACTGTACCTGACCGTCGAGCCCTCACACTCGGGCATTAGGGAGACCACGACCAATCTCAGCCGCATTTTCGGACTGAATCCGGAGAACAAGAAAGGGATAACCGGGGATGTCGCAGACATAGCCAGGATTTCCGTGGACGACTTCCGGTTCCGCCTCATAAACTACCCAGGGCGGCTTCGGATGCTCAGCAAGGGAAAGGAGACTCCCGCGGATGCCGTCGACTTCAACGACCTCGACCTTGCCATATCCCTGAAAGCACACGGGTTCCGCCTCCACGACCACTGTTTCTCATTTTCAGCGGACGAACTCCTTGCGACCGACAAATCCGGATGCACGTTCTACGCCGAAGGGTACATGAAGTTCGGAGCGACGGAAACAAAGATGACCGGACTGCATCTTGTGGACGACCTCAGCGATGTCCGGGTTCCCCAGCTCCGCTTCTCATACAGGGACCTTGAAGCCCTCAAGGACATTCTTTCAGAGGTTCGCATCCAGGCGAAAATCGCTTCCTCGGTCCTGGACTTCCAGACGCTTGCCTGGTTTGTTCCGGAGCTTAAGGGGAACACCTTCCGTCCCCGGCTCACAGCAGAAGTCGACGGCTACATAAATGACCTTAAAATCGAGAAACTCTCCTTCCTGGACGAAGGAAGCGGCGTTTCCCTCACCTCGTCCCTCAGCGTCACGGGACTGCCGGACGCATACGGCATGTATACCAATGTCCGGATTCCCGACCTTTCCTTTACGACGGAAGGGCTCGGGAAGCTGATTAAAGAGTGGGCTCCGAACGAGGACATTGACCTAAGTTCCTTCGCCCCCGGGGAAGGCATCCACTTCAAGGGAAGTGCAAGCGGCCCGGTAAACCGTCTCCATTTCAACGGAAAGCTCTTCTCTGAGCGGCTGGGAAGCGTAGATGCCGACGCGGACATAAGGAATGCCGTGGATTCCGAACGGCCCATACTCATCAACGGAAAAGTCGCCACCGAAAACCTCTACCTCGGAAAGATACTCGGCCAGAGCGAAGTCGGGAAACTGACCCTCGAGGCCGACCTCGGTTGCTCTCTGGACGGGGATAATGTCACCGCGGACATACGTTCGCTCAGCATCTCCCGCCTTGGGCTCCTCGGCTATGACTATACCGGAATACGGGCCCTCGGATCCTATTCCAACAGCGCCTTCGACGGGCGGCTGGTATGCAATGACCCGAACCTCAACTTCATGTTCGAGGGTCTTTTCAACCTCTCGTCCACTACCAGCAACGCCGCCTACCAGTTCTACGCAAACCTCGGTTATGCGGACCTCAACGCCCTCCACCTGGACCGCCGCGGCAAGTCCCGGGTCTCCCTGAAGGCGGATGCCAACTTCATGTCGGTTGAGGGGAAGGATATCCTCGGGGACATCCTCGTTTCCGACGTTATCCTGGAAAACAGCGCCGGACGGTACAATATCGGGGACATCTCCATCACCTCACATGCCAACGACGACATAAACCGCTTCCGCTTCCAGTCGAGTTTCGCGGACGGCACCTATATCAGTCCGAAGCCGGTCAGTTCCTTCCTGAGTGACCTTCTGCGGCTGACCGTTTACAGGGAGCTGCCTTCCCTGCTCAAGGTCCCTGCCGGGAAATGGGACCCCACCAGATATGACCTCAACTTCAAGATCCATGACCTTCGGGACGTTCTGGCCTTCGTTGCCCCCGGCGCCTATATCGCCGAGAACACGAACATGAAGTTGAAAATCACCGAAAACGGCCGTCTCGACGGACGCATCGCATCCCAGCGGCTGGCTTTCCACGACAAATACCTGAAGGACATCGACATATCTATAACCAATGAGGGAACCGCCCTGGAAGGGGCCTTTACATGTTCTGAAATCAGCATTGGAGATATCCGGGTCAAGAACGGAAAGGGAAGCATCTTTGCCGACGACGACAATATCGAAGCCGGGGTAAGCTATGGAAACAGTCCGGACCAGATGGGAGACATCCGGCTGAGCGGAGGCATCGCCCGCGACCGGAATAAGGACCTCATACTGACCGCCCAGGCCCTGCCTTCAGTTATCCGCTTCCAGAAAGAGCTCTGGACCTTACAGTCCGACGAGTGCTCCATCCGTGGAGGAGATGTCCACGTAAACAACTTCCACGCTTCGAACAACGGCCAGCTGCTGACCCTCGACGGAGGAATTTCCCCTTCCAGGACAGATACCCTGACCCTCGGCGTACAAAAATTCGACATCTCGGTCCTTAACTCCCTCCTCGGGAAGGATTTGGATCTCAGGGGTCTCGCCTCCGGCTCAGCCCTCCTGACCTCCCCCACAAAACCGAACATTGGCCTCCTCGCCTCCCTCTCTGCCGATGAATCCGCCCTTGGCGGCATTCCGCTGGGGACTCTTCACCTTGAAAGCGCATGGAACGAGGCGGCGGAACGCTTCGACCTCATAGTCGGAAATGAGTTTTCCGATACGACCAATATCAGGGTGGACGGCTTCCTGAAGCCCTCGACCCGGGAAATATCTGCCGACGCCTCCCTCAACGCCTTCCGGCTCGGCTATGCCGCCCCGATGCTGAAGGATGTCTTCTCGGAATTCGACGGAGAGCTCAGCGGGAGGGTCCACGCCGGCGGAACGCTCGACTCCCTGAAACTCGGGAGCGAGTCCCTTGAAATACGCGACGGAAGAATCGGAATCGACTATACCGGTGTAACTTACCTTGTGAACGGACCCGTATCCCTCGACCGCAGCGGACTCCGCTTCCTCGACGACGCCGTCTCCGACGGTATCGACGGCAGAGGCGTCCTCGGCGGTGGAATCTCCTTCGCAGGAGTCCCCGCCCTCGATATCGACATAACGGGTATCCACAACCTCCTGGCTATAGACCTCGGAAGCGTAGCCGAAAAACGTCCATTCTTCGGGAAACTCTACGCCGACGGAGCCGTATCCATAAAAGGGCCCTTCGACGACATCCTGCTCTCGATAAACGCCAGGACCGTCAAGGACGGCAATATCCACATCCCCCTGAGCGGCACCAAGAGCAGCGGCGCGTCCGATATCCTGACCTTCTGGCAGCCGACAGAGGAGGAGATCGAAGACCCTTATGAGGCCATGGTCGCAAAGATCACCTCGGTCGGTCAGAAAGTCGGCCGCTTCACGGTGCGGGTTGGAATCGAGGCAACCCCGGATGCGACTGTCTATCTAGATCTCGGAGCCGGAACGGGCAATACGATTTCGGCCCAGGGTAACGGCGACATCGTCCTCGAAAGCCGCACTCCCGAAGGACTGTTCACCATCAACGGCGACTACGGAATTACCTCCGGAAACCTCAACGTCTCCGCCATGGGGCTGGTTTCCAGGAACATGACAATCCAAAACGGCAGTTCCCTGCGTTTCAACGGAGGACTAATGGACACGGAACTCGACATCGACGCCCTCTATACCCTGAAGACCTCGCTGGCGAATCTCATCTCCGATGAAAACGCCGCTACGACCCGCCGAACCGTCGAGTGCGGGGTAAATATCACCGACAAGCTGAGCAATCCCCAGATTTCCTTCAGCATTGACATCCCGGACCTCGACCCGAGCACCCAGTCCATCGTAAGGACGGCCCTCAACACCGAAGACAAGATCCAGAAACAGTTCATCTACCTGCTGATAGCCGGCAATTTCCTGCCGGACGAGGAGTCCGGTATCATAAACACCTCCTCCGACATGCTTTACAGCAATGTCTCGAATATCATGGCCGGGCAGCTGAACAATATCATGGACATGCTGGAGATTCCGCTGGACCTCGGACTCAACTACAGTGAAACCGAGAGCGGCTCTTCCCTCTTTGACGTCGCCCTTTCCACCCAGCTGTTCAACAACAGGATTGTAGTGAACGGAAACATAGGGAACCGGACTACGGCGGCCGGGACGGCGACGGAGGACGTTGTCGGGGACATAGACGTGGAGTATAAGATTGACAAGGGCGGCACCTTCCGCCTGAAGGCCTTCTCCCACTCTGCAGACCAATATACGAGCTACCTCGACAACAGCCAGCGAAACGGTGTCGGCTTCTCTATCCAGCGGGAATTCAACACCTTCAAGGAGTTCTTCCGGAACCTCTTCCGCTCCCGCAGAAACCGTGACCAGGAGACTCCCGAAGGGAAGATCACAATCCAGGTCGATTCGACGGGAACCGTTAAAAACGTGATTTCACAATGAGCAGACTATACCTCATCCCAGCCCCTCTCGGGGACAACGAACCCGCGGAAGTAATTCCCGGATACGTCCTCGAAACAGCCCGTGGACTAAGTACCTTCGTCGTGGAAGAAACGCGGACGGCCCGCCGATACCTCTCCCGGATAGGGCTGAAAGGCCATATCCAGGAGCTGGAATTCCATGAACTCAACGAGCATACCTCCGAAGCCGAGACCGAGGCCCTCCTCCCTCTTTTCAGCAAGGGAGATGTCGGTCTCATAAGCGAGGCCGGACTACCCGCTGTCGCCGATCCGGGAGCCCGCCTGGTGGACCTCTGCCATCGGAACGGGATAGAAGTCGTTCCCCTCGTCGGGCCTTCCTCCCTGATGCTTGCCCTGATGGGATCCGGACTGAACGGTCAGTCCTTCGCCTTTCACGGCTACCTTCCGGTAAAGCCGGAAGAGCGTGCGGCGGCCATCCGGAAAATAGAAAAATCTTCCGCCACGCTCTCCCAGACCCAGATTTTCATCGAGACCCCCTACCGCAACGACGCGATGTTTAAGGACCTTCTCCGCTGCTGCAGCCCGAAGACCCTTCTTACGGTCGCAGCAAACCTGACCATGCCGGACGCATTCCTTAAAACCCGGTCCATCGGCTCATGGAAAAAGGAGAACCTCATTATCGGGAAACGTCCCTGCGTCTTCCTCCTTCTCGCGCAGTCATGAAAATAGCACTGACAACCCTCGGCTGCAAGCTCAATTATGCGGAGACCTCAACCTACGAAAGAGGGCTCGCAAAGGGCGGTTTCGAAATCGTTCCCTGGAGCAGCGAGGCCGATTACTACCTTGTAAATACCTGCGCCGTCACCACCCATGCCGAGCAGAAATCCCGCGGCTTCATCCGGAGGGCCCATAAGACCGCTCCCAAAGCCAGGATAATCGTAACCGGCTGTTATGCCGAACTGAAAAAAGAGGAAATAATGGCAATAGAAGGGGTCTATGCCGTTTATGGGGCGAATGAGAAAGCCAGGATAGTCCCGGACCTTCTTGAGGCCGCCTTCGGAAACCCTGTACCGGACAAAACCTGGGAGCCCATTCTTCCCGCCTATTCCTCAGGGGAACGCACCCGTTCCTTCCTGAAGGTCCAGGACGGCTGCGATAATTTCTGCGCCTACTGTACCGTTCCTTTCGCGAGAGGGCGGAGCCGGAACCTGCCGATTTGCGAGTGCCGGCGAAGCGCCGAAGAAATCGCCGCCAACGGTATCCGGGAGGTTGTTCTCACTGGTGTCAACACCGGAGATTTCGGCCGCAGTACCGGGGAGTCCTTCCTGGACCTTCTGAAGACCCTGAACGAGGTAGAGGGAATCGACCGGTACCGGATTTCATCGATAGAGCCGAACCTTCTCACCGATGAAATCATCGACTGGATTGCCTCCGGGACCAAATTCCAGCCCCACTTCCACATTCCCCTCCAGGTCGGCACGGACATGATGCTGAAAAAGGTGGGACGCCGTTATGACACAGCCCTTTTCGCCTCCCGGATAGACCGGATCCGAGAAAAGATGGAAGCACCCGGGAAGCCGAAGGTCTTTTTCGGAATTGACGTAATTGCCGGGCTCCCTGGCGAAACCGATGAGCTTTTCGAAGAATCCTGCCGCTTCCTCGAAGAGAGGATCCATCCGGCCTTCCTCCATGTCTTTCCGTTTTCCCCAAGACCCGGAACGCGGGCCGCAAAAATGCCGGACCAGGTCCGCGACTCCATTAAAACCGAGCGCGTAGCCCGACTTGAAGAGCTCTCCGGCCGACTCCATGCCGAGTTCATTGAGGCCAACCGGGGAATCCGCGAAACGGTTCTCTGGGAGTCCAGCGAAAAAGACGGTATCATGGGCGGATACACGGGAAACTATATCAGGGTGGAACGTCCTTATGACCCCGCCCTTGTCAATACCCTTGAGGAGATTACCTTATGACAGAACTGACTTTTCTCGGAACCGGAACTTCCCAGGGCGTCCCGATTATCGGCTGCCAGTGCGAGGTGTGCCAGTCCTCCTCCCCGAAAGACAAACGCCTCCGCTCGTCCGCCCTCGTTAAATACCAGGGTATGACCATCCTCGTCGATGCGGGCCCCGATTTCCGGATGCAAATGCTCCGGGAGGGTGTCTCCCACCTTGACGCCATTCTCCTCACCCACAATCACAAGGATCATACAGGGGGGCTTGACGACGTCCGCTCCCTCAACTATATCGACCGGAAAGCCGCCGAGATTTATTGCGAGGAACCGGTCCTGAAAACCCTGAAAAACGATTACGCCTACGCCTTTGCGGACCACAAGTACCCCGGAGCCCCGGAGTGGCATGTCCACCTCATAGACGAACGCCCCTTCCGGGTAGATCCAACGGGTGAAACCGGCGATCTGGAGTGGGTCCATGACGTCGGGTATTTCTACCGTAAGCCGGACGGAACCCTCGTCCCTTCCGACAATGCGGTCTCCCCCGCCCCGCATGAGAATGCGAACATAATCCCCATCCGGGGCTACCATGACAAAATGCCGGTCCTGGGCTTCCGGTTTGGGGATATCGCCTACATAACAGACATGAGCATGCTCCCGGAAGAAGAAATGGAAAAGCTTCAAGGTCTGGAGCATCTGACCCTCAACACCGTCGGTTACCACCCGCACCATTCCCATTTTTCACTGGATGAAGCGCTCGAGCTTGCCGACAGGGTCGGCGCCGCCCACACATGGCTCACCCACCTGAGTCACTCTTTTCCTCCGCACCGGAGCTTCTCCGCCGAACTGAAAGAACTCTGCCGCAAACGCCATATCAGATCTTCCGTCCTTCCCGCCTTCGACGGGCTTACCATAAAGGGCTGACGAATAAATAAAAAAATCATCCTACCCATAAACGGGCAGGATGACTTTTTAATATTGAAGCGAATTAGAGCTTCGGGCCGGCCTTTACAAGGGCCTTTCCGGCCTTGTTTGACTCGTACTTGTGGAAGTTCTTGATGAAGCGGGCCGCAAGGTCCTTCGCCTTCTCTTCCCACTGTGCAGGATCTGCATAAGTGTCGCGAGGATCAAGGATTGCGGGATCCACACCCTCGAGTGCGGTCGGAACCTCGAAGTCGAAATACGGGATCTTCTTGGTCGGGGCCTCGTCGATGGAGTGGTTGAGGATAGCGTCAATGATACCGCGGGTGTCACGGATCGAGATACGCTTTCCGGTACCGTTCCAACCGGTATTTACGAGGTAGGCCTTGGCGCCGCTCTTCTTCATCTTCTTGACAAGCTCCTCGGCGTACTTGGTCGGGTGGAGCTCAAGGAAGGCCTGGCCGAAGCAGGCGGAGAAGGTCGGGGTCGGCTCAGTAATTCCACGCTCGGTACCGGCAAGCTTGGCCGTGAAGCCGGAGAGGAAGTAGTACTTCGTCTGCTCGGGAGTCAGGATGGATACCGGAGGAAGAACGCCGAAGGCATCCGCGGAGAGGAAGATAACCTGCTTTGCGGCAGGGCCCTGGGACTCCGGACGAACGATCTTTTCGATATGATAGATCGGGTAGGAGACACGGGTATTCTCGGTAACGCTCTTGTCGTTGAAGTCAATCTTACCGTTCTTGTCAACGGTAACGTTCTCGAGGAGGGCGTCGCGACGGATGGCATTGTAGATATCGGGTTCGGACTCCTTGTCAAGCTTGATGACCTTGGCATAGCAACCGCCTTCGAGGTTGAATACGCCCTTGTTGTCCCAGCCGTGCTCGTCGTCACCGATCAGAAGACGCTTCGGATCTGTGGAAAGGGTGGTCTTGCCGGTTCCGGAGAGGCCGAAGAAGATGGCGGTGTTCTCGCCGTTCATGTCGGTATTGGCCGAGCAGTGCATGGAAGCCATGCCCTTAAGCGGGAGGAAGTAGTTCATCATGGAGAACATACCCTTCTTCATCTCGCCGCCGTACCAGGTATTGAGGATGACCTGCTCCTTGGAGGTTACATTGAACGCAACGCAGGTATCACTCCTGAGGCCGAGTTCCTTGTAGTTCTCAACCTTCGCCTTGGAAGCGCAGTAGACCACGAAGTCCGGCTCCTGGTCGAATTCGGCCTGGGTCTTAGGACGGATGAACATATTGGTCACGAAATGGGCCTGCCATGCAACCTCGACGATGAAACGGACCTTCATACGGGTGTCCTTGTGGGTTCCGCAGAATCCGTCGACGACAAAGAGGCGTTTTCCGGAAAGCTGCTTCTGGGCGAGTTTCTTAACCACTTTCCAGGTCTTCTCGCTCATCTTGTGGTTGTCATTCGGATAACCTTCCGTCGTCCACCAGACCTCACCGGGAGCACCTTCCTTGGTGGTCTTGTCATAGACGATATACTTGTCCTTAGGAGAACGTCCGGTAAAGATACCTGTCATGACGTTAATAGCACCGAGCTCGGTCACCTGTCCCTTGTCAAAGCCCTCGAGACCGGGTTTCGTCTCTTCGTTGTAAAGAACCTCATAGGTCGGGTTGTAAAGAACTTCCTTCACACCCTTGATGCCGTACTTGGTCAGATCAATTTGTGCCATAAATTAAATCAGTATTTTAAATGTTATACATTACTTTCTAAAGCCGCGCAAATTTAATAAAAAAATTTCATAATTCCGAATACTCCTCCCACACGCAAAAAACCGGATAAATCCGCTGCAAATTATTTGCCACTTGCATCCCTATTTATAACTATTTTTTAAATTATTTTAAAATTCTTTTTCCCTTATTTTGGGACAGAAACAAAAAAAGTTTACTACCTTTGCATTTCAAAAGGGTGAGTTGTCCGAGTGGTTGAAGGAGCCTGCCTCGAAAACAGGTGTACGGCAACGTACCGGGGGTTCGAATCCCTCACTCACCGCAAAGCGGTAGCAAAAAAGCGCATAGAGCTTGCTCTAATGCGCTTTTTTGATGCCGGTTTGCAAAGCCCGCCGCAGGCGGGCAGGGATGTGGACGGCCATAGGCCGGACAAATCCCGAAGGTGAGTGAGGGATTAGCGGCGCAGCCCGACGAAATCCCGAAGGTGAGTGAGGGATTAGCGGCGCAGCCCGACGAAATCCCGAAGGTGAGTGAGGGATTGGCGATGGCCGCAGGCGGGCAGGGATGTGGCGAGCGAAGCGAAGCCAAATCCCGAAGGTGAGTGAGGGATCCTTGCGCGCGTCTTCTTCAAAACCGTACGCATCTTCACCGGTAAGAACCGGGGGCTCTTTAATCGGTTTCGCAATAACTTATCAATTATTGCGGCATTAAATGAAATAACGCTTTTTTATTCCACTGACAGGTATCCTTTTTCGAAAGCGCTGGGATATAGGAATTTGGATTCGCGGTCAAGAAATTTGATAATGATGTATTTGTCATCGAGAGACATCACTTCGCCGGGGCCAATGCTCTTGTGAACAACAATGTCACCAACCTGTAAGCGCTCCCAAGGGTCAACTTCGTCATAACCGACTTGCTCAGGTGTTTCTTCTTCAGGTTCTTCTTGAACATACTGTCCTGGTTGATGAGCCGTGTCAATCGCGGTGTCCCAAAGTCCGATGACGGTGCCGGTGTGTTTATCGATGCCTGTGTACTCCAGAGAGGAGTCTTCATAGCGCTTGAATTTATAGACGGCATCGTTCATCGATTCGCTGTTGAACACTCCCAAGCTAAGCAGTAAGCTGAAATCCTTGAGCGTGAGGCCGGTAACCTTTCTGAATAGTTCCGGTTCCAGTTGTTCGATAACATCCTTGAGGCAATATTCGCGGTAATCCGTGAGATACATGAATACCGGGATTCGGGTGGCGAACTTAATGAGTTTTTCCTGAATCTCTTTCCTCTTGCTCTTGTACTCCTTCTCCTCCTCGGTGAGCTGTTTCTTTTCCTTCTGCGTCAGGTCATCACCCTTCTCCTTTTTGGTGTTCTTAACGTGCTCAGACTTATTGATAATTGTCTCAATGTCGGAGTTGAGGTTACGGAAGCCCTCTATGCTCATCAGGGCCTTCATCGCCTCGGGGTTGTTCATCAGGCGCTGTAGAGTGGCGTTGTCAACATTGACCAGGACAGCGCTTTCCCAGCGGCGGGCAAGGAGCGTCGCGGTGGTGCCGCTCATAGCCATATCCAGCACGCCAGCGGCGTCAATTTCCTTCATCGAGGAGCCGTCATACGCAAGGATAGGCAGGAACTTTATGAACTGTTCTACCTTCTTCTCCGGATTGGATTCATGGACGTTGAGTTGGCAACTGTATTCTTGAACTTGGCGGAGCGCACGGTTGGGAGCGAAGTCAAAGACGTAGCAGAGTGGCTTGAGAATAACTTCTTCGCCGGATTCGTCTTTGGTGGTCCAGGGTGACTGGACGCGGAAGGCGGCCTGGAAATAGGTTCCCGGCGAAGTGGTATTTCGAAGCATCATAATGCCGGTCCAAGGCTTCACGGTAACGCCTGTAGAGAGTTTGCCGCAGGAAAGGGTGATGGTCTTGGTCTGCTGCGGGTCTTCCATCGCATTATATACCGGCTCCACGGCCTGCGCTCCCATCCCCGCCTCGTTACCGGCGGCTACAATCACCTTGTATTCGTCATAGAAGCGGTTGGATCGCTTCTTCAGTAATTTTGCCATAGCACGGCATGCAGCCACGGACGGCAAGAACCAATAGGTGTGCTGTAGGTAGCTGAGCAAACGGGCATCGGAGAAAGGCATCGGCGGTTTCTCTGTGCCAAGTTTCAATTCCGTGACGATGTTTTCCGTGTAGGCACCACGGATTAAGTCAAGCCATTTCTGGACATACTCCTCATGCAGGAAGTAGTCATCTTCCGCCCGGAAGAATTCATTCAGGTCAAACTCGTCGAATTCCCCCTGAGATGCAATCTCCCGGATACTGTCAGGCATCTGGTAGGTAAGCATTACCATTTTGGGCAACTGGGCATAGGGATTCTTGTCTCCATGCCAGGTCTCCTTAGCTGCCTGTTCGTCTGAGTAGGTCCAATTGTATATCTGCTCCTCAATGAATTCGCCAGTGGAGATGGCGCGGAAAGGCGTCCCGGAAAGGTATAGATAAGCGCCAGTGCGTAGCGGCATCAAACCCTCATCATACATCTCGCGGGCCTCCAACTCGCGGACGTTGTCGGCGTCCTCGGTAATGATCTCACCCACTTCTTCAGCCCGTCTCAGAGCCGGGTCTTTCTTATCATAGTAGTTCTTGGCGTTCTTGCCCCAGGCACCATAGTGGTATTCGTCCAGGACGATACAGTCCCAGTTTACTGTCTGGATCCACTTGTTTGTGGCCTTGATACCACCGGCGTCATTCTTGCCCAAGACGTCCTGGAAGGAGGCGAAGCACACAAAGGGTTTGCGTTCATTCACGTAGTTGAATTCACGATCCTCCTGTTTCTGGCAGAACTGCCATCCCTCAAAATCCTTATGGGTAAGCAAATCCTCTTCCCAAGCCGTCTTGACGGCGGGTTTGAAGGTGAGTACCAGCACCTTCTTCCAGCCCATTTTGAGAGCGAGCTGGTAGGTGGTGAAGGTCTTACCGAAGCGCATTTTGGCATTCCACAGGAAATGCGGGATGAATCCGCGGTTAGAAGGGTCTTTCTTGAACGCCTCAAAATAAGAAGATGTCTTTTCGACAGCACGTTTCTGCTCGGGGCGCATCGGGAAGTCATAGATTCGGTCTATCATCTTGTCCTTCCCGGCCACGGCGGTGGCTATGGCCTGTTCTACTTTTTTGATATCACAGACGAACCATTCACCCTCCGGATTGCGGATATGGTCTTTCCGCAGGATGCGGTGGACCAGTTTGTCGTTGAAGGAGGATCCATCCTTGCGCATAGCGGGACGCTTCAAAACGACACGGTACTGGATGTTGCCGGTCAGGTTCTGCTCCCGGACGCGGGTCTCCACGTCGCGGGTAGTGTATCCTACCTTCAACCAACCTTTATGGCCGGGTACACCTATGTGTTCGTAGGCGTAGATGGTCGGGGTTTCGGCGATTTTTTCCCGGAGTAGGTCTTGTGTTGCCATAAAAAAATCTTGTATGATCTTTGAATTATTGACAGGAAAGATTTGCTGATTCAGAAAATAATGGTACATTTGCATTGTCATTAATGTTGACGCTAGAGCAAATTAACAGGTATCCCGTCCCAACTGAGATACCTGTTTTTTTCTCCAACAGACTTATAGCCAGTCACAGGGTGTAGTTTGCAACCGCCGGAATGCGTTTCACAAGCTCTAGATAACACGTTAATGAAAAGAAACGGCATTTTACCCGCTGGCACGAAACTTCAGGTCGAAGTGAGAGTGCCTTCTCTTGTCCGCGTCGATTCCTATACAAGAATCCAGAACGGCAGGAGCGTAAAGGTCCGGTCTTACTACAGACGCAGTTGGGATGCTGATGTAGTATCTGTCCGGATTGGTACCCGATAAAGGTAGTCTTCTTCCGTCCCTGTGATTTGCAGGGGAGAGTTTCGGCTCTCCCTTTTTCTTTCTGCCAATAGTTCAAAGATCGTTGGTTGTTATTCTATTCCATTGGTCGAATCATGGATTCGATAAATGCGATTTCTTCCTCAGTAAGGTTATACTTCTTGTATAGCGAATCATCGGTCCACGAATGGGAGAAATCTTGAATAGGGACCAGAGAATACACTTTTTTATACGCATTTTGAGTGTTCTTCATCATATTCACAAAATATCTAAAGAACTTCGTTCGCATATACGAGGCAACGTTTAGTGCGGTTTGCTCATCGTTATATTCTCCAATTGTCAAATATGTCATATTGCAGATAGTCCCCGGCTTTGCCACGAAAGGTTTACCAATAACAAAATACGGATAGTCTCCTCTCTCTCCATATGCTTTACTAATCATCACCTTGTACTTGTCAACCGAACTGAAATTTGTCGTTATGTACTTTCTGTCTGTATATTGTATACCATCCTTAAGCCAGCCAAAATAATAAATACCGACGCTATTATCTGATGGCGTCTTTGACATAAGCTTGAACATTTTTTCAACGCCATTTTCGTAGTAGTTAAGTCCATATGGGTCACGAGGGCTGACCAGTTGCTCAAAACTTTTTTCTTTATGAGCGAGAACTTTCTTTAATATGCCGACCGCTTCGTTCTGCGGATAAAAGTATCTAGCCCTTTCTCCAAGAGGGGGCGGATTGCTTTTGTGACCGTTCTGTTCCTATGGGTAAACACTTCGCAGTTTCCAGAATAATCTTTATCCCAAAGAAAATAGCATACTCCACCAGATATGTCAATCCCAGGAAAGCATTCTTCCGAGTCGAGATAATCGTGTAAGACTCGTATCCTGCCGTCGTGAAGCATATCACTTCTAAACTTATCCAAGCCAAATCCTCCATTTAACCAACGGGCAGGAATAATCATACATAAATACCTGGGCGCCAGCTTTATGGCCTGCTCAACAAACTTATTATAAATAGGAGTCGATTGGGATTCCACGCTTCCGGCTGTAACCATTTGATAAGGTGGATTGCCTAATACTACGTCAAATTTCATCTTGAAGAATGATTGAGGAGAAGTCGTGTGTATAAATTGATAAGCATACTGTTCTGAAGCATCATCTCGTTCGAAAACCTTTTGACTTGCTCCACAGTATTTACATTTTCCGTTTTCCCATGAATGCTTCCATGAATCATAGAGTATGTTGCCACTCTCTGTATCGAAATGTGATACGCTATATTTTCCGTTGGCGTGCTTGGAACAGTAAAGAGACCGGCGAGACAAGTATGACGTCAACTCGGTAATGGCAATGCCAAACACCTGGTTGTGAAGAATATGGTCTATGCGAAGCTGCCTGTCGAGCATCTGGCTCTCCAGACCCCGGTCCAGCCGTTTAACGATTTCCCGAAGGAAAACTCCACTCTTGGAAAATGGATCCAGAAACTTGGTGTCAGGGCTCTTGAAAAGGTCTTGCGGCAACAAATCCAGCACCTTGTTCGCTAACTCAGGCGGGGTAAAGACCTCGTCATTGCTCAGGTTGGCAATGCAGTTGAGGACATCCGGATTGTAATTACTGTTCACCATAGGCAGCAGCATTTATCTTGAGGAAATGGACTGGAGGGAATGTCTGGGCCGGAAGGTCGGAAAAGAGCCCGTCGCTTTCGTATTCACCTATCAGGTAAGAGAATTCGTAGTCCCGTCGGTTGAACTTCCCGTTCCCGACGGGGCTCCATTCGCAGATATGAATCCACTCTCCGGAGCCGTCCACACGCCTGTAGGTAAGGGCATCTCCGAGGATGATGTTCTTGGAAAGGATATAGCGGACCGCCTCGATGCAGGCGTCCTTGCATTTGGATTTAAAAAGTGATTGGTACTGCTCTGTAAAGTAGTCCAGAAGACGCTGCCGGCAAGCGGCGGCGTTGTCTGGCAGCAGTTCTATTCCATAGATGCTCGTTACTGCCAGAACGGCATTCTCTTCGTATTGGAGCTGGGTGTACTGCCTGGATTTGACCCGGACCTCGCAGACAGCGAGTTTCCGGCGGAGTATTTCTATAAGGAAGTTTCCGTCACCGCAAGCAGGCTCCAGGAAACGGGAGTCGAGCCGCTCCGTCTCCGGCTTTACAAGGTCGAGCATCGCGTTCACTTCGCGAGGGTTGGTGAACACCTCGCCGTGAGCCGACACCCTCTCCTTGGACTTGATTTGGGTGTCCATCCTGCGCTTTCATTATGCGAATGCGTCTTTCCCGGTCAGCGGTTCCATACAGCCACAAAAAAAGCGTGAACGTTCTAAATTCACACTTCAGGGCCGTAGGAGACCGCAATGATGAATAAGTCCGTCCACGCAAAGCGCAGACGTTTACTGACTTACCCGGCCATTGCTTAGAAATTTCCTACGTTTCTGAAGTACCGAATAAATAGCAAACGCTATATAAATATGTTTACAATACTCTTGTTGGATATTGTACGGGCAAATATAAGAATAATTGCCGAAAAAAAGTAAGGATGTCCTGTTTTCGGCAACTGAGATGTATCAGAATCATTTTCGTGAGGTCACGAAAATGATCTCCCCCCAAAAAACATCTACACCGCCGTATCTATCTGATTCCTGAACACAACGAACCTCTGCCAGAGGAACTCCGTGACGACGTTAAGAAGCATATTCAAACCCGTTACCAGGTATTCATTCCAGTGGAGATTCTCCGCAAGGAAATTGCCCCCGAAAGCACAAACTTGAAAAAACGCCAGCTCTCTTTCATTACCTGATCTTGTAATTCCCTCCGAGAACTATGCTTTCAGCAATCGAACGGAGAAGCGCAACATCCTCCGAAGGAATGTCGCAGTCAGCAGGGTGGGCGCAGCCCGACGAAATCCCGGTGAGTGAGGGATTGGCGATGGCCGCAGGCGTCGGAGGGCGCAGCCCTTAATAACCAACGGTGCAAAGCTAATCGGTGCGGCTCGCTTTCAAGAGAGACATTGTCGCACTATTGAAAAATGTAGTATCTTTGTAGAAACGTTGAATTAATACCCAATTTTCATGAAAGAACAAGTACTCAAAGCCATGCGCGAAGCTGGCAAACCCGTCTCCGCAGGAGATGTTACCAAGGCCCTAAATGCCGACCGCAAGGAAGTGGACAAGGCGTTTGCCGAACTTAAGAAAGAAGGCGCCATCGTATCTCCGGTGCGCTGCAAATGGGAACCTGCTAAATAATCTGCCATATGAAAAAGTATGTATGCAATGTCTGCGGGTATGAATACGATCCCGCAGTTGGCGATCCGGACAGTGGCATTGCCCCCGGAACATCCTTTGAGGACATCCCCGCAGATTGGGTTTGCCCGCTTTGCGGAGTCGGGAAGGATGACTTCTCTCCTGCAGAATAATCGAAAGCGCTCACTCCGGTGAGCGTTTTTTCGTTTTCCACCGCAGGAATCCTCTCCGGAACGAGTGGTATTCGGAGTACATTCTGGCCCCGGTGATGCGCTCCACCTGCTCCTCCAGCATCTCGTAGGCATCCTCGTCTCCTTGGGCTGTCATCCATTCTCCCAGCGCCATGATTCCGGCCACGATGCCGTCAATCTTCTGGACGGACTTCTCCTTGTCCGGCTTGATGTTCCCGGCCGGATCTGTCTTGACCACGGTCGATGCCAGCATCCAGCGCAGCACCGGATTCCCGAAGTGTTCAATCTTCTCGGTGAGCACCAGCTTCTCGAACTCCTTTGTGGGCGCACCCATTGAGCCGTACCCCTGCCCGAAAGGATTACACTCCATGCCCTCGTTCTGCAGATCGATAATGGTCTGGCTGGAGTTCCAGCGATCGTAGTTGATGTTCTTCTTCCTGATTTTCTCCAGCATCTTTTCCTCTGGAATCCAGAAGAACGGCAGCAGCTGGAACAGGTCGTTCTCGTGGAAGATGAGCACAAAGGCAGTGATATCGGACACATTGGAGAGGTCGAGCCTACCCCTTGTCCAGCGCATCCAGAAGGTCTTTGTAGTAGCGCTTGACAGCCAGCTGCACCAGCTCGCCATCCATCCGGCAGGGCTGGTCGGTTCCCCGGAGCCGCTTATTTGCATCCGATGTTCTTTTTCGTCCTTTTGCCATATCCAAATTCCACAAATTTGCACGCGTGCGTTCTCGACTCATGGCGCGATTGACATTCCAAACCCCCGAAGGAAATTCGACCCCATCCCCGGTCGGAACAGGTCAGTAAACCTTGCAAAGATTTTGGTATTCAAATAAACTTTGTTAAATTCCCTCTGCGTGGGCATTTACGGCTGCATCTCGGAAAAGCAAAATAAATTTGCTTTTCTCTCGATTTGCACGTATATTCGCATTGTCGTTGCGGATATTCTTGGAAAATCCGCAATCTGTTTGAGGAAATTTAGTGCTATTATGTACCATAGGATATTCGACATAGAGAACCGGCTGGATGAGGCAATGTTCCTCTTTGGCGGCCGTCAGACAGGGAAATCAACCCTTTTGAAAGAGCGCTTTCCCAAGGCGGTTTATATTGACCTTTTGAAGTCCGATGTGAGAAATCGCTTTAAGCAGCATCCGGAAGAATTCCGGGAGAGCCTTCTGAGGTATCCGCCCGAGACGCTCGT
>JAFSSE010000026.1 GCA_017445755.1 Bacteroidales bacterium | reverse complement strand
GAGATGCGGACGCAGGAGGTGTAGTCAGGACGCTGCTTGCCTTCGAGGATACCGGCAATCTCACGGAACTGGCGGCGGACCTCGATGACCATCTTTTCGGCCGCACGACCGACTGCGTTCATGGTAAGACCGCAGAAGAGGAAGGCCATCATCGCGCCGATGAAGATACCGACGAGAACGAGCGGGTTCATCAGGGAGATGTCGTAGTAATTGACGATGTCGGTAATGGTGGCCTTGACCGTCTCAATGCTCTGGCCGCCGACTTCGATTACATTCTTTCCGATATGACCGAGGCCGATCTTGATTTCTTCGATATAGGAAGCCAGGAGGGCGAGGGCGGTAAGGGCGGCGGAACCGATGGCAAAGCCCTTTCCGGTAGCGGCCGTAGTGTTGCCGAGGGAGTCGAGGATATCGGTCTTTTCACGTACGGAAGGATCGAGTTCGGACATCTGGGCGTTACCGCCGGCGTTGTCGGCAATCGGGCCGTAAGCGTCGGTCGCAAGAGTGATGCCGAGGGTTGAAAGCATACCGACAGCAGCGATGGAAATGCCGTAGAGACCGTTGCTGAGGGTTTCAGTGGAGAACTGGAAGCCCGTTGCAAAGCCGTAGGCGAGAAGAATCGCGCAGGCGATGGTGACAACCGGAATGGCCGTCGAAATCATGCCGAGGCCGATACCGTTGATAATGACTGTGGCAGGACCTGTCTGGGAGCTTTCAGCAAGCTTCTGGGTCGGCTTGTAGGAATGGGAGGTGTAATACTCCGTGACCTTCCCGATAATCACACCGGCGAGAAGACCGGAGAGCACGGAGAGGGAGAGCTGCCACCAGTTGGAGAAACCGAGGAGCTTGAATACACCGAAGGCGCAGACCGCAATGAGGATTGCGCTGAGGTTCGTTCCCTTCGAAAGGGAACCGAGGAGGTCCTTCAGGGAAGCTCCTTCCTTCGTCCGGACGGCGTAAATGCCGAGAATCGAAAGGACGACACCGATGGCCGCGATGAGCATCGGGGCCATGATGGCCTTCATCTGCATGGTCGTGTCTCCGAAGAAGGCGGAGGCGCCGAGGGCCATGGTGGCGAGGATGGAACCGCAGTAGGACTCGTAGAGGTCGGCGCCCATACCGGCGACGTCACCTACGTTGTCACCCACGTTGTCCGCGATGGTCGCAGGGTTGCGGGGATCGTCCTCAGGGATATCCTGCTCGACCTTTCCGACGATGTCGGCACCCACATCAGCGGCCTTGGTGTAAATACCGCCACCGACACGGGCGAAGAGGGCCTGGGTCGAAGCACCCATGCCGAAGGTCAGCATGGTCGTGGTGATGACGATAAGGTTCTGGCTGACGGAAGCGTCATAGAAGGCATTGAGAATCAGCCACCAGAGCGAAATATCGAGAAGTCCGAGGCCCACGACGGTGAGACCCATGACCGCACCCGAACGGAAGGCGATCTTCAAACCCGAGTTGAGACTGCGCATGGTTGCGTTGGCGGTACGTGCGGAAGCATAGGTAGCCGTCCTCATGCCGATGAAACCGGCGAGACCGGAGAAGAAACCGCCGGTCAGGAAGGCGAACGGAACCCAGGGGTTCTGGACACCGAATCCATAAGCGAGCACCGCGAAAATAGCCGCAAGGACGATAAACACGATGATAACGACTTTGTACTGCTGCTTGAGATAGGCCATTGCGCCTTCACGCACATACTGTGCGATTTCCTTCATGGTCGGAGTTCCCTCGCTCTCTTTCTTCATCTGGTGGTAGAAGAACCAGGCGAAAAACAGCGCGATGACGGAAGCCACCGGCACGAAGTAGAACAATGAGTTAATGTTCATATTACTGGTTAATTTGTTAATAATAAATATCAGTCATGGAGTCCTTTCTTCCTCAGATACGAAATCAGGAATTCCGGACGGTCGGTCTGGATCATGGTCGTCCCGAAGGAAAGGACCTTGTCATAAACCTCTGTCCCTTCAACATAGGCCCGGTCATCGTCGAGATTGCCGCAAAGAGAGCCCCAAATAGTGTTCACCCAGAGTTTGGAACCGCTTTCGACAACCTTGCGGAAGCAGTCCTCAACCTCGGGAGTAAGACTCTGCCAGCAGACCTCGTAAGCGAGGGGGACGATTCCCTCTTTCTGATACTCCTCGAAAAGTTCCCGTCCCTTCGGCTTCTGGATGTCGATAATCGGCATATACATCATGTTGTGCTCGTTTTTCGAGAAAAGTTCCTCGCAGAAACGGGCGGGCTTCTTGCCCTTGATAAGGATCTGGTCGGTCACACCCAGCTTCTCAGTAATCTGGAGCACGAGGTCGTAATACTGGAATCCCTGGTCCACATTGACGACAATCCGGTCCTTGCAGACGGCAAGGGCCTCCTCGAGGGTCGGAATGTGGAGAGAATCCGTAACGACGTTATGGGCCCTTTTGAGCCGGAACGTCTTCAGGGAATCAAGCGTAAAATCGCTGACTGCGCCCTTTCCATTGGTGCAGCGGTCGATTGTCCGGTCATGGCTAAGCACGAGGACGCTGTCCTTCGTGAGCTTGAGGTCAAGCTCCATGACATCGACGCCCATCGCGATGACGGACTCGATTGCAGGAATTGAATTTTCGGGCCAGTTGCGCCAGTCCCCGCGGTGGGAGATGACGATAACATCCTTGGAAGAAGGATCATGTATCTGAGCCACAATCTTTTCCGCGCGCGAGGCATATTTCTCCCCTCCGGTGCAGGAAGCGGCCACTATCGCAGCGACGGCCATTAAAAACAGGGATACTTTCTTCATTTCGGTTTAGTTATCTTATTGCAAAATACAAATATAAGAATTTTTCCCTTAAGTTGGACCCGGGCGGGCTTATTTACTCATCGGATCACAGGTCAGCCCCACCCCGAGTTTCTTGAAAACTTTCTTGTCCACCTCGCTCAGCATGACGGTGCTGTGGACCTGGCATCCCTTCAGAAGCGGCAGGGTTGCAAGGGCCTTTTTGCAGTTCTCATCGAAGAGACTCAGCATCGAGATTGCGACCAGGACTTCGTCGGTGTGAAGGCGCGGATTATGGCCATGGAGATAGGAGACCTTGGTTTTCTGGATCGGCTCAATCATGTTCTGCGGGATCAGCTTGACGCTGTGGGGAATCCCGGCAAGGTGCTTCGTGGCATTCAGGATAAGGGCTGCGGAGGGGCCCAGCAGCGGACTGGTCTCGGCGGAAATAAGGGTGCCGTCTTCCAACTGGATGGCCGCCGAAGCGACTCCGGAACGATCCCTCCGCTCTCGCGCCGCAGCGATGCAGGGACGATAAGATGAATCCAGTCCCGCCTGCTTCATCAGAAGCGTGAGTTTGTTAACCTCAGAATCTGAGCCATGGGCAGTTGCGAGGTCGCAAAGGGCGGAGAAGTAGCGACGGATAACCTCGTTCAAGGCCGCTTCCGAGCAGACTTCATCATCGCTGATACAGTATCCTATCATGTTCACGCCCATGTCCGTCGGGGACTTGTAGGGATTCTCGCCGTAGATGCCCTTGAAAATCGCATCCATAACCGGGAAAATCTCGATGTCCCGGTTGTAGTTCACGGCCATGGTCCCGTAGGCCTCGAGGTGGAAGGGGTCTATCATGTTCACGTCGTCGAGATCCGCCGTCGCGGCTTCGTACGCGAGGTTGATCGGGTGCTTCAGGGGGACATTCCAGATCGGGAAGGTCTCAAACTTGGCATATCCGGCCTTTACACCCCTCTGGTTCTCCTGGTACAGCTGGCTGAGGCAGACGGCCATCTTGCCGCTTCCCGGGCCGGGGGCCGTGACGACGACAAGGGGCCGCGTCGTTTCGACGAAATCGTTTTTCCCGAAACCCTCGTCGGAGTCGATGAGGGCGACATCGTGGGGGTAACCGGGAATCGTATGGTGGTAATAGACCTTGATCCCGAGATGCTCCAGCCGCTGACGGTAAACCTCCGCTCCGGTCTGGCCGGTATAGTGGGTAATCACGACGGATGTGACCATCAGGTCCCGCTTCAGGAACTCTTCGCGGAGGCGCAGGACGTCCATGTCATAGGTTATTCCGATATCACTCCGGATTTTGTTCTTTTCGATATCAACGGCGCTGATAACGATAATGACTTCAAGCTCGTCCTTTAGCTGCATAAGCATCTGGAGCTTGACATCCGGTTCGAAACCGGGCAGGACCCGGCTGGCGTGGAGGTCGTCGAAAAGCTTTCCACCGACTTCCATGTACAACTTGTCACCGAAACGGGAAATCCGTTCCTTAATATGCTCTGACTGAATCTTGAGGTATTTGGCGCTGTCGAATCCGTACTTCATAAAAATAGGGTTTAGTATCGTACGGGATACAAAGATACACTTTTCACCGGAAAGTCGGAAATATATTTTTCAAAGGTAAAGGAGTCCGTGGAAAAACAAACAGGGCGGCTCCCTTTGGAACCACCCTGTTCAATCGGTATCAGGCCGGAATTTTACTCGGCCGCGGGCGCTTCGGCTGCGGGTGCCTCGGCGGCAGGAGCTTCTGCTACGGGAGCTTCTGCTGCGGGAGCTTCTGCTGCGGGGGCCTCGGCGGCCTTCTTGGCGCGGCTACGGCGGGTCGTCTTCTTCTCCTTCTTTGCAGAAGAGGCGAGGGCGGCCTCGTTGAAGTCCACAAACTCGATGAGGGCCATCTCGGCTGCATCTCCCTTACGGAAGCCGGTGTGGAGGACACGGAGGTATCCACCCGGACGGTCGGCGATCTTCGGAGCGATGGTGCGGAAGAGTTCGGAGACCGCTTTCTTGTCCTTCAGGTAGCTGAAGACGATGCGGCGGGAGTGGGTCGTATCTTCCTTGGATTTGGTGATAAGCGGCTCTGCATAGGTCTTGACGGCCTTTGCCTTCGCGACAGTCGTCTCAATCCTCTTGTTGAGGATAAGGGAGGAAGCCATGTTGGCAAGCGTCGCTTTGCGGTGACCGCTCTTGCGTCCAAGATGATTGACTGCTTTATTGTGTCTCATTGCTAAACGTTCTTTTTCTTGGGTTCAATATTGTACTTGGTAACATCCATTCCGAAGGAAAGCTTCATCTTCTCGAGGAGCAGGTCGATCTCATTGAGGGACTTGCGGCCGAAATTGCGGAACTTCATGAGCTCGGCGCGGGAATAGCTGACAAGGTCGGCGAACGTTTCGATGTCGGCCGCCTTGAGGCAGTTGTAGGCGCGCACGGAAAGCCCCTGGTCCGAAAGCTTCGACAGGAGAAGGTGCTTCATATTGAGTTCCTCAGGTCCGAGACTTCCGGAAGGTGACTCGATGGTAGTTTCGAGGGTCATCTTCTTGTCGTCGGTGAAGAGCTTGAAATGATAGATAAGGATGTTGGCTGCGTCCTGAAGCGCCGCGCTCGGGCTGATGGAGCCGTCGGTGACGATTTCAAGGTTCAGCTTCTCGTAGTCGGTCTTCTGCTCGACACGCCAGTTCTCAACGGTCCAGTTGACCTTGCGGATAGGCGTATAAATGGCGTCTACGGGAATGGTCCCGATCGGCGTATTCTCATCCCTCATCTCCTCGGCCGGAACGAAGCCGCGGCCCTTGGTGATGGTCAGGGTGATAACGAGCTTGACAGACGGTTCGAGAGAGCAGATATGCAGCTCAGGATTCAACACCTTGAAAGAAGACAATCCTTTGGAGATGTCCTCAGCGGT